>JBBRYQ010000074.1:0-26664 GCA_038237425.1 Verrucomicrobiales bacterium
ACAGACATTGCGAGGTAGGACGCCCAGTTTTGGGAAGATTCCATGTTTAAATGCCTGTATTTCACACTTAAGATCTCTCTCTCCAGTCCATCAGGCGCATCTACCAGGGCACTTCCATTAGGGAGCGATTGCCTCAAAAATTTGAACCAAAGAGGTTTTCACCGCCAAGACGCCAAGGAAAGATGAGCAAAAATCAGAAGGTAGGGGGCTGAAAATAGAATTGAGCGCAGTCAACACCTCTTCACTTGGCGTTCTTGGCGTCTTGGCGGTTCAATTTCTTCCAACCGACTCTGCCCACCAACACCGACGTGTCCGTGGAGGTCGATACGAGGGAAGCGATCATTGCTCTCCAATTCACAAAAATCGACCCGAGAGTGCCGCCACAGCGTCAATCCATCAGCTTCACCAACTCCTCGCTCCCGACGTATCGATAAGACTGGGGCGGGTAGGGTGTTGAGTTCCTGGCGGCGGTGGCTGGGGATACCGGGACTAAATTAGAGCGTTCCGTGTTACAGCCTTGCCATCAGTTCAAAAAACCGTAGTTTCCCCGGCGAGCAGGTATTCCTTACCTCCATGCCCGCATTTGGCCGATTGCTGACTGATTCACCTCTGTTCTGAGAGTGGTGAAATCGGCCCGCAGGCAGGAAAATCGGATTTCCTGTCTCACGGGCGGCGGCGCAAGCCGGCTGTTTCCGACACTGGGTGACGTCTTCTTCCGTAAGCTGCGGAGCTTCACCCCGGCACCAAAAAGCCGGACCGTCGGAGTCATGCCGGTCAGCACGAGGTCCTTCCAGCATTGCCGGACCCAGCCTTGGGTCCGCCGCGCCGGGCCGCCTGAAAACCATGACCCCACTGACAAAATGTCAAACGCAACACAAGATTCCCGTAATTCGGGAGGAGACAGCCGTCGCCGCCGCTCACGCGGAGGCTCAAACCGTAACAGCAACAACCGCGATGGTCGCGAAAACCGTGACAACCGCGAAAGCCGTGGTGGTGGAGAACGCCGCTCCGGCGATTCCCGCAACGACAACCGCGGCCACTCGCAGAACCGCAGCCAAGGAAGCCAAGGTAGCAACCGCGCCGAGGAATTCCGCCCGCAGGCACCGCGCAAATACGCGCCTGCCAAGCTGACTCTGTGGCAGAAAATCCTGAAAGCCATCGGTCTCTACAAGGAGCCCGCACCGCCGTCCCGCATCGAACGCGGACAGGAAGCTGCCAAACAGACTGCGAATCCAACGACCGAGGCCCGCGCCCCGAAATCCAACACCCGCAACGCCCGATCCAACGAAGGCGGCGCACCTCGGGAACGCGAAGAACGCGAGCCACGTCCGGAGCGCCAGCCGCGCCCCGAGCGCCAGCCGAAAGAGCGTCCGCGCGGTGGTGACCGTAACAGCGTGGAAAGCCCGCGCGTTTACGTCGGAAATCTTTCCTACGACGTGAGCGAGCAGGACCTACAAGAGCTCTTCAAGGGCGTCGGTGGCGTCCGCAACGTCGAGGTCGTTTATAACCGCAGCACCCACCGCTCCAAGGGTTACGGCTTTGTGGAAATGCTCCACATGGACGATGCGATCCGCGCCGTGGAGGTCCTCAACGACCAACATTTCATGGGCCGCAAGCTCACCGTTTCCGGTGCCAAGTCCAAGGGCAACGACGAGCGTGAGGAAGCCGAAGACCGCCCGGAGCGCGAGCCCCGCAAGATCGTCGTCGCCTCTGCAAATCCAAATCCCGCGCCTGTCGCCGCCGTCGAAGCTGCGGAGCCAGTGATCCAAACGATCGTCGAAACCGTGCCACAAGCCGCTGCTGAGGAAGCACCGGCCGTCGCCGAGACTGCCACTGACCTTGAAGCCAAATACGGCTTTGAAGAGCCAAAGGCGAAGACCGAAGAGGCGTAATCGCTTCCGAGAGCATCCAATCAAACCAACCCTCGTCCGGTCCGCCGGACGGGGGTTTTTGTTGGACTGAAACTCACTTCAGCAGAGACGGGCGAACAGTTTTTGCCATTAACTTAAAGAGGAAGATGGTTAACCACAGATTACACGGAATACACAGATTGTAAGAGATTTATGAACGACTCGGCTCTCACCCGGAGGGTGAAGGTCTAAAATCTTGTAACTCATTCATTATCTGTGCCAATCTGTGCGATCTGTGGTTCAATTTTCTTTTCTAGGATTAACTTGTAGCCGGCTCGCTGAGGTGAAGGTGATTCTTGACGAACGATTTTGTTAAGCTGTCTGAAAAATAGGGGCGTCGATATTTTATCGACTGTTTCGGCCCGACATCTTGTCGGGTGCCTCGGATCACAATGCCGGCGGACAGGATCTCCGTCGCAAATAGCGCTCAGAATGAACGCGCTCCTTTGCGAGTTTTCAAACAGCCTTTTGGGGCAAAATGCCTATCCGCTATGGGATCACTCCTCGGCGACTTTTGCCGTTTTCTTGGCGGCGGCTTTTTTCGCGGGGCGGGGTGGGAAGTCGAAGCCGATTTTGCCGTCCTTCAGATCGAAGGTGAGGTGGGCGTCGAATTTGCGCTTGGTGCGATTGGAAACGAAGCCTTTGAGGACGTCGGTCTTGCCGGTGCTGATGAGCTTGAGGATCTGCGCTTCCGGGATTTCGCACTGGAGAATGGACTTGCCGATGCGGATGCCGTGCGGGTCCTTTTTAGTGACGACTTCGGGGACGTGGTAGGCCTTTTCGGTGGCGTAAACTTTGTAGGTTTTGCCTTCCTCGGTTTTCGCTTCGCCGATGATTTGCTCCTCGGTCAGTTCGGGCGGGCCGTCGCGGTCGTCACCTTCGAAAACGAAGTTGATTTTGAACTTCGCGTCCATTTCGAGCGCGGCGTCGAAGGGTTTGTTGAACTTCGATTTAAAGCCGGTGAGCGGGCCGACGTGTTTGGTGGTGAAGAGCTGGATGGCTTCTTCCTCGGTGAGTAGGCGGCCGGCGATGTGTTTCTTCGCCTTGAATTTGCACTCGGGCTCGCGGCACTCGTAGGTGGCCTCGGTTTGCTTGAGGCTGGCGGCGCCGCACATCGGGCAGGTGACTTTGAGGTCGGGGAAAACTTCGCTTTTTGCGAGATCGGCGGCTTTGCGGGCCTTGGTGCAGATTTCGTCGGTGTAGGCGATGATCTCCTTCATGAAATCGCTGCGCTTGAGACTGCCGTGCTCCATTTGGCGGAGTTTGAACTCCCAATCACCGGTGAGTTTCGGCGAGTAGAGGCCTTCGATTTCCATTTCGCGGACGAGCTCGATGAGGCGCATGCCGCTGCCGGACACGAAGAGATCGCGGCCTTCGCGGGCGAGGTATTTCTGGGAAATGAGGCCTTCGATGGTGGCGGCGCGGGTGGCGGGAGTACCGAGGCCGCGCTCGGCCATGGCTTCGCGGAGGGCTTCGTCGTCGATGAGTTTGCCGGCACCTTCCATCGCGGAGAGGAGCGTGGATTCGGTCATCCGGGCGGGTGGCTTGGTTTCCTCGGCGAGGAGTTCGATGGCCTCGACGGGTGCCTGCTCGCCGGGAGTGACGGGGCAAAGTTCGTCTTTTCCAGCGGCCACACCGGGGCGGCGGCCGTAAACTTCGAGCCAGCCGGGTTTCACGAGGATGCGGCCTTCGGTTTTGAAGGTATCCGACACAGGCGAGACGCCTGTGTTACTCTCGATGCGGGTGAGGCGGGTGGTTTGCTCGAACTCGGCGGATGGGTAGAAGACGGCGATGAAGCGCTTGACGATCATGTCGTAGAGCTTTTGCTCGGCTTCGGAGAGTTTGGAAAATTTACCGGTCGGGATGATGGCAAAGTGATCCGAGACTTTCTTGGAATCGAAAACGCGGCGGGATTTGTGGAGGCGCGGGCCGTTTTCGGCGGAGCCGGAAAGCACGGCTTTGGCGTATTTCGCGACGTCGAGGTCGCTGTTGCCGACGTCCGCCATGGTTTCGCGGACGTTTCCGGTATAATCTTCAGGCAGATACCGCGAATCAGTCCGCGGGTAGGTGATCATTTTGTGCTTTTCATAGAGCGCCTGGGCGATCTGAAGCGTGCCTTTCGCGGAAAACGGAGCCTCGCGTTGGAGGGTGGTGAGGTCGTAAAGCTGCGGGGAAATCTGGGTGTTTGCCTTTTTTTCCTCGGTGACCTTGCCGGTCTTGCCGGTGCAACGGGCGACGATGGACTCGGCGGTTTGCTGGTCCCAGATGCGCTCGGGTTTCGAGAGCGGGGCGTTTTCGTCCTTTTTCCAGGATTCATCGATCCACTTGCCGAGGTATTCGCCGGCCTGGACGCCGAAAGTGGCGTGGACTTCAAAATACGGCGTTGGCCTGAACGCACGGATTTCGGCTTCGCGCTGGGCGAGGATGGCGAGCGTCGGCGTTTGCACGCGGCCGGCGGCGGTGATGTTGAATCCGCCGTGGCGGGAATTGAAGCAAGTGAGGGCTCGGGTGGCGTTGAGGCCGACGAGCCAATCCGACTCTGAGCGGCACTTCGCGGCATCGGCCAGTGGCTTCATCGACTCGCCGGAGCGGAGATTTTTCCAGGCTTCGAGGATCGAGTCATTGGTCATCGACTGCATCCAGAGGCGCTTCACTGGCTTTTCGAGGCCGCCGATTTCCATGATGTAGCGGAAAATCAGCTCACCTTCGCGGCCGGCGTCGCAGGCATTGACGATGAGGTCCACGTCCTTGCGCTTGGCGAGCTTGAGCACCTGCTTGAGGCGGGCCTCGGAGTCCGGGATGGGATCGAGGTCGAACTTGTCCGGGATGGCAGGCAGCACGGTGAAATTCCATGGGAGTTTCTTGCCGTTCGGCCCCATCGGCATCCGCAGCTCGACCAGGTGGCCGACGGCGGAAGTGATGATGGCGGTGTCGTTCTCGAAGAAAACATCGCGGCCAGAACCATTTTTTTCAAACTTACCGAGAACCTTGGTGAGGACCTTGCCCAGGTCGGTCATGACGCTGGGCTTCTCGGCGATGATGAGTGTTTTTCCCATGGTAAATACGGGCCGTTAAGTGGCTGTGGGCTGAGGGACTAGGCTCGGGAGGGCGAGATTTGCAAGCGGATTGGTAATTTTTGGCGGTGACGAGGGGAAATTTTGTCAATCCAACGAGCGTATGGGAGGCAGAAAAATTTCTAAAAACCACCCAGATGCCCCGTAAAATCCTTCTCGCTCTCAGCCTTATCGCTGGTCTTTTCGCTGCGTCCCAGCCCGTCATCGCCGCCCCGGAGCGAGTTGCGATCCTCGGGGACAGCATCACATACGATGGCCGCTGGCCGACGCGGGTCGAGGCCGCGCTGCTGGCGACACCGCAGTTTGGCGATGCGGAAATCGTGGACTTCGGCATCGGCAGCGAGACGGTTTCTGGCTTGTCCGAACCCAATCACGCGGGCGGAAAATTTCCCCGCCCCTGCCTCCACGAACGGCTCGAACGCATTCTCGACGCCTTTCACCCCACGCTCATCCTCGCCTGCTACGGCATGAACGACGGCATTTACCTCCCGCTCGATCCTGTCCGCTTCCAAGCTTACAAAGATGGCATCGAGAAACTCAAAGCCGCCGCCGATGCGCACCACGCTCCCATCATTTTCATCACCCCGCCGCTCCACAACGCAGACAAACCCGACTCCGACCCAAACCACTACGACTCCGTGCTCGATACCTACGGAAACTGGCTCGTCTCCCGCCGCACCGACGGCTGGCAGGTCATCGACATCCGGCCCGATCTGAAAAAAGCCGTCTCTGCCGAAAAGGCGACAAACCCCGCATTTATCTACGCGAATGACAACATCCACCCCGGCGACGACGGCCACCGCTTCATCGCGGAATCCATCACGCGCCAGCTCTGGCCGATTTTGAAATTGCAAGGCACTCCCGCCATTCCTAACAACGCGGGATTCACCATCCTCTTCCGCCGCAGTTCGCTTCTCAAGCTCGCCTGGCTAACCAAGACCCGCCACCTCCGCCCGGGCATCCCTGCCGGCCTCCCCGTGGAGGAAGCAGAAACGCAGGCGGCAAAACTGCTGGATGAATACCGCACCGCGTCTTCCAAGGCCCCATGATCGAGCGACGTGCCCAGGGAAATTTCCGGAACGCCCAACAAGTGAATTTCACCGCTTTGTGAATTTTTCGTGAAACCCTATCAGAGGTGTTGCTGTTGTGGGGAAAGCCTGCGCATTCTCGCTCATGAGACTTCTTCCACAGGTTTTTGTTTCGCTTTTCACCATCGCCGCCGCGACCGCACAAGGCAGCTACCAAGCTGAGTTCTACGCCGCGAAGGAAATTCAGAAAACCGACGTCCCGGCGGCGATCGAGGGGATGAAGCGAAGTTTCCACCTCGCCGTGGAGGCGGGAAATGCTGACTATGCCACCTCCGCGGGACTGAATGGTGCTTATCAAATGTATGAAAGCAAGAAGAGCATCGAGGCGGGGCGATTCTCACGCGAGGTCATCACCGCACTCGATGCCCTCGACTATCAAACGGTGGATGGCGATGCGCTGCGGCGCGTGCAGTTGTTCGGCCTGATGGAGCGAGGTCTGCAGACGGAGGGGAAAATCGGTGCCGCTTGGCAGGCAAACCGCGCCGCCGCAGAAACCCTGCGCGGAAAAAAACTCTCCGCAGACGGCGACGGCCGGTCGATCACCGTGGCGGAACTCAAAAACCTCCCGCCCGCACTGCGCTCGTACGGTTGGCGGCTCGTCGAGCGCGAGGCGGACATGCTCGATTTCGTCGGACGCAGCCTCGAAGCTCGCACGCTGCTAGAGCAGGCGGTGGCTGCGCTGGGAGACGATTGGCAGCGCATCCCGAAGCTAGAACAATTCTACGCCTTCAAGCTCCGCGCCCGCCTCTGCGAGCTCCTCGATTACCTCGGCTACGAAAAGCAAGCGCTCGACGCCCAACAAGCACTCCTCCACTCCGGCGCGGACCTCGCCGAAGTCCGCTCCAGCCACCTCACGCTCCAGATCAACTTCCTGCGCAATCTTTCCCAGTGGGACGGCCCTTCGGAAAAACTGCTAGATCAAGCCCGCGAAATCGGCGCGAGCATCGACGCCAGTAACTCCGTGAACAACTCCACCCGCCTGCTAGCAAAAATGGAGCTCGACCTCCGCCATTCGCAGGAAGCGCTCGCTGCCCTCAACGCCGATGCAAAAAAACAAAACGCCCTCGGCCAGTTTCTCGAAAGCGCCTACGCCGACCGCGATAGCCTCGTGAGCCGCGCGGAAGCTGGCGAAGCAAACCTCGATTCCGAATTCATCGCCCTCCTCGCCAAGATGCGTGCCCAAGGCAACAAGCGCGGCGAACCTAACATTTACAAGGAATACGGCAGCTATCTGATAGCATGCAACCGCCCGGGCGAAGCCATCCCGCTGTTCCAGGAAGCACTCCGCCTCAAACGTTCCTTCGGTCTGATCCTGCACGAACCCACCCTGCTTTCCTCCATTTTCAACGCCCGCATCGCATCTGGAGACATCGAAGGAGCCAAGGTCACACTCGCTGAACTCAGCGCATTCATCACCCAATACGAAAAGGAACTCCCCACCGCCCGCCGCGTGCTGGCGGAAATTTTCCGAGCCTTCGCCCTCGGCAAGCTTGGTGAAAAAGACGCAGCCAAGGCCTCACTCGATCTTGCCCGCCGCCTCGCCGTAGATCTCCCGGAATACCGCCGCCGCCTGCTCCAACCGGATCAGGAAGAGGCGATCATCAATCCGGACAAAATCACCCCGCCCGCCACCATCGTTGCCGCCCGCTTGCCGATCCAGCCGTTGGAAGTCGTCACCGTCGCCGCGCCGAAAATCGAGGCACATACGCGTTTCGTCGTCGCCAATCCGAACTACGCCAGTGTTCGCGGCCAATGGCTGATCGCCGGTCCGGGCGCGGTGGCCAACCCAGCAGGCACAGTCAATTTCACCGTAGGAAAACCGGACGTCACCTTGCTACTCGCGCAAACTGTTATCAGCGGTGGTGAAGCCACGCTCACTGCCAGCATGGCCGCTGCCGAAAGTGTCGATACGGCGAAAGTCAGCGTCGTCTGGCGTCAACCCGGTTTCCCTGATTCCGATGGCTCGATCTGGAACGTGCAATGGTCGGCCGCCAGCGCGGGACGAGTCGTTCTCGATGCCAGCCAAATCGAAACGAATCCCTTCCGCTCCATTTCCCTGTTTCACGAAATGGCAGTCCCACTTGGAGAAATCACCGGCATTCCTTTCCGTCTCAAATCACCAGTGCCGCTCCGTTTCGAATACTACGATCCCGCGACTCAAGAACTGCTAGCAATCGACGCAAACGGCAACGGCGACTTCACCGAAACCGGAGATCTCCACAACCGCGGCCCGTCCGGCATCGCCTGCGCCATGGCTCCGGTCAAAAGTGCCGCCGCCTCCGTGACTGTGGAAATTCGCATCTTCGCACCCTCAGGCGAGGCCCTAGCCATCACACCCGCCCTCGTTCTAGAAACCGAGATCTATCGAAATAACACCTGGATCAAGGAAGCGGAGAGTGTCTTGAAATAAACGCCCGAAACACAACCCCGAGCTAACAAAAAAACACCTGCCGGATTTCCACCGGCAGGTGCTCTGCGCATGAGTGCTGACCACACTCGTTTATCCACGGGAATTTTTCAGACCGCTGCTTCTTCGTTCACCTGACCCAGCGCGATGCCGGTGAGGGCTTCGTCCGCCTTGGATTCCTCGTCCAGCGTGGCTGATAGGAGTTTCACGGCATCGCTGTGGCCGAGGCATTCGGCGAAGGCACGGAGAGTGCCGTAAGTTGCGATTTCATAATGCTCCACTTTCTGCGCGGCAGCGATGAGTGCCGCGTCGAGCGCACTGGAGTCCTGATAGTCTTCGGCGAGTTCATCGGCTTCCTTGAGTAAGCCTTCCATCGCAGGACACTTTTTGGCGCGCGCCGCAAGGCCGAGACTGGCAAAAATTTCACCGAGCCGGGTTACCTGATTTTCGGTTTCACCGAGGTGAATATTGAAAGCGGCTTTCAGTTTTCCGTCACGTGCCGCCTTGGCCATTTTCGGCAGCGCTTTGACGAGTTGCTTTTCAGCCCAGAGGATGTCGCGGAGTTGATCCACGAAGAGATGTTGGAGCTCCACGTGTGGATCGCTCTCTTTAGATTTATTCTTCATAGGTTTCGGTAATGTTAGTTTTAATGCGTCCGCGCTCAGAGTTCGGAAATAGCTTTGCGCAGGTCGTCTTTCGTTTGCCCGACTTTTTTCTGGAGGCGTCCTAGCAGCTCATCCTCCTTGCCTTCTTCAAAGAGCAGATCGTCGTCTGTGAGGCCTGCGTATTTCTGCTTCAGCTTGCCCTTGGTTTCGTTCCAGGTGCCTTTCATTTCGAGTTTGGTCATGATCGTAGTTGGTTAGTTGATGGGTCGTTCCCACGAAGAAAATCGGGGAGACAACGATTGCTTTGCAGGTCGTTTGCCAATCGCATTTCAACGATGAAATCCTCACAAGACCGCTGGGAATCAGCGATTTATGGCGTGCGACGTCACAACCAATAGGATGTGGTGCGTCGCATTTCGCAGTGCGCTCGTGCAAAATGTGTTCCTATTGCCTCAGTCGAAACACATTTTCATTCGCATCATTTCCGCCCCTCATCTTCTCGCATACCGGAACCCCGGAAATGCCCGCACCAGCCGCCGCATTTCCAGCTTCATCAACGTCGCAGTGACGACGTGCGCGGGCAGGCCACTGCGTTCGATGATGCGGTCCACTGGTGATTCATCGCTGGTGACGACGGCGAAAACTGCGGCTTCCTCTTCCGGCAGTTCGGGGATTTCCGCCGCAGGTTCCGCCACGCTGGCGGTGCGGGCGAAAGGCAGTTCTCCCAGATCGTCGAGGAGGTGGCTGGGATCGGCGACTAGCGTGGCACCATCGCGGATGAGCTGATTGCAACCGGCAGACGTCGGCTTGTCGATCGGACCGGGCACGGCGAAGACCGTCTTGCCATATTCCGAAGCGAGGTTCGCCGTGATCAACGAGCCGGACCACGCCGGGCACTCGACCACCAGCACCGCCCGCGCCCATGCGGCGACGATCCGGTTCCGCATTGGAAACGTCTGCTTGTCCGGCGCGGTGTGCAGGGAAAATTCAGAAACCACCGCTCCATGTCCCGCGGCGATTTTTTCCGCGAGCGCGAGATTTTCCGGCGGATAGAGTTTTCCCAGACCCGAGCCGATCACCGCGATGGTCCGGCCGTTAGCGGCCACGGCAGCTTCGTGGGCGGCAGTATCGATTCCCCGGGCGAGGCCCGAAATAATCGTGAACCCCGCCTGCGCGAGTTGATAGGAAAACTTCTTCGTTGCCTGCTTGCCGTAGATCGTCGCCCGCCGCGAACCGACGATGCTGATCGCATGCTTGTCCCGCGCCTCCAGTTTTCCCCAAACATAGAGCAGCAGCGGTGGATCGTAAGCCTCGCGCAGCGGTGCCGGGTAATCCTCGTCATCCTGCGTCACGATGGAAATGCCGCGCTCGGTAGCCTCGCGGATCTCCGCGACCGGGTCCGCGTGGTCCTGCCAGGCATGCAGGATCTTCGCCGTTTCCTCGCCGATGCCGTCCACCCGCATCAGGCGGTCCTTCGCCGCGCTGAGAATGGCCGCCGGTTCGCCGAATGCCTCCAGCAGTCGCCGCACGCGGATCGGCCCTATTTTCGGCAGTAGGTTCAGGGCGACGAGAGCTTCTTGATCGGTCATGGTGATGGTTAGAGTCTGCCCATAGAAATGCTGCTGCGTCAATGCTCCGTGAGGAGTGGGCGAAGGTAAACCCGGCTCCATGAAGGCTGGGTGAAATTTCTGTGAAGCGGTCTTTCCACATCGCAAATCCCTGTCGGATAGGCGACGAAATGGAATGTTTCACCAATTCCTGCGCTTGGTCTGGATCGCTGGACTCACCGGACTCATCGCCTTGGCGGTGTGGCCCTATCACGACGGAGTGCTGCGATACGGGCTGCCGCTTTCGTTAATAATCACATGGACGGCAGCGCTGAACTTCTGCTGGAAATGGAAATTCCGCAGAACAACTTTATTAGTTCTGCCTTTGCTTGCAGCGCTCCCATTTTGCCTTCCCTCGAAACCGATCAATCCGGGAAAACTGCGGGATCGCTACGTCGCCGCCATGGGACGGATGGAGGGAACTCGCTACCTATGGGGCGGGGAAAGCCGGCGGGGCATCGACTGCTCAGGTCTCCCTCGGCTTGCGCTGCGCGATGCTCTGTTGGAAGAAGGTTGGGTAAATACTAACGGCGCGGCATTCCGCGAGTGGGCGTGCCAGTGGTGGTTCGACACCAGCGCGAAGGCCTTGGGCGAAGGCTACCGCGGATTCACCCGCCCGCTCGGCATCCGGGGGAAACTAAGCGAACTGGATTCCAAAATTCTATCAAGAGGTGATCTAGCAGTGACGACGGACGGCCGGCATGTGATGGTCTATTATGGCAACAGCCAGTGGATCCAAGCCGACCCGATGTCATTCAAAGTCACTATCAGCACAGCGGATCCAAAACAAAATCCTTGGTTCGCCGCTGCGGTGTCGATCCACCGCTGGTCACTGCTTGATTGAATCGAGGCGTGAGGGAATGGAGGCAACAGCCATCACGCGCCAGCCGTCCGCTGTGTAGCGGTAGCAGGTTGAGCTTTCGAGGGCGCAGAGGTGGATCCAGCCGTGGTCGAAGAGTTCGCGCACGCCAGCCTGGGCGGCGAGTACTGCGTCGATGTTTTCCCGCTTGGCTTCGATGAAGACCGTTAGGCGGCGCGGTTCGTGGATGAATTTTTCACCATCGTGAATGGACTGCAGGGGCAGGCCGGTCCGGATGTCGCCGCCGTTGCCCTCGAAGACACCGAGACCACCGGCCACGTTGTGCAGGGTTTTGTTGCCGCTGCCGTAGCGGAGAGGGTCCACCCGTGAGGCGTAGTATTGCAGGTTGATCCAGCTCGCGACGACGACCGGGGCGCAGAGGATGAGGGTGAGCACTTTGTTTTCTGGATCGATGGCGGCGTCGTAGTCGTGCAGGAAAGTCCGGCCATCGAGCTTCAGCGCGGCGGTCCGGCTACGCGGCGCAGCGATGAGTGCGGCGTTGTTAGCAAGCCCCCATTCGGGCCTGACTTGCGAAGCATCCGCCGCGCGGGCATTCACGCTGGCGCGGAGTTTTTCGGCTGGCACGGCTGCTAGACCAAGCGATGGCGCACGCTCGCACAATGCGGTGGCACCGGCGGCGGCGAGGGCGGAGCGCAGGGTGCTCACATCCGGCGCGTGGCTGTTAGGAACCCGTTCGAGGTTGAAGAGTTCCACGCCGTCGGTGGAGGTGTTGTGCAGGCCCGCGAGGAAGACCGTGTCTGCGGGAATTTGAATTCCCTTGTCGGCGAGGTGGGCGCGCACGGCGGGATCGTTGAGCGCCGTGGCGGCGAGCCGGGCGTTCACATCACCGGCGTGGCCACCACAGGCACCGCAATCGAGGCCGGAGGCGTAGGGGTTGTTAGCACTTTGGCTGCCGTGGCCGCAGACGAGCACGAGCCGCGCGAAATTTTTCGTTAGGCTCATGTTGCGCAGTGCACCTTCCGCCATCGCGGCCCGCGTTTCAGCGGAGGCATCGTCGCCCCCTTCGAAGCCGGGAGCCACGGGTGAGCAGATCGACGCGGATGCCGAGCCGCGGCGGGCGAGAGCCGCACCGAAGGCAAGCCCGGCAGCCTCGACGAACGAGAAACACGAGGTGGCGGAGTTTTGAAATGCCTTCCACGCGCCGGCCTCTGCCCGTGCGGCCTTGGCGCTGGCTGTTAGTCCGGCGGGGAGTGGCTCGCAGGTGACCACCGGTGGCACTAGCAGAACGGGGCAACGCGTGGCGGCGATGTCGGATCCCGCAGGCCGATGGGCGACCGGGAAGCCGAAGAACCCCGCGAAGCCGATGGTTTGCGCGGCGGGCGCGGCGGCTTCAAGGTGCCTCCGGAAAACTTCCGAACGCACGTCGATGCAGAAAATCGCCTGAAACGACGGCCGTTGTGCGGGGATCACCGAGGGCTGCGCGACGAGGGCTGCGGCCAATTTATTTTGATAACCGACCTCGTAGGCAAACTGCCAGCGGACGAGTGCGGCCAGTTGGGTGGCGTCGTTGCTGGGACTGAGCTGCTTTTTCCAATCGGCGCGAAACAGGCTGTCGTGTGCGAACGCTTGGAACAGCGCTGCGTCGTAGGCCAAGCGGATGGCGAGCAAGTCCCGCAGTGCGGAATTTTCCCCGCCCCGCATCGTGTCCTCGCGGACGAGATACTGGGTGTAGCCGGCCCAGCCGGAAATCGTCGCGAGCTGGCGGTGGAGGAAATCGCTGAGTTCGACATTCCGTGGCGCTAACATTTTTAGGCAATGCTCGGTGCAGGCGGTGGCATCGTCGGGCAGGCTGGCGACAAAGGCGCGGAAGCCAGTCAGTCCGAAAGCCTCTGGGTTCCGGTCGTGCGCGGCGGCCTCGCGCCACGCGGCGAAGAGTCCTTGCGACTGCCAGGGCGAGCGCCAGGTGGTTTGGTTTTCGTCAAACGTGATGGCACACCACTTGGAAATTTCCTCGGTGATGAAGACGCTCCAGTGAGCCCGTGGGCGCTCTGAGTCTAGCAGATCAGCGACGGTGGCGATCGACTTGACCGCGGGCGAAGCGGCGGCATTGCCGAGTGCGGCGATCAATTTTTCGGGAGTCCACTCGGCGTCGGCGGCTTCTGCTAGATCGGCGGCAGTGATCGCGCCGGATTCGAAGGCAGATAGATAATCGGCAGCGGACTGGAGCGGCGCGGCCCCGGTCGTGCGTTGGAGGAGTTCGCAAGCTTCGGAAAACGGGCGGTCAGCGAGTCCGACGAAGGGATTGACAGCGACGAAGTGCTTGAGCGGCCAGAGCGGCGGGATGCGGGACAGGGCGTTTTCGATGGTGGCTTCCATGGCGGGCGTGGATTGGGAGATTTCGGTGAGTGAGGTCATGGTGAAATTGAGATTTAAGGTTGGATCGGTGCGGGAATGGCGGTCGTAACAGGTTCGGTCGCGTGGGGCGGCCAGAGCTGGCCTAGCAGACGATTAGCCCATGTACCGATGTAAAATCCGTTCAGCGCGTGGATATAGAGTCTGCGACCGAGCGGGTGGTGACCGGCACGCCAGACGAAGGACTGAAAGAGGAAAAGGATGGCGAAAACCGCGCCCGCTGCGATGACCAGAACAGGCGGCGGGCTCAGGTGTGGTAAGTTAGAAAACAAGACCGAGGCACCGGCGTGGAGGGCGAAACTCGCACCCGCGATGCCAACCGCGACCCCAGTTCCGAGCACCGCCGTGCGCACGCCGCCACCTGCGGACCAGGCCCGGGCGAGGCCGTATGCCAGCGCAAGGGCGAGCACCACGGCGAAGACGCCGGTTTCGTGCTTCGTGGCGGGTGCGATGGCGGCAAGCGCGGTGGCCCCGGCGGCGACGAGCAGGCCGCCTGTTAGCACGCCAAGTGCCAGCGCGGGAGTTTGCAGGCGGATGGCGGCGCGTGGCACGGCACCCACCGTCGATCCGGCATGGAGGAAGGAATGCGCTTTATAAAGCGAGTGTGCGACGATGTGGAGCAGCGCCAGACCGAAAGCCCCGAGCCCGCATTGCAGCAGCATGAAGCCCATTTGCGCGATGGTCGAGTAGGCGAGCGCGCGTTTCACACTCGGCTGGGCGAGCATCACTACCGCGCCGAACGCTGCGGTGATGGCACCAAGTACGGCGAGCATCGTAAGTGCGGCAGGCGCGTGGACGAACAGCGGACTCAGCCGCACCACGAGGAAGCCACCGGCGTTGATGATCCCGGCATGCATGAAAGCGGAGACCGGCGTGGGGGTTTCCATGGTGTCCGGCAGCCAGCTATGGAAGGGGAATTGCGCGGACTTGAGCGCGGCGCACACTGCTAACAGTAAGCCGATCAGCGGCAAGCCCGCCGTTTTTCCCGCTGCCGCAGCGGCGAAGAGCGCATCAAATTCCCAAGTCCCGAAGTGATGGTAAACTAACACCACGGCAGCGAGTAGGAAAGCATCCCCTGTCCGGCTGACGACGAATTTCTTCCGTGCCGAAAACACCGCCCCGGCCCGCTCCGGGTAGTGCAGCAGCAAGCGGTGCAAAAACAAACTGGTGGCCACCCACGCCACTGTTAGCAGCAGCAGATTTCCCGAAAGCACTAAGGTCAGCACGGCGGCCAAGGTGAGGCTCATCCATGAGAAAAACCGCGCCTGTTGCGGATCACCCGCGAGATAGTGGCGGGAAAAGCGGATCACCGTGAGCCCTAGAAAGCTGACGAGCAATGCCATGACCGCTGCCACCCCATCCATGCGCAAACTGAGCGCGATGGCGGATTCCGCACCGAACGGCGCGAGACGCACGCCATGCGGTCCTTGCAGAATCAGCCCGCCAATCACGACGAGCGCGAGGATGAATGAACCCGTGGCAGCGCCGATGACGAGCTTGCCTGCGGTGGCAGCAGAACGGCCACGGGCAGCGACTCCGGCGAGTAGCGGTAGGGCGGGAAGGGCGAGGAGTGAGTAGGATAGCAGTGCTTGCATTCCCTGAACATTAGCCGACCCAAGAGTTTTAGACAATTACATGCTTTAAAAGATCGGCGTAAGTTTTATTTAATGCCGCCATGCCGTTCCTGAACTACCATCACCTGCGATATTTCCGCATGATCGCCCAAGCGCAAAGCCTCGCGCGGGCGGCGGAAAAGCTCAATCTCTCGGCCCCGGCGCTGAGTCTTCAGTTGAAGCAACTGGAGGAAAGTCTTGGCCACAAGCTCTTCGAACGCAGATCCGGCGGCTTAGTCCTCACCGAGGCCGGGCGCGTCGCCCTCGACTACGCTGATACGATCGGGCGGGCCGGCGAGGAGCTGATGGACGTGATGCAGCACCGCCCGAGCGGCGGCCGACAAATCCTGCGAGTGGCTGCGGTGGCCACGATGTCGCGGAACTTCCAGTTGGAGTTTCTCAAGCCAGCCCTGCACCGCGCGGATGTTGAGGTGGTGGTTCGCTCCGGTGGGCTGCGCGATTTGTTAGTGATGCTGCATGCGCATCAGGTGGATCTTTTGCTTTCCAATCAACCCGTCCGCCGCGATGCGGAAACGCCATGGCACAGTCATCTGCTAGAAGAACAACCGGTGAGTCTCGTGGGCACGGCGGCATGGAAAAAGAAGCGGCTGCGCTTTCCCGAGGATTTCCGCGACGTGCCCGTGATGTTGCCCAGCTTGGAGAGCAATACCCGCGCGGGCTTCGATCGCCTCCTAGCAGCAGCGGGCGTGCGGCCCTGCATTATGGCCGAGGTGGATGATATGGCGATGCTGCGCTTGTTAGCACGTGAGGGCGACTGCCTCGCGCTCGTCCCGCCGGTGGTGGTGCGAGATGAGATCGAACGCGGCGAACTGGTGGAAACCCACCGCATTCCACAGCTCAAGGAAACGTTCTACGCCATCACCCCGAGCCGCCGTTTCCCAAATCCGCTGGTGGGAGAATTAGTCCAACGCATGACGAGCAAACGAAAGTGAACTTACCTCGGTCGGGTCCGGCGCTTTTCATCCGGGGCCATGGTAGGCGGTTTCTAGCGGGTTCCAGCGGAGTGAGCGGATTTTAGAATCCATCAGGAGGGCGCAGGTGAGGGCGATGGTGGCTTCGACGATGAGGAAGGTGTTGAAGTAACCGAAGGATTTCGCGACGGCGGCGGCACCACCGATGGCCATCGCGCTGATCATGGCGACCATGCTGAGCAGGCCGCGACCGGCGGCTTTGGCTTCTTCGCCGGGGAGGGAGAGCGGGAGTTGGTCGCTGCTGATGCCGGAAATGCGAGAGAAGATGGGCAAGGCGAGTATGCCGGGCAGGAGTTGAAAAAGGCTGGATAACCCACCGCCGATCCAAATGAAGCCAGCGGAGACGACTAACAAGGACGGCAATACTAGCAAAACTTCCACCGCCTTGCGGGCACCGATCATCAGGCGGCCGGGGCCAGGGGTGGGCGTGACGAGAAACACATCGGCCGCTTGCCAGTGTTGGGAGAAGCGCAAGAGGTTGAGGGCGACGAGGGGAACGAGCGGCAGATAGGAACCAGCGAGCACGAGCATGAAACCATCGGTGCCGCGGTGGCGCATGCCATTAGCTAACAGGACAACGGGCATCATCATCATCGGCACGAGTCCCGGATAGAGGCGGAGTTTCACATCGCGGTTGCGAAACATGTAGCCGCTGACGAGCAGGAATCCGGCGCGCTCGACTGGGTGGCGGAGGATCCAACAGAGCGGCGGCAGAGTGACGAGGCGCTGGAGCAGGCGCGGGCGGCCGGTTTTTTCGGGATTGCGGGACTTCGACTCGCCTAGGGTTTGCAGGCCGCTTTCGTAGCTGCCGGCGAGTTTGCCAAAGGCGAGGGTGATGACGGCCGCTGTGGCGAAAACCCCGACTGCGGCGAGTGTCCACATCGTGGGATTGCCCCGGCCCATGAGCGTTTCATCAAGCGCGGCGAACCAAGCGGGCGGGACAAGGGCGAGCCACCACGTTTGCGCGGTGAGTTGAATTTTCCCGGGTAGCCACTCGATCATGCGCGGGGCGATCTGGCTACCGAGGACAAGCACGAGGGTCATGAGGACCTGCATGAATGTCATCAGACCGTCGAGGCGATCACGGCCGAACCAGCGCAGGCAAAGTTGATAGACGAGGACCACGCCGCTGGTGCAGAAGAGAGCGGAGCAGGTGGAGGAAAACGCGTGGGCTGGAGCGTAGAGCAGGCTGCCGTTTTTGGTGAATGTCCCCACTAGCAGGCCGACGAGATTAAAGGCGAGAGTGAGCCAGAGCGACACTTCCAACAGAACTGAAATTTTCGCCCACAACATGGCACGAGGTGACACCGGGCGGTGCAGCATGATTTCCGCTTCCTGCTCGTTGAATAGAACCTCACCCGCTGACGTGGCCACGAACATGCCAACGAAAAACAACGATGCACCGTGCAGATAGATCGAGAGGTTGAACACGGGCTGACCGATGAACATAAGCGCCATCATTCCTATCAGGGCATAGAACAGCAGCGTTACGACGAGACGTCTTCCGATAGATTGCGAGGCGAGCTTATGGTTCAGCCCGCGCGAGCTGCGGCCGCGGAGGAAGAGGGTGAGATAGAGGCGGCGGAGGACCTTCGCTTGTGATGGGGCGGTGGCGGGAGTGTCGCTCATGGGCGGAAGGTTTTCGCGAAATCCTCAGCACGCTGTTGGAGATCATCGCCGCCGGTGAGGTGGGTGAAGAGGCGCTCGAGGGAAGGCGCGCCGTATTCGCGGACGAGGGCATCGGGCTGGCCATCGACGAGGATTTTTCCCTTGTCGATGATGATGACGCGGTCGCAAACGCGCTCGACCACATCGAGGACGTGGGAGCTGTAAACGATAGCCTTGCCTTCGCGGGCAAGCGTCTGGATGAGCGCCTTGAAGCCGACGGCGGCATTCGCATCGAGGCCGTCGAGCGGTTCATCGAAAAACACGACCTGCGGATTGTGCAGCAGCGCGGCGGTGATGACGACCTTGCGGCGCATGCCTTTTGAATAGGCGCCTAGCAGTTTGTCGGTGAGGACGTCGAAGCCGAGATCGAAGAAGGCGAGAAACTGGCGGATGCGGTCGCGCGCGGCGTCGGCCGGGATACCGTAGAGTGCGGCGATCATTTCGAGATATTCGAGGCCGGTGAGCGACTCGAACACCGCGCCGGAATCGGGGACGAAACCGACGCGTTTTTTCACTTCGATGCTGTCCCGCAGGAGATCGTAGCCGCAGATGGTGGCGGTGCCGGAGCTGGGGGCGAGCATGCCGGTGAGCATTTTCAGCGTAGTCGATTTCCCCGCACCGTTCGGGCCGAGCAGGCCGACGATCTGGCCGGCGGGGATTTCCAGCGAAAGGCGATCAACAGCGATTTGCTGGCCGAAGTTTTTCGTGAGCGAGTGGAGTGAAATCATCCGCAGGTGGTTTGAGCCATCGCGGCTAACAAGGCGATGCTAAATCATGCTGAGCGGCGGACGTCGTCGCGGTCGAGGTGGAGGAAGTGGCTCCAACTTTCGTCGGCGAGGCCGTTTTCATGCATGCCGAAGAGCGGTCGCCAGCGCGGGGCGAAGGGCTTAATCTGCGGGTGCATGTTCGCCTCCTGCGGCATCTTGTTGGCCTTGCGTGTGTTACAGCGGAAGCAGGAAGTGACGATGTTTTCCCAAGTGGTGCGGCCGCCTTTGTCGCGGGGCGTCACGTGATCGAGATTGAGCTGAGTTTCTGGCAGGACTTTTTCGCAATACTGGCAGGTGAACTTGTCGCGCAGGAAGACGTTGCGGCGGGTAAATTTCACTTCGAGGCGCGGTAAGCGGTCGTAAACAGACAGCACGACAATTTTCGGCACACGGATGGCAATGCGCGCGCCGTGGATCATGTCGCTCTCAGGCTGCACGGTGGCACTTGAGTAGCCGATCCAGGAGGAAAGATCATGGGTGGTGAAGCGCTCTTCACCCTCCACTTGGACGACATGGGCGTGACCGAGGCAGAGTAAATGGAGCGATCTGCGGACGGAACAGGTATGGATCGGTTGCCAGAACCGATTCAATACGAGCACGGGATGTTCGAGCACGGCATTCATTCCCTTTCCCAATCAATCGTTGGGAAGCTAGCAAAGCCCGCCCGCACGGCAACCGAAAAAGCTTCGGAAAGTGAAACGGTTATTCGGAGGTGATGCCGAGAAATAAAAATAAGGAAATCCGGAAATTACGGACTTGCAAAATTTTTAAAATTATGGTTTCTCGTAGCCCACCCCGATGAGAACCACCGCCCGCACCACTGTGTATCTTTTTTTCGGCCTGCTTGGACCCTTGGTCGCGCAGAACTACGAAACCACCCTCGCTCTGGCAACGGACGGACAAGGGGCGACTCCGCCTTCATTGCCCAGCGCTGTCGTGGCAGGAAATCTTCCCATGTCTGGGAAAGTCCAAGGGGTGCCGGACGAGGAGGCAGCGGAGATTCCCGCACAAGACGCGGTGACGCTAGAGCCACGTTCGCAGAGGAACCGGCAAGTGGGGGCCGTCGTCGATCTCGGAGTTCTGCAAAAGCCATCGGCCTACAGCAACATCAGCACGCGGACGTCTGAAATCCCGGCAGACGGGGTAAAAAACGGCCTGAACCTCATTTCCGCTGTCTATCGCGTGACGGGTAAAGCGGGGGCGGATTGCCAGAGCTTGGCGCTTTCCGTGCAGCAACGCGTCAAATTGGATGACTCGAAGTTGCTGGAAATCGTCGAGACCGAAGTGATGGCGAACCCAAGCTGCGCTTGCGAAATCGTCAAGACGGCGATCCAAACCAGCGACGCCGACACCGCGCTGGTCCTTTCCATCGTGGAAACCTCGATCACCGCCGCACCGGAGATGATGCGGATCATTTCCCAATGCGCCATCGCAGCAGATCCGAATTCCCTCGCCGGAGTGCAGGCCATTCTCGCCAAATACGATATCAACAGCGGCGACGGAGGCAGCGCGAAGAGCGCAAAAGACTCAAAGGATGCAAAATCTGCCGAGCCAAAAGACGATGTCGCGGCGATGCCGAATCCGCTCGATTTCCCGGGACATGGCCCTGTCGGTCCGACGCCCGGCGGCAATGGAGGATATCCGCTGGTTCCGAATTACCCACCGCTGAATATTTCTCCGCCGGTCGTGACCGATGTGGATCCTTGAGAAAGAGAAAGCATCCAGCCTTCCTTTGAGACTGCGAGTTCACCTAGCTTGTTGAATTTTCCACCGCTCGGAATTCCCACGATCTAGGTCGCGCAGCCTTATGGCGAGATGAATATGGCGCAGATGGCGGAAACGTGAGCGTGCGTGAATCGTGCCCGCGAGTTCGTGCCCGCTGGTGCGCCGAATCCAATTGTGACGCGCTTTGATGCGGGCTCGGAACTGGTCGGCTATCTGACCTTCGCGACGGACAATCCGAAACGCAGATGGGCCAGATGCAGGACGAGGCGCGATTCTAACCGGGGTGATGGTGCGGTTGATCCTGCACGATTTCCGCAGTGGCTTCATTGCCATCATCCACATTCCGCTGTCGCTGTCGCTGTTAGCCGCTGCATTCGCGGTGTGGATTTCCGAACAATCGGTGAATCTCATGACGCTCGGCAGACTCGCGCTCCGCCACCCCAGCGGAGGGTGGTCGTTGCGGACGAAAAGCCCAATACTGTCAGATTAAGAGTTTTTTAGCAGCCGCTGGATATACTGCCGCGCATCATGAATTGGGGGAAATGAGAAAAATCGATTGCGAACGGAGCGCTGGCTTCAGCCGGCCTGAAACCCTTTCCGTGAGCAAATCATTGGGCATGCCGACTAAAGTCAGCGCTCCATTTCGCGCAGCGAAATCCACTAAACATAGCGCGAGCCAGCACAGGACGAACACAGAAAAAACAAGAGATCTCTTCGACAAGGTAAGATGCCTTTTGGGAAGTCGCTGCTGCGAGACGCAGCCACCACATTGGGGCCGCGCTTCACGCCGAGACTTCCAGAAGCTGTCGAATATCCACCCGGATTCTTCATCTCGGGCAAGAAATGCCTTTACAAGCGGAGGCTGCTGGCTAATTTCCGCGCCCCGGCGGTTGGTGCCATCGGTCAATTTCAACAATCTTACGCCATGAAAGTTCTCTCCTCACTCGCCTCCGCAAAACGCCGTCACGCTGATTGCCAAGTTGTGAAACGCAAGGGCACGGTTTACGTGATCTGCAAATCGAACCCGAAGTTCAAGGCTCGCCAAGGCGCGACCGCAGGCACCCGTCTCTCGAAGAAGGGTCTGTAATTCGGATATACTTCCGAAATCATTTTTGAAAAGCGGCCTCCGGGTCGCTTTTTTCATGCCCCGGCGGCGAGCTTTTCGAGCACCCGCCCGGCGGCGATCAGGCCGAAGCTGGCGATGACGTGCGTGGCGGAGCCGAAGCCGGATGCACAGTTGAGCCGCAAGGAAATTTCCTCCGGTGCGGTCTTGGAAACGGTGCCATCGCAGTTTGAATACCAAGGGGCTTCGTCCGAATAAACGGCATCGATGCCGAACGGGACCGGCTCCTGATGGCGCGGAGTTTTCGGAAATCCATAGTCATTCCGCAAGCCGCGGCGGAGTTGGAGCAGCAGGGGATCCATGCCGCTGTAGGCGAGGTCGGTCACCCGGATGCGGGTGGGATTGCGGCGCCCGCCCGCGCCGCCGCAGGTGACGGCATAGATTTTCCGCCGGTGGCACTCGGCGGCGAGCAGGGACTTGTGGCGCGCGTAGTCGATGGCGTCGATCACGGCGTCAAAGCCGGCGTCGAGGATTTCGGCGGCGGATTTTTCGTTGAAGAATTTCGGGATGATCACGACTTCGCACTTCGGGTGGATCGCGATCGCGCGCTCGGCCATCGCTTCCGTCTTCTGGCGGCCGATCTGGCCGTCCATCGCGTGGAGCTGGCGGTTCACATTGGTCACGCAGATTTCGTCCAGGTCCACCAAGGTCAGGTGGCCGATCCCTGAGCGTGCCAGGGATTCCACCGCCCACGATCCCACGCCACCCACGCCGATCACGGCGATGCGGGCGGTCATGAAGCGATCTAGCGCCGCCTGGCCGTAAAGCCGCGCGATTCCGCCGAAACGATGGTTGAGTAAATCCATATCGGACACGGCGGGAAGATGCATGGACGTGGGAATCGGAGTCACGATCAAAAGTCACGGAAGACTTTATGGTGGCTCCCGCAGCGGCAGGGTGATACAGGCTGTGTCATGAATCGGAGAAAATTTATCGGGCTTTCGGCATTGGCGGCGTCGGTTGCAGTGGCGCGGGGGGAGGACGAGGAGGCGAAGCCGCTGCTGACGTTTGGCCTGATCACTGACGCGCAATATGCGGACGCCGATCCTAACGGAGAGCGCCATTACCGGGAATCCGTGCCGAAGCTGAAAATCGCGGTGGATTCGCTGGCGAAGAAAAACCTGCCGTTCACGCTGCACCTCGGGGATTTTATCGATAGGGATTTCGCGGGGTTCGATGTGATGTTGCCGTTGCTCGTTCCGCTCGGGCATCCGGTTCATCATCTGCTAGGAAATCACGATTACACGGTGAGCGATGGCGAGAAAGGCAAGGTGGTGGAGAAACTCGGCATGCCGCACGATTACTACACGCTCCGCGAGTCCGGCGTCCGCATCGTGATGATCGATACCAATGACCTCTCCATTTACAAGTATCCCGCCGATAGCACGCAGACCCAGAATGCGGATACGCTGCTGCAAAAACTCGCTGCGGACGGCCTCAATGCCGCAAAAAAATGGAACGGTGGAGTTTCCGAAACCCAACTCGCGTGGCTGGAAAAGGAGCTGACCGCAGCGGACGCGGCGAAGGAACCCGTGATCCTCTGCGGCCACCACCCGCTGATCCCGGCGGATGGCTACCAAGTCTGGAACAGTGAGGTTTTGTTAGCGATGATCGACAAGCACCCGTCCGTCGCCACCTATTTCTGCGGCCACCAACACGCCGGAGCCGAGGTGGTGCGGAACGGCATTCCCTACATCACGTTCAAGTCCATGCTGCACGAGCCGGGCGTGAATTCGTGGTCGGTGATCCACATTTACAAGGACAAGCTGCGGATCGAAGGCTACGGCCGCGAGGTCCCGCGTGAAATCCCGATCAAGGCCTAAGGTGCTGGCCGCTTGGGCCGCCGCCGCCCGCCGCCTCGGAAGACAGGGGGCGTCGGCCGCCCTCGAAGCGATCCAACACGACGCATTCAAGCGTGCGGCGGTCCGCCCGCGAAGATTTCCAGGGTGACAGTATTTTCACCCGGCCTTGCGGAGGGCGCATTGCCGTGCTAACCCCAACGGCACATGGGCTTGGCAGATCGAGATTATTACCGGGAGGACACCCGCGGCGGCCAAGGCCCGTTCGCGCAGCTCACTCCCGTGGTGAAATGGCTACTCATCCTCAATCTCGGGATTTACTTTCTCGACACGCTTGTTCTGAAAAACGCGAGCGAGGTAAACGGACCGATCCGCACGTTCGGGGCGTTTGCGATCCGCAGCGCGATTTTCGAAGGGAAGATCTGGGAATTTTTCACCTTCCAGTTCATCCACGGTTTTCTCGGCCACGTCTTGTTCAACTGCATGGGGATTTTCTTTTTCGGCCCATGGATGGAGCGCTGGTGGGGATCGAAAAAATTCCTGTTGTACTATTTACTCTGTGGCGCTGCGGGTGCGGTGTTTTACACGCTGCTCGTTTTCATCGGTATTCTGCCGGCCCATCACTATGAGGAAGGCCTAGTAGGCGCATCGGCCGGCATTTACGGTATCTTCATCGGTGTGGCGATGATCGCGCCGAACATGAGGGTTTCCCTGCTGTTTCCTCCGATCGAGCTCTCAATGCGCCAGCTCGCGATCGGACTGCTGGTTATTTCTGTGGGCTCGATCATTCTGAAAATCGGCGGCAACGAAGGCGGTGAGGCTGGTCACCTCGGCGGGGCGATTCTCGGGTTCATCCTGATGCGCTATCCGCAGTTGTTGGGGCATCGGTCGGAGATCGAAATCGTGCGGCCCAAGGCATTTTCCCACTCGCCTGAGTCAAAACTCCGGCCGCGCAGTGCGATGGAAAAAGATCAGGACACGGAGCTAGACCGCATTCTCGACAAGATTTCCGCGCAGGGTTTCCAGAGCCTGACCGACGCGGAAAAAGCGACTCTCCAGAAAGTTTCCGATTCCCAAAAATCCCGATGATGACCGACGCCGAAATGATCGACTGCCCGGATGCCGGGAAGCAACTCGACCGCCTCCGGGCCATCATGCACCGCCTTCGCGCACCCGGCGGTTGCCCGTGGGATGCCGAGCAGATGCACGAATCCATCGTCCCGAATCTGATCGAAGAGGCCTATGAAACGGTCGATACCATCCAGCGCGGCGATTACGAGCACCTCAAGGAAGAGCTCGGTGATCTGTTATTGCAGGTCGTTTTTCACAGCGAGATCGCCGAAGAATCTGGGCGCTACAACTTGGACGACGTGGCCCGTGGGATTAGCGAAAAGCTCGTCCGCCGCCATCCGCATGTGTTCGGCGAGAGCAACGCCGCGACCGCTGACGCCGTTCTCCAACAATGGGATGAGATCAAGCGCGCCGAAAAAGGTGACCAGGAGAAATCCTATCTGCACGGCGTGGGCAAGGGATTGCCCGCCCTGATCCGCGCCTCGAAGCTGCAGAAAAAAGCGGCGAAAGTCGGCTTCGACTGGCCAGTGGAAACCGGCGTCATTTCGAAAATCCGCGAGGAATTGCTCGAACTCGAAGCCGCCATCGACGCTCAGGACTTGAACGGTGTGTCCGAGGAAATGGGCGATCTCATGTTTTCCATCGTGAATCTGGTGCGTTTCCGCAAGGCCGATCCCGAAGTGATCATGGCCTCTGCAAACGCGAAATTTGAAAGCCGTTTCGGCGAAATGGAGCGCATCCTCGCAGCCGCCGGTCTCACCTTGGAAGCGGCTACTCCCGATCAGATGGAAGACGCATGGGAGGAAGCGAAGCGCTGCAGGGTTCCGTGATGCGGTGCTTGCCTGTTTCGCGAAGCGTCCTAACTTCGCCGGTGTGAACGATTCATTTCCAGTTTCCCCGCCGCGCGCTTGGGCGGAAATCAACCTTGGAGCGATGCGGAAAAACCTCGCTGTCGCCCGCGAAACCTTCGGTGGCGGTGCCTTGATGGCGGTGGTGAAGGCGGGTGCTTATGGTCACGGGCTGGAGGAAATCGCCAAGGCGCTGGAGAGCGAGCGCATCGCGTTTTTCGGCGTCGCCAACGTCGGTGAGGCCCGCCGCATCCGGAATGCGGGCGTGGAAACGCGGATCTATCTGCTCGGGGCGACATGGTCCGAGGAGCGTGAGGAAATCGTTGCCCGCGATTGGACGCCGTGTATTTCCACCATCGAGGAGGCGGCGCAGTTCGACTGCCTCGCAGCGAAATGCGGCCGACGGCTGAAGGTCCACATCGCCGTCGATACCGGGATGGGCCGTGGGGGATTCGTGGCGGATCATCTGGTGGAATCGCTGGGGAAACTGGAGCTGTTAGAGAATCTGGAGATCGAGGGAATCGGCTCGCATCTGCCGTCTGCGGACGAGGATGTGGAGTTCACGAAGAGCCAGTTTGCGAAGTTTCAGGCGATTGTCGATGAACTCGGCGGTCCCGCGCGTTTCAAATGGATCCATCTTTCGAATAGCGCCGGTCTGCTTGGCTATGAGCAAGGCGTTTGTAATCTATCACGGCCGGGGCTGATGCTGTATGGCGTCTCGCCGTTGCCCGGATTTCAGGAAAAACTCAGCACGGTGATGACGCTGAAATCCCGAGTCACGCTGGTGCGGACCCTGCCGGCCGGACACGGCGTTTCCTACGGGCGGCAGTTCGTCACCACGAAGCCGACGCGGGTCGCGACTGTGGGCATCGGCTACGGCGACGGCTACCCGCGCGCGGTTTCTGGCAAAGGCGCTGACGTCTGGCTGCGCGGCCGGCGCTTCCCGATCCTCGGCCGTGTCACGATGGACCAACTCATGGTCGATGTTACAGGCGCGGATGACGTGATAGAGGGCGACGAGGTGGAAATTTTCGGGCCGAACATCCCGGTGGACGAAATCGCAGTGAATGCGGACACGATTGTTTGGGAGATTTTCACCTGCATCACGCCAAGGGTGATGCGGTGTCATGTTTGA
>JBBRYQ010000075.1:0-26211 GCA_038237425.1 Verrucomicrobiales bacterium
AGAACGGCGGTGAGCGGGCGTGATCGGGGATCGCTGTCGTTGGCTAGCACTCCGCTAGCCGAGATCACGAGCGCCGTGCTCTCGTTGGTGAAATAAGAGTCGCCAGCCGCTACCGGTGGGGGAATGACTTCGGTGATGGTGATGGCGACCGTTACGATGGCTGAGTTCAAAAATCCGTTATTGGCATGATAGGTGAAGGCGTCGCTTCCGAAATATCCCACGTTGGGTGTGTAGGTGAAATTGCCGTTAGTGTTCAGAGCGAGTGTTCCATGGCTGGGTGCGGCATCGAGAACGGCGGTGAGCGGGCGTGATCGGGGATCGCTGTCGTTGGCGAGCACTCCGCCGAATGGGATCACGAGAGCCGCGTTTTCACTGGTGAAATAGGAGTCGGCAACCGCCACCGGTGGCGGGATGATTTCGTTGACGGTGATGGCCACCGTTACGATGGCTGAATCCAAAAACCCGTTATTGGCATGATAGGTGAAGGAGTCGTTCCCAAAATATCCTGTATTGGGCGAGTAAGTGAAACCGCCGTTGGCGTTTAGAGTGAGTGTTCCGTGGCTGGGTCCGATGTCGAGAATGGCGGTGAGCGGGCGTGATCGTGGATCGCTATCGTTGGCAAGCACGCCGCCAGCCGGGATCATGAGCGCCGTGCTCTCGGTGGTGGAATAGGCATTTCCAAGCACCAATGGGGCGGGGATCACTTCGTTGACGGCGATGCTCACAGTCACAATCCCGGAATTAAAAAAACCGTTGTTGGCCTGATAGGTGAAGGAATCAGGTCCGAAATATCCCGCGTCGGGTGTGTAGGTAAAACTGCCGTTAGGGTTGAGAGCGAGTGTTCCATGACTTGGTCCCGCATCGAGGACGGCGGCTAGAGGCCGTGATCGGGGATCACTGTCGTTGGTGAGCACTCCGGCAGCCATTATTTCCAGGAGCGTGTTTTCATTCGTTGAATAGAAATCATCCGCAGCCTCTGGAGGCGGGATGACTTCGTTGACGACGAGGTTCACCGCGACGACGGCTGAATCCAAAAAGCCGTTGTTGGCATGATAGGTGAAGGAGTCGTTTCCGAAATATCCTTGGTCAGGAATGTAGGCGAAACTCCCATCCACGTTGAGGCTGAGACTGCCGTGAGCCGGGACAGCGTCAAGATGGGCGGTGAGTGGGCGGGATCTGGGATCCGAGTCATTTGCCAGCACTCCTCTCGCGGGGACCTCCATCGGGATATCCTCGCTTGTCAAAAAAAGGTCGGCACCTGCCAGAGGGGGGGGGATGACTTCGTTGATGGTGAGGCTGACCACGACGATGTTCGAGCTGAGAAATCCGTCGCTCGCATGGTAGGTAAATGAGTCGTATCCGAAATAACCGCTTGCAGGAGTATATGTGAATCCGCCGTTGAGATTGAGCGCCAGCGTCCCGTGGAGTGGACGGGTGTTGACGACCGCGGCCAGTGCGTTGCCCTCGGCATCGCTGTCGTTCACAAGGAGGCCTCCCGCAGGCACTGCAATAGGAACGTTTTCATTGGTCGAATAGGAATCTGCGGCCGCGATCGGGGCAACATTGACGGGGATTGCCGGCGGGCCCGTGACCCTGATGTTGTCGAGTGTCATATCGATGCCCACCGTGACGCTGGACAAGTCTCGGAAAGTGATGGTGGACCTTTTACTGTTGGCGACGAAGTTGAAACTCTGGGGTGTCCAGTTGCTAGTTCCGTTGCCGGTACCCGACAGGTTGATTGTCTGCGAAAGGAGGTTGCTCACCCCGGTGACAGTTACCTGAATAGTCTGGATATTGCTGTTAAAGGCGACGACACCTGCATCGAAGGCAAGAGTGTAGGTCCCTCCCACAGCTGTGGCGACGTCCTGAGAGACGATGCCGTTAGGCAATTGGTCGCCGCTGTTGAAGTTCGCTAATTTGACTCCATCCGTCGGTGAGTAGGGAGCTGTCGCTCCGATGAAGAGGCTCCCCGAAGTCGTCCAGCCGGTGAAAGCGGATTCGAAGCTACCGTTCAGAAGCGGTTTCGGAGAAACCGTCACCAGAACCTCATCCCGGGCCTCCATCGCGTTGCCATCGGTGACCACGAGCTGGATCACCTGAATGCCCGTCGGCAGAGTGACGGTAGGGTTGATACCGTTGGCGATCACTACGCCGCCTCGCAACCATGTGTAGGAAAGGTTAGGCGAATTTCCCGCGATGGTGCTGCTGGCATTAAGCGTGATCATTTCGGATCCATTACTGTCCAGATCGATGGCCGCGATGTCAGGTCCGGCGCGGGCCGAGGGGCCTGTGATTTCATTCGCCGAGAATGAGAGCCAGTTGATCGCACCGGCGCTGTCACTAGGGAGGGTGCTGATAATGACCAACCGGATGGTGTGTTCTCCCGCGCTCAAGAAGACCTCGGGAAGCGTCACCGTTTGCCAGCCACCGTTGTCGGGAATGGCGACATTATTGGCGAGGTTCAGTCCGTCCACTTCCAGATGGACCTCGCCCCCCGGTGAGGGGTTGAAAATTCTCAGGCGCGGGATGTAGCCTCCCGCAGACCCCGCCATGACCGTGTATTTCAGCCATTCTCCAGCTTCCGTGTGAAAGATCTGATAGCCGCCGTCCACGTCGCTGGTGGTTTGGATGTCCACCTCCTCGTTCATGCGATACTGTCCACCCTCGTTTGCCTGGGACAGATCTGTGTAAGAGATACCCTGTCCGCCCAAATCGAAATCCTCTGCCTCGATCCGACCGGGCAGGGCGGCCGGAGATATGCGGAAAGGGCGGGCGATGCTGGTGGGCGAATGGGCAGCAACGATGGCTTCGAACCATTTGTTCGCCATCCAGGTGAACCCGGTGTCATTCGGATGCACGCCATCGGGATCGAGCCCGTTCGCTGGGAAACCGGTGTTCAAATCCACCAGATAGACATTCTTACCGGCAGCTTGGAAATCTGCCACTACGTTTGCAACTATCACGTTGTAGGCTTCATCGGTGGTCAGCGCGGGCAATGGAGTGATTTTTGCCACTAGCAGCTTCGCGCTTGGCCGCAGCGTGGTGATTTTGGAAACGAGCGCCCGCAAGCGCTCTTCGACCCCTTCGAATTGGGTCATGTCGTTGGTCCCTGCCATGAGCGTCACAATGTCGGGAAAAACGGCGGCGCGTCCGGTCCCGTTTCCACCGGTCAGCCAATAGCCTCCATTGGGATTTCGTTCGACGCCGCCGAGTTGGAGAAACCGAGCGTTGTCGAAACCATCAAGATTGTTAGAGATGTCCTGGATCGTGTAGGAAGGATGGCCTTCATGATACCTCTGGTTGATCGGTTGGGCGGGTAGCGACCCGGGGCGTTCTGTCGAAGTCCCGACATACCTGAAGTTCAAAGCCAGCGGGCTCAGAAGGTTATACAGAGAGCCGCGATATCCCGCATTGCCGCCGTTGTAACCATAAGTGATGGAATCGCCCAGAGGCATGATGCGGAGGTCTGGCGGAAATGTCGGCACCACTTCGACATACACTGCTCGCAGCGTGTGGTTGACGTCCATGGTCACCTGGACGGTCAGGCCGGATTCAAAGTTGATCCCGTCCTTCAACCATTTTTGAAAGCGGTAACGGCCCACCGCATTTGGCGCGGTGAGCGTCACCCCGGCACCGTTCGGGTAATCGAGAGTGAAATTCGTGGTTCCTTGCGAATTTCCAAAACTGTCGGGAGGGCTGGCGGTCACGCTCACAGAAGTGGGTGGTGACGATTCCGCCACCAAGGTCCATGCAAAGGCAGCAGGCGTCGCCACGAGAATGGCGAACACGAAAATAGCCAAGCGGTGCCTTGGAGAGCCGCAAATTCGCGGAATCAAAGTCATGTCTAGGGGGGATTGGGGGGGGCAATACGGAAGGTGAAAATTCCGCGTGGGGGGAGGGGAATCGAAATAATCTATGACCAAACCAAGTGAATCCGACTACATTTGCTGCACCCGTGTTCAACTTGAAATCGGCTGTGGTATATAGGTTGCGCGGCACTTTACAATCTCAAAGTGTCGTCAAAACACGGAGAGTCCCAAGATCAAGTCTAGCGTCATCCGCGCTCCTGGTCTCCGGCGCTGATGGTAGCGAAACCCTGCTGCCCCCTTTCCCGCGCGAATCGCTGATGAACAGAACCACGATGTTTCGCAGTTTTGAATGCCGATTTCCGGATGGATTACGGTTTGTGCTGGGAGCTTTTGCCCGATGGCTGTTCCCAAGCGTGATTTCACCGTCACCCGTGTTGAATACTGTGGCAGCGGATTGCGGTCCATCCGGGCCTCAAACCGCTGTCTGGCGCTATACGATGATGGATCGGCAGGGCCCTGCATTTCCGTGGGATGCGCGTTCGGCGGAATCGACGTTAACACTTTTTTAACGCGAATCCATCGCCCTTTTACTACTCGGAGGGGCTTTCCGTGAAAGGATGAGGTCACTTGCCACTGCCACCATGACCGACCTCATTTACATCGCCGTGATCATCGGCTTCTTCCTCATCGCCGCTCTCTACGCCCGTTTCTGCGAATCCCTTTAAGCATCTCACTATGGAAACTATCATCATCGGCATCATAGCCCTTCTGCTCATCGGCTACCTCCTCGTCGCCATGATTCACCCGGAAAAATTCTAACTAACGTCCATGCATACGAACGACTGGCTTCAACTTGTGCTCTTCATCGGGCTTCTCGCGCTGATCACCAAACCCATCGGCATCTACCTCACCAAGGTGCTCGATCCTCATGGGAAAACCTGGCTCGACCCATTCATCCGGCCCTTTGAAAAAATCACTTATCGGCTGATGGGAATTGATCCATCGAAAGAACACGGCTGGAAAAGCTACACCGCCGCCCTGCTAGTCTTCAGCGCGGTGGGTGTGCTTTTCACCTATGCGATTCTCCGCCTGCAAAACGTCCTGCCGCTCAATCCGCAGGGCTTGCCCGCCTTGAGTCCGGCGCTCGCCTTCAACACTGCGGTCAGTTTCACCACGAACACGAACTGGCAGAGCTACGGCGGCGAAAGCACAATGTCGTATTTCTCGCAGATGGTTGGACTCGCGATCCATAACTTCACCTCCGCCGCTGTGGGTATCTCCATCGCTGCTGCACTGGTTCGTGGCGTTTCTCGGCACTCAGCCTCTACCCTCGGAAACTTCTGGGTCGATCTGATCCGCACCACCTACTATCTGTTATTGCCGATCTGTCTCGTCTTCGCGGTGTTCCTTGTTTCCCAAGGAACGATCCAGAATTTCAAGGCCTACGACACAGCGAAACTCGTGGAACCGGTGGGCGAGGTCACCACACAAACGATCGTGCAGGGTCCGATGGCCTCTCAGGCTGCGATCAAGATGCTTGGCACCAATGGGGGCGGCTACACCAATGCCAATGCCTCCCAGCCTTTTGAAAATCCGACGCCACTCGCGAATTTCGTCCAAATGCTTTCGATCTTCGCCATCGGCAGCGGACTCACATGGTATCTCGGGAAATCCACGAAAAACCAAGCCCACGGCTGGTCGATCTGGACCGCTATGATGATCCTGTTCACCACCGGAGTTCTTGCCTGCTGGTGGGCGGAGGCTCATGGGAATCCGATCCATCAGGCGCTCGGTATTGTGTCCGCCGATGGTAACATGGAAGGCAAGGAAGTCCGCTTCGGCATTTTCAATTCCTCTCTCTTCGCCACAATTACCAGCGCCGCGTCCTGCGGTGCGGTGAATTCAATGCACGACTCCTTCACCGCCATCGGCGGACTGGTGCCGCTGTTCATGATCGAACTGGGAGAAGTCGTCATTGGCGGCGTGGGTGCAGGACTGTATGGTATGTTAGTTTTTGTGGTGCTTGCCGTTTTTATCGCCGGACTGATGGTCGGCCGCACGCCGGAATACCTCGGGAAAAAGATCCAGGCTTTCGATGTGAAAATGTCGATGCTCGCCCTGCTCGTCCTCACCGCCAGCATCCTTGGATTCACCGCCTGGGCCGCCGTTAGCACCTGGGGGCAAGCCGGACTCAACAGCGCCGGGCCGCACGGTTTCAGCGAAATCCTCTACGCCTATAGCTCTGCCACCGGAAACAACGGCAGCGCCTTCGCTGGCCTAACCGCGAATCCAACCGACGGTGATCCGCACTACAATGTCACTCTCGCCATTGCGATGCTGATCGGCCGTTTCCTGATGATCATCCCGATCATGGCTCTCGCTGGATCGATGGTGAAAAAGAAGATCTCCCCGCCGAGCGCCGGAACTTTCCCTGTCTCAGGATCGCTCTTCACGATCTTGCTTCTGGGAACCGTCCTGCTTGTCGGTGCGCTGAATTTCCTCCCGGCCCTCGCGCTCGGACCGATCGTCGAACATTTCCTGATGCTGAAAGGCCAACTTTTCTAACGTTAAAATCATGTCTCATTCCACTCCATCACTTTTTGATAAATCGATCATCGCACCCGCGATCGGCGATTCATTCCGCAAACTCGATCCGCGGCTTATGATCAAGAATCCGGTCATGTTCGTCACCCAGATTGGTGCGGTCCTCACCACCGTTTCGATCTTCACTTCGCACGATAGCCGTGGCTTCGTCATCCAACTCGCCGTCTGGCTCTGGTTCACCGTGCTGTTCGCAAACTTCGCGGAAGCCGTTGCCGAGGGCCGGGGAAAAGCGCAGGCTGATAGCTTGCGCAAGGCCCGCAAGGACACGATGGCACGCCGCCTCAAAGGCGGTCAGGAGGAAAAAGTCGCTGCACCGATGCTTGAAAAAGGCGATCTCGTCGTTTGTGAAACAGACGATATTATTCCCGCCGATGGCGACGTGGTCGAAGGCATCGCGTCCGTTGATGAAGCTGCGATCACCGGCGAATCAGCGCCTGTCATTCGTGAAAGTGGTGGCGACCGCAGTGCTGTCACCGGCGGCACCCGCGTCATCAGCGACCGCATTGTGATCAAGATCACCTCGGAGAAAGGCAACACATTCCTTGATCGCATGATCTCAATGGTAGAGGGAGCAAAGCGTCAGAAGACGCCGAACGAAATTGCCCTCACCATCCTGCTTTCCGCGCTGACGTTGATCTTCTTGCTGGTCGTGATGACCTTGAAACCATTCGGCACCTACGCCGGAATCAATTTTACGATTCCGGTCCTCGTCGCATTGTTAGTCTGCCTGATTCCCACCACCATTGGCGGCTTGCTCAGCGCCATCGGCATCAGCGGCATTGACCGCCTGATCCGCCGCAATGTCATGGCCACCAGCGGCCGCGCCGTGGAGGCGGCAGGGGACATCGATGTCCTGATGCTTGATAAAACCGGCACCATCACCATCGGAAACCGCATGGCGTCAGACTTCGTGCCCGCTCCCGGCGTTACCGAACAGGAACTCGCCGATGCCGCGCAGCTTTCCTCTCTAGCGGACGAAACTCCGGAAGGTCGCAGCATCGTCGTGCTCGCCAAGGAAAAGTTCAACATCCGCGCCCGCGAAGTGGCACATCCTCACGCCACTTTCGTTCCTTTCACCGCCCAAACGCGCATGAGCGGTGTGGATATCGAAGATCGCTGCGTCCGCAAAGGCGCTGCCGATTCGGTCAAGCAATGGGTCGAGCAACAAGGTGGAATCTATCCAGTCGATGTGGAAAAGGCCGTGGAAGCCGCATCCCGTGCCGGTCGCACGCCGTTGGTCGTCGCCGATGGTCGCAAGGTGTTGGGCGTGATCGAACTCAAGGACATCGTCAAAGGCGGGATGAAGGAACGTTTCGCCCAGTTGAGGAAAATGGGCATTCGCACCGTGATGATCACCGGCGACAACCCGATGACCGCCGCCGCCATCGCTGCCGAGGCAGGCGTCGATGATTTCATGGCGCAGGCCACGCCGGAGGACAAACTCAAGCGCATCCGCGATGAACAAGCTGCCGGCCACCTCGTCGCCATGACCGGCGATGGCACCAATGACGCGCCCGCCCTAGCGCAGGCCGATGTCGGAGTCGCGATGAACACCGGCACCCAGGCCGCCCGCGAGGCCGGCAATATGGTGGACCTTGATAGCAATCCGACCAAGCTCATCGAGATCGTGGAAATCGGCAAACAACTGCTGATGACTCGCGGTTCTCTAACGACCTTCTCTATCGCCAACGACGTTGCCAAATACTTCGCCATCATTCCTGCGATGCTGATGGTGACCTTCCCCGCGATGGCCGCGCTCAATATCATGAAACTCGGCTCGCCACAAAGCGCGATCCTGAGCGCGATCATCTTCAACGCGCTGGTTATCGTCGCGCTCATTCCACTCGCCCTCAAAGGCGTGCCATACAAGCCGCTGGGAGCCATCGAAGTCCTGCGTCGGAACCTGCTGGTTTACGGCCTCGGCGGCCTCGTCGTTCCCTTCATCGGTATCAAAGCCATCGACCTTATCATCACCACCCTTCACCTCGCCTGATCATGAAAACTCCATTCTCTGAAATTCGTCCCGCTGTTGTTTCGACTCTCGTGATCGCCGTGGTCTGCTGCGGCTTCTATCCACTCGCCGTCACCGGTATTTCCAAACTGGCCTTCGCGAAAAAAGCCGATGGCAGTTTGATCGTTGATAAAAATGGAACGATCATCGGCTCCGAGCTGCTCGGTCAGAACTTCTCCGGTGAGCGCTATTTCCACCCACGTCCGTCCGCCGCCGGCGCGAGTGGGTATGACGCTGCCAGCTCCGGAGGCAGCAACCTCGGCCCGACCTCACAGAAACTCGCGGATCAAATCAAGGAACGCATCGCTGCCTATCGCACGAGTAACGGTCTCGCTGAAACCGCAGCCGTTCCTGCCGACGCCGTCACCGCTTCAGCCAGTGGCTTGGATCCTCACATCAGTCCTGCAAATGCCGCGCTGCAAAGCGTTCGCGTCGCCAAGGCGCGCGGCATCACATCGGACAAAGTTCAGGAACTCATCGCAACGAATACCGACAAAGCCGACCTCGGTTTGCTCGGAGAGAGTGGTGTGAACGTCCTGAAATTGAACCTCGCGCTGAACGCACTTTCCCCGACGAAGCCATGAAACCGAAGGCTTGGCGATGGATCGTTGCTACGATGTTGGTCATTACAGTGATCGGTATCGGCTTGATCAAATACCCAAGAGATCGCGGCGTCTTGTCAGTGAGCAAGAGGGAGGAGATCACTGCGGCCGAGTCCTTGCTTGCGAGGAAACTTTCCGGTCCGCGTTATTTCAACGTGTCGGTTGCAGGCGTAAGCGAGGAAGGCGGCCCATGGATCAGCGCGGCGGATGCCCGGTCACAAGTTCCGAAGATCACAGCCGAAAGAAAATTAGGGTATGAGGGCGTCCGTGAAATCGAACGTCTCATCGGACAAATTACCGAGCCACATCCCTCCCGCATGGTGGGCGGCGAGCGGCTCAACCTCTTGCGCTTGAACCTGTCACTGGATTCGATTACAAATCCGTAAGTCCAAATCACGGAGCTGGCACCTTACATGAACGATGACCATCGACCCGATCCTGACGCCCTGCTTGCCCAGGTCCAGCGGGAGGAAAACCTGGAGAAAAAAGGACGGCTCTACATTCTGCTAGGCATGTGTCCTGGCGTGGGGAAAACCTATGCGATGTTGTTGTTAGCCCGGCAGCGGCAGAACGACGGTCTCAACGTGCTGGTGGGCGTGGTCGAAACCCATGGGCGCAAGGAAACCGCCGCGCTGTTGGAAAATCTGACGCTGCTGCCGCGCAAAAGGATCGCACACGGTGGTCACACGCTGGAGGAGTTCGATCTCGATACGGCGATTCAACGGCGCCCCGATCTTTTGTTAGTCGATGAACTCGCGCATACCAACGCGCCGGGCAGCCGGCATCTGAAACGCTATCAGGATGTGCTGGAGCTGCTTGATGCCGGGATCGATGTCGTCACCACGCTCAACGTCCAGCACATCGAGAGCCAGGTCGATATTGTGCGGCAAGTCACTGGCGTGTCGGTGCATGAAACCGTTCCTGACTCGTTACTGGATCGGGCGCACGAGATTCAACTCATCGACCTCAGCGTGGAAAAACTGATGCTCCGCCTCGGCGAGGGAAAGGTCTATCTGGGCGAACGCGCCCAAGCTGCTGCGGAAGGATTTTTCCGCGAGGGGAATCTAACTGCTTTGCGCGAACTCGCACTGAGGTTCACCGCCGAGCGCGTGGACCGCGACCTCGAGGACATCCGCAAAGCGCGCCGGGTGAGTAGTCCGTGGAAAACGAATGCACGGATGTTAGTCGCCGTGGGACCGACTCCGTATTCGGAAAGTTTGATCCGTTGGACTCGCCGTGCGTCTGGCCGTCATGGTTGCCCGTGGCTTGCGGTGTGGGTCGAGGGGACGCGTCCGTTGAGCGCTCCAGAGCAGGATTTGCTCGCGCGTGGTCTTGGTCTAGCGAGGCGGCTCGGTGCCGAGGTGGTTCACGCCACGGGCGATGATGTGGCGGCGACTTTACTGGAAGTTGCCCGGGAGCGGAACGTCTCTCAGATCGTCGTCGGTAAGGCGAACCGGCGTTCGCGCTGGAAGCCAACCTTGGCGGACAAGATCATCGCAGGCAGCGGCGATATCGATGTGTGCGTGGTTCGCCCTGTGATCGGACGTCCGTCGAACCGGCCGGAGCAGCAACGGAGGACTTTCAGCATGACCCACCGCTGGCAGGAATACGGTCTGGTGCTTGGGTTGATCGCCTTCCTGACGGCCATCTGCTGGCAGTTGGAGCCTGTTGTCGGCTACACGGTGCCCGCGTTGGTCTATCTATTCGCGATCCTTTTGGTGGCATTGTATGTCAGCCGCTGGCCGATGATTTTCATGGCGGGGCTCAGCGCGCTGGCATGGAACTATTTTTTCATTCCTCCGCGATTCACTTTTCAGATCAGAGCGCTGGAAGATATTATCCTGCTAGGTATGTTTTTCGCCGTTGCGCTGAGCATGGGACATCTGACGACGAGATTGCGGACGCGTGAAATCGCCGAGCGGCGGCGGCAGGTGGAGACGGATGCCCTGCTGCGCGTCACCCAGAGCGCGGCGCTTGCTCCCCAGATGGAGAAGGGGCTGGCCGAAGCTTTGGGAATCATCAACGCGGTCATCGTGGCTGACACGGCGCTGGTGGTTCGGAAGCTAGACCACACGTTGCCAGTCACGGCCCATGCGGCGAGCACTTGGCAGCCTGAGGTGCATGAACTCGGCGTGGCGAACTGGGCTTATGCTAACAAGCAAGTCGCCGGACGTTTCACCGACACACTTCCGCAATCCGTGGCGACGTGGTTTCCGCTACAGACTGCCACTTCGGTGATGGGGGTGCTCGGGGTCAGGCTAACGGCGGGACGCGTGGCACTCGATTTCACCCTGCGCCAGGCGGTGGAGGCTTTCGCTTTACAACTTGCGCTGGTGTTGGAGAAGGAACATTTCATCCAGGCGGTCAGTCAGGCTGAGGTGATGGACAAGTCCGAGCGGCTGCGGAGAAATCTGTTGGACAGTGTTTCTCATGAATTGAAGACGCCACTGGCGATCATCCGGGCGTCGATCGAGGGCATGGGAAAAGACGCTGCAAATCCATACGTTGCCGAGATCGATACCGCGACGAAACGGCTCCAGCGTTTGGTGGACGGGCTGCTTCAGATGACGCGGCTCGAATCACAAGTCGTCGAACCGCAGATGGAGTGGAGCGACGTGAACGAACTCGTGGAAGGCGCGGTAAAGGCAGCGGGGGATGCGTTGAAAAACCATCCGGTGGGCATCGATGTGTCGCTGGACATTCCGTTGATCAAGACGGACCAGGCGCTATTGCAGCAGGCGTTGGCCAATATCCTTCACAACGCCGCCGTTTACACTCCCGAGCAATCACCGCTGGAGCTAACCGTTCGTCATGCCGAGCAAAAACTCCGCCTCACCGTCCGCGACCATGGTGCGGGCCTGCCGCCGGGGGAGGAGTCTCGCGTGTTTGGGAAATTTTATCGGGCGGCGGGCGCGCCTGCCGGGGGAACCGGGCTCGGGCTTTCCATCGCCCGGGGGTTTGTTCAGGCGCTCGGCGGGGATATCGCCGGATGGAACCATCCCGAGGGCGGCGCGGTTTTTGAAATCCTGCTGAAGGCGGAGTTCCTCGCACAGGATGACGACAGTGCTTGTGCCCCGGGCCGGATCGCGGAAACTTCAGGTGCATGACGGCTCTCATTATCGACGATGAAATCCAGATCCGACGCCTGCTGCGGCTGGCATTGGAGTCACGTGACTATGTGGTGCGCGAGGCCGAGACCGGCAGGCTCGGTTTGCAGGAGGCGGCGTTCCATCGGCCGGATGTCGTGCTGCTGGATCTCGGTCTGCCGGACATGGACGGACTTGAGGTTTTGAAAAACCTCCGTGAATGGAGTGCGGTGCCGGTGCTGATTCTATCCGTGCGCGATCAGGAGGATGTGAAAGTCGCTGCGCTGGAGAACGGAGCCGACGATTACGTGACGAAGCCGTTTTCCACGGCAGAACTCGTCGCCCGCCTCGCCGTCATCCAACGCCGCCACCATGGAGGCGATTCGCCCGAAATCGTCGTGGGGCCGCTGACGATGCACCTGGACCGGCATGAGGTGGTTCTCGCGGGCGAGCCGTTGAAAATGTCTCCCACCGAATATTCCTTCCTACTTGCGCTGGCGCGCCACGCCGGAAAGATCGTCACCCAACGGCAACTACTCCGCGAGGTATGGGGCCAGCAAGGCGACGGCCAGACGCATTACCTGAGGGTTTACGCGAACCACTTGCGGAAAAAGCTCGGTGACAAGCTGGTCATTCAGAACGAACCCGGGATCGGCTACCGGCTCCTCGGACCGGTGTGACTCAGGATTTTTTCGCGATACTGATGAATCTTCCCCGCGCAGACAATGATGGTGGGTTCAATGGGCGAGTGGTCCCCACCAAAAAGCTGGAGTTTCAGGGTTTCCCAAATCGACAAAAGACGGCTTTTGATGGGCTGAAGACCGGCTGCCGACAAGTGAAGTTTCATCCGGCCCACGAGATGGCACTGATCGGGTGGAACGGGTGTAAAAGGGCGGACGAATGGCGTAAAAAACGTGTTGAAACGGACTGTTTCAGCCTGCCAAACAAAACCCTGCCTGAGGATTGACGTAAGCGGTTGATCCCGCTGAGATTCACGCCCCGCCGTCCGGCGGATTCAGCCATGGACTACACCGCGAAAATCGCAACCAACGTCGCTTCGATCCCACGCTCGGGTATCCGCGACTTTTTCGAACTCGTACAAGGCCGCGATGATGTGATCTCGCTGGGCGTGGGCGAGCCTGATTTCGTCACTCCATGGCACATCCGCGAAGCCGCAATCTACTCGCTGGAAAAGGGACAAACGACCTACACCTCGAATCTCGGCCTGCTCTCGTTGCGGAAATCGATCGCCAAATACGTCGATGGGTTTTTCCACGTTGACTATGATCCGGCGAAAGAAATTCTCGTGACGGTCGGCGTTTCCGAGGCCATCGACATTGCCCTGCGCGCCCTGCTCAATCCCGGCGACGAAGTCATTTTCCACGAACCTTGCTACGTTTCCTACAGCCCGAGCATCGTCATGGCGCACGGAGTCGCGGTGCCGGTGGTGACCACGAAAGAAGATGAATTTTCGCTGAAACCGGAAGCCGTAGCTGCTGCGATCACGCCGAAAACACGGATCATTTTCCTGAATTTCCCGACCAATCCGACCGGCGCTTGCGCTTCACGTGCCGACCTCGAAGGCATCGCAAAACTCGCCATCGAGCACGACCTGATTGTGATGACGGATGAGATTTACAGTGAACTCCGCTATGATGAAGCCGAGCCGCATGTGTCCATCGCATCGCTGCCGGGCATGAAGGAGCGCACGATTTTGCTGCACGGATTTTCCAAAGCATTCGCGATGACCGGCTTCCGCCTCGGCTATGCCTGTGCGCCGCAGCCGATCATCGAGGCGATGATGAAAATCCACCAATACGCGATGCTCTGCGCGCCGATCATGAGCCAGAACGCCGCGATCGAGGCTCTCGAAAACGGCCAGCCCGCGATGATAGAAATGCGTAACAGCTATCACCAGCGACGCGATTTCTTGGTGAAGCGTCTGAATGAGATCGGCCTCGACTGCCACACTCCGGGTGGTGCGTTTTACGTCTTTCCGGACATCCGCAGCACTGGGCTGACGAGCAAGGAATTCGCCATGCGGCTGTTGGAAGAAGAAAGTGTCGCCTGTGTGCCGGGCAGCGCGTTCGGTCCATCCGGCGAAGGTTTCTTGCGCTGCTGTTATGCGACGGCGTTCGAGGACATCCGCACGGCGACGGACAAGATGGAGCGCTTCGTGGGCCGACTGAAAAAGGCATGAACGCCAAGCCACAGACTCAGGACATCGAACGGCTCAACCGGGCCCACGTTGTTCCGTTTGTGGCGTTCATGAGCTTCATGCTCGTGCTGATGGTGCTGGGCTATCTGATCGAGTGGAAACATCCCGACGCTCCCTGGTGGCGGCAGGATCCGGCGCAGTTTGTCTATCCGGTGCAGACGCTGGCGACGTTGGGCTTCCTCGTTTTTTACTGGAAAACCTATACGTTCAATTGGTCGTTGAAATGGTCGGTGATCGGCATCGTTTTTGGTGCGATAGGCATCGGCTTCTGGCTGCTACCGACGACGCTCTATGATTATTGGAAACTGCAAGGACCGACGCACGGGATTCTCGAAACGTTAGGCGTCGCTGCTCGGAAGGAAGGCTTTGATCCGGGAATTTTTGGGAATCCGATTGCTTATTGGGCGTCTCTCAGCTTCCGCTTTTTCCGCGCGGTGGTGGTAGTGGCACTGGTAGAGGAAATCTTTTGGCGCGGCTTTCTGATGCGCTTCGCCTGCGACTGGGAAGGCGATTATTGGAAGCAACCGTTCGGACGTCCGCATTGGATTTCTTATACGGTGGTGACCGGGCTTTTCATCGCGGCGCACGCGCCGGTGGATTATGCGGGAGCTTTTGTTTATGGGAGCCTGACGTATCTGTTATGCGTCTGGAGCAAGAACCTTGGCGCCTGTGTGATCATGCATGCCACTGCGAATCTTCTGATGGGGATTTATGCGATGGCGTATGGAAAGTATGGGCTGTGGTAGGTAGGTGATCTCAGGGGTTTTTCCTGTCAATAGATAGCAACTACCGGCGTCACGACGGGATCAGCCCCGCGGGTGAAACTGCTTGTGCACGGCTTTCAATCGCTGCCGGTCCACATGAGTGTAAATCTGCGTGGTAGAAATATCAGCGTGGCCTAGCAGCTCCTGGATGATCCGCAGGTCTGCGCCGCCTTCCAGCAGATGCGTCGCGAATGAATGCCGCAGTAAGTGCGGATAGATGTTCTGCTCGATTCCCGCAAATTTCGCCCGCTCCTTCACGATTTGCCGCACCCGGTCCGGCGAGAGTAGGGTTCCTCTAACGCTGAGAAAAACGTGTGACGTCGTTTTTTTTCCCACCAATCCCGGACGCTCGTTCCGCAGGTAGTCGTTGATCGCCTCCAGCGCTTTCGTCCCCACCCGCACGATCCGAGTTTTACCACCCTTGCCGGTCACGCGGATGAATCCTTCGTCAAAACTCAGCATTTCCAGCCGCGCCTTGCAAAGTTCTGATAGCCGCAGACCGGATGAGTAAAATAACTCCAGAATCGCCAGATCCCGCCGGCCAAGCGGCTGTGCAGGGTCGATGGATTCCAGCAATTTTACGACCTCCGAGGCATGCAGAGTTTCCGGCAGGGACATGTCCGGCTTCGGAGCCAGAAGTGGTTCTGCCGGGTCCATCTCCAGTTTTCCCTTCGCCGTCAGCCAGCGGAAAAATACCTTGAGATGCACGGTGGTGATCCGCAGCGAGGCGGCGTTCAGGCCGTCCTTTTTCCGCTCACTGAGAAACGCTGCCAGCTCATCCGTGCCGAGGTCCCGCAGCGTGGTGCCACGTTTTTTTACCCAGCCCGTCAACGCATCCAACGTCTGCCGCACCGAAGATTGGTAAGCATCGGAGAGCCCGCGCTCGGTGGCGAGATAGCGGATGAATTGATCGGTGCTTGTTTCCATCGGACGCTGGGGATCTTCGCGGGTTGTGAGAAGAGAGTAAAGCGGTGAAGCGGTGGGGGAGGTGAACTTTCGGGTTGGGTGCATGCCGATTTCCAGCAATGTGCATGCATGAAGCAGGTGACCGGGCGCTAAGTTCGCGAAAGTCGTCACCGCAGACGCCCATTTCGAGCATTTGCCCCAAGTGGCGCGGGCGGTCGATATTGGATAGACAAGAGTTTTCATCGGTTTCGGTATTGATGCACGGGCATTGCCGCGCTTTTATTCATCCAGACATGACTGTTCTCACCCGCTCACTGCCCGCCATCGTCATGGCGGTTTCTTTGTTTTCCTCCCGGGCTTCCGGAAAGGCTGATCCACAGATCGAGGCGGCCGTGCAGGCGGTCTATCCCGCGCTGGTCAGGATCCACGTGGTCTTCGAAGAAGGCGGCGACGGGCGGATGCAGAAGGAACGAGCGAGCGGCTCCGGCACCATCATTTCCCCGGACGGCTACATTCTCACGAACCACCACGTGGCGGGCCGGGCGACCCGGATCACCGTGCGGCTGGCGGATCGGCAGGAAATCAAAGCCACCCTGGTGGGCACCGATCCGCTCGCAGATCTCGCGGTGCTGAAGATCGATCGAAAAGACCTGCGCAATCCGGATGCTTTACTGCCGGTGGCGAAATTTGGCGATAGCGGCAGCCTCGAAGTGGGCGATGTGGTGCTCGCCATGGGCAGTCCCGCGGGGATTTCCCAATCGGTCACGCAGGGCATCGTCGCGAACACCGAGATGATCGCACCCGGCGGCGCGATGCGCCTTGACGGTGAATTCGTGGGAGAGCTGGTGCGCTGGATCGGCCATGACGCGGTGATCTATCCGGGAAATTCGGGGGGACCGCTGGTGAATCTGAAGGGCGAAATCATTGGCGTGAACGAGGTGGGCATCGGCAGCCTCGGCGGGGCGATTCCGTCGAATTTGGCGAAGAAGGTTTCCGATGAACTCATCGCAAATGGCCGAGTGCAGCGGAGTTGGATCGGCCTCAGTGCGCAGCCCCTGTTGAAATCGATGGATGCGAAATCCGGCATCCTCGTCGGCGGCTTGATCAGCGGATCGCCAGCAGACAAGGGGGGCCTGAAGGCGGGCGACATCGTCACGTCCTGCAATGGCACCGACATTCCCGCTTCACGCGCGGCGGAGGACATTCCGGTTTTCAATCGAATGCTTTTGGAAGCTCCGGTCGGCTCGGAACTCAAGCTCGACGGAGTCCGCGCTGGCGCTCCGATCACCTGGAAAGTCACCACCTCCCAGCGCGAGCCGGCCGAGCCGCGTGAAAAGGAGCTTCTTTCCTGGGGCCTCACCGCCCGCGACCTCACGGTCCTCAACGCCAAGGAACTCCTCCGCGATGACAATAAAGCGGTGATCGTGCAAAGCATCCGCCCCGGCGGTGCCGCAGCCGCATCGAAACCGGCGATCATGCCGGGCGACCTCATCGTCGAAGTGGCTGGCAAGCCGACCGCGAACATCGACGACCTCGTCCGCGTCAGCGCGGAAATTACCGATGGCAAAACCGAACCTGTTCCCTCGCTCATTTCCTACGAACACAACGGCCGCAACTACCTCACCGTCGTGAAGATCGGCCCCGAGCCGGAAGTGGACAAGCCGGGCCTCGCGAAAAAAGCGTGGATCGGCATCGATACCCAGGTGATTTCCGCCGACCTCGCTGAAGCACTCGGCATCCCCGGATCCAAGGGCGTGCGCGTCACCCAGGTGCATCCGGGATCGAGCGCAGAGAAGGCCGGATTGAAAACGGGCGACCTGCTTCTGAAACTCGACGGCACCGTGATCCCGACCTCGCGCCCCGAGGAGTCCGACGTTTTCTCCTCGCTGATCCGCCAGTATAAAATCGGCACCGAAGCGAATCTATCCGTCCGCCGTGGCAAGGAAGACCTCGTCATCAAGCTGCCTCTGGACGCCAGCCCAGAAGGAACATCGGAGCTCGCGTCCTACGATTCCGAGACACTCGAATTTAACTCCCGCGACATCGGCCAAGCCGACCGCGTTTCAGAAAAACTCCCCGATGATTTCAAGGGCGTGCTCATTACCGCCATCACTCCGGCCGGATGGGCCGCGCTTGGCGGGCTGTCAGCAGGGGATTTGCTCGTTTCCATCGATGGCAAACCGTCCGATTCAATCGAAACCTTGAAACCTATCCTTGCCGATCTCGAAAAAAACCGCCGCAGTCCCATTGTCATGTTCGTCCGCCGCGGAATCACCACCCGCTACATCGAGCTTGAGCCGAGCTGGTGAAGAGCTTGATGGTAGATGGTTGATAGTTGATGGAAAGAAGACTCAGCCAGACTCTTCGCCACCCTCGGTTCTCGCCCTCCACCACCCGCTCCCAACATTCTTTTTCTTACTCTCAACTCTCAACTTTTCACTAACAACCAATCATGAAATCACGATCCATCCTCCTCGCCGCCCTCCTCTCAGCCCCGTTCGCCAGCGCCGCCGATGGCCCGCTCAAGGATAAGGCACTTGCACTATCCGCTTCCAACAAAGACTCCGTGCTGTTCCTCAGCGCCGTCGTGGAAATCGAATTCACTGCGGGTGATAACCCTGCGAAAAAGGAAGAGCGCAAACTCGAAATGATCGGCACCGTCATTGGTAAAGACGGGCTAATCGTCGTCCCGCTATCCACGCTCGATGCCGCATCCACCGTGGACGGCCGGATGGTGAATACCCAGAGCGGCCCAGTGAAACTCTCCGCCAAGGGCACCACCAAGGAAGTGAAAATCCTCATGCCAGACGGCTCAGAAGTCGCCGCGAAAGTCGCCTTCAAGGACCCTGATCTCGACCTCGCATTCATCCGCCCGGAAAAACCGGATGCCGTGAAACTCACCCCTATCGACACCGCAAACTCCGCGCCGATGGCCGTGATGGACGATGTGATCATCCTCGGCCGCCTCGCCAAGGATCTCAACCGCGAGCCTGTCATCGTGACCACCGAGGTGATTTCCCTCATCACCAAGCCACGCACCTTCGGCAAAGTGAACGGCCAAACGCTCGGCATGCCCGTCTTCAACAAGGACGGTAAATTCCTTGGCATCGGCATCAACCGCTTCGGCCCGAAAGGCGACAGCGAAGGCGGCGGCCCCGTCCCATCCAACGTCGTCCTCCCCGCTGCTGATCTGCTAGAATCAGCAGCGCAAGCGAAGTGAAAGTGATACAGGCATTCCTGCCTGTTATTCCACGGAGCCAGTCCGTCCAAAGAACCGCCCCCGCAAATTGCCCATGGCGTTGCGCAGCGGCATCGGCTACCGGCGGAAGAGTCAAATTGAGATGGCGCGATTCGCGCTGAATAACCATTGGTTAGAGGGACAAGGCGTTCCAGACATGAACGCCGTGGCCGAGTTAGCGGCTTGAAGAAATACCGCGAAGCCACCCCGCTTGAACGGAGGCAAAGCCGTCTGGATCGTAATTGATTTTGGGCTTGATGCCCGAGATCAATTGGAACCGCACTGCACGCAGTCCAAGGTGCTTCACCCTGATTCAAAGCTCAATTGGCAGGAGCACGATCTATCCGAGGCGGGCGAGCACTTCTGCTGGGGTGAGGTCGGACTCGCGGAGGCTGGCGATGGATCGGGAGTCGTCGCGTTTGGCGAGGCGTTTGCCGGATTCGTCCAAGACGAGGGGGTGGTGCAGGTAGAGCGGCTCCGGAAAACCGAGCAGGGCCTGCAAGAGGCGGTGCACGTGGGTGGAAGATAACAGGTCCTCGCCACGGGTGATGTGGGTGATCTGTTGGAACGCATCATCCACGACGACGGCGAGATGATAGGCCGTGCCGATGTCCTTGCGGGCGAGCACTACATCGCCCAGTAGATCCGGTTCCACGGGGATTTCTCCGAAGCGCAGATCGCGGAAGGTGAGGGGACCCGTGACTTCCGCTGCTTTTGCCGAATCGAGCCGCCAGGCGTGGGGCAGTGCCGAGCGGAGTTTTTCCAAGCGTTCGATTTCGGCGAGTTTCTTGCAGGTTCCCGGATAGATCGGCCCTTCTGGTCCTTGCGGGGCGGATGTCATGCGCGCCCATTCCTCTTGGATTTCCCGGCGCGTGCAGAAACATGGATAGACGAGGCCACGCTCGCGGAGTTCGTGCAGCGCAGTTTCATATTCGGCGATCCGCGAGGTCTGCCGCAGCGGCTCGCCGTCCCACCTGAGCCCCAGCCATTTCAGATCTTCTTCGATGCCTTGATAGAATTCCTCGCGCACCCGTGGGCCGTCGATGTCTTCGTGGCGCAGCAGGAAAACGCCACCTGCCTCGCGGGCGAGATCGTGCGCCACTTTCGCCGCGAGGGCGTGGCCGAGATGCAGCCGCCCCGTCGGACTGGGAGCGAATCGCGTGCGGACGTTCATTGGCGAGTTTTGCCAGCGAGCGTCGGCCAGCGCAAGCCCGCTGGCATGCGCCGATTGTTGTTTGCCGCGCATGGACTTGCGCGAAAGCAGGCCGAGGTTGCGTGCGCCTGGTTCCGGTGCTATCAGGAAGCGGTTTTGAAGCGGGCGATCATTTGCTCCGACAGAAAGTTTGCTCATGAAAAAAGTCTTCCTCATGCTGGTTCTTCTGGCGGTAGCAGTGGCCGTCGGATGGCGGTTCCGGGGGGGATTTGTAAAAAAGGAAGACGCCCTCACCCTGTATGGAAACGTCGATATCCGGGGAGTGGATCTCGGTTTCCGCGTGAGTGGGAAACTTCAGGAAGTCTGCAAAGACGAGGGAGATTCCGTGAAAACTGGCGATCTCCTCGCCCGCATCGACCGCCAGCCCTACGAACACGACCTCGCCCGCGCCGAGGCCGATCTAGCTGCCGCCGAGGCCGAGTTGAAACTGAAACAAACCGGCTACCGCACAGAAGAGACCGCACAAGCCCGCGCGGCTCTCGCAGAAAGCCGGTTCAGTGAGAAGAATGCGGAAAACGTGCGCGACCGCCTCGCCAGTGTGGTCGATCGCGGCGGTTCGTCTCGGCAGGATCTGGAAACTGCGGAATCCCTCGTCGAGCAGATAAGACAACGCGTGAACGGTGCTGAGGCGAAATTGAAACAACTCGAAGCGGGATTCCGGAGCGAGGAAATCGCCGCCGCTGCTGCCGTCGTCGCACAAGCGAAAGCCGCGTCCGCCGCCGCCGCTTTGAAGCTCGCCGATACGGACCTCAAATCCCCATCAGACGGCATCATCCTTACCCGTGCGCTCGAACCGGGGGCCATCGTCCAAGCCGGAGCCACCGCCATTTCTCTATCACTCGAAACTCCGGTATGGGCGCGCGCTTACGTCCACGAAACCGAACTCGGCCAGGTCCCGCCCGGAACGAAAGTCCTGCTCACCACCGACAGCCGGCCTGACAAACCGTTCCACGGAAAAGTCGGCTTCGTTTCACCGAAAGCAGAGTTCACCCCCAAGTCCGTAGAAACCGAGCAACTGCGCACCACACTCGTCTATCGGTTGCGGATTGTCGTCGGAGATTCAGACGGCTCGCTGCGCCAAGGAATGCCGGTCACGGTTTCGCTCGATCCCACCCCACAGTGACGTGTCGGACGTTGTCGTCAGTTTTCAAGCACTCACCAAGTCCTTCGAGGGCATGGCCTCGCCTGCGTTGGATGCGGTGAGCGGCGAGGTCCGCACCGGTGCGATCACCGGTCTGGTAGGACCTGATGGAGCGGGGAAAACCACTCTGCTGCGGCTCATGGCCGGTCTGCTAGTGCCTACCTCTGGCACGGTTTCCACGCTGGGTAAAAGCCCGGTCGCCGATGCTTCCGCGATTCATCTGGAACTCGGCTACATGCCACAGAAGTTCGGCCTGTATGAGGATCTCACCGTCATCGAGAATCTAACGTTACATGCCGATCTCCGCGATGTCATTGGCAAGGAGCGTGATGAGACCTTCGAGCGCCTGCTCAGTTTCACCGATCTGAAACGCTTCACCGGCCGTTTCGCTGGGAAACTCTCCGGTGGCATGAAGCAGAAGCTCGGGCTGGCCTGTGCTTTGTTAGGAAAGCCGAAGCTGCTCCTGCTCGACGAGCCCGGCGTGGGCGTAGATCCCATATCCCGCAAGGAACTCTGGGGAATGGTCGGCAAGCTGGTGGACGATGGCATCGCCGTGGTATGGAGCACCGCCTATCTGGACGAAGCTGAGCTCTGCGGCACCACCATCCTGCTGCACGAGGGGAAACTGATATTTTCCGGCCCACCATCCACTCTGACCGCGCCGCTTGCGGGCCGGTGCTGGCAGTTGAGAAATCCTGAGGGAAACAAACGCCGCTTGCTTGCCAAGGCTCTATCACGTCCGGAAGTTAGCGACGGCACCATCCAAGGTCGCCACCTGCGGCTGACCTTCCGCGAGGGAGCGAAAACGTTTTCTCCAGCAGAAATCGGCGCGCCCGCTGAAACCGAATGGTCGCCCGTGCCGCCGCGTTTCGAAGATGCCTTCATCGACCGTATGGGTGGCGGACCCGGTGGCGAATCCGTGCTGGCCAAGCACATCCGCGAGATCCCCGGCGATGGGATCGTCGTCATCGAGGCGGATAAGCTCACCAAGAAATTCGGCGACTTCACGGCCACCGATGAAGTCACCTTCCAGGTCCGTCGCGGCCAGATTTACGGACTGCTTGGCCCTAACGGAGCAGGTAAATCCACCACCTTCAAGATGATGTGCGGCCTACTCAAGGCGACTTCCGGACGCGCGATAGTCGTCGGTCTGGATCTCCGCAACAGCGCGGGCAAGGCACGGCAGAAGCTTGGCTACATGGCCCAGAAATTTTCGCTCTATGGAAATCTGAGTGTCCAACAGAACCTGGAGTTTTTCTCCGGTATCTATGGCATCACCGGTGGCAAACAACGGCGGAAGACTGCGAAGATGGCGGAAATTTTCCACCTTCAACCGTTTCTCAAAGCGAAAACGGACTCGCTCTCGCTCGGCTTCAAACAACGGCTCGCACTCGCCTGCTCGGTCATGCACGAGCCGGACATTCTGTTTCTCGACGAGCCCACGTCCGGCGTTGATCCCGTCACCCGTCGCGAGTTCTGGACCCATATCAACGGCCTCGTCGAACGCGGCGTGACCGTCATGGTCACCACCCATTTCATGGATGAAGCTGAATACTGCGACCACATCGGCCTCGTCTATCGCGGCCAGCTCATCGCCAACGGCACGCCCGATGAACTCAAAGCTCTCGCCGCCACGCCGGAGAACGAAGACCCTTCGATGGAGGAGGCGTTCATCGCGCTGATCACTGGGAAAGATGAGAATTGAGGCACCGGTGTGATTTCAATCCGCGCGCTCCCAGCGAAACTTTCGCTCCGTTTCCGTGATCGGTTGGTCATTGATGCTGGCATAACGTCTGGCCATGTAGCCGCCTTCGTTGAACTCCCAGTTCTCGTTGCCATGGCTGCGCCACCACTGCCCATCAATACCGTGCCATTCGTATTCAAAGCGCACGGCGATGCGGTTGCCGGTGAAGGCCCACAGGGTTTTCTTCAGCCGGTAGTCATGCTCCTTCGCCCACTTGCGGCGGAGGAAATCGACGACCTCAGCGCGCCCGCTGATAAAATCCGCGCGGTTACGCCATTCCGTATCCTCGGTGTAAGCAAGAGATACGCGCTCCGGATCGCGGGTGTTCCAAGCGTCCTCGGCGGATTGGACTTTCTGGCGCGCGGTTTCCTCGGTGAAGGGCGGGAGTGGTGGTCTTGGTTTCATGCTGGTTTTTGCTGGGATTCGAGTTCTGCGATGCGAGCCTTTAACGGCGCGACGATTTCATTCACGTCGGCGGTGGTGAAGCGGGGAGTTATGTATTTCGGGCAGTTCCAGTCGAATGAAACGATGCGGATGCGGACGACGCGTTCGGTGATTTTTGCGAGTTCCGGGAGAGTGATTTGTGCCACCAGTTCCGGGTGTTCGCGCGCGTCGAGAAACTCCGCATGACCGAGGATTTTCAGACGTTCCCTGTGCGGGTAGTCCATCAAGAAAAGGCAGACGCGGTCGTTAGAGACCACGTTTCCGGTGCTGAGCATCTGCCGGTTGCCCTTGTAATCAGCGAAGGCGATTTCGTCTGGCGAGATGACTTTGATGAAACCCGCCGGTCCGCCGCGGTGCTGGACATAGGGCCATCCGGTCTCGCTCACGCTGCTCAGATAGAAGCTGTCACGCGATTCGATGAAGGCGGTTTCGTTCGGTCCCAGCGGATCGTTTTCCAAGGCGGGCGGCAGAACCTGCGAGCGCCCGTAGTACCGCTGCTGTGCACCTAACACTTGGGGCGTGTAAACGAGGTCGAGGAATTTATGGGCCACGGGATTGTTTGGTTAGGTGTTGAAAGCGGCTGCCGACTCCGTGATGGAACCGGCAGCCGTGTGACGAGATGTCAGAAGATCAGGACGTTCCAACCTTCGCTTAAGTATCGGCGCAAGCTGAGCAGTCCAGGAGTTCCCTCAAGAACATTGTCCTTCTTCTCCTGCTTTCGGATCGCTGATAATGATGACTGCTGATTTCATAATGGTTGTTGGTTTCACTCAGTGGTTGAGTGCGACCAGAATGCCCCGGAAGTTGCTACCCGGATAATGCCATTTGGTAGTTGCGGTTATGCCGTGACGACATAGCCTCACGCTCATGCTCGATCGGATTAGCGCACTGTTCACCGTGCTTGAAGAAGGTAGTGTAAACCGTGCGGCCGTGCGATTGCGTATCACGCAACCGGCATTGAGCCGGCAGATGAAAGCGTTAGAAAACGACGTGGGTGGAAAATTGTTGGAACGCGAGAGCAGCTGAGTGAAACCTACCGGACTTTGTCATTCGTTAGTCAAGGCGATGCGCCCGGTGCTTGATTCCTACGACGCCGCGCTCGCCGACATCCGGCGGCAGGCGCGCGGCATGAGATCCGAGCTGCGCGTCGGCTATCTCATTTCGGCTGCCCAGTTTTATCTAACACCCGCGCTCGAGCGGCTCCGCAAGACCCATCCCGGTCTGAAGCTATTGCTGCACGACCTTTCACCCAAGGAACAGATTGATGCCCTGCGCGCGGGTGAGCTCGATATCGCGCTGATCGGGCAGGAGGGAGTGGTTGCCGCTCGTGATTTCTATCATAAGAGACTTCGTTCGCTGGGCGTGTGTGTCGCGTTGTCAGTTTCCGATGCATTGGCGGGTAGAGCGAGCATTTCCTTAAAGGAGTTAAAGGGGCGCGACTTCATCGGAGTGGACGAGGATCAGATGCCGGGGAGAAACCAATGGATCATCGGGCTCTGCCGTGCGGCGGGTTTTAAGCCCCGCATTGTCGCGTCGCCGGATGGCATCACAAATGTCCTCTCGCTCGTCGCTTCTGAATCGGCGGTCACACTGCTGCCTGAATATTTTATTGGCTTCAAACACCCCGGCATCGTCTTTGTCCCGGTGTCCGACGAAAAGGCAAAGTGGGATTTCATCGTCCTCTGGCAGCGTGGAAAAGTCCCCGCATCTACGGTGGCATTGGTTGAGGCTCTATCAGAAAGCGTTTCCGAACCGCCGGTGCGAAAATCCCGGCTATGATTTCCCCACGCGCAATCATCACTTGCGAAAGCCGCCGCGAAGGCAATGATATAGATTCACGATGAAAAAATTCTTTTGTGCCCAATGCAACGGGCGGGTGTTCTTTGAAAACTCTCGCTGCATCTTCTGTCAGGCAGAACTCGGATTCGTCGTTGCGGATCTTTCCATCGCCACTTTTCAAGCCGCCGGGACCGACAAAACGCACCAACGCATCGGCGGTAGCGGACTCTACCGGCGCTGTGCGAACGTCAAGACCGCTGGTGCTTGCAACTGGATGGTCGTCGCGGAAAATCCCGATCCATTCTGCCGATCCTGCCGTCTGAACCGCACGATCCCAGATCTATCGAAACCGCGCAATCAGCAAGCGTGGCTCAAGCTGGAGACGGCCAAGCGACGACTCCTTCACAGCCTGCTCACCCTTGGTCTGCCGGTTACATCGAAAGTAGAGAATCCCGCGCAGGGGTTGGCCTTTGATTTTCTCGAAGATACACCGCCGGGCGTTCCTGGCGACGACCGAGTTTTCACCGGACATGCGGAAGGCCTCATCACGATCAATCTCGATGAAACGGACGATCCAAAGCGCGAGAAGGCACGTCAACTGATGGGCGAGATGTACCGCACCGTGCTCGGACATTTCCGTCATGAAGTGGGG
>JBBRYQ010000076.1:0-25884 GCA_038237425.1 Verrucomicrobiales bacterium
ATGGTCAAGATCGGGTACGGCTCGCCGTAGTCCGAGGCGCGCATATCCAGGTCGACGAGCTCGCCGAGGAGCTTCTCTCCCGGCTTCGGCTTCCAGGGTTCCGGGAAGCTGTCGAGACATCCATGCCGGTGATGGGTGAGGGGATGAATCCACGCCACTCGCAGCCGTGTTCTTCGGTGACAAATTTGCGGATTTTCTCGACGGCTTGTTCGTGCAGGGCGGGATCGCGGACGATGCCGCCTTTGGTGATGTCCTCGCGCTGGAGCTCAAACTGTGGCTTGATGAGGCAGACGACAGCCCCCTTTTCATCGAGCACGGTGAAAACGGCAGGCAGGACTTTCGTTAGCGAGATGAAGGAAAGGTCCATCACTGCGAGGCGGCATTTCTCGCCGATGTCTTCAGGGACCATGTGGCGGGCGTTGAACTGCTCTTTCACGATCACGCGGGGATCGTTGCGGAGTTTCCAGACGAGTTGGTTGGTGCCGACGTCCACGGCGTGGACGCGGGTGGCACCGCGCTGCAGAAGGCAGTCGGTGAAGCCGCCGGTGGAGGAGCCGACGTCGATACAGGTCCAGCCGGTGGGATCGATGGCGAAGGCGTCGAGCGCGCCCTCCAGCTTGAGTCCGCCGCGGCCGACGTAGCGGAGTTTTTCCTTGATCTCCAACGGGGCGTCGGAGGCGATTTTTGTGCTCGGTTTGTCGATGACGTGATCGCCGCTGCGGACTTCTCCGGCGAGGACGAGGCGCTTGGCTTGCTCGCGGGAATCGCAGAAACCGCGGGTGACTAGCAGGGCGTCGATGCGGTCTTTTTTGATACTCATTTTTTTAAGAACAGGCAGGAATGTTTGTGTCACATTTTAGTGTTCCTGTTGGATGTGTTCGGCGAGGATGTCGCGGCCGTGGTCGCCTTCGAAGTCGCGCCAGACGGCGTGGACGTGGTTGGCGTTGTTCTGGACGTTGCAGGCCTCCATCAGGAAGGTCGGGCCTTGGATGCGGTAGTAGTAGGCTTCTCCGGGCTTGGTGCCGCCGGACCAACCGAAGCGGATCTGGTCGATGCCGGCTTTTTCGATTTTTGCCATGTCGGCCTCAGCAAATTCCTTGCGGTAGCGGCCGGTGTATTCGGAAATGAGCTGGATCAGGCCCTTGCGCTGGGTTTCCGACATTTCGTTAGTGGGCAGGCCGACTGGTTCGAGGACGGCCACCTTGCGGGACTCGCCGCTGAGGACTTCGGCAGGTGGTTTCTCGCTGAAGACGACGGCGGATTTTCCATCAGATAGGAGCGTGGTGACGAGCGTGCGGGAGAGTTCCTCCTCGGCAGCGAGGACTCTCAATCCGACCCGCGGCCCTTCGCGGACTTCGCCAGGATTCGAGCCGAGGAATGATGGTGTCAGGGAGACCTTCTTTCCTTCGACGAGGGTGAAGCTGAGTGAAACGTGATGGCCCTCGAAGCGCCAGCCCCAGCCTTTGGGATCGCCGGGTGTGCCGAAGATGGAGACGAAATATTTGTTGGAATCGCGGAAGCCGATGCGTTTGTCGGTTTCGGCAAGAATGCTTTCGAGCGACATGATCTGGGTGACCTTGAGTTTGCCTTTTTCGCTGAGGGCGGATTCGAGGAGTTTTATGGCAGCTTCGCGTTGGCCGTCGGTCATTTCCTTGAGAGGCAGCCCGGAGCGGTTTTCCTGGGGAGTGTAGCGGAAATTTTCGCGGTCGGCGGCGTCGAGCGGCATCGAAGCTTTCGTGCGTTGCGCGGGATCGAGCGAGTCGAGAAATTGGGAAGCTGCGGCGGCGCAGGGTGGGGTGGGGGAGGTTTCCTTCGCGACGAGTGGCAGGGCGAGAATCAGGCAGAGCGTGAGGGTTTTCATCGAGGGCAAAAGCAATCAGGAACGGGAGATGGCGGCAAGAGCGGATCTTTGGAGAACTTGTGCCTTGCGCAGGTTGCAATTTGTCGTCCACGCTTGGCGGCGTGACGCGACACCGCACCGACGACCTTAGAATCACTGGCCTCAATCCGCTTATTTCACCAGCGGTGCTTGCCTATTATCTTCCACTCACCGAGCAGGCTTCCGAGTTGGTGGCGAGTGCGCGCGCCCAGGCAGATGCGATTTTGCGCGGCGAGGATGACCGCCTGCTGGCAGTGGTGGGTCCTTGTTCGATTCACGATCCCGAGGCTGCGATCGAGTATGCGGTGAGACTGAAGGAAGAGGCGAAACGGATCGAGAACGACGTTTTCGTGATCATGCGCGTCTATTTTGAGAAGCCACGGACGACGGTCGGCTGGAAGGGCCTGATCAATGACCCGGGCCTGGACGACTCCTTCGACATCAATCACGGCCTGCGCATCGCCCGCGGTCTGCTTCTGGATCTCGCGAATATGGGAGTGCCGGCAGGGACCGAATTCCTCGACACGATTTCTCCTCAATACATCGCGGACCTGATTTCCTGGGGTGCGATCGGTGCCCGCACGACCGAGTCACAGATCCACCGTGAGCTGGCGTCCGGCCTTTCGATGCCGGTTGGTTTCAAAAACGGCACCAGCGGCTCGATCCAGATCGCGCTCGACGCCATCCAGTCGTCCTCGCGGCAGCACCATTTTCTATCAGTCACGAAACAGGGGGTTTCGGCGATTGTTTCCACCGCTGGAAACGAGTCCTGCCACCTGATCCTGCGAGGCGGAAAATCCGGCCCTAACTACGAAAAAGCCGATGTGGATGCCTCCGCGGCGATGCTGCGCGAGCAGAAACTGATTGAATCCGTGATGATTGACTGCTCGCACGGAAACTCGATGAAGGACTACCGGAACCAACCGATGGTGGCAAAAAACCTTGCCCACCAGATTTCTGAAGGATCGAGAGTGATCACTTCGGTGATGATTGAGTCGAACTTGGTCGAAGGAAATCAGAAGCTGGCGAAGGATCTTTCAACGCTCACGCGTGGCCAGTCCGTGACCGACGCCTGCATCGGCTGGAGCGACACCGTGGAGGTCCTAGATGTGCTTGCCGATGCGGTGAGAAAACGCCGCATCAATTGATTTTGTCGGGAGATTTTCTGACACGTTTGTGTGACGGATGATGGGCTGGAAAGCCATTCAGATGCTTGATTTCACGGCATATTATCAATGAGCGTGAAAAAATAATTCTCACGGCTTGCGGTGCGATGAAGAACTGGGCAATCTGCGCCGTCGCCCACTTTTGATAATGGATTTAACAAGCGAATCATCCCAGAGCGTCATTACCTGCCGCAACAGCCAAGGTACCGAGCTGACCGCCAATCTGCTGAGAATCAAACGGTATTCCGTTGTTTTCGAAGTTTATAACCCCTACAGCATTTTACAATTATCCGAGGTTTTATCGGATTTCCGGATCATGGCGTCGCGGCGCCTGCTGTATCATGGCAAGGCCGTGGTGAGCAACCTTCTCAACACCGGCATCGTGTTGGTGTGCGAGGCGACCTTGGAAGACGGCTGGGTGGAAGTGGACTTCCTCTCGACCGTCAGCGGGACGAGTGATCTGCCGACGCAGTTCGGGGCGTTCATGGGGGAATGGAGGTCCACCAATCAGGTGCACGATCCATTTAAACTGGTGGTGGCGGACATGGTGAATCTGTTCAGTGGGGTGCAGCATTGGATGACCGGAGTGGATGTTGGCATCCGCACAACGGTGACAAGATCGCGGGATGATCTGGAGAAGGAGATTTTTGCGGGTATCCAGGAGCAGGTGGTGAATGAGGTGCTGCCGTCCTGGGAGCGATTGGAATTGGTGGCGAAGGAAATTGGTGAGGCGGAGGTCTCGCTGCATAAGGCCTATCTGCGCAGGGAACTGCATCCGATTGTGTTGTGCTCGCCGTTCATTTACAGGACCTACACCAAGCCGCTTGGCTATGCTGGCGACTACGAAATGGTGAACATGATGCTGCGCAATCCGTATGAGGGATCGTCAGCATTCGCCAAACTGTTGAATTTCGCGCTGCTGCACACCGAGCCGGTGGTGGCACACCGCAACCGTATCGACTACCTGGTGGAAACGCTCAGGTCCGAGACCCGCAAGCGGGTGCGCAAGGGTAAAACCCGTGTGTTCAACCTCGCGTGCGGACCGGCCGTCGAAGTGGATCGTTTCCTTCGCAATCACGAGGAGAGCGATCTCACAGAATTCGATTTGCTAGACTTCAATTCAGAGACTCTGGATTTCACCCGTGAAAACCTGATCAAGGCGCGGATGTCCGCAGGTCGGGAAACACCGTTGCGTTTCTTCCAGCGCTCGGTGCATCAGATTCTCCGCTCTGCCGCGCAGGGTGATCCGGACGAGGAACTCAATGGCTACGACATCGTCTATTGCGCCGGCCTGTTTGATTATCTCTCCCAGCGGGTCTGCCAGAGGCTTGTTGATTTGTTCTGTAAAATGGCCAAGCCGGGCGGATTGGTGATCGTGACGAACGTGGCTACGAGCAATCCGCGCAGGGCGTGTATGGAATATCTGATGGAGTGGAACTTGATCCACCGCAGCGTCGAGGAGATGAACGATCTGATTCCGGCGGGGCTGCCTGTCAAGCGCTCCGATGTGAGGGCCGATGCCACCGGAGTGAATCTGTTTCTTGAAATCGAACTGGCCGATGCCTGATACCCACCAGTCACTGAATTTTCAGGACGATGTCGAACTGCGGCAGGCGTTCAATGAATATGAGAATGCGGTGAGTATTCCCACCGCAAGGCGGGCGACGCTGATCGTGGCGGCGTTTGTGCTGGGTGGCACGCTGATGGATTGGCAGGTTTTCCACAATCAGGGCTGGCCGTTTCTGTTGATCCGCGCGCTTTGCACACTGGTGCTGGCCTTCATTTACGTGATTCTCGGTTCGTGGCCGACGACCCGCCGCCTGAACCTGATTTCCTATGGGATTGCGCTGCCTCCGATCATCGCGATCTGCATGATGATTGTTGCCACGGGCGGAGAGAGATCGAGTTATTATGCCGGACTGAATCTGGTGCTGGTCGGGCTTTCGATGCTCTGGCGCTGGTCGTTCTGGAACTCACTGGTGATGGTGCTGATCTGTCTGGCCTCGTATTACCTGAGCGTCTATCTGACACCGGGGAGTCTTTCGTTGTCACACCTGGTCAACAACAGTTGGTTCCTGCTGGTCACCAGCGTTTTTGTGGTGGCGGGAAATTATTTTTACGAGCAACTGCGGTTTCAAGAGTTCGCTCTGCGCACCGAGGTCGAGCGGTCGCGTGAGTTGTTGGAAGCGCAGAACCGCAAGCTGAACGAACTGGATGAAGCGAAGACCCGCTTTTTCGCGAACATCAGCCACGAACTGCGCACGCCACTGACGATCATTCTCGGAATCACCGATCGACTCAAGAACGTCCTCTCGCGCAACCAAACCCTGGATGCCGGAGTTAACGAAATGACGACCATGCTCGAGCAAAACGGGCTTCGTCTGCTCAAACTCATCGACGATCTTCTCGACCTCGTTCGTTTCGACATGGGCCACGCGAACATCCACCGCCAGCCGACACTCATTGCCGAGCATCTTGAAGGACTGATGAAATCCCTCAGGCATCTTGCCGAACAGGATCGCGTGGCGTTATTGTGGAATTGCAAGTCGGATGACGCGTCGATCCTGATGGACCGCGACAAGTTCGACAAAATCCTGCTAAACCTCGTCATCAATGCCATCAAGTTCACTCCATCCGGCGGCACCATCGAAGTGAAAGTCACCGTCACCGGGAACCTGCTTCGTCTGGCGGTCGATGATACCGGTGTGGGCATCCCGCCGGAAGTCCTGCCTCGGATTTTCGAGCGGTTCTGGCAGGTCGATACATCCTCCACGCGGAAATTCCAAGGTGCTGGCATCGGCCTAGCACTCGTCCGCAGTCTATCGGAAGCCATGGACGGATCGGTGAAAGTGGAAAGCAGGCTCGGACATGGCACCGTATTCAACGTCGAAATTCCGGTCACCGCTGCGGCACAGGAAGACGAGACGGTCCCAAAAACGAGCGACGAGGACCATCCCCTTCAAGACGGTGGCAATATCGCCCAGCTTCACCGCAAGGCCGCTTTGTCCATCCCCGGAAAAGTGGCTCCCCGCCCGACATCGCCGCTGCAGCCGACGGGCAGGCTGCCATTCCCAGTGATCGGGCGCCCCAGTGGAGCCCGCCCCTTGGTGTTGATCGCCGACGACGAACCCGACATCCGGCGGTTTCTGAGAATGCACATGGACAATGTCGATGTCATCGAAGCCTGCGACGGTGCCGAAGCTCTCGAAATCGCGCGTCTGCGCCGTCCTCAACTGGTGCTGCTCGACCACATGATGCCTGAGATGGATGGCGTCGAGGTCTGTAAGGCAATCCGTGAAAACCATAGCACCCGGGGCTTGTCGGTCATCATCCTGACGGCGCGGGCCGACGAGCAAACCAAGCTCGCCGCACTCCAAGCCGGTGCGAATGATTTCCTGACCAAACCATTCTCGTCCGCAGAACTTGCGCTGCGTTTGGAAAACCAGATCGGCATGGCGCGCATCCGCCGCGAGATGGTGGACCTCAATGCGGAACTCCACACCGCGCTCGAACAAATCAAGGAGAACGAGGTAATCATGGTCCGCAACGAGAAGCTCTCGGCGCTTGGCCGGATGAGCGCGGGCATCATCCACGAGATCAACAACCCGCTGAACTACGCCAGCGCCGGACTCCACGCGCTGGAAACTTTCACCAAACTGATGCCCACCTCTGAACAGCCGGACTACGTGGACATCCTCAAGGACATCCGCGAAGGGGTGGAGCGGGTGTCGCAAATCGTCATCGACCTCCGGAAGTTCACCCGCGACGACAAGGTGACCACCGGCGACGCCGACCTCACCGAGATTGTCGGCCGCGCCAGACGCATGGTCAGCCATCAGGTGGGCAAGGACATCGCCTTCAATTTTACTTCGCCGGACAACGCCCTGATCAACGGCAACCCGAACCAACTGGTGCAGGTGTTCATCAACTTTTTCCAGAACAGCATCGACGCCATCCACATGCGCATCGACGCCCACGGCGGCGATCCGGGACGCATCGACTGCTCGATCGATCCCGCCGGCCAAGGCTGGCAGGTCACCATCCGCGACAATGGAATCGGCATCCCGCCGGAAAACTTGCAGAAGATTTTCGACCCCTTTTTCACCTCCAAGGACGTGGGTAAGGGCATGGGGCTCGGCCTCTCGATCACCCACCAGATCCTTCAGACGCACAAGGCGATGATCGAGGTGGACAGCCGCCCCACCGAATTCACCCGCTTCCGCATCGCTTTCCCAGGAGTGAGTTTTTCTCCGGATTCCTTCGAATCACCGGAATCCGTTCTCGACCAACCCGCCTGATTCTAGCACCCTACAGCCATTAACTTTCCAATCCATCCCTTCCGACCCCTATGAGCAACGAGATCGACTCCTACGACTATCAGCGCTACGCCATCCTCTTCGTGGATGACGAGGCGAACACCCGCAAGTATTTCCGCCGCCTGTTCGGTGAGAAATTCCGAATTCTCGAAGCCGAGGACGGCATCGAGGCGCTTGCGGTCTTCAGGCAGCATGCGAACGAAATCGGCATCATCGTGACCGACCAGCGCATGCCGAATGAAACCGGCGTCGGTTTCCTCTCGAAGATCGCCGACGACTATCCGGACATCATCAAGATTCTCTCGACCGCCTATTCGGATATCGATGCGGCGATCGGCTCGGTCAACCAGGGTGGGATTTTCCGTTACATGACCAAGCCATGGGACATTCCCCAACTGGAAGTCACCCTGCGCCGTGCGATGGAGTTCTTCACCGTGAAGCGCGAGCGCGATGCGTTGTTAGGTGCTAAGATGCAGGCAATGGGCAACGTGCTGCTTTCCAGCCGCCTAGCCGCCTTCGCACTTGCTCCGGTGTGCGCCGGTATCCAGGTCAAGCGCGCCGCCGAGGCCATCGCCTCCTTCGTGCAGACTGGAGTTTCCGGTCGCCGCACTGGATCTGATGGGGATTCGGCGCTGCGTTCGCCGGATTGGGCACGCCTCCACACCCGCCAAGTCTTCCTTGCCACCGGTCTTGAGAGCCGCCTTCCCGCTGCCCTTGAAATTTCTGGACTCGCCGCCCGCGCGGCTGCTCTCGCCACTGAGCTGGAGGCTGCGGGTGCCGCAGGCATTTCCTCTACCGAGAATGGCGCCGCCACCCGCCTGAGCAGCTCCGCCGATCCTACACCGGATTTGCTCGATGCCTTGCTCGGTCGCAATGATGATGCCGCCACCACCGGAGCCTCGGTCAACGTGCTTGCCGCTTTCATCGCCATCTATGATGCCGGTGGTGTCATCCGCCGGATCCGTGGCGAAGGGTTCACACTCGATGTCACCGAATCCACCGCTCCCGCGAAGGTCTCCAGTCCGGGAGCCGAAGCCGCGAAGTGGCTGATCGACGACGATCTTCTGATCTCCGCCGCGCTCGGTCTCCTCTGAACGGGACACAGGCATTCCTGCCTGTTCTTTACAAAGCGCTGGGACTCACCGTCCTAGCGCTTTTTCTGCGTATGGGGCGGCGGTGACGGATCGTTCGGTACGATGGTGGCCTTCGGTGGCGGTAATTTCGAGTAAGGGGACTCGCCGTTGGCGACAAGGTGTTCCTTAATCAGATACCAGATCGTTACCGCCAGAAGGAGGGACAGGACCTTGGCGATCCAGTTTTTCGACAGGTTCGTTTTCATTTGAGGGAGTGCCGGAGAAGAAGATCTTGGCAATCTTATCACGGAATTGTTTTTCGGTCAGGTTCCGGTGGAGCATGCCATTTTCGCAGATGGAAATGCCGCCGGTTTCCTCGCTGACTACCACTGCGATGGCGTCGGTCCTTTCGGTGAGTCCGATGGCGGCCCGGTGGCGCAGGCCGGTCGAGCGGTCCTGCATCTCGCGCTCGGTGACGGGGAAAACGCACGCTGCTCCAGCCACCCGGTCGTCGGCGATGATCATGCCGCCGTCGTGAAGTGGGGCCTTTGGATAGAAAACTGCCAGTGCGAGCTCCGGGGAAAACTGGGCGTCGAGGATGACGCCGCTGTCGAGGTAGTCCTTGAGGCTTACGTCCCGCTGGATCGCAAACAGCGCGCCGATGCGCCTTTTTGATAGATTGATGACCGAGTCCGCGAAACGTTCGAGAAAGGCGATGCGGAGCTTGTTGGAGAATGAGAAGATCCGCTTGCTGCCGAGGCGGGCGAGGCCAGTGCGCAACTCGGGCTGGAAAATCACGATCAGCGCCAATGCAAGCACCGCCGCCGCGCGGGTGATGATCCACTGGATGACCTCCAGCCGGAAGATGGTGGAAACCAGCGTTAGAACGATCAGGATAGTCCCAAGTCCTACCAAGATCTGGGCCCCACGGGTGGACCGAAACGCCCGGTAAATCTGGTAAATACAGGTCGCGAGAAGCAGTATCTCAACGCTATTCCGCCAAGGGTCTTCGAAGATGTTCAGCATGTTATTACGACGCTCGGGATCATACACCTCACCGCAGACCACTGGCAACCCCCGAAACTGCGGGGAGCTATGAGATTTGGCATTTGGCGACTTGGTTCACTTCGTCACAATCGCTGCGGCTGGAGCGCACGCTGAAGCTGGGAGGAAACGCTTCTCCAGAGTGAAGTTGATAGATTCCACGCATTGTGGATTTCCCGTCGGTCAATTCGCCAGCAGATCCGCCACTACCATTCGATGATCGCTACTGCGGACGGTGACCGCGCGGCAGCGGACTGGTGTGAAATGACGCGTGGCGTAGATGTGGTCGATGCGCAGGATGGGGAAACGGCGCTGGAACGTATCGCCCCAGCCAGTTCCGGCGCTGGCGAAGGAATCGACAAAATCACGTGAGAGCTGGCGGTGGACGACGTCTGAGGCAGGTGCGTTGAAATCGCCGCCGAGGATAGTGGCAGCGTCCGGAAACTTGGTGGTTTGTTCGAGAATGTTGCGAGTGAGCGTGAGCTCGGTTTCTCGCAGGATCCGGTTGGTCCGGTGGTCGTGCCAGGCGGTGCGCTCCCAAAAACGGAGGTCGGTGGCGGCGGTGCGGAGGTGGACGTTGACGACCTCGATGGCGGCACCAGCTGGTGTTAGAATGGTGACTTGGTGGTCGCGTTGAGTGGGATTGCGGATCTCGCGCTGGATCCGCCAGCGGGTGACGATGCCGTTGGTGTCGTGGGCGCGGTAGTCGCCCCGGCCACCGTAGAGCACATCTGCGATCTGGCGGACCTGCGGCGCGGAAATATCCTGAAGCAGCACGATGTCAGGCTGCCACGCGGTGATCTCGTTGGCTGGATTGCCATTTCCATACATGAAAAACGAGCAGTTCAGGGTGGCGACGCGAATAACGGCTTTTCCCTCATATTCTTCCGCTTTCCCCGGTAAGGGAGCGGCTTTTCCGAAATTCGCCAGCACTCTAGCCTCGTCCGCGCCGACTAACAATGTCACCGCCCATACCGCAGTCACGACCAGCGAAAGCGAGGCTCGCAGGAAATAGTAGGCGACGGTGGATAGAAAAAGTCCGACGCCGCCCCAGACCCAGATGGGCATCACTGTGAAGGCCGCGAAACGGTCTGGCTGCCGCGCGAAACAGTAAACCGTGAAGAGATGCAGGAGCAACGAGAACCCCACGAGAAACCATCCCAAACGGCGGCGAAACATGGTGGGGGGAGTGGTGGGTGCGGGGGGATGAATTTAAGTTTTGTGATCTCAAAGTTGAGATTTCACATTCCCGGAATGCCGAGGCCGCCAGTGAGCTTTTTCATTTCCGCCGCGGACTTTTCCTTGCCCTTGGCGATGGCTTCTTGGACGCCCTTGAGCACGAGTTCTTCGAGGAACTCCGCGTCAGAAGGGTCGATCACGGAAGGGTCGATCTTGATGGAAAGCACCTCGCCCGCGCAGGTGGCAATGACGTTCACCTTGCCGCCGCCGACTGAGGCGTCAACGGTTTGGATGGCGAGTTCTTCCTGTTTCGCAGCGAGCCCGGCCTGCATCTGCTGGGCTTGTTTCATGAGTTTCTGGATGTTCATAAGAGATTGTTAGTTGGCTGTTTGAGATGCGTGATACGGGCGAAATAAATTTCGCGGTCCAATTCAGGAGAGGACTCTGCCGGCGAATTTTTCGAGGGCTGCCTGGATGAGGGGGTCGCTGTGGAAGGTGTCGTCGGTGGGTGGAGAGGGAGCGGGGGCGGCGGGTTTGGGGGCCTCGGCGGGCGCTTCGTTTTTCCACGGCGGTGGCTCGGCGGCGGGCAGTTCGCTGACTTCCGGAGCGGCGTCGATGAGGGAGTCGAACATCGACATTCCGCCGCCAGTGGGGCGGGGGGCTGGCTTTTCCGCAGGCGGCGCGGGTTTTGGTTCGATGACGGCGGCGACGGGCTCGGGTGGTGGAACAGGGGCCGGGATTTCTGCGGCGCGTGGAGGTGGCGGGGCGGGCGCTGCGGGTTGGGACTCGCCGGCTGAAGCCAGCGCTCCGGATGGGATGAAATCAGCTCCTCGGGTGAGGACTTTGATGACGTCGGTGATGCGGACTTCGCTGAGAGACTGGATGGCCTTGATCACGCCGAGTTCGAAATGAAGGCGCTTGTTGGTGGCCCATTTCATGCGGCCTTCCGTTTCGGCGAAGACGTCGATGGCGGCGAGAATGCGGTCCGGTGGGTAATCGTTAGCGGAAACTAACAGGGTTTCCCAGAGCGTTTTCGGAATGCCATCGCCGTCAGCGGATGGATCGAGCTTGGCGACGAGCAGGGCGCGCAGGCAGCCGATGAGTTCGCCGAGAAGCTGCGAGAGTTCGCGGCCGCTTTCGGCTTCTTTCTGGATAAGCGAGAGGGCGGCGGGGTTGTCGCGGGCTAACAAAGTTTGCGTTAGCGACGCGACTTTTTCCCGCGAGGTGAAGCCGAATACGTCGAGCACGTTGGCTTCATTGATGGAATCGCCGCAGAATGAGACGAGCTGATCGAGCATTGACTGGGCGTCGCGCATGCCGCCGTCGGCACCTTTGGCGATGGCCCATGCGGCGGTTTCGTCGAGGGCGATGCCCTCCTCCTTGGCGATGTGGAGGAGGTGGGCGGCGATGGTTTCCGTGGGAATGGGGCGGAGGTCGAAGCGCTGGCAGCGGGAGAGGATGGTGGGGAGAATCTTGTTCGCCTCGGTGGTGGCGAAGATGAATTTCACGTGTGGCGGCGGTTCTTCGAGCGTCTTGAGCAGCGCGTTGAAGGCGGCGTTCGAGAGCATGTGGACCTCGTCGATGTAGAAGATTTTGAACTGCCCGCGTGCCGGGGCGAAGCGGACGGATTCGCGCAGATCGCGGACTTGTTCGACGCCGTTGTTGGACGCACCGTCGATTTCCAAAACGTCGAGCGAGCGGCCTTCGGCGATCTCGATGCAGACGTCCTCCTCGGGATCGAAATCCGCTTTCGGGCCGCCGGTGCAGTTGAGCGCTTTCGCGAGAATCCGCGCGGTGGAGGTCTTTCCGGTGCCGCGGGGGCCGACGAAAAGATAGGCGTGGGCCAGCCGCTTTTGGGCGATGGCGTTGCGTAGGGTCCTGACGACGTGATCCTGTCCGAGGACGTCGTCGAAGGTTTTGGGTCGGTATTTGCGGGCGAAGACCTGATAACTCACGGGCGAGAGTGTAGGGATGGCGGCGGGTTTGTCATCGCCGAGTTTTGGGGAAATGGAAATTTCACAGAACGGCGCAGGAAAAACTTTCCGGGACGGGGATTGATGGCGGCGGGGAAAATGCTAGAATGGCGGCGCATGGCAACGGAAAACCCTTATAATCACCGGCGTTCGAGAGGATTTTCATGGATCGGCGCGTTTTTCCTGCTGCTGGTCCTGCTGGCCGCCGGGCTGTGTTTTACGAGCGTGCCGGGCAAGGTGAAGCGCGGGCTGAAGGAGATTTTCTCCCCGAAACCTACCGCGGGCGCTATCGACGAGAAGGATATTTACCGCCAAGCCGAAGCCCGCATCCGGGCGGACATGGAGGAGAAATATGAGCGCGACATCGCCGCCCTCAAAAAGTCCCTCGAAGACACGAAAAAGCAGGGCGCCCAGGAAGCCGAACCCGCAGCCGCCGCATCGAATGCCGAAATCGGCGATGTGACCGATGTCCGGAAATTGCGCTCCGGCATTCCTTTTAAGACTGAGGTAAAAATGGAAAAGGGGGGGATAGCGTCTCGCGAACGGGTGGATGAGGCCAGCTACACGGCCAGCTACCAACTTACATTCCGCCTGCCTGCTCCGGCGAAAACGCTGGCAGAGCTGCAAGCGTCCAGCCCGGAACTTTCGAAAATCCTGCCCGGCCTGCCAGCGTTGATCGAAAAAGCGGAAGTCTCCACCTGGTTCACGAAAATCTACGAGGAAAAGGCCACTCGCATCCGCCGCGATGCGAATACGCTCAACGAGCTGCTCACCAAGCACAACCTCTACGACTGCGAGACAATCCTGCACCTCCGCTCCGCTGCCGGACGCCGTGTGTTTTTCATGCAGTCGGAAATGGACGTGGTTTCCGACGGCTCGGACGGCGACCGCCTGCCGACTATGCCCGACGACATTGTGACCTCGCCGAACTATCAGCCATTCACCAGTTACGCATGGACGAAAAAATCCCAAGTCGCCAATCCGATGACCGTCGGTTGGGAAGCTCGGGTGAAAGCGGCGGAAAAGGAACTCGCCGCTAACGGGACCACCGCTGCACGCAAGGATTGGTTGCGCGACCGTATCAAATACCTGAAGCGCGGGATCGACGACTTGAAAGCCCGCAGTTTCCTCATTGCCGACTACGATCCCTTCATCGTCATCCCGGTGAGTATTCTCGGCTCCACCGATGCATTTGCGCCGAAAGTGGGCGACTACACGGCCATCGTCTATAACGGAAAAATCTATCCAGCCATCGTCGGCGACGGAGGGCCGACCTACAAGGTGGGTGAGGCGTCGCTGCGGGTTGCCCGCGAGCTGAACCCGAAATCCAATCCCTACAATCGCCCGGTGTCCGATCTGAAAATCAGCTATATCGTTTTCCCCGGCAGCCGCGAAGCCCAGCGCGGGCCGCCGGATTATGAAAAGTGGCGCCAGCGATGCTTTGAGCTGCTAGGAGAGATCGGCGGTCTCGGCGAGGGCTATCAGCTTTTCCAGTGGGCTGACACTTTGCCAAAGCCGACTCCACCCGTCCCGTCGCCGATTCCGAATCCTAACAAACCGATCATTCCGTCCGGCACGCCCGGGGCCTCTCCTCCGCCGACTCCCTCTCCGGCACCCGGTAGCCCGACGGTCACTCCTTCTCCGAATCCGCCTCCAGCATCCGGCGCACCCGCTCCCGATGCAGTGTCCGAATGATTCGCATCAGGAGCATCAGGCAGATCACCGTCACTCCGAATTCAAACACAGGCATGCTGCCGCGGATGCGGTCGCCCGTGGCGAATTTCACGATACCCGGAATATTTCCCAAACCGCGCGCCGCGCCGAGCAGGGCCAGCACGCCCGCGCCGATCAACCCGTGCCAAGGCATTTTTAGGGAAAATAGGCCGCAGATTACCATGCCGCCACCGAGGGTGAGTGCGCCTTGGAAAAATCCCAGATACTCATCCCGAACCATCAGCCGGGTCGTCGCCAATCCCATCGCCATGATCGTGAATCCACAAACAAATACAAAAAAACGCATGGCGTGAAACTCCGTCATCCGCTTGTGCCGCGCAAGAGTTTACCATGTGCGATGCCTCAAAATGCCACGATGATTTGATCCTCTTTGCGGCCGGAAAGTATGGGGAGATTTTGATGAGGCTGGCCTCAAGAGTTTACAAGTCCGCCCGTCTTTGCAGTATGTCCCGTAATGAATCAAATCTGGTGCAACGGTCAATGGCTCGACCCGCTCGATTTTCCCGCCTCCCCGATGGATCGGGGTTCCATTCTCGGTCTGGGTTTATTTGAAACGATGCTCGCCCTCGACGGCGCGCCGGTTTTTGCCGATCGCCACCTTGCCCGGCTGCGCTCCGGCTGCGAACGCCTCGGCTGGCACCTACCGCCCGCCGATCTGGAGGACACGATGGGCGAGTTGCTCGTGAAAAATGATCTCACCGCCGGCCGCGCCCGGGTCCGCCTCGCGATGACCGCCGGCAGTGGGCCGGTGGATGATATTTCAATGGGGATCTCGCCGCTGCTCTGGATGATCGCGTTTCCGCTCAACGAGGCACCGAAGGAAATTCAGGCAAATTTCTCACCGTGGCGCAGAAACGAACACTCGCCGCTCGCCGGTTTGAAATGCGCTTCCTACGCGGAAAATCTCGTGGCTCTCGATCACGCCCGCCGCCAGGGATTCGAAGAAACCATTTTCCTCAACACCGCCGGCAACCTTTGCGAAGCCGCCACCGCCAATGTTTTCCTGATGAAAAATGGCGTGCTGCTCACCCCGTCACTCGACTCAGGCTGCCTGCCAGGCATTACCCGCGCCGTCGTGCTCGAACTGGCACTCCGCTGCCGCCTCGTCAGCGAGCAACGCCCGCTGACGCCGGATGACTTGCTAACAGCGGACGAGGTTTTCCTCACCTCGTCCATCCGCGGACTCGAAAGCGTCTCCCGTGTCGGCGACACACTCTATCACGACATCTCCATCGCCAAACGCCTGCGGCAGTATTGGAATGTGGAGATCGAGTGCTGCCCGCGGTGAGAGGCGATGGCGCGCAGAATTCATTCTGGCATTCATCCGAAACGCGCATGCCCGTCCATCTGCGTTTCTAATTTCGGCTTTACGCTCAGCTATTCCAAGGCGCGCGGCGTTTCGTCGTGCGCATGTTATTTGCTTCTTCGTCGCCGATGAATGCCTCTGCCACCGGATCGAACTTGAGTTTCCTGCCGAGTTTCCAACTGATCGCAGCGGCGTGGCAGGCGATGTGGCCATAGCGGGTGACGGTGGAATTGCAGGTGGATTTCTCACGAGATTTCACACAGTCTAGGAAATTTCGCACATGCTTCACCGGGTTGGTGCCTGGCAGTCCGTCGATTTTCTGATCCGTGAGCCATTCCGGATTGCTTGCGAGAATCTTGCCATTGTCTCCCGCTTCCACCCAGCCGCCGTCGCCCTCGAAACGCACGGGACAGGTGCCGAGACCCAGCCAGTCACCTTGGCCACTGAAGCCGGCGAGCCGCATCACCAGCTTGATGCCATTCGCATAACTGGCACGGATCGTGCCGCCATCAGGCTCGAATTCGATCGGCGTCGTTCCATCCGCACCGGCAGCCCACTGGCAGATATCCACTGTGTGAGAGCCCCATTCGAGAATTTTATAACCGGCGGCTAGACCCTCCTGGCCGCGCCAACGGCCCTCGACGTATTTTTTGTTATAAGGCCGCATTTCACAAGGCCCCAGCCAACGATCCCAATCCACTTCCTCGGGATCCGGGTCTGGCTCGCCCGGGAGATTGGGCATGTCATTCTCGGGCTTGATGATTCCTGCATGCACGGTGGCCAGTTTTCCTAACCGGCCTGCGCGGGCCAGTTCCGCCGCCACGCGGAAATTGTCCACGTTGCGGCGCTGGGTGCCTGCCTGGAAAATTCGTTCATGCTTGAGGATGGTGTCGTCGAGCTCCTTGCACTCGCCGATGGTCATGGTGCAGGGCTTTTCCGAATAAACGTCCTTACCCGCGCGGGCGGCGAGCATCGAAGCCGGAGCATGCCAGCGGTCACCCGTAGCGATCAGCACCGCATCGATGTCCTCGCGAGCGAGGATTTCCTGCATCTCGCGGTGTGCCTTGCAGTCCTCGTTGCCATATAGGCGATTCACGGTTTTTCTCACGATCTCCCGCCGGGATTTCTGCACGTCCGCCACGGCTACGAACTGCACATCTTGCTGGCTGAGAAACTCCTTGAGGACCTCCCGCCCCCGCGGTCCGATGCCTATTGCGCCCAGCACGATTTTGTTGCTGGGAGGGGTGTTCCCATTTCTGCCCAGCACCGATGCGGGAATGATGGCCGGCATCCCGGCGATCCAGGCGACTTGTTTGATAAATTTTCTGCGGCTGGGTTCGGAATCGTTGGCGTGCATGGCGTTTTTGTTCAATTTGGGGCCGTGGTGGATCGGTGGGCCATCCTAAGAAACGCCAACGCCCGGCCAGTTCTTCCACGCTGTTTTTCATCTGGCCGCATCCCGAAATTTCAACTGAGCCGCGAAATTCTCTCCGCCCGTGATCTACCATCGATTGCTGTACAGGCCATTGCACGGGCTACTTCTGGGGCTGAAATCATCAGGAAAATCGAAATTTCTCCATGTGAGTCTTGCTAAGTGGTGCATCTAACCCTACTTCGTGCCCCGCAATGGCAAACATCGGTCCTTTTTCCTTCCCTGAAAGCGGTTTTGACGCGGTAATTTTCGACTGCGATGGCACGCTGGTAGATTCCATGCCAGCCCATTTCGAAGCATGGTGCGAGGCACTGGCCCTCTACGGAGCAGGCGGCGTTTTCAAGGAAGACGTCTTTTTCGCCATGGGCGGGCGGCCGACGCTCGACATCGTGGTGGAGCTAAACGACGAGTATGATCTCAAGCTCGATCCCGCCGCAGTGGCGTTTGCAAAGCGTGAAGCATTTCTCAAGCGCCTCGACACGGTGACCCTGATCGAGGAAGTCGCCAATTTCGCCGAATCTCTCCGTGGCAAAGTGCCGATGGCGATCGCTACTGGCGGAACTCGCATGGTGATCGAAAAAACCCTGAAGATCGTCGGCATCTCCGATTGGTTCGACGAGGTCGTCACCGCTGACGACGTGACTGACGGCAAGCCCGCTCCCGATATTTTCCTCCGCGCCGCGCATCTGCTCGGGGTGGAGCCGTCCAAGTGCCTCGCGCTGGAAGACGCGCCATCCGGCATTCTCGCCGCCCAGCGCGCGGGAATGCAGGTGATCGCGATCCCGACCCCTTTGGTTTCCTCGGGGGTCTGAGCTGAGTCTCACAGCGCGGCCGCTATTTTCTCCAGCCCATCGAGCATTCGTGCGCGCGGGCAGCCGAAGTTGAAGCGGACCCAGCCGGGCCAGCCGAAGTAGGCGCCGTCTGATAGAAATAGCCCTGCCTTTTTCTCAAAATACTGCGCGGGATTCTCCACGCCCATCTGGCGGGCGTCGATCCATGCGAGATAGGTGGCCTCGCCGGGTTGGGTGCTCAGACCGGGGCAGCGACTGTTGATGAAATCCACCAGCGTGTCGCGGTTTTCTGTCAGATAGTTCATCAGTTCCATGCGCCACGGTTCGCCCTGGCGGTAGGCGGCCTCAGCCGCATAGTAGGAAAGCGCGTTGATCTCAGAAAGCGTATGGCCTCGCGCGGCGGTAAATTTCCGGCGGACCGTGTCATCCGGGATCACGGCGAATGCATAACCGAGGCCGGCGATGTTCCAGGTTTTGCTGGGCGCGAGTAGGGTGATGCTGCGTTTCGCGAGAGTTTCCGGCAGATTGACCGCAGAGAAATGCGGGGTGGCGGTTTCGTCGAAAATGAGGTCGCAGTGGATTTCATCCGAGACGAGGATGAGATCGTGCGTCTCGCAGAATTCCGCGAGCTTCGTGACTTCTGCGGCGGAAAACACCCGGCCTAACGGGTTCTGCGGATTGCATAACAGAAATATCTTCGTTTCCGGCGTCACGGCCTTTTCCATGGCTTCCCAATCAAATGTCCATATCCCATCGACGAGCGGATGGTCCACGGTGATCAACGTGGCGTGAGCGTCATGGTGGGTGGCAATGAACGGTGGATAGACCGGAGTGCAGGTCATCACGGCTTCCCCCGGCTTGCAACAGGCGCGCACCGCCAACGAGAGCGCCGGGACCAGTCCGCCGAGATGGACGATGTGTGCCAGCGGCACACTCGCGCCACGGCGGACGAGGAGGTAATCGATCACCGCTTGGTTTAGGCCATCATGCGGCTGCGCATAGCCGAAAATCCCGTGGTCCACCCGCGAGTGCAGCGCTTCCAGAATCGGCGGCGCGGAGACGAAATCCATGTCCGCGACCCAGAATGGATCAAGCTCGGGCCGGCGGTCGTATTTGATGCAGCCGGTTCCACGGCGGGTGATCGGGGTGTCGAAATCGAAATTCATAGCGCGGATTTCTCGCCGCTGGCCGGAGAAGTTACAAGCGCGGGAACATCGAAGTTTTCGGAGAGGATCGTCTCTGCCGGATTTTCATGTGCGCTTTGCTATTCCGTGGCTACCAATCCGGCAGACGATGAGCTTTTTCCGAAACCCGTGGCCGCATGACGAGCACCACTTCGCAGACATCCTGCGGTGGAAGCTTAAAATCGGGCCTCAAGAGCAGCCGCAGATCCCGGATGCACCGGACGAGCCTGCCGGATGGCGGGCCGTATCCCGTGAGGAAATCGCCACGCAGCCGTCCTTGGGTTGGCGGGTGACCTGGCTAGGGCACGCGTCTTTTCTCCTTCATGGGGCGGGGGGGGCAATCCTCGTCGATCCGGTGTTTTCTGACTACTGCGCACCCTGGCCGATTCCGAGCCTCCGCCGCAAGGTGCCGCCACCCTGTGCGATCGGCGACCTACTCAACATCGACGCGGTGCTGCTGACCCACAGTCACTACGACCACCTCGATTTGAAAACCCTCCGCGCTATCGGCACCGACATTCCCGTCATCATCGCCGAAGGCCACGCCGTGTGGTTAGGGAAAAAGGGCTTTTCAAACGTCCGCGAATTACCATGGCACTCGAGCCTGGAAATTGCACCCGGCCTCCGCGTCACCGCCACACCAGCGCAGCATTTCACCGCGCGCTCGTTGTTTGATAGAAACCGCGGCCACTGGTGTGGATTTCTGCTGGAGGGCGCGGGCTGTAAGCTTTGGCACGCCGGGGACAGTGGCTGGTGCGGCGCGTTTGAGGAAATCGGCGTGCGTTATGGCCCTATCGATTTCGGCATGATACCGATCGGTGCCTACAATCCGCGCCGCGTCATGAAGGCGATGCACATGAATCCCGAAGAGGCGGTTAGGGCATTCGAGGAGACCCGCTGCCGCCGCGCAGTGGCGATGCACTGGGGGACGTTTCGGCTTACTGACGAGCCGATGCGCGAGCCGGTCCTGCTGTTGGAGCGCGTAATGCAAAAGAAAACCCTCGCGGCAGATTTATTCACTGCCGGGAGGGTCGGGGAAATTTGGGAGATCCTGCCTTCTGTTATTTGAGGAATCCTTCGACTCCTTCCGCCCCTGGTGTCCAGTATTTGACCGATTCCACTTTGCCGTCCGCTAGGGCGATCACCGTCACCTTGCCCGTCTGTTGGGGGAAATGAGCGATGAGCGCGGCATCGTCAGCGAGGATGATGGTGTGGCTGTATTTTTTCATCTTTGGCATCGCGAACATGCGGCCGATACCCGGCATTCCGAAAATGTTAGCCATGTAAACCGCCTTTTTGCTAGGGAGGAATTCCTTGCCCAGCGCGGTGAGGCTGGCGTTCGCTTTTTTACCGGTTTCCATGTCCATGCTCACGAGCAGGAATTTCGATTCCGTGGGTTTGAAAGTGAAAGCATTGTCGAACTGGTCCTTCGCTTGGAAGCTTTCCACGCGCTGGCCTTTTTCATAAGGTGCTGAAAACGCTGCTGTCACGCCCAGAAGGCAAACGGCAAAAGAGAGACTGACTTTCCTGAGGAGATGATTTTTCATGATGATGACTACCGGCAGGCAATTAGTAACAATGCGTTTGGAAAACAAGCAAAAGGTTGCGGCACGTCGCTGAGTGAGTGAAATTCAAGCTCCTCAATGAAAATTCCATCCCTTCTTTTAGTCACCGTCTCGTTGATTTGTTCCGCAAAACTGGCTCGTGCGGCGACGCTCGAAGTGGACAAGGACCGAAGCCGGATCCAGGTGGACGCCAAGGCCACCGGTCACACCTTCGCCGGGGATTTGAAAAAATACACGCTCACCGCCGAGGGCGACGCTGCCACCAATACACCCTCCGCACTCAGTCTTTCCTGGGACTTCAACGACCTGAAAACCGCCGACGACAAGCGCGACAGTGCGATGCTCGACTGGCTGGGCGGCGGCAAGCCGAAAGGATCTTTCACCTTCGTCAAGTCTTGGGACGAAAAGCCCACCGGCGGAAACGCCCAAGGCACTCTCACGATTAACGGCGTTTCCAAAGTCGTCGGCTTCACCTACGCGGTGAAAAAAGAAGGCGACTGGCTGACCATCGACGGCCATGTTTCAATGGACTATCAGGATTTTAAACTCCCCATCATCCGCGCCATGGCCCTGATGACAGTGGATCCCAAGCTGGTCATCCGTTTCCACGTAGTCGGCAAGGCCAAGTGATCATCAATCACCCTTAATCCATCATGTCACTCGAATCATGGCGGAGCGCACACGCGTTCATGCAAGACCGCTTTGCTAACGAAATCGGTAGCTTCGAAAAAGTGGAGCCCCGCATGGCGGCCGCGCTATTGGACATTCTCTCACGTCCGGGCTCACTTGTTCGCGCAGTGGCCGCCTATCTAACGGCGGTCGCGATGGGCGTGCCGGAGGAGGCCGCGATGGTGCTCGGCTGCGGCATCGAATACCTGCACACGGCCTCTCTCATTTTCGACGATCTTCCGGCGATGGACGACGCCCGGACGCGGCGAGGTGCGGCCTGCGTCCATGTCGTGCATGGCGAGGGACTGGCGCTGTTAGCGGCTCTTGCTTTGGTCAACCGTGGCTATGCGCTGATGTGGCAGGGGATTTCCCACGCAGATCCGCAGCGCCGCACGATGGCCGGTCAGTGGATCGACGCGCGGCTCGGGGTGGGCGGTGTGATCGGCGGCCAGGCCTATGATATCAGCGGCTGGCGTGGCGATCAGACAGCAGCGGAAGTTTCCGAAGTCGCGGCCCGTAAAACAGGCGATCTTCTTCGCCTCACGCTGGTGTTGCCCGCAATCGTGGGCAATGGCACGCCTAGAGAAATCCGCCTTCTCGACCGCCTCGCCCTGTTGCGAGGCCTCGCCTATCAGGCAGCGGACGATCTCAAGGATATTTTTTCTCCCGAGGAAAATTCCGGCAAAACCGCAGGCCGCGATGAGGCGCTCGGCCGCCCGAATCTCGTGGTCGCGGAAGGCCTATCGGCGGCGGTGCAGCGCTTCCGCCGTCTGACGGATACGGCGGATCGTGTGCAGGCAGCCTTGCCGGGTGACGCGGGCCGATGGAGGATGTTGGAAATGCTTCGCGTGCCCATGCCACTCCCGGCGGCGGAGCGTGGATTATCGCAGTTCTCAGCGGCGATCTGATCACCAACACCCGACAATTCGAATGAGTCTCTGGAGAATGATTTTCACCAACCTGCGCCGTCACCGTGTGCGCACGGCGATCGGAGCGACTGGGATCGCGCTGGGAGTGGCCACGATGCTAAGTGTGGTTGGTTTGTTAGGCGGTGCGGTGAAGATGTTCGAACGCATCCTGCGCAGCGATGCGGAGATGGTGGTGTTCGAGAAAAACGTATCTGATCTGTTCTTCAGCAACGTCGATGTGGCGGTGGTGGATGAACTGAAATCCCAGCCTTTTGTGAAGGAGGCGCAGCCGGTGTTGTTTTCCATCATCGCCGCGCCGGACCGGCCGGTGGTGACCTGTTTCGGCATCAGGGCATCGGACGGGCGTTTGAAAAAAGGTGAATGGCTGGAAGGCAAACCGACGGATTTCCATGACGACGGCGAGGGTATCGTGTTAGGTGAGCGCGCGGCGGATTTCCTGCATGCGAAGACCGGCGGTAAGATCGAACTCGGGCAGGGAACCTATCCGGTCGCGGGAGTCGTGCGGATGGAGAACGGATTTGAAAATGGTGGTGTCTTCATGCCCCTGCTCGCCTGCCAAAAGGCATTTCACAAAGAAGGCGTCTGCTCGGTGGTGACCGTGGCGCTCGCGGCGGGACACGAGTCGTCCGAGGTGAAGGCATGGATGGGGAAAAACCACGATCGGCTCAGCGCGCTGGAGAACGAGGAGTTTAGCCGCAGTTACTCGCAGTTCAAGATCATGAAAACCACCGCATGGGTGGTGGGCGGATGTGCATTCCTGCTAGGTGGACTGAGCGTCACAAACACGATGATCCTCTCCGTCTTCGGGCGGATCAAGGAACTCGCCATTGCCCGCGTCTGCGGATTTTCGCGGAGCCAGGTGGCGCTAATGATTTTCGGTGAGTCCCTGCTGGTTTCCGCCATCGGGACGGTGGCCGGCTGGGGCTTGAGCGCGGTGGGGCTGCGGTTGCTCGCGGCCATCCCGCAATTGCAGGGCTACATCGAGCCGAACATCGGCTGGATAGAAGTGGCGGGTGCGATGACGCTGGCCGCACTAACGGCGCTGGTCGGAGCAATGTATCCCGCATGGTACGCTGCGCAACTGAAGCCGGCACAGGCATTGAGATTTGAATAACAGAAGGAAATGAAATGAATACTCAGGTATTGGTAGAAGATGTTTGGAAGAGTTTCGACCGCGGTCGCATCGAGGTGCTCAAAGGCGTGGCGCTGACGGTGCCGCAGGGCGAAGTGGTAGCGTTGTGTGGCACTTCCGGCTGTGGGAAATCCACGCTGCTGAACGTGATTTCCGGGCTGGAGGAGGTGGATCGTGGAAACGTCCGGGTTTCCGGCTTTGATGTTGTTAGGGAATCGACGCGTGTCGATCTGCTGCGGCATCACATCGGCTACGTGTTCCAGTTTCACCACCTGATGCCGGACCTGACGCTGGCGGAGAACTGCATGGTGCCGGTGATCGCCGTGGGCGGAAGCCGCGCGGAAAGCATGGCCCGCTTGCAGGAACTCGCGGTGGCCACCGGCGTGGAGCACCGGCTGAACCAGCGGGTACGCGAGCTATCCGGCGGCGAACGCCAGCGCGGTGCCCTAGTGCGTTCGCTGATGAATGACCCAGAACTTCTGCTTTGTGACGAACCCACGGGCGCGCTCGATGAGAAGAACCGCGAGAAGGTTTTCGAACTGTTGCTGGAATTGGTTCGCTCCCGCGGACGGACTTTGGTATTGGCCACCCACGATCCTGAACTCGCCAGCCGCTGCGACCGCACCGTGAGAATGCGGGATGGCAGGATCGAAGGCTTTTCGAACTGATGTCCAAAGCTCCGGTCATTCAACCAGACGAAGGTGTTTCCACCGCAGTGAAGCATGCCTTGGGCTGGTTGGTGATGGGGAATGCGGTGGGGCTTTATCTCTCGCTGCTTTTGCTCAAGCCGCAATGGCAGCTCGGCGAGTGGACGTATGGGCGCTGGGTGCCGGTGCATCTGAATGTGCAGCTCTACGGCTGGACGGCGCTGCCGTTAGTGGCGTGGTTGTTTTCAATTTATGAAGTGAACCGCAGCAAGGCCGCGAGCTGGGCGAGTGCGGCGGTGTGGGCGTGGACGGCAGCTCTAGCAGTCGGCGCGCTGCATTGGCTACAGGGGGTGACGAGCGGGAAAATTTTCCTCGATTGGAAAGACGGCGCGCTGTGGGCATTCGCAGCGGCGCTCGGTATCCTGTGGCTGGTATTGGCGGTGGCGTGGTTGGAAAGACGGCGGGCGTGGAGCAAACTCAGGCGGAGACTTTCGCTCGGTGGATTGTTAGCCCTCGCGATGGTGCCGGCTTCGATTGTGCTAACGGTTTCGCCGAGAATCTATCCGCCCATCGACGTGACGACGGGTGGTCCGTCGGGGTCGAGTTTGTTAGGTTCGTCGATGATCGTGGTCGGTCTGATGCTGTTGCTGCCGCGGGTGGTGGAGGGCACAGGGAAGGGCAAGGCGGGGTGGGGGACTTGGGGTTATTTCGTCTTCTGCTGGTTGTTTTTCGCCGCTGCGGAAACAGTGGGCGGCACGCATTTCAATTGGTGGCAGAATGCGTCGTTGCTGCTGATGCCGCCTTGGGCATGGCTATTGTTCCGGGATTGGACGGGCTTCGGCTGGCAGCGGGGTTCGAGGGTGTGGCGGTATTCGATGTTTGCCTGGTGGGCGTTGCTGGTTTCCACGGCCTATCTGATGTATTTCCCGTTCATCCTGGATCGGATCAAATTCACTCAGGGCCTCGTCGCGCATTCGCACCTCGCGATGGCGGGATTCACCACATCATTCTGCGCGCTGCTCGTGGTGCTGCTCACTGGCCGGAGACTTGCCGGAACATTGAGCGTGCTGTTGTGGAATCTTGCGGCGCTGACGATGGTCGTCGTTTTGGCGATGATGGGCTGGGGCGAGGGTGGCGAGCCGTCGTGGATGCTTGAAAATCCGCTCTGGCGCGTGCTCGGATTGGTCGTAAGATCATTTTGCGGGTTGGTGATGCTGGGAGCTTCGCTGATCTGGCTGAAAAACTGGAGGGCGGTGGAATGAAGGTCAAATTCCTGAGATACTGGAGCATTTCGGTCGGTGCGATGGACGCGTTGACCGGGTTGCTGTTGATACTGGCTCCAGGCCCGGTGCTGGGATTGTTAGGCATCGCTCCACCAGCACCGGAGGCGTTGGTGTTCGTGAGCTGGATCGGAGTTTTTGTGATGGCCGTGGGCGTTAGCTATGCGATGGCGCTGGGACGCCGCGGGCGGGGCGAGGCAGTGTGGGGATTCACAGCGATGGTCCGGATAATGGTGGCAGTTTTTCTAACGATTCAGATTCTGGCAGGGATAATGGCACCGGCGTGGGCGCTGGTGGGGATTTCTGATGCGTTTGTGGCAGTGATACAGATCGTGATCTTGCGGCAGGGCTGGTGGAGAGAGGTGGCGAAATGAGGTGGCTGGCGTTTCGTGCGGCCATCGTGGTGGCCGCGGTTTATGGGTATTTCCTAATTTTCGCGCAGTTTTCATTTGTGGAACTGCTGCGGGTGGGCGGAGCGAGCCTGACGCAAGAGAAAGTGGCGCTCGGGGCGATGGCCGTGACCGGGATGGCCGCCGGGTTTTTCGCCGCATGGCGGGGGGCGAGTCCGAAGTGGGTTAGACGTGC
>JBBRYQ010000077.1:0-25606 GCA_038237425.1 Verrucomicrobiales bacterium
ACCACGTTGCCGGAGGGCCGGGGGCGGTGTAAAGCCTCGGGTAAGAGAGAGGCCAGATGCCAGAATGCGGCGACCAGAAAGAGAAAAACAGACAGCTACGGTCTGTGCCACGTTGGATCAAGGGCCGGAGGCGCGGGCCGGGGGAGTGGCGGGGGCCTTGGGGGTGAGGAGGGACTTGAACTGGTCGCCCCACTCGCGGGCTGAGGGATGGTTGATGTTTTTCTCGATGATGGCGAGCATGCGGACGGCGGCGCCGCTTTCGTCGCCGTGGTTGAAGAGGTCCTCTTCCATTTGCCACTGGAGTGGCGGGAGGCCTTCCACGAGAAATTTCTCGTAATCCGGGCCTGAGGGGGGCGCGCCGGCACCCCGTTTGCCGTCGCGGCCCCAGAACTGGCGTTTTGTGCATTCCTGCTCGATGCGCTTGATCCATGCGCCACGAAGGGCGGGTAGATGGCCGGGGGTCCGGAGTGGCGGTAAAATCAGTTGTTCGTAGAATTGCTCTAACTGGGTAGGGGCGCTGGGGATCTTGTCCCCTTTGATGTGATTGATCTCGTAGGCTCGGGCGAAAACGGTGCCGGTGACTGCCTGGGTGAGGAGTTGTTCTTGGGGGGCGAGTTTCTCTGCCTCGCGGAAAACGGCGTCCACGACTTCCATTGCCTCGCGGGTGAGCTTCGGCAGGTCGGCTTTTTCGGAGTCGGCTTGGAGGGTGATGCAGAGCCAACTGAGCTGGAGGCGCAGTGCTTTGCGGAAAGTGGGGTCAGCGAGCTTTTCGGACTCTTTGCGTTTCCACTCGCGGAATTCCTGGCTCTTCTTTTGTTGGTCGTCGTAATTGACCTTCTCGTAGCAATTCAGATAGAGTTCGATTGCTTGATCGTCGCTGGTCATGGCATTGCGGAACGCGGAAATGGCCACGCGGTATTTACCATCGACGTGCAAGGTGGCGGCTTCGCGGAGTTTTTCTAAATTGCCCAACAGCGCCTCGCGGTCTGCATCGGATAGAGACTGTGCATGGGATTGGCCGATCAGGAAGGCGGCACACAGGAGCATGGCAGGGATGCGCATGGGCTAGGTCATTGCAGATCAAAGGGGGTGAGCCAAGGAGGAAGAATGGTTTGTTTAATGACTGGTGGGCAGAGTGGGGGGAGTTTCCGGGCTTGGAATCTGGCGGTTCCGCGGCCATGATAGGGACCTCACCCACCCTTACTGATGAACCGATCTTTCCGAAGTTTACTGATACTTGTCGCGACTTTTGTGTTCGCGTTCGTGGCCGTCACCGCAGTCCGTACCTGGCGCTCCGGCGGGAGTTTGCGCGATCTGATTCCGGGTTTTTCGAAAAAAACGGGCGATTTCCGCGAGGAACGAGGCACGCTGGCATCAAGCGCACCGCTCAAGCCGGGCGATGTGGAGTTGCTGACAAAACTCAATGATGAATACGCCAAGCTAACGGAAGCCGTCGTCCCGTCCGTCGTCAGTATCGTCACCGCCGGAGTTGGCACTGGCCTGCAGATCGATCCTTGGGGCAGGCCGAGCGAGCTCAACTACCCCACGCAAGGCCAAGGCTCTGGCGTGATCGTCACCAAGGAGGGACACGTCATCACGAACCATCACGTGATCGCCGGCCAGCAGAAGATCCAAGTGACGCTGCACGGTGGGGAAACTCACGCAGCACGCCTCATCGGAGAGGATACGCTGCTGGACATCGCCGTGCTGAAAATCGACGCGAATGAGACATTCACCCCGCTGAAATTGGGAGACTCCTTGCAGGCGCAGGTCGGGCAAATGGTCTTCGCCGTGGGAAATCCCTTCGGCCTCGGCGAAACAGTCACCCAAGGCATCATTTCCGCAAAGGAGCGCTCGATTTCCGACAACCAGCGCGATCTCTTTCAAACCGACGCCGCCATCAACCCTGGGAATTCCGGTGGCCCACTCGTCAATCTGCACGGTGAGATCATCGGTATCAACGTCGCCATATTTTCCCAAGACAAGCAGAACCCGGGCTTCCAAGGCGTAGGTTTCTCGATCCCTTCGAACGACGTGAAAGAAGCACTCAGCCAAATCCTAAAACGCGGCCGCCCCATCCGCGGCTTCCTCGGCGTGCAGATGCGGGACATGGATCCAGCGGTCCGCAATGCCCTCGGATACCAAGAAAACGACGGCGCGGCGGTGCTCGGAGTTTCGCCAGGATCGCCCGCGCAGGGAGCCGGATTGCAATCGTGGGATGTCATCCGATCCGTCAACGGGCAGTCCATTCATACCTCGTCGCAGTTGTTTGCGCTCGTCCAGCGCACCCGCGTCGGTGACGTGATCACTCTCGACGTCTGGCGGAAAGGCCAGCCAGTGCAGTTGAAAGCCACCATCACGGAGAGCGGAGTTTCCGCCACCCCCGCCCAGCCGTCCGCTCCGCCGCCACCCCAGGGCCGCATCCGTGATCCCGAAGTCGTTCTTCAGGCCCTCGGCATCCAAGTCCGCGACTTGTCCGTGGCGGAGCGCCTCCGCGGCTACCGTGGTGTAGCGGTCACCAGTCTCACAGAAAACGCGCTGGCCGGAGATCTGGTGAAACCAAACGACCTCATCATCACGGTGAACAACACCAAGGTCGGCAGCGCCACCGAGTTTTACCTCAACCTCGCCGCCTCCGCTGCGGTGCAGGACACCACGCTCGGCCTCTATCGAGACGGCAAGCCCCAGCGCGTGAACCTCCCCGCGCTGCCCCGCGAGGAATGATCCGGGCGTATTGAAATTTCCTCCGCCTGCCACACGTTCCATCCCACGTCTTCATGCAACCTTCCAATCGGCTTCCCTACTTTTTCCTCGGCCTCGCCGCCGTGCTCTCGGCGGCCGCCATCGGCATCCTGATTTTTCGCCCGGGCCTCCATCCGAAGCCCCCGATTGCCAAACCCACTCCCCCGCCGGTCACCGCTCCCGCCTTGCCGCCGAAAATCGGAAATCTAACCGCACCCGTCAAACCCGAGGACCCCGCCACCACCCTCAAGAACCTAGGCATCGCCTACTCCGTCGTCGATCCTGCGGAACTCGTCGAACAGATCGGCAAGGCCCTCGAAGCCGGCGATTTCGTGAAACTCGGTCGTCTCGTCGGCAAGCAAGCGCTGGACCCCGCCACCATCGAGCGTCTCAAGGTGCTTGCCTCCACTCCGCTCAAGGTTCGCCAACCGGACGGCGTGCGCGAAGTGGGTGAAATCGAGCTCAACGCCCGCACCCGCTGGGCCATCGAACTCGCCGGTCAGGAACCCGGACGCGACCGCATTTTCCTCGATCTCCATCGCGAGAATGGCAAGTGGTCCGTGGAAAAAATCATGCTCCCCCCCGGCCCCGGCGAGCCCATCCCGAAAGCAGTCTTCGCCGATTCGTTAGGCGTGGCGGACGCCTTCCTCCAGGCCGTGCTCAAGCAGGACTTCGAGTTCGCCCGTGCATTTGTCGATTCCTCGAAAGTCTCCGATGCCAAGATCGCCGGACTCTGCATCCTCTTCGAAGAAGGCGAATATCGGCTTCGCAAATCGAAGCCGCTGCGTGCCATGTTCCAGCGCCCGGACACCGCTGGCTACCTCGCCAACGTGGAAACATCGGACGGCACACAGACCGCGCAGTTTGGCATCACCATGAGCCAGCCACCCGCCCCGTCGAACTGGGTAGTTTCGGAAATCAACCTCAACCAACTCCTCGCCGACTACGCCCGCCGTGTCGCCGGTGGTGATCTCTACTACTCGCCGCTCGTCAAGAACCCCGCCGGTGGTGACACGCTCGCGCTCTATTTCGAGTTCGATCAGGACGCCATGAACCCACGCACACGGCGGCAGTTAGAAATCGTCACCCTCATCCTCAAGTCGGACCCCGGCAAGAAAATCACCCTCAGCGGCCACACCGACGCGCTCGGAACCAAGGACTATAACAACAGCCTCTCCTCCCGCCGCGCCGATGTCGTGCGCGACTATCTGATCAAGGCCGGAGTCTCCTCCGGTCAGATTGTCACCATCGCCAAGGGCGATAGCCAGCCGCGCCGCCCGAACGTCACCGAGACCGGCGATGACGACCCCGAAGGCCGCCGCGCCAACCGCCGCACCGAGATCTATCTGGATTTCTGAGGGTTGATTCCCGCCCCGTGTTGCAGCCTTCTTGAAGCAGCACGTAATCACAACGCAACGTGGCTGGAGCGCCTCGCTCCAGGCCGTTGTCGGAGCATCTTGCTGCGAGTCTTTCTATCAGAATAAATCGCCAGTGTCGTGTAAAATTCAATGTGACGAACAGTGTGTGAAGACGTGGTTGCGGCGTCTCGCCGCAACGAATTGCTTTTCACACAAAGCATCGAGAAACGCTGCGATGGGACTCCCATTACCGTCAGTTCAAATATCTCAGACCGAAGAATTGAACCGATCCAGCCGCCCCCTCCCCGCGCCACCACTCACACCAACATCGCCCGCCTCTCACACAGGCGGGCGGTTTTTTTTGAGCGATGATAACCCAAAAATGAAGCTAGAAATTCCTCGCTATCATAAGAAAAATCATCCACACGTTTAAACGTTTTTCCGGGAAAGACGCATCAATACCATCAAGACTCTAATTTACTAAAAACAACTACTTTTGCGCCTCACAAAAGCTTCTGGGCCAGCTACGAAACCTACAAATTTTAAATGGCCCCCGAATTGACAAAGCTGTCGCGCCAGATCGGCGCGGCTTGTCGCGTCTTTTCGGGAGGCGCTTCGTGGTGCCTGTAGCTGGGGCTCGGTCAAGTCCGCGCCCTTTGTTTTTCAGAAGTTTCATCGAATCGCCCGAGCGAATCCCAAATTCTCATAAAACTCCCGATCCTATGAAACGCACCATCCCCCGCAGCCTCGTCATCCTAGCACTCACGCCTGTGCTCTTCGCCGCACCGCCCGATGTGAAAAATCCCGCCCGCACCTACATACCAGATGAGGCTCTGCAAGCCCCCGTCTTCACCCCGCCCGCGCCGGTCGTACCCAAGCCCCTCCCGAACATCCGCATCGACGCATCCATCACCCTAGAAAACGAAGACTCCACCACCCTCACCCTCCAGCGCGGCGCTGCCTCCACCTTGCCAGACCTCCCACCTCCGCCACCCCCAGAAGCCGCCGCGCCGCCTCATGAATTCACCGCCGAGGACCGCGCCCGCTTCACCTATGAACGCAGGCACAACCTCAATCTCGGAGCCACCATCTACGATCACAGAGTCAGCCAAATCCAGTGGACCGATCAAGAAACCGGCACCACCTATCAGGCCACTTGCGGCTTCGATATCAGCCTGCTAGCAGGCATCGGCGGCTTAGTCCACGACGGTGAAAACTACAGCCTCTTCCTCATGCACTCCTGCGCGGATACCAAGGATCTCGATCCGCCAGAAGCCGCCCCCTTTCTGAAAATCCCCGCCGGAGCCATCCGCATCACCACCGGCAACGCCAATGACCCAGAAGCCACTGCGCCTCTCTATTTCATCAAAGACCTCCTCGACTCCGAAAAAGAACGCCTCACCATCTATCAAGCTGCTAGGGAAAAATACCACCACGAAGCCGCCGCTTGGGCCGCCGCCCACCCACCCGTCCCACACGATGAAACCATCATCTTCCGCCCCCATCGCGGCAGCCGCTACCTCACCAATCCCCAACCCGAAAACAAGGGAGCCACCACCCGATGAGCCACCGCACTCCCCGGACCATAAAACGCATCGCAGTCATCATACTGCTGTTTCTAGCAATTCCCCCCCTCCCAGCCCAAACAAACGGCATTGAGCAAGAATGTCGCCTCGAGTTCAACTCCACCGGCACCCCATTCTTCCGCTGGCAGGGCAAAACCGGACGCACCTATTTCGTCCAAGCATCCGATTCCACCGGTCACCTCAACAAATGGAAATGGGCACCCATCATCGAAGCCGGTCACGACACCCTCATCGAGCACGAAGTGGCCGGAGCCACAGACAAAGCCTTCTTCCGCCTCCAATACACCGACCAACCCATCCCACCCGGCCTCACCGTCGATACCGCAGACTTCGACGGAGACGGCCTCACTAACATCGCAGAAGTCACCCCCTTCACCCTTCCCGGCACTAACATCACCATCCAGACCAACCCTCTCGACCCCGACACCGACCACGATGGCCTCGGCGACAAATGGGAGCGCGACAATGGACTCGATCCCACCGACGACGGCACCATCGATCCCGACAACGGCCCAAACGGGGACCCCGACGGTGACGGCCTCACCAACGCCGAAGAACAAACTCTCGGCACCGATCCCAACGATGCCGACACCGACAAGGACGGCATCGCCGACAAGGAAGAAGTCACCAACGGCACCAACCCCACCTCGGATGACACCGACGGCGATCTCATCAAGGACGGACAAGACGCCGATCCCAAGGAAATCCTCGTTACATGGGCACCCACCCCAGAATCCTCCTACGTCCTCATTGATATCGATGCCCCTTCCGGATCCGGATTCCCGACTGACCTGAATGACAAAGGAGAAGTTCTCTTTGAATACGGAATCTGGGCCGGTGGAGATTGGATTCCCAAGACTTTTCCCGAAATTACTGGTGTCTATCCAGATAGCGTCAGCACCAACTATCCTGATGGCATTCCATATAAAGTGTTTTCAGGGCAATGGTCATGTTTCAATGACGACCGAAAGCTGCTTCAAGTTGCTAGAATAAAACCGACAGACGGCCCGGGAGTGGATGATAGCGAACCTTGCCCGATTTTTTGGCCAGAAGGCCAATCGTCACCCAGTCTGATCTTTGATACTGCGGAACGATGGGAGCCAGTCATATGGCAAGCGAACCCGGTGGGCGTCAGCACTTCTGGAGAAATGGCGGTCCGCGTACGTCCAGACAGCTCGTGGGGAGGTTCCCCCGTACCGGTTGAGTATATTGAGCGCTACGATGCCAGCGGAGTTAAGACCGGTGCCATGGACGGTTCTGAAGGCTATCATCCGACTGGAAACTACAGTGCAGGAAACATGTCGAGAACCGGATGGATAGTTTCCAATCTCTATCGATTCGCAACCACGACACAAACCGGAGGATACAAGCTTGGCCTGTGGAATGCGTCAAACACCTTGATCTCGCTACCCACAGAAGCCGGAGGCACGGCCTATCCCACCCATATTACCGATCTCCCCAACGGCAAAGTCGGCGTCATCGCAGGACATACTTCGTCCAATAGCGTCACCAGTCGCGTCTTCCTCCCCGATGCCAGCGGGGACTACCAATATGTGCAGAGCATGTCCAACCAGCACCTCCAGCTCCTGGCCGGAGACGGCACCGCCATGACCGATGACGGAAAGCTCTGGAGAAACGGCAAACTCATCCCGCTTCGCAAGCTCTGCGAAAAATTCAAAGAGCTAGAAGATGCCGGGTATAGTTTCCACCCCTTTAAGGCCAACAAAAACGGCACTTACCTCATTCAAGGTCAAGGACCGAACGGTGAAAGTGAAACCCATCTCCTAGCTACCGGGAAAATCGAAGATAATAACCCGATCGCTGCAACCGTACCCCCACCGACGGGAGTTGACGATGTTTCACGAACCGCAGACGTAACTGATATCGGCTATCAGAAAGACTATTGGATTATAGCCCCGGCTGGCACCGTTCCTTTAGTCACCACTCCCCCGGTGCCTCCCAATGGTGGAGTCGGAACGGACTGATCTAACGAAACGGAATTCATCATGTCGCTCACGCCGGGCACTCCGCTCAAGATCACATGCCCCGGTGCCACCGCGACGCAGGGGACCATTTTTCCCAGTGCAGGCCACGACGAACCCGTTTTCTGGCATGCCACAGCAAATACCTCCAGCGACGAAGTCCCCGTCTTCAAACTCGGCACTGACGAAAAAATCGTGGATCTCCCTATCAAGGTGAAAATCATGAAAAACCGCATCGTCAAGGTGGCTGTTTACCGCGTCCACCAGCCCGGTGCTCGCCCGTTTTTCACTTGGGATGATGAGACCTTGCCTGCAGCCCAGCGAAGGGATGCATCGAGAGAAAATGAAATCAGACACCAGTTGGAAAAGATATTCCCGACGCAGCTCAACGCCTGGTTCCAGCTCGATTTCTTTGAGACGGAACTCAATTACGATACCGCAGGTTTCCCGGAAAGCAGTGCACCAAATGCCCCGGATGGGACCCTCGTGGTGAAATCTGTAGAAGAAGCCGCTCTTGCTAATAATGCAGCGTTCTCAGGCACAAAAACAAGTCACGATATCAATGTTCTGCTCCTCAATGATATCAGCTTTAAAGCGAAACACCCTGAAACGGGAATTTATATAGATGTAAACGGAAGTTCGATCCGGGATTCAAATACTTGTATAATCCCGGTGGGGCTTCGACTGTTCAGCATCACTACCCACCAACCTGACACATTCAATGCATCCCCGAAGGATGTCGGGCACACGATGGCCCACGAAATTGGTCACCTGATGGTGGGGTATGGCCACCCCGACGAATACAAGGCCAACAAAGCAGACAGTGGCGGCTTCGCACCGCTTCAGACTCTGAGGAAGACAACAGACTTTACGCAGCGGCTGATGTGCAGCGGTACACGTTCGCTTACTACCTCGAATCTCCTCGTTAAAAAAGAATGGGATTTGGCGGAGGAGTGGTTAGTAAAATTTGTAGATGACCCAACTCAATGAAATTTGTTATTATTTGTTGTGGATTGCTTATGCTTATCCAAAACCTTTCAGCAATGAGAGCTCCTGATGATCCCAAAGAAGCAGATAGATGGTATCAAATGTTGAAAGATGGCATAGATAAATGGAACTCCACCACAGACAAAAACCAGAAAATTCAGAATCTGGGTGACTATGTGAGTAAATTGGGACGGGCCTTGCCGAATCAGATTGATTTACGATGGTCCGAAACATTTTTCAAAGCTCAATCCGCTCTTATCACCATCCCCGGCCACGCCCAATACTTCGCTGATGAAATCGAAAAGCTGAGAGAATCAAAGACTACCACACCGGGTCATTTCATTTACGAAGACAAACGGCTTTACTATCTCCGTGACACGCTGGGTCATCTGCCAAGTCCTGAAACCGTGAAGGTACTCGGCCACTACTTGAATGATGATCGGGACCCTCCCGTCGAATCCGCAGGCACCATGGACGCCAGTGTATTCCCGGCGAATTCATTCCTTGCGTTAGAAGCCATGGGTACTCTGGGTCTGAAACATCCGCCACCCTCCGCAAAATTGGGCTATCGCAATCAGGCCGTCCTTGATGCCTGCCGCCAGTGGTGGGCAGAAGTCCAATCTGGAAAGCGGACTTTTTCCTTCGTCGGCCAAAAGGAAGAATACACCTTCAAATCGGACGGCACTTGGGAAACCGTCACCACGGCGCGTTTGCCGGGAGATAGGTTGAGACCACTGAAACGGCCATCAGGAACCGCACCAGCGACCATTCTGCCGGAAAAATCTTGGAGCTGGATCACTGCGGCAGTCCTTTCTCTTATTGGAGTCATTGTCTGGATATTGAGAAAATCCAATCGACCGATTGCATGATGATATGAAACCGAGTAAATACCTAGCAGACGCGCCGGATAATGGCGGCTTTGCTCTGCTGAAGGCACTCAATCCTTAAATAGAATGTGGTAAACGACTGATCTACAGCGGCCACAAAACCAATCCCAGCTCGAATCTCCTCGGAAAATTGAACATGACTATGGGACAGGCCTTCTGTCATGGGCCTTCTGTCATGGTAAGCAATGGTGAGCAATGGTGAGCAATGGTGAGCGCCCTCCCAATGTTATGGGGCCTCCTCTCCAGGTATTTTTCCCCACCCTTCATCTTTTCTAAAGGTTTCGTCGCCTAAGCTGGTATCTAGACCACAGCAATGAACGCCGCACGATTCCTTTTGTCATCCAGCTTTGCCCTGATCGGACTGAGCGCTTGCGTCGGGCCCTCTCCGCTCAGCCATCAGAACCTCCCCCTGCCCGCCGATTGGAAAAACGCCGCCGGTTTCCCGGTCGCCTCGCCATCCCGTGACCTTTCGCGCTGGTGGAACCGATTCGGCGATCCCACGCTTTCCGGCGTCATCTCGGATGCGCTCCAGTCCAGCCCGGACATGGCCTCCGCATCCGCCCGCATCAAGGAATCCCGCGCCCGCCGCGATGTGGCGAAATCCTCGCTGTTTCCCTCGCTCAACGGTTCGGCTTCCGGCTCCTATCGTTCAACGCAGACGGACAAAATCGGCATTGTGGACGTCGATTCCTATTCGGCCGGGCTCAATGCCTCGTGGGAAGTGGATCTCTTCGGGAAAAACCGCAGCGCCGTGGAAGCGGCCTCAGCGCAACTCGGAGCCACCGAGGAGAATTTCCACTCCGTCCAAGCCGCACTCGCATCGGAAGTGGCCATCGCCTACACCAGCCTGCGCGCCGCCGAGGCCCGTTTGGAAATCCTCCGCCGCAACATCAAGTCCCGCGAGGAAACCACCCAGCTCGCCCTCTGGCGCACTCAGGCCGGAGAAGCGGATTCGCTTGAATCCAGCCAAGCCACCAGCAGCCTCGAACAGGCACGCGCCGCCGTTCCCTCGCTGGAACAAACCGCCTCCCAAACGCGCAACCTCCTGTCGCTTCTCGCCGGTCGCCCACCCGGCAGCCTCGATGGCATGCTCTCCGCCGCTAACAAGGGCATCCCTGAGCCGCCGCGCAGCCTCGCCGTCGGCATCCCTGCCGATACCATCCGCCAGCGGCCCGATGTGCGCGTCGCCGGCTATCAACTTCTAGCAGCCGCTGCCAACGTGCGTGCTGCGGACGCATTGCGTTATCCCTCGCTCGATCTATCAGGATCGCTCGGGCTGAACTCGCTGAGCTCCGGGAAACTCTTCAATCCGCAGACCTCCACCGTCGGACTTGCCGCCGGCATCACCAGTCCCATCTTCGACGCCGGACGCATCCGTTCCACCATCGCCGCCGAGAGCGCTGCCGAGGAACAAGCCTTCCAGACCTACCGCGCCACCGTTCTAACTGGGCTATCCGAGACCGAGGACGCACTCATCGCCTGCCGCCGCACCGCCGAGCGGATGGAAACTCTGGGGAAAGCCACCGTCGCCGCCCGCGAGGCGGATCTACTCGCCCGCCAGCGCTATCAGACTGGAGAAATCGACTTTCTCTCCGTGCTCGAGACCCAGCGCACCCTCCTCGGCCTCGAAGACAGCCTACTCTCCATCCGCACCGACCGCACTAACTCCTACATCCAGCTCTACAAAGCCCTCGGCGGCGGCTGGTCGGCAGGGTCCTGAAATCATTTTCTCCTATCTATCCAATTCAATGACGTCACTCGATTCATCAGAAGATCTCGCCACCATCGTCGCCAGCGGAGCCTCGCGCCCGGTGAGGAAATGGATTTTTCTCACCGTCGCCATTGCCCTGATAGGTGCCGGCATCTGGTATTATTTGAAATGGGACAAGACTGGAGACCAGAAGGCCGAGTATCAGACGGAGGAGGCTAGGATCGGCCGCATCGCCCTCATCGTCACTGCGGCGGGCAACCTCGCGCCGACTAATCAGATCATCGTCGGCAGCGAACTCTCCGGCACTGCCAAGGAAGTGCTAGTGGACACTAACGATCAGGTGAAAAAAGGCCAGACCATTGCCAAGCTCGATACCTCCAAGCTCGACCAGCAGACCGAGCGTAGCCGCGCCGCTCTGTTAGCCGCCAAGGCCCGAGTCAGCCAGGCCGAGGCGACCGTCGCGGAGAGCAAGGCCGCGCTCGCCCGCCAGGAGGAACTCCTCGAACTCAGCGGCGGGAAAACCCCCTCGCGCGCCACCATGGAAACCTCCCGCGCCACCCTAGCCCGTGCCACAGCCGATTTGGGAAGTGCCCAGGCATCTGTGACCGGAGCGGAAGCGGATGTGAAAGCGTTCGAAAGCGATCTAGCAAAAACTATCATCCGCTCACCGGTGGATGGCATCGTGCTCGCGCGTTCCATCGAAGTCGGCCAGACCGTCGCCGCCTCATTCACGGCTCCCACGCTTTTTACCATCGCCGAGGATTTGAAAAAAATGGAGCTTCTCGTCAATGTTTCCGAAGCCGATATCGGACGCATCGAAGTCGGCCAGATCGCGACTTTCAGCGTCGATGCCTGGCCGAGCCGCAACTACACCGCCAAGGTCAAGAAAGTCGCCTTCGGCGCCGTCGGCACCGGCACCACGGCGAAGGAAGGAGCGGCATCGACCAACTCGGTGGTCACCTACAGCACCGAGTTAGAAGTGACCAACGAGGACCTCTCCCTCCGCCCGGGCATGACCGCCACCGTGGACATTGCGATCGTGGACAAAAAGGACATCCTCGTCGTTCCAAACTCCGCGCTCCGCTTCGATCCCGTCGTCGCCGCTGCGATTGGCAAGCCGGAAGCCACAAAAAAGACCCTGGTCCAGAGCCTTTCACCAGGTGGCGGAAGGCGTTGGCGCGGGACTCCTCCTCCTAAGGCGGGCTCGTCTGACTCCACCCCCAAGGTCTGGACGCTCAAGGACGGAGAACCTTCGGAAATCAAAGTCACCCCTGGCATCACCGATGGCCGCCTCACCGAAGTCACCGCCGAGGGCCTGGCTGCGGGCACTCCTCTCATCATCAGCGTCAAGCCCCCGAAACCCGAATGAAGGCCGAAACGCTCATTCGGCTGCGCGGCCTAACAAAGAAATATGGAACGGGAGACGCCGCGTTCCTCGCCCTCCGCGGGGTGGACCTCGACATCCACCGCGGCGAGTTCGTCGCCATCATGGGTCCCAGCGGCTCGGGGAAATCAACGCTCATGAATTTGTTAGGCTGCCTCGATACCCCCACGGCCGGCTCCTACGAATTCAAGAACATCAAGGTGGAGGGTCTCAACAAGGACCAGCGGTCACTGCTCCGCCGGCACGCGCTGGGATTCATTTTCCAAGGCTTCAACCTGCTCGCCCGCACCTCGGCTCTCGAAAATGTGGAGCTGCCGCTTCTCTATCGGGGCTTCTCTAGGAAACAACGCCATGAAATGGCCCGCGAGGCGCTGGCTCAGGTCAGCCTTTCCGACAAGGAACGCAACACCCCGGCTGAACTCTCCGGCGGCCAGCAACAGCGCGTCGCCATCGCCCGCGCCATCGTCACCAAGCCGGACACCCTTTTCGCTGACGAGCCCACTGGAAACCTCGATTCGAAAACCACCGTCGAAATCATGGAACTCCTCCGCAAGCTCAATACCGACCGCGGCATCTCTATCATCATGGTCACCCACGAGGATGAAGTCGCCGCCTGCGCCCGCCGCATCATCTGCGTCCGGGATGGACTCATCGAGTCGGATACGAAGAAGCCACGGGTTACCGGTCATTAGGTAAAAGGCAAGTAGGCGGAATTTCCCCCTCTTACTATCAACCATCAACACTCAACCTCTTCGAATGATCTTCAACGCACTGCTCATCGCCATCCGGGAAATCCGGCGGAACCTGATGCGCTCGTTCCTCACCGTGATCGGGATCGTCATCGGCGTCGCCGCCGTGATCACCATGGTCACCCTCGGCCGTGGAGCCACCGAGACCGTGAAACAACAGATTTCAAAAATGGGCAATAACCTGCTCGTCCTCCGCCCAGGCCAGGGCTGGGGCAGCAGCGGCTCGCCGATGTTCAGCCTGCCCGACGTCGAGGCCATCCGCGATCAGATTCCTGGCATTGCTTCGGTCGCGCCATTCGTTTCTAACAATGAGACGGTGATCTATCAGGAGGAAAGCCGCACCTACGACGTCCAGGGCACCACGCCCAATTATTTCGACATCGCGAACTGGACCGTCGGCACCGGCCGGTTTTTCACCGAGACCGAGGTGAACGAATCGGCACCCGTATGTGTCATCGGGGAAACGATCCGCAAGGAACTTTTCGGCCCAGGGGTGGATCCCGTGGGTAGCAAGATCCGGGTGAAAAAAATGACGCTGGAAGTCATCGGCGTCACCGCCGCGAAGGGCCAGGCCGGCTTCGGCGATGATCTGGACGACAACGTCATCACTCCTTACACCACTGTCATCCATCGCCTCTCGGGCCGTCAGGGCGGGAAAAATTTCAACCAGGTGATGATCTCCGGCGTGCAGGAATATCCCACTGCTTACATCGTAGCAGACGTCGCCGCCTTGATGCGTGAGCGGCGCAAGATCACTGCTAACGAGGCCGACAATTTTAACGTCTTCGACTCTCAGCAACTCGCCGAAGTGATCAGCTCGAGTACAAAAGTGATGACGTCTTTGTTAGGCGCAGTGGCCGGCGTGAGCCTGCTCGTCGGCGGCATCGGCATCATGAACATCATGCTCGTTTCCGTCACCGAGCGCACCCGTGAAATCGGCATCCGCCTTGCCATCGGAGCCCGCGCGCGGGAGGTGTTGCTCCAGTTTCTGGTAGAAGCGGTGACGCTTTCCTGCATCGGCGGAGTGACCGGAATCGCCCTCGCCTACGGACTGTGCACCACGCTCGCTGAGGTCGTCGGTGCCCCTTTCCTTTTCGATCCGAAAATCAACATCGTCGCCTTCGTCTTCTCCGCCGCCATCGGCATCCTATTCGGCTTCATGCCCGCCCGCCGCGCCGCCGGACTGGATCCCATCGATGCCTTGCGGCATGAGTAAATCTCACATTTGAAATCTCAGATCTCAAATTCATCCCCATGCGCCTCCTCATCATCGAAGACGATCCACTGCTGCTCCGCAGTCTTGCGGCAGGCATGCGGGAGGAAGGCTATGCGGTGGACACGGCGGCCGATGGCGAGGACGGGCTGTTCAAGGCACTCTCGCAATCCTACGACTGTATCGTGCTGGATGGGATGCTGCCGGTGTTCGACGGCTGGGAGGTTCTCCGCCGCCTGCGGGTGGAGAAAACGACGCCCGTTCTCATGCTCACCGCCCGCGACGCGGTCCCGGACCGCATCCGCGGCCTCGATTGCGGGGCGGATGATTATCTGACAAAACCCTTCGATAGCGATGAGTTGTTAGCCCGCATCCGGGCGTTGATCCGCCGCAGCAGCGGACAGGCTTCAAATTTGATCGAGATCGGCGATGTGGTGATCGATACCGCCGCTCGTCATGTTTCCCATCGCGGCGAGATTGTAGCGCTGACGCCGCGCGAATATTCGCTGGTCGAATACCTCGCCCGCCACCGCGGCAGCGTCGTGAATCGGACGGAGCTTTATGAGCATCTCTTCGATGAAGACGATGATACGCTTTCCAATCTGCTCGACGTCCACGTTTCTAACATTCGTAAAAAACTCGGCGCGGAATTCATCACCACCCGCCGCGGCCACGGCTATTGCATCGAATGAATTTCATCTTCCATTCGGTCCGCTGGCGGCTCCAGCTCTGGCATGCGCTCATCCTGATGGGCGTGATCGCCGCGCTGTGCATACTCGCCTATCGCCTCGCTGCGGAGGACAGGCGGGAGCGGATAGACAAGGGGCTGGCATCCTTCGAGCACGCCTTCATGCGGAGTTTCTGGGAGATACCATCGCGGAAGAAAAAAGATGGCGGTCCGCCGTCCACGGATGAGGTCCGTCAGCGGTTTCTCAGCCTCGTCGATGCCACGGAATTTCCGCTGGAAATGCGTGATTTGTTCGATCCGCTGGCGACGGACAGCGCCTATATTGCTTTTTGGGATGGCGGCGGGCAGATTCTCTATCGGTCGGCAAACGCTCCGGCGAGTCTCGATTGTCCGAACTTGCTTCCACTGGATCAGGACAAGCTCTTGAGGATGCGCGGCCCGTTCCGCGAGCTCTTGCAGGGTGGTCCGCGTGGCTTCCGCAGCATTGTCGGGCGCGACATTTCCACAGACCGCGCGGCGCTGCACCGGCTGGGTTGGCAGATTACGGGCAGCGGTGCATTGCTCTGGTTTCTCGGTCTGCTAGGCGGTTGGTGGCTGGCTGGCCGCGCGATCCAGCCGATTGCCGCGATCAGTCAGACTGCCTCGCGCATCGCCGAGGGAAAACTCTCCGAGCGAATCGACGTCGCAGATGCCGACAACGAACTCAGCCGCCTCAGCCAGGTGCTCAACGACACCTTCGACCGCCTCGCTTCCGCCATCCAGCGCCAGCGCGAGTTCACTGCGGATGCCTCACACGAGTTGCGCACGCCTTTGACGGTGATTCTATCAGAAACCTCGCGCGGCCTAAAACGTGAGCGCTCAGTGGAGGAATACAAGGAGATCATTTCCACATGCAGTCATGCCGCGACACGCATGCGTTCTCTGGTAGAGTCGCTGCTAATCCTCGCGCGGCAGGATGGAAATCAACCGGAAGGCCACGGCGAGAGCGCGGATCTATCAGTGGTCGTCACCGATACCATCCAACTATTGCAGCCGCTCGCCGGGCAGAAGGGGATCCAGCTCCGCTCTGAACTCCAGTCCGCACGCTGCCTCGCGGATGCGAACTCGCTCGCCATTGTCGCGGGCAACCTCATTTCAAACGCGATTCTCCATCAGCCCGCCGGCGGTGAGGCGATCATCAGTGTTTTCTGTGAGAACGCGCGGGTGATTCTGGAAGTGACCGATCACGGGCCGGGCATCGCCGCGGAACATCTGCCGCGTCTGTTCGACCGCTTCTATCGGGTGGATCCCGCGCGCGGTCCGGCGAGCGGCCACTCGGGCCTCGGGCTGGCCATCGTACAGGCGGTGGTGGAGAACCGCCACGGCACCGTCGAGGTGCGAAGCGAACCGGGCAAGGGCGCGACTTTTCGCGTTAGCCTGCGTGCGGTGATCGAAGAATGATCCTCCGGGCGTGACAGTTTCGTTTCATCTGCCATGTTCGGCGCGTGAGTCCTATCACCATTGCCGCCGTCAAGGAACTAGCCGGAGAAACTCCCGTTCATGCTGCCATCCACGCGCAGCTCCAATCTCGCGCCACCCGCACGACCAAGGGTGGGAAGCCGTATTTCGAACTCGTTTTCGCAGACTCTACCGGAAATTTCTCGCTGAAAATCTGGTCGGACTCGCCGATGCACGACGCTGCGGACAAGCTGGCGGACGGTGCGATCGTCCGCCTCGAAGGCGAGTGGACGCAGAACCAATATGGCGTCAATCCCAACAACCTCGCGTGGTTCCACATCGACGAAAATGCCATCGCGGATTTCCTCTCGGGCGATCCTGAGACTCGTGAGAAACAGGACCGTGACTTCGCTGAAATCCGCCGCTTGTGCGACTCCATCGTGGACCCGCGGCTGCATGACCTTTGCGAGCATTTTCTAACTACTCTCGGCGACCGCTTCCGCAGGACGGCAGCGGCGAGAAAGAACCACCACGCCCGCCGCGGCGGATTGGTGGAGCACGTCGCCCAGATGATGCGCTCTGCCGCCGCGCTGTGCCCGGTCTATCCAGAACTCAACCGTGATCTCATACTCACCGGCGTGCTTTTTCATGACTGCGGAAAACTTTGGGAAAATTCCTATCCGGAAGACGGCTTCGCGCAGATCCATAGCATCCATGGAGAAATGTTAGGTCATATCCCACTTGGCATCGAGCTGGTGAACAAACTGTGGAACGATCTGTTGGATACGGCTGATGCAGAGGAATGGAAGACCCTCAAGCCGTCCACGGAAATGACGCGGCTGCACCTGCTGCACCTGATCGGCAGCCATCATGGGCAGTATGAATTTGGCTCGCCCGTTCTTCCGCGCACACCGGAGGCCTTCGCTCTGCACTACATCGACAACCTCGATGCGAAGATGGAGATGGTGCGCGAAGCGTATTCGCAGGCCACCGAGATCGTCCCCGGGATTTACGACCGCGTCTTCCCGCTGCCGACGAATCTGGTGAGACCATTGGCCACATACATCCTGGCACCTGCATCAGAAATACCCACGGAGGTGTCCGAAAACCCATAGGGGGAAGGGACGTCTCGATCCTTCTTTTTCCACTCGATGACTCATTGCTTGAGAAATGCATCCGCAGTTTCCCGGTCGCTAACTTCGTCTCACTCTGACTTCAAGAAATCAACCTACACCACATCGGGGTTCAATCGCGATGAAGCGAGGGCCAGCGCGAGCGGAAGTTATACCGAAGAGCTTGTCACCGTATGAAGCAGCGGGCTGTCATCCACCACTTGGCCAAACACGATTGCGGGTTGGTTTCGCGAGCTCGGGAATCATTCATGGTGGAGAAATCGTGCGACCAACCGCCGTTCCGCCGTTCCTCGGCACGCCGAGGTCAACGACATCTTGGTGAAGAAAAATCGCAAGGATCGTGGGATTTCCGAGCCGTAGGCGAACAAAAGCGTGTACCTTGCACGAGTCGTATATCCGAATGGAGTCGAAGACGATCTAAAGAAATGGACAACTCACTCATGCTGCCGAAGATCGGTCCGAGCGCTTTTCACTGAAACAAATTTTCCCAAATGCATCCATTCCTCTCACCCGAATTCCAAATCCGCTGGTCCACTCTCGTTCCCGAAGCCGTCGAGCCGGACATCACTCACGCGCTTATGCAGGCGAAGCAGAACATCGAGGTCATTTGCGTGCAGGACCCGGCTGCGGCGACTTATGATAGCACCTTCCTTGCGCTTGAAAAAGCAACCGAAGAACTCGGTCGCGGCTGGGGGCGGCTGAACCATTTGGACTCGGTCTGCGACTCGCCTGCCCAGCGTGAGGCGTTGAACAAGATGCTGCCGGCTGTCACCGATTTCTATTCCTCCATCGCGCTCAACGACCGGCTGTGGGCCATGATCAAGGCGGTCGGCGAAAGTGTGGAAATCGCTAGCCTTGATTCTGTTGGGAAACGTTTTGTCGAGGAGACGCTCTTCGATTTCCGCAGCTCCGGCGCGGATCTTCCTGTAGATAAAAAGCAGCGCGTCGCCGCCATCGAGGCAGAGCTTTCGAAGATCACCAAGGAATACTCCGAGCATGTGTTAGACTCCACCAATGCGTGGGAACTCCTCATCACCGACGAAGCGAAACTCGCCGGCCTGCCGGAATCCGCGAAGGCAGGCGCTGCCGCGAACGCCCGGGCGAAAGGTCATGAAAACGCCTGGCGCTTCAGTCTGCAATTTCCCTCGATGTTTCCAATCATGCAGCACCTTCACGATGACACGATCCGCCGTCAGGTTTGGGAAGCATCATCGAGGGTCGGTGCAGTCGGCGAATTCGACAACACCGCGCTGGTTTGGCAGATTCTCGAACTCCGTCAGGAAAAGGCCAATATTTTGGGCCACGAAAATTTCGCAGATCTAACGATCCTCCGGCGCATGGCGAAAACCGGGCAGTCCGCTCTGAAATTCATCGAAGGCATCCATGCCCGCATCCATCCGGCATTTCTAGCGGAATACAAGCAACTCGGCCAATACAAGGCCGCCAAGTCTGGCCAGCCAGTTAGTGCGCTGGAGCCGTGGGAAGTTGCTTATTGGTCGGAGAAGCAACGCCAGGAAAACTATGATTTCGACGAGGAAGTGCTGCGTCCTTATTTCTCAGTCGATGGGGTGATGGCTGGCATGTTTGAAATCGCCTCCCGCCTTTTCGGCATCACCATCCGGGAGCTGGAGTCCATTTATATCGAGCCATCTTCTTCTAACTCTCAACCCGCAACCGCTGACTCTCAACTCGTCGAAACCTGGCACCCCGAGTGCAAGTTTTACGAGATCCACGATTCGAAAACCGCCGCCCACCTTGGCTCGTTCTATGCCGACTGGCACCCGCGTGAGTCGAAGCGCGGCGGTGCGTGGATGAATTCCCTCCACACCGGCGCTCTTGGCGAGCCGCACCTCGGCCTGATCATCGGCAATATGAGCCCGCCCGTCGGTGGTAAGCCTGCTCTACTAACACACCGCGAGGTGGAGACGATTTTCCACGAGTTCGGCCATCTGCTGCACGGCCTACTCAGCGAGGTTTCCGTGAAATCGCTTGCTGGCACGAACGTCCCGTGGGATTTTGTCGAACTACCCTCGCAGATTATGGAAAATTTCTGTTGGGACCGCGAGTCACTCGATCTCTTCGCCCGCCATTTCGAAACCGATGAGCCGATTCCGGAAGACCTCTTCGCGAAAATGATCGCCGCGAAGAATTACCTCAGCGCTTCCGTTTTCATGCGTCAGCTCGCCTTCGCCAAGCTCGATCTCGAACTCCATATCCGCCTCTCCGATTTCATCGGAAAAGACCTCGATGCCGTGGACCACGGAGTGCTCGCCAACTATCTTGCACCTCTGAAAACGCTGACGCCCTCAATGATGCGCCGCTTCAACCACCTCTTCAGCAGCCCCACTGGATACGCCGCCGGTTACTACTCCTACAAATGGGCCGAAGTGCTCGATGCGGACGCCTTCACCCGTTTCCAAACCGGGGGAGTGCTCAACTCCGAAACCGGCCACGCCTTCCGCGAACACATCCTCAGCAAGGGCAACTCCGTGCCGCCTGACGAACTCTACCGCCGCTTCATGGGCCGCGATCCGGATCAGGAACCGCTGCTTATCCGCGCGGGTCTGGCAGGGGCCGGAGTGGTTTGAAAATTGCACCGCAAAATTTATCCCGTTAGCCTATGTTGGGCAAATGAAGCGCGCCCGATCGAAGGAAAATGAAAACTCAGTGGGTGACTGGAGTTCAGCGCAGCAAAGCGGCTGTGGTCTTTACGAACCTAACCTTGGGTCCGGCCGGAAGGATCTCGCTTCACCAATATGAATTTCCGGAAATCGCGGATGCACTGGATTGAGCAGATAGTTCCATTCGCCAGGGGTTATCACCGAAGGAACCGCCAGAGCGGCGGTGCGCAGAGAGCGCAGCCACGTATCGCCAATGGATCGTGAAGGGATGCTGGCTTCGTCCGCGCACCAGCTGATCGGGAGCTTGGATTCGTCCAAGGTTTCGATGGCATCTTCGGGTATTTCTAGCGGGACCCAGGAAAACAAGCGGGCAAAGACCTCTGGGTCTTCTAGGTGGACGAGCACTTCCAAAGTCGCCAGCGAGAGCGAGGACGATGTGTAAACAACGCCAAGCCCCGGCGAGTTCCATCGTCCGCCGTTCAGGCGCGCGCCCTCACCGGAGAACGCGGACGTTAGAAATTTTGTCTTACACAGCCGGAACGCGCGGGTCATGAGAAAACGCCGTGCTCGATCCTGCCTAACAAAGCCTCCACTTCCCGCGCTCCGACTTCGGTGTCACAGCAGCGCAGCGGAGTAAGCCCGCCGAGTGCGCGCTTCGGCTGCGTCATCCAGCGACGGGCTGACGCCTTGTCTTCCAGCACATCCAGCGCTTTTTGAAGCACCGAACCGACCCGCAACAAACGCTCTGATTCATCCGGTTTGAAACGATCCGTGCGTCTTGCGAGCGTGCGTGTGGGGATGCCGAGGATTTCTGCGAATTCTTCCGTGGAAACGCCGAGATCATCCCGAAGGCTCTCGAACGCGTTCCGCGGCACGCCTTGGCGCAGTGCTTCACGGATTTGTGCCAAAGTGCTGCCAGCTGCGGCTGAAGTCTTCACTCCGAGGGTTTGTAAAACGGAAATCCAGTGATCAAACACCTCAACCACCAACGGCCCAGGCGCATTATATGATGCAACCGAGGACTCCACCTTGGTAATAGGCTCACTCACTGGACCGAGTGTGACGTCTCCCTTCGGTCTGCGTTTACGAGGATATTGGATTGCCATACGGCAAAAAAATTACGCCATCTGGCATAAAATGCAAGTCATTTTCATGCGGTGAGGAAAGTGGGTCCCTCGCGCAGGTGCGACTCAATTTCCCATCCCGGCGATAGCCGCGCGGATAGCGGCTTGGACGGCGGGATCGGCGTAGCAGGGGCCCGCGCCGGGGCCGCCGGTGGTGTGGGTTTCCAGCAGGTGGAGGTCGCCGTTCACGAGCAGGAACGAGGGGTTTCCGCTGTCGCCGACGATGAGATTGCGTCGATAGACGGGATTCAAGTTGGTGAAGTAATCGAACTGGACGACTGCTCCGGAAATCGCGGCGAGGCGGTGGACGGAGAGTGTGTTGGTTTGATCGGATACGATGACGGGGCGGCCGACGGTGGCTTCCGCGGTGCTGGCGAATCGGTAGCATTTGATTTCCGGCGGTAGGGGACGGTTGAGTTTTGCGACGGCAATGTCGCCGACGCTCAGCGTTCTAACTGCGCCGATAAGGCGCTCGTGGCGGTTTCCCTGCTTGTCATGGAAAATGACGGGCACGGTGGACGGGCGGATGAAGTGCGCGGCCATGACGACGTAGCTCGGAGCGATGAGCGTGGCGGTGCGCGGGTCGTTCCAGGATACGCCGGTGAGGTCGAGGTGCGAGGTCCAGTTGTTACGCCACTTGGATCCGGAGTTCGGCTGATAGTATTGGAAGAGCGCGCCTTTTTCCGCCTTTTCCGGCAGGAAGCCGAAGCCTGGCTGCGGGGGTGAGCCGTTGGTTACGGTGGGACCGCTGCCGGTGCCGCAGGCGGCGAGAAGGGCGAAAATGGAGAGGCGAAGGGCGTGTTTCATGAGACTTTCCCTTAGTTAAGCGCCTCGCAAGGTATTGGCAAGCAGGCTTCCATGGCGTTCAGCAGACCCTTGCGTTGTCGGAGGAATGCCGTTTAGGCTTGGCGCATGCCCGCCGCGACACAGACCCGATTTTTCCAAACAGGAAGCTCCGCCCACCCGGTGCGGCTGCGCGATGGCGGGGTTTTACCAAGCGCCACGCTGGCGTATGAAACGTGGGGTGAGCTGAACGCGGAGCGATCGAACGCGGTTTTCCTGTTCCATGCTCTATCAGGTTCGCATCACGCGGTAGGCTATAATCCGGGCATCGACGGAGTGGGCGCGCTATGGCAGCCGGAACTGCATGAAGGCTGGTGGGAGGCGATGATCGGGCCTGGTAAAGCCATCGATACTGACAAGTATTTCGTCATCTGCGCGAACTATCTGGGTGGCTGTTATGGCAGCACCGGACCTGCTTCGATCGATCCGGAAACGGGAAAACCCTACGGCGCGAAATTTCCCGCAGTGACAGCGGCGGATCAGGTGGAGATTTTCAGCAAGCTGTTGGACCATTTTGAAATCGACGTTCTGCACGCGGTGGTCGGCCCGTCCGTGGGCGGATTGATCGCTCTAACATTCGCCACCCGCAAGGCCGAGCGGATCCGCAACGTGATCATTATTGCGTCCGGCTACAAAACGACGGTGCTCAACCGCCTTATCCTTTTCGAACAGATTCTCGCGATCGAGAACGATCCGTATTTCAACGGCGGCGATTATTACGACAACTCACCGCCGCTCTACGGGCTCGCGTTGGCGAGGATGATTTCACACAAGACCTTCGTCCACCTAGACGCCTTTGAGACCCGCGCAAGGCAGGATGTAGTGCAGGCGGACGATGTGTTAGCCTGGTACCGGGTGCGCGACCAGTTCCAGAGTTACATGCTCCACCAGGGGAAGAAGTTCGTGAAACGCTTCGATGCGAACACCTATCTGCGCATCATCGATCTCTGGTCGCGCTACGATGCCACCCACGAAGGCGATGCGGAGGCGCCGGCCGATCTATTCGAGCGCGCGCGGATGGCGGGTCAGAAGTGGCTGGTTTTCTCGATCGACTCCGACTTCTGTTTCTATCCGGAAGAGCAGTCCGAACTGGTCAAGTATCTGGAGCAGGCGAAGGTGGATGTCATGCACATCATCGTGCACTCGGACAAGGGCCACGACTCGTTCCTGTTGGAGCCGGACCTCTACACGCCGCATGTTTCGTGGGTGTTGGGAAAATAACCCTCTCCTTGATCTGTGAGTTCCTGCGGCATGTCCTGTTGAGCAGAGAGCCTCGCTGACGAGTTTCCTTCTCCACTCGTTACCCGACTCCGATTACGATGTCTCCGACGAAGAAGTGGCCGAGAGAGCCCGCGAGATGAAATCAGGCGAAGTTGTAGGCCTCTCCATGGATGAGTTACGCGACGGTGTTTTATCCGATAGGGAACACTGATACCGAGGTTTCATCCACAGGTCTGGCGCGACGTGACCATCGCGATTCGCCACTATGACGCGATCAGTGATTCGCTCGGAGACGATTTATGGGCGAGTTCGAAAAAATCTATCTCCAGATTGAAACGCATCCTGAGCACTACCACTTTGATCCCAGTGGCTGGCGACGTGCCAATCTTGAAAATCCCGCTATCACTTGCTGTTTTACGAGGATCTCGATGGCGTGCAAATCAAGACCCTACGTCATGACCGCCGGAATCCTCGCTTCGGTTTACGGCGGAAATAAAATCTCAGTCCAAAACGGCACCTCGCCGCCTGCGCTGTAAAATCCCGCCCGAAACGCTTCAGCGTGCAATTCTTCTTCGATACTTCGTGCACCGCCACCTACTGGTCATCTTTCTTCCTCTTCTCTTCAATTTCAGCATTTCAGCTTCTACCCTATCGCACACGCCAATCCCAAAATGCGCCGGTTCGATCACCGGAGACCCGGGCAAGCGCCGACTCATCCTCGGCGATGCGTTAGCAGATGTCGATCAAGAGAAGAAATCCACCCAGACTCTTTCGACTTGCGGCCATATTCTGTCAGGATTTGCACACTGATACTATTTTGCCCAGTTCTTCAGCTTGACACAAAAGCATAAAAGCATAAATTTTTGCCATGAGAACGACCATCGATCTTCCTGATCCCCTTTTCCGAGAAGTCAAATCCACGGCTGCCTCCCGCGGTCTCAAGCTCAAGGAATTCATCGCCGAGTCCCTCCGTGCCGCCCTCAAGCAGGAGGGGAAATCCGCCGCTGCGACACTCACCGAGGAAGAATTGCATCGTCGCCGGGTGGAAGATCACATTGCGGCCATGAAAAAGGATCGTGTCCAGACCGGGCCGGTCGGTGCGTTCAACCGGGAGGAACTCTACGACCGCCATGATTGAAAGCGCGTTTTTCGATAGCAACATCTTCCTCTACGCCTACTCGCTGGAACCCTCCGACTCCCTGAAAGGCAGTGTCGCGATCCAACTCCTCGCCACCTGCCAACCGGTCATCTCCACCCAGGTTCTTCAAGAGTTCATTTCCAACGCCCTGCGCAAGCCGCGCCTCGGCATCGATGAGGGAAAGATCGATGAGTTTCTCGACTTCACGGCGGATTTGCCGGTCCAGCCCCTCAGCCACACACTCATTCTCCACGCCACCGCATTGCGGCGGCGCTACGACTTCTCCCATTGGGACAGCACCATCATTGCTGCCGCATACGCCAACGGTTGCGCCACCCTCTATTCGGAAGATCTCCAGCACGGCTTCACCCTCGACCACCTGACCATCGTCAATCCCTTTTGAGCTCCACAAGCCGCTACATAACAGAAGGCCCGTCCCCTGATGATGCGTCACGAGTTGGTTTTCCGGCGTTCCTCGGGTGAGGGCTTGCGGTAGGGGCTTCATGTGAATGATGCGATTGTAGAAATGGCCCGGGTATCCGATCTTTTGAAGGTCCGCAGGGCGCGTGCGATGGCACCGAAGATGCGTTTTCTCGCAGGTGCGGAATTGTTCGAAGAAGCCTGTGAATGGTCACTCGCTGGCATCGCACGTAGGCACCCAGATCACGCATTCCGCACCCATTGAATGAAAATATTTTCTATTTGTAATCAATTAACTGTAAACGTGTTGCGAATAGAATAAGCGCACGAAAAAACTAACAGTCTGTACATTGTAAACGCTTTATTGCTCATTCCTTTTCAT
>JBBRYQ010000078.1:0-23988 GCA_038237425.1 Verrucomicrobiales bacterium
GATTTGTGCGCGGCGTCTCTATATGAGGCGCTCCGTTTGGCGGAGCGGCCCTGCTGAAACGCATGGCACATCTGAACGAAAAGTGCGGCAGGCGTGCGCATCATGATGGCCATGTCCAGCCCGATCGACGCCTCGCGAACGTAGCGGATATCCATGACGTTCATTTCGCTGAAGGTCGTCTGGTTCTTGCCGCTCACCTGCCAGCTACCAGTGAGGCCCGGTAAGGCGGCAAAACGTTCTCTCTGGCGCTCAGAAAAGAAAGCATACTCTTGGGGAAGGCAGGGACGCGGACCCACCAAGCTCATTTCGCCGCGCAGGACGTTGAGGAGCTGCGGAAGCTCATCAAGACCCGCGGCGCGGAGGAAACAGCCACCAGTGATCAGGCGGGAGTCGCATAGCAAATCCAGCTTGATCATCGGACTATCGGATCGGACCAGATGCCTGAGATAGATTTCGTGACGACTCGTTCCGGCATTCAACCTCATGCTGCGGAATTTATACAGCACGAACCTTTTGCCATTCTGCCCGATGCGCTCTTGGCGGAAAAGGGCGGGGCCACGGGAAACAACCCTTACCCAAAGGACGATCAGGATCATCAAGGGCAGGGTGATAGGAAGGCTGATAAAAATACACGTTAGATCCAATACACGCTTCCAGCCGTGTTGCACCACTTCTGATTCAGGCGCGTTATTGGGCAACAGAGCCCTTTTCGGATCGAAATCGCGGAACTGGTCGCGATCGACGGGCGCATTGGCCCGAATTGGTGAAGAGATCTTCCGGAAGGCTGGAACCTTCTTCGAGACATCTCTTGCTTTGACAGCAGTGGACATTTGGGGGGGGTGGGGGGGTGGGGGGCTAAAACAAAGTGGAGGAGATGATCAAGGCATGTTCATGGAAAATTTTAAAGGTTGGGTTTTACGCTGAAATCCGTTGATTTTCTTGAAGTTTGAGATGGAACGCTGCCGCCCTTGGTCGATTAGGGCTATACAGCACTAAAACCAATATCAGGTGTTTCGGTCAAGGGGGAAATTGTTCGTTTCATATCGGTTTCAAATTTTCCGCGTGAGTCAGACGTTTTAGATACGACTAACTCGCTATATGCGCTGTTTTAGCGGCAACAGTCGGAATTTTCAAGGATAATTGCGAACGGAGAGAAGGTTCTGTCAGTTTTTGTCTGTTTTCAATGAAATACGGAAAAGTTAATTAACTTCGCCATCATCCCATACGGAAAAAAAATCGCAATTACGCAATTGCGTAGTGGTGATGGAATCGGAATGCAGCGGGAGCACGGTGGCTCGAATGGCAAAAAATTCCGCCAAATTTCGAGATTCAAGACGTTGCCAGAGAGAAAACCGGGCAAAAGAAATCCATTGGTACAAGCTTGCCAATCCACTGTGCTCCCAAATCAGCAGCATCCTTGCCACCTCTCGATTTTTAGAGTGACAGCCGCAGAGATTCGGAAACATTCCGAGGTGATTCAAAACGAGACTTTCAGGCCGGTGCTGATGACCAATTGAGTCCAACTTGTCGCCCCGTCGTTCACTCCGTAGCTCACTTTGGAATTGAAATCCAACCGATCGGAAAAAAAACGCCTCTGGTAGCCGATGAAAACGTTCACATTGTTCTCATTATCGCGATTCGTGGTGACCACCCCGACACTTTCGTAGTTTGAAAGGTTATAATCCAATCCAAACTGGGCCGCCCCACGGGTGAAATTACGATCTAAAGAACTGGAAACCGACAGGTTGTTGACGATGTAGCCAGCATCTGTTGGAGAAGGAACCATGGCGTAGTTGATAAAGTTCGACCAACTCCACCTTGGGTTGATCTCATACCGTGCCATCAGATGACCGGTAGGACCCACCGTGCTTTTTTGGTCCCCCCCGGAGTTTGAGGCGTATTCCAATCCCAACGAACCCGCGATGCGGATCCGCTCACCAAGCAGATACTGTGACTGCACCAAGACCGACCAAGAGTCGCGAGTCTCAATATTAGCTGAATCCGCGACAATGTAGCGGATGCTGGGGCCGAAACTCAGCCGCTCGCTGTAAGACCAATACCCGCCGATTTCCGCAGTGTAGATGTTGGACCCCACACTCCCGGCCGTGTCATAATCGGACATCGCAGCCGACCACAGTGCTGTCAGCGAGGTCCTCGGTGCGACTTGATACGCCGCTTGCACCCCTCCGTTGAGTATCGTTCCCGTCACAAAAGTGCCGGAAAGACGGTCAGCGCCGGAAAACTGGCTATAAACGGCATAGGACTTGATCAAGGTTTTCGTCCCTTGGACCATCAAGGACACGTCTCCAGTCTGGTCCACTCCATTGAGGACGGAATTGTGCAAATACGCCCGTAGCATCGGGCTGTAACTAGCATTAAGGGAAACCTTGGCCCCTCCCTCGGGATCGGACCGATAGTTCAAATAGGGCGTCAGGTTCGTGCTGAATTCGCTTTTTTCGTCCTTATCCGAAAGGAAAAAATTGGAGTTGTATTCCGCATTCGCTGCAATGCCGCAGTTGAAAGCACCCTTGATGCCATTTGTCAGCCCGAAGTCCAAGTCATCGGTTCCTGGAATGACACTCCTCAGCCCCAGGGGGTCGGGATTCGCGACCTGAAGGGAGAAGTTCTGTGCATGCGCGACAGGTGCGAGGTAGATTAACGGACCAAGACAGGCGATCCATGCCCATTTTTCGAAGTTTCGGGGGGAGGTGAACATTGGGTGTAAACAGGTTTGACCGGCCAATTTTTGCCTGATTGAACAGTTAGTGTCAACGGTATTCCCGTATTTTAAAAAAGCGCTAGGTATTACTGAGGACGCCGGAATCCCCTCCCCCGCGAGCCGAGACCACCTGCCTGCCGACCTAACAGCCACATCAGTCCGCAATCCTTTGTCGATGTTGGAAATTCCGTGCCACAGAGGGCTTCGGGAAGTAACTATCATTTTCAAACCTTTGGCTGACAACGGATTGATCCTTTTCCGGCCGCTTCTGCAGCGAGCTCTGATCTCCATACTTTTGGCAGAAAATGCCCTCCAAATGCGAGGGTGACATCTGGAATTTTAAATTGTTCAAAAATTTATAAGATTAATCTTGTTAATTTCTCTGTATTTTTTAGATTTCCGGAAAGGTTTTCCAGAAATAATGTCACGAAGCCTTTGAAAGAAGCCTCTGTTCAACATCCAACCTGATCCAAACGACCCACCCGTCCCATTTGAATCAGCCCAAAATTCTTCCTGAGGAGTGAGTCCCTTCACCCTTCAGGCGGCCCGAACCGGGACCAGTCCCAAATCACGAAGTTCAGCGAGACCATCAATCGCCGGCCCAAGTGGTTTCCCGAATCGGATCGTTCGCCTCTCAGTAGCGTCCCACTTCTGAGACCCAGGCGGAAAGGATCGTCTCCGCATCCTCACCCTTACAACCAGCCATGATAACCAGCCGTTTGGCCCTTGCGGCCATTACGGGCGGAGCTCTGCAAGTGAGCCGCTCCGCCCCATTCGAATTCCCTGCCCGGAACCCCATCCCCGGCGGCCACGGAACCATCTTCACCCGTCTCGCGGTCCTCGCTGCGGTCGTCACCGGACTTTTCGCCCACTCTCTCTCCCTCGCAGCTCCCGCCGTCAGTCTCCAGTGGGATCCCAATCCCGAGACGAACATCGCAAGTTACGAAGTGAGCTACGGAACTTCCGCCGGAAACTACACCACAGTCGTCAATGTGGGACAACGTACCACCGCCTCCGTCACCGGTCTGACGGGTGGCCAAACTTACTATTTCGCCCTGGCAGCCTACAATCTGGAGGGCCAGAAAAGCCCCGTCTCCGCAGAAATCTCCTATCAGGTCGCAGCCACTCCACCGGATTATGTCCCGCAATCCGGCTGGACCCTCCTTTTCGTGGACAGTGAGGAAACTCCCGATTTCCCCGCCACCGCTGCTTTCGACGGCAATCCCGCCACCATCTGGCATACCCGCTGGACCTCCAACGTCACCGCGCCACCCCACGATCTCCAGATCAACATGGGCATCGCCCGTAACCTCAACGGCTTCCGCTACTTGCCACGCCAGGACCTCTACACCGTCGGAAACATCGGCCAATACGAGTTCTACGTCAGTATGGATGGCATCAACTGGGGCACCCCCGTCGCCAGTGGCACCTTCGCCAGTGGCAGCACGGAAAAGGAAATCCTCTTCTCCGCAAAGCGTGGCCAATTCATCCGACTGCGTGCTCTCAGCGAAAATAGCGGCGGAAATTTCACCAGCGTCGCCGAACTGCGCGTTCTCGAGCAGCAAGGAAACATCGCCGGCCAGGCGCCGCTCGCCATCGCTCAATCCGCCTCCACCGCCGAGGACACGCCACTCCCGGTCACCCTTTCCGCCAGCGATGCAAATGGGGACGTCCTCACCTACGCAATCGTCACCAGCCCTACAAAAGGCACCCTCAGCGGCACCCCGCCGAATCTCACCTACACGCCCCAAGCAGACTACAACGGCACCGACAGCTTCACCTTCAAGGCCAACGACGGTAGCCTCGATTCCGCCACTGCCACCATCGTCATCACCGTCACCGCGGTGAACGACGCGCCCGTCGCCTCTGCCAAATCACTCTCCACCGCCGAGGACACCCCGGCCCCTGTCGTTCTCACCGGCACCGACAAAGAGGCGAACCCACTCACCTTCGCCGTCGTCACCCTTCCCACCAAAGGCACCCTCAGCGGCACCCCGCCAAATCTCACCTACACACCACAGGCCCACTACAGCGGCAGCGATAGCTTCACCTTCCGCACCCACGATGGCACCGCCTTCTCTTCGGTCGCCACCGTTTCCATCACCATCATTCCGGTCAATGACGCGCCCACCGCCACCGCCCAGACCCTCAGCACCCGTGAAGATACCGAACTCCCAATCGTCCTCAGCGGCAGCGATCTGGAAAACGCCACCCTTTCCTTCTCCATCGTCACCACCCCCACCCACGGCGAAATCTTAGGCACCCCACCGAATCTGACCTACATCCCAGCCGCAGACTTCCACGGCAGCGACCAATTCACTTTCAAAACCAACGACGGCACATCCGATTCCGCCACTGCCACCATCGCCATCACCGTCACCCCCGTGGACGAAGTCCCCGGAAACATCGCCCCCGTCTTCGGCTCGAATACTATCCTCGCCGCCGCCACCGAAGACACCGATTTCTCCGGCCAACTCGCCGCCACCGACGCCAATCCCGGCGACACCCTCATCTACTCGAAAATTTCCGGCCCCGCCTGGCTCACCGTTTCCCGCACCGGCGCACTCGGCGGCACCCCGCTCAACGGCAACGTCGGCCTCGACACCTTCACCGTCAAAGTCACCGATCCCTCGAACGCCTCCGCAGACGCCGTCCTCAAAATCACCGTCGCCAACACCAACGACGCCCCATCTTTCCAGCTCAATACCACCCACTTCCCCAGCGCCTCCGAGGGCGAAGCTTACATCGGCCAGACCCTCGCCGGTGCCGCCACCGATCCCGATAGCGGCGACACCCTCACCTACTCCAAGACCTCAGGTCCCTCCTGGCTCGTCGTTTCCAGCGCAGGCACCCTCGGCGGCACCCCGCCCACCGGCAGCAAGGGCCTCCACCAATTCACCATCCGCGCCACCGACACCAACGGCGCCTCCGCTGACACCACCCTCCAAATCCAGATTTTGGAAAACAGCCTGCCCCTGCCGTGGAGCGTCGATCGCCTCGGCAGCGAGAACCTCCTCGGCGGTGCCCGCTACGCCTCCGGACGATTCACCCTAAGCGGCTCCGGCGCACTCTCCAAAACCGCCGATGCCGGAAACTTCGGCTGGCAGACCCTCACCGACGATGGAGAAATCAGCGCCCGCGTCGTAAACACGGATGATTCCAGCAAGGCCCCGCTCGTCGGCCTCATGATCCGCGCATCACTTGCCACCAATTCCCGCCAAGTCTTCTTTGGCGCGGACAAGGAAGGTGACTACAGTTGGCTTCGCCGCGCCAACACCGGCGGCTCTACCGCCAAGACCACCAGCAAAAATGCCAACCCCTCCAAGATCTGGCTGCGCCTCGTCCGCAAGGGCGACACCATCACAGCCTACAAAAGCAACGATGGCGACACTTGGAAAAACGTCGGTGATCCGGTGAAAATCTCCCTGCCCAAAAACTGCTACGTCGGCCTCGCCGTCAGCAGCGGTAACAACTCCCAGCTCAGCACCTCCACCTTCAGCAACGTCCGCGTCACGCGCTGATCCCGCCTCTCCGCCATCACCGCTTAGGATCCGTGGTGGGATCACTCGTCCTCTGCCAGATTCCCCTCAGCCTTGGAGTCCTGTTTCGTCAATTCATTTGCAGCGTAATCGCGAGCCTGCATCAACCTAAAGAGGAAAATGGAAAGATCGCCACTGGCGGATAAGTGACGTATTTTAAACGCCATGGAAGCACCCATGGCATTGATTCCCATTCACCCGCAGGGTGAGTCCAAAAGCACCCCGCGATTCCCCTCTGGAACTTGGCCGCTCGACACTCCCGGCGCACGCTTTCACGCCGAATGGTACGACCAAGCTCCCGTCACCCGCGAGGGCCAGCTCATCTTCTTTTTCCAGTTCCTTCAAACGGGTGGCCGCTGGGAAGAATTCCTTCGCCAGTGCCCGCTCCTCATCCATCGGATCTTACGCAGCCCTCTCGTCTTCATGGCGTTTTTTTAACAGACCTGCGTTCGGCCGCACCGATTCTCCGTCGCAACACGGGAATCGACACCCGCCGGTCCTGCGCTAGATTTCCTGCGGATGACATTGAAGGAACTCGGCTGGAACGATGATTTGGAAAAAGCCTCCGCGGCCTTCGCGGGAAAGGGCTGGATCCCCGCGCGGCTGATCCGCGAGACAGTCATCAACTACGGTGCCTTCATCAAAGGCGGCGATGAAATCGACGTCGTCCTCTGCGGTCGTGTCTGGCACGAGGCTGCCTGTGACGCGGATCTCCCAGCGGTCGGCGACTGGGTGATGGTCGAGCTGGGTGACGAAAACCAGCCATCTGTCATCCGTGCGATGTTGCCTCGGCGCACGTGTTTTTCTCGGAAAATGCCCGGAAATAGCTCCCAAGCGCAGGTCATCGGCGCGAACATCGACATCGTCACCGTGGTCACCGATGCGGGCCCGGATTTCAACATCCGACGGATGGAACGCTACTTCATGCTCATCGGCCGCAGCGGTGCGACGGCGGTGGTGTTAGTGAATAAATCCGATCTTTTCCCCATCGAGCAAAGCCAAGCTGCCGCTGCCGAGATCGCTGCGCTGTGGGATGGTGCCAGCGTCCACGTGACCAGTGCGATGAGCGGGCAAGGCCTAAAGGTGCTGAAAAAATACGTCAAAAAAGGCATCACCATGTGCATCGTGGGATCGAGTGGCGTTGGTAAATCCACTTTGGTGAATCAGCTTTACGGCGAGGATTGGCAATGGACAAGCGAGGTGAATGAAACCACCGGAAAAGGCCGCCATACGACGACTTCGCGCGAGCTCGTCCCGCTGCGCAATGGCGGCATGCTCATCGATAATCCCGGCATGCGAGAAATTCAGATGTGGACTGACGAGGCCACGCTGCGCGACAGTTTCGCCGACGTCGAGGCCCTAACGGCTGAGTGCAAGTTCTCGGATTGTAGCCACCGCAAGGACGCGAAGTGCGCCATCCGCGCTGCCGTCGAGACCGGCACGCTCGATCCCGCGCGCTATGAAAATTTCCTCAACCTTGAAAACGAGATCGCCGCGCTGAAGAAGCGCTCGGAGAAACGCCAGATGGCCGTCGAGCGATGGGCAAAGCGCAATAGTGTGAAGGCGCGCAATTTGGCTGATAGAATTCAGCTTGAAAAGGACGACCGCGGCGATCTGTGAGAAAACCAACTCAACCCACGATGCCGCTTTTACGCAAAATTTCCCACGCTACCGTCACCCTCATAGTGGCTTGTTTGGTGAGCGCTCCAGAACCTGCCGCTGCTCAAGTGCAGACCTTGAAAAAGGTTCTGAGCAGCCAGCAACCGGCCATACCTGCCGCCGCAGAAAAGCCCGAAGAATCGAAGGTAAGGCTGCAACAATGGCTCAAGGAAGCCCGCGAGGCCCTTGCCCGTTTTGATGATCCTGCTGCTGCCGGTTCGCAACCTGCCGGCATCACCGCTGCTGATCTGGAAGAGCGCCGTCGTGCTGCCGAGCAGACAGTGCTTACCATCGGCCGCTACATCTCCACGCTGGACAACGTGGTGGCGGTTAGTAAATCCGTGCAGGATGCCCGCGAGGCAGGCACCGCGTGGGTGGGCTTTAAGGAAAAGCCACCGTATTCCATCACACTGGTGGACGATCTCTGCAACGAGCAGGATGCCCTGCGCGGGAAACTTGCCTCCCATGAATCCTCGCTGGTGGTCTTCCAGCGCACGCTCGACGAGGTGCTCTCGGAAACCAGAAAGCAAGAGGACGAGAATAGCAAAATGGCAGTCGGCGGTGATGAGGTTGCGAAGTGGAAAATGGAGGCCGCCCGCACGAAGTCCCGCCTACTCGCCGCGCGTGCGGGACTCCTTCAGTCGAATTGCGAGGCGGTGGGCTATCAGATCGAAGTGGTGAAACTGGAGTTGGCATTGCTGGACCGCAAGATCAAGGTCGCCAAGGCAGGTGCGCGCTTCAGTCAGGAGGATCTGGCCAAGATCGGAGCGGCTTCGGACGAGCGGAAAAGTTCTTCTCGCAAAGAGCTGGATGGGATCGCGAAGCGGCTGAAGCAAGCTCAGTTGTCTCGCAAACAAGAGCGAACAGCGTTCGATGCACTTGTGGCTTCCGTGCCCGAAGGAACCCAACCGCCTGGCATCGAACTAGCGAGACTGAGGATGGAAGTAGCAGACGAGCGGTCGGACACGCTGCAGACGATTTCCGAAGGGTTGGAAAATCAGATCCAACTCGAAAACATGATGTTCGAAGCCTATCAAAACCGGAATGCATTCCTCAGTGCCTCCGACCAGCCAGCCCGTGATAAGGCACTCGCATCACTCCAATCCTTGTTGGATCGGATCCAGGCTTGGGCGATTTTCAGTGCTAACGAAATCCCGGGAGTAGAGGCGGACATCAGCCGCCTGGATTCGCGGGCGGCATCAATCGGTGCGGACGATCCACGCGCGGCACTGCTGGTGGAGCAGCGTAAGATCAAGTCGGAGCGACTGGCGATGGTCCAACAGATTTCTCAAGTGGTGGTGAATCAGAATCGGCTGCTTGATCGCTGGGTGAGCGATTTCACACCCAAGCAGGAGGAGGGAAAAAATCTCTATCGGGGGGTTTCGACACTGACTTCTAAGACATGGGCGCTGGTGAAAGGCATTTGGTCGTTCGAAGTGACGAACACCGAAGAGAAGTTTGAGGTGGACGGGCAGGTCTTCAAGAAGAAGACGCCGGTCACGTTGGGCGATCTGCTGCGGGCTTTGTTTTTCTTTTCCATCGCCTACGGGGTGATCTCCCGAATTTCCAACAGAATCCAACGGAGCATTGTCAGCCGGGGCCACGTCGCGGATGCGCAGGCGAAGACCTTGAGGAATTGGGCGATGATCGTAGTCGGCGTTTTTCTGGCTATCGGAACCCTGTCACTGTTGAAAATTCCGATCACGGTATTCGCCTTTTTTGGTGGCGCACTTGCGATCGGACTTGGTTTCGGCACCCAGACACTGATCAAGAATTTCATCAGCGGCATCATCGTGCTGTTCGAACGGAAAATCCGCGTGGGTGATGTGGTGGACATTGGCGGAACTGCGGGAACCGTGGTGGAAATCAACACCCGATCTTCGGTGATTCGCAGTCCGGACGGGCGTGAAGCACTTGTGCCGAACTCCGTGTTCCTTGAAAACACCGTCACCAACCTGACTCTCAGCAGTCGCTCATTGCGCCGGGCCATCACCGTAGGAGTGGCCTATGGCAGCTCGCCACAACAGGTGATCGCTATTCTCGCCGCGTGTGCTGAGCGACATGGTCTGATCCATAAAGAGCCCCCGCCTCTGGTGATTTTCCAGGATTTTGGCGACAATGCACTGTTGTTCAAACTCTACGTTTGGGTCGCCTTGGATGCGAAAACCAATCCGGAACTCGTGGAAAGTGATTTGAGAATGATGATCGAAAAGCAATTTAATGAAGTTGGAATCGGTTTCCCATTCCCTCAGCGCGACATGCATTTGAAAACCGGATCGCCGCTGCAGATCGAATGGAAACCTCCCGCCGCCACGCCCAATGAATGATAGAAAGTGGATGCTCCTGGCGCTGGAAGAAGCGTGCAAAGGCATCGGCCGCACTGCGCCGAATCCGCCGGTGGGCGCGGTGATCGTGAAATATGGCGTCGTGTTAGGGCATGGCTGGCACCGTGCTGCCGGACGACCGCACGCCGAGCGCGAAGCTCTCGCAGATGCTGCGGGTAAGGACGTTAGAGGTGCCACGATCTATGTTACCCTCGAGCCCTGCTCCACCCACGGCCGCACACCGCCCTGCACGGTGGGAATCATCGAAGCCGGAATCTCGCGGGTGGTTTACGCCTGTGTGGATAGAAATCCCGACCATGCCGGACGCGCGGATGCCTTGCTGAAAGCGGCTGGCATCGAAGTGGTTTCCGGCGTTTGTCCCTTCGAAGCCGAGAAAATTTTACGGCCGTTTTTTAAAGTCCGCGAAACCGGATTGCCATGGGTGATTTGGAAATCCGCGATGAGCCTCGATGGCCGCATCACCCGCCCGCCCGGCGAAGGCCAATGGCTAACGGGTGAACTCGCCCGCGCCGATGTGCAGAAGCTCCGCGCCACCGTGGACGCCATTCTAACGAGCGGCGAGACCGTCCGCCGCGATAAGCCCGCGCTGACGATCCGCGTGCCGGAGCTTCTGGAAGGGCGCGAGCAACCGTGGCGGGTCGTCGCGACGGACAAACCTGAAACCATGCCTTCGGACGCGCCCTTGTTTTCCGACGAATGGAAGGACCGCACTCTTATCCGGCCGCGCCATGATCTGGAAGGAACGCTGCGTGGTCTGGTGAAGGAGCAAGGCGTGCTGACCGTGATGGTCGAGGCTGGCGGAGTTTTTTCGGCAGCGTTGTTCGAAGCTGGCTTGGTCGATGAAGTGGTCGTTTATTACGCGCCGATGCTCTGCGGCGGCCCGTCACCGGGGCTTGGCGGCGTGGGTTTGAAGGAGTCGCTGCATCTGGATGAGATCGATTTCCAACAGCTTGGAAATGATGTGCGCCTGCGCGGGCTGGTGAGAAGGCCAGGAGCCAGCTTGTAATGAATGGTATTATACCAATTTCCTGAAATAAAGTGATGCTATTTTCAGGGCCAAAGGTTTGGCAACACGTCAGGGCATCGCCCAAGGTGAAGGCCATCCCAACAACTCAAGTCCTGTCCTGATTGACTGCGAGTGCAGCCCGCTGGCGTGCGGAAGCGGTACGCGATTTCCGGTTGTTCAACCATTCACTGTAATCGGAAGGGAGGATCGGGTGGGCGCCCGTTGCGAATGTTAGGATTCACTGTCCAAGTGCGAGGTCCAGCGCGTGGACGGCATGGTCGATTTCTTCGAGACTGCTAGAAAGCGGAAGCATCAGCACGATGGTATCGAGGATGGGGCGGGTGAGCAGGCCGTGGGCGCGGGCGGCGTGGCAGATGGATTCCCCGAAGCGTTCGCCCGGCGGAAATTTTTCGCCATCGGGTCGGCGGAGTTCGGTGCCGGCGATGAAGCCGCATTGGCGGATTTCGTGGATGATGGGGTGGCTAGATTTCAGGGTGGCGAGGCGATCGCGGAGGTGGGTGATTTTTTCCGGCAGGTGCTCGAGTGTGTGTTCGGTTTTGAAAAGGTCTAGGCTGGCGAGGGCGGCAGCGCAGCCGAGGAGATTCGCTGTGTAACTATGGCCGTAGTAGAAGGCACGGTCGGCAGCGCCGAGGAAGGCATCGTAGATTTTTCCGGTGGTGAGGGTGGCGGCCATGGGGAGATAGCCGCCGGTTAGGCCTTTTGCGAGGCAGAGGAAATCCGGGATGACGTTTTCGTGCTGGCAGGCGAACATTTTCCCGGTGCGGCCAAAGCCGGTCATGACTTCGTCGAGGATGAGGTGGACGCCGTTTTCATCGCACCAAGTGCGCAGTTCGGCGAGCATTCCGGCTGGCCATGGGCGCATTTCGTTGACGCCTTGGATGAGTGGCTCGATGACGACGCCGGCGATTTTTCCTGACGGAAGCTGCTGAAGTTCAGCAATTGAGGAGACGTGCTGCGTCGGATACCCCATGCCGCGGAATCGCTCGAAAAACCGCCCGACACCGCCGAGCGAAGCGGCGCCCAGGGTATCGCCATGGTAGCCGTTAGCGAAGGCGACGAAGTGGTTGCGCTCGGGCTCGCCGGTTTGCAGCCGGTATTGCACGGCCATTTTCAGGGCGCACTCGACGGCGGTGGAACCATCGTCCGAGAAGAAAACGCGCTCCAGGGTATTTTCCGGAAAATGGGCGCAGAGGCGTCCCGCTAGCTCGGCGGCGAGCGGGTGGGTGAGGCCGAGAAACGAGCTGTGGGAAATTTTTTCGAGCTGCTCGCGGATGGCGGCGTTGATCGCCGGGTGGGCGTGGCCGTGGATGTTTGTCCAGATCGAGGAATTGCCATCGAGATACTTCCGGCCCTCGGAATCCCACAGCCACGAGCCTGCGCCGCGACTGATTACCAATGGCTCATGCCCGCGTGCGCACCACTCGGACTGGCGGGTGAACGGGTGCCAGCAGTGCGCCTGATCGGCGGAAATCCATTGGCGGGTGTCGTCACGCATCGGCGCGATTATGAGCGAAATCCACAGCGCGGAAAGCGGGAATCGTGACGAAATCGTCAGAGAAAAATCTTGGTATTGATCCTGCTCTACGTGATGACGTGTCCAGGTGCGGCCGCAATCGGGACTTGTCCCGTTTCTCCGCCATTGAAATACACCCCCCTTCCCCCCCAGAAAGTGCTGCAAGGCACAGTACTCCCCCCAGTCATAGGTCCCCCCAAACACAAGTCGGCGGATGTTGAAGATTTCCCCCTTCAACATCCGCCGATTCTTTTACCCGCGGGGGGCAGTCCGGAATTTTTACGCGATCACGGCATATCTTATGGCCGGAAATGGGATATCTCTTGTGTGTCGCCGCAAGCACACTCCCCCCCCTAGTGTTTGCGGATAACGGCACATTTCCCCCCGAAAACACGTCGGCGGATATTGGTGGTTCCCCCATCAATATCCGCCGATCTGCTTTTACGGCAGCGTCACCATTCCCAGAGGAATTTCAGCGGCACGGCGAGGATTTTCGGCCCGTCGAGCTGGAGGATGGTGGAGCCGTCGTAAAAAATGATGCCCGATTGGAAATCATTTCCTGACTGGGCGGCGAGGCGGCGGAGGCCATTTCCATCCGAGTGGTGGAGAGTGGCGGAGGCTTTGATTTCCACGCCCCAGACCTTGCTGCCGCGCGTCATGACGACGTCCACTTCCACCTGATCCTTGTCCCGGTAGTGCCAGAAGCGAAGGTCCGGATCGGTCCAGCCGGCTTGGGCGATGAGTTGCTGGAGGACGAAGGATTCCAGTAGGTGGCCGAATTTATCGCGGCGCGTGAGCCAATCGCCGGAGGAAATTCCCGAGAGCGACGAGGCGAGGCCGCTGTCCACGAGGTGGATTTTAGGGGTCTTGATCAGGCGCTTTGCGGAGTTTCTGTGCCATGGCGCGAGGCGTCGAACGAGGAAGAGCCTTTCGAGTATGGAGACGTAGCGCTCGACGGTCTGGCGGTCGAGGCGCAGGTCATTGGCGATCGAGGAAATGTTGAGCAGGTTGCCGGTCTGGTGAGAGAGAATTTCCAGCAGCCGTGCGACTTCCTCACTATCACGGACGCGGGCGACATCGTGGATGTCGCGGTCGATGACGGAGCTGAGATACTGGCGATGCCATTGTCGGGCGCGGACGGGCGAGCGGCCCTGTGGTTCCGGGTAGCCGCCTGCGACGATTCGGCCGGGCAGGGTGGAGGGGGCCATGGTGTCCTCGCGAAGAGTGTTGTCGGAGAGACTTTGGTTCAGCCATTTCGAGAGGAAAAGGCCGGGGCTCCAGGATTTTTCCGCTTCGGTCAGCGGGTGCAGGTAAAGGCATTCCATCCGCCCGGCGAGCGAGTCCGGGAGGTGGGGGAGCTGGAGGAGATTTGCGGAGCCGGTGAGCAGAAATCGGCCGGGGCGGCGGTTTTCGTCCACAGTGCGTTTGATGGTGAGGAGCAGGTCCGGCGCGCGTTGGATTTCATCAAGCGTGACGGTGTCTGGAAGCTGGCCGATGAAGCCCTTCGGATCCCGAGTGGCGGCGGCGAGTAAATCGACGTCATCCAGGCTGAGGTAGAGCCGCCCGGGATCGAACGACCGAGCCAGGGTGGATTTTCCACATTGGCGCGGGCCGAGCAGGCACACCACCGGCGTGTCTTTCATCGCGTCCTTCATGGCATTTTGGATGCCGCGCGGAAGCAGTGGAGGGAGATCGTCCATTTGTGGTATAAACTAGCGTCCAATTGTGGTATTGGCAAGCGTCCAATTGTGGTATTAGTATCCGTCTGATTGTGGGATTGGCTGGTGTTTCCGATGACGGGATCGCATCAGGGCTTGATTGGGGAGGGCGTGGGGTTTAGTCCGTGCTTCCCGTTTCATGTCCCTCTCTTCCTACGCCACTCCCTCGCCCGCGCTGCAACGCGAGGTGACACGCCGCCGCTCGTTCGCGATCATTTCCCACCCGGACGCCGGGAAAACGACGCTGACGGAGAAATTCCTGCTCTACGGCGGCGCGCTGAACCTCGCTGGTAGCGTCACCGCGCGGAAAAACCAACGCGCCACGACGTCGGACTGGATGGATCTGGAAAAGCAGCGGGGCATCTCCGTTTCCTCGACCGTCTTGCAATTCGAATACAAGGACTGCGTCGTCAACATTCTCGACACGCCGGGGCACAAAGATTTCTCCGAAGACACCTACCGCGTGCTCACCGCCGTGGACGCCGCCGTCATGGTGGTGGACGCGGGTAAGGGCATCGAAAGCCAGACGCGGAAACTTTTCGAAGTTTGCCGCCGCCGTGGAGTGCCGATTTTCACGTTCATGAACAAGCTGGACCGCCCGGCCCGGCCGTCGATGGATCTGCTAGACGAGCTAGAATCCGTGCTCGGCATTCACGCGTTTCCGGTGAATTGGCCGCTCGGCGATGGCCCACGTTTCCGCGGAGTTTACGATCGCGAGCAAAAGCAGGTGCATCTTTTCCAACGCACCGTTCACGGCGCTTACCGTGCACCGGTCGCGGTGAGCGGCATCGAGGACGAGAGCGTGAAGGATGCTTTGGAAGAAGGCACTTACCGCCAAGTTTGCGACGAACTCGAACTGCTAGAAGGTGCGGGCGCGGAGTTCGATCTGAAAAAAATCCTCGCTGGTGAACTGACGCCCGTCTTCTTCGGTAGCGCGGCTAACAACTTCGGCGTGCAACTTCTGTTGGATCGTTTCCTGGAACTCTCCCCACCGCCCACGCCGAAGGTGAGTGGCGAGATGATGATCGATCCCGCGTCCGAGGAATTCTCCGCGTTCGTTTTCAAGATCCAAGCGAACATGAACCCGAAGCATCGCGACCGCATTGCGTTCGTTAGAATTGTTTCCGGGAAATTTGAGCGCGACATGGATGTCATCAACGGCCGCACCGGCGAAAAAGTCCGGCTCGCTAACTCGCAGCGCCTCTTCGCCCGCGAGCGGGAAACGGTGGACGACGCTTTCGCCGGCGATGTCGTCGGTCTCGTCGGAAACTACGATTTACTCATCGGCGATACGCTTTCCTCCAAGCCTGGCGTCACTTTCGATGAAATCCCGCGCTTCGCGCCGGAGTGTTTTTCCTTCCTGCACAACAAGAGCACGGCGAAATACAAACGCTTCCGTGATGGTCTCCAGCAGCTTCTCAAGGAGGGTGTCGCCAGCGAATTCCAGCTCCTCGATACCGGCGGCTCGCAGGTCCCTTTGTTAGGGGCCGTCGGCCCGCTGCAGTTCGAAGTCTTGCAATACCGCCTTGAAGGTGAATACGCCGCTGAGACGCGCATCGAGCAAGCGAATTGGTCGCTCGCCCGCTGGCTCAAGCCCAAGGAAGGCGACCCGCTCGCTCCCGAGGCCCGCCCGAATCTATCACTGGGCGCCGCCCTCGCCCGCGATTCTAACGGCTGGCTCGTCGCCTTACTGCCCAGCGAGTGGGCGCTCAAAACCTTCGCGGATAAGAACGAGGATTGGGTGCTATCCGAGCAACCATTTCCGCCGCCGGTGGTGGTGAGGTAAATTATCGAATTCCATCCAAACGGCGTTTCGGGTAATAGGATCTTTCCTTATTACCTGAAAATACGATTCGGCGGAATAAGTTGCTTTCTAACCGCGCATTACGGTGACGACGAAAATTTTCCCGAAGCCGCCGCGGCGGAGGATTTTCGCGCATTCGTCCACGGTGGAGCCGGTGGTGAAAACATCGTCTATCAGGACTGCGCCGTCCGGGGAGTTTCCGATCCAGCGCTTGGCGGAATCTGTCAGAGTGAAGGCGCCGCGCAGGTTTTCCAGGCGTTGTGCGCGGGTTAGCAAGGTCTGGGTTTCGGTGGAACGGGTGCGCAGCAGGCCCTTGAGCACGGGCAGGCCGGAGTGTTTCGAGAGGACGCGGGAGATTTCCGCAGCTTGGTTGAAATGGCGGTTTTGCTCGCGCTTGCGATGGAGCGGCACTGGGATGAGGGGCCAGCCACCGTCCAGCGCGGGAGCGAGGCGGGGATCGGCGAAGGACTCGTGGGCGAGGCGGCCGAGCTCTTCGGCGAGGTGGATTTCTCGGCCGTATTTTAGGCGGTGAATCATGTCGAGCGCGCGATCGTCACGGACAGTGGTGGAGCGGGCGAACTCGAAGGAAAATTTCAGCGTGTGGCAGTTTGGGCAGGCGAAATTTCCTTCGATTTTCCCCTCGAATGCCTCGCCGCACTGGCCGCAGAACGGGGCGGCGAGGCGTGGGAGATCGCCGTCGCAAGGACCGCACAAGGCGCGGCCGTGGGACAGTCCGGTCCCGCAAACGGCGCAGGCGGCGGGGTAGAGCAGGTCGAGCGTTTGGGCGGCGATTTTCCGCCAGCCGCGGGGTTCAGGACGAGGCTTGGGGGGCATCGGGAGCGGTCAGGTAGTCGATGAGGATGCCGGCGATTAAAATTCCCGCCACCGGGACCAGTCCTTGGCGCAGTGCCGCTCCAGAAATCACCCACATCATCGAGCCGGGAGGGCTGGTGGAAATGGTGATGGCCCCCATGATGGTGTTGACGAAAATCCAGCCCGCATTCAGCCCGATCGGCAGCCACAGCGAGGCTGTGCGCCAGCGGGCGAAGGCCAGCACGCTGCCGAGGGCGAGCAGCGGCAAGAAACTGCCGAGCACCGTCCGGAGTTGGGTGAACCCGGCCAGCACTTTACCGAGCAACTCGAACCCCGTGCCTGATCCATCAGCATCCGCGACGCTCAGCCCGGCCCCCGGCTTCAGAAAAAGCACCAGTGCGAAAAACACCGCAGACATCCCGAGCGCCTTCGCTGGCCCCATCACCCGCAGGAAAATCCCCATCGCGATCCCCCGGAAAAGCAACTCCTGCAAGGCCGCCAGCCCGAACGCCCAAAGTGCGGCACGCATCGCCATTTTCAAAAACCCGCCCTCCGGACTCCGCCATTCGAACACGCCCGCCACGATCAGCACCCCGCCGATCAGTAGAAAAAGTCCGGTCACCACCATGAATCCGTTCAGCCCCAGCCGCAGCGGGCTGTAGCCTTTCAACAGGCGCTGGCCGCTTTCCCGCTGGCGCGCGCCTTCCGGCAGACGGATCCCCCAAACCTGCTTCCCCGATCCCTCGCGCGCCCGGCCGCCGCGCAGCCACTCGATGAAGGGCAGGAAAAGCAGCATCGCAGCGAAGATCATGCTGGCGGTGAAAAACTCCGGAAACGAAGTCGTCCGGCAGACGCCCGCCAACCAATCGACCGGGCCATTTGTTTGCTTTACGGAGGCCACCTCGGCCAGCGCCTTGCCCATGTTGTAGATGAACGGCGTCATCCACGCCCCCAGCACTGCCGAAGTCGCGGCATATAGCCACACCTTCAGAACATCGCTGTGAGCCTCGTCGCGCATGGCCGGGAAGCTAGCAAGAAACGGGCGGTTGGCCATCCTGAATGCGGGGATTATCTTTCCAGCTTTTGGATTCATGTGGCCAATTCATTCTAGGGGAAGGGCGAAACCATTCGCTCGCAGCTCTATCCGGATGCACTCGATCCGACGAGGCAATTTCTAATCGACCTGAGAACGGAAATATCCGCGCTTCCTGACCTCTGTAACTCCTGCATTTCAAATTTCCCTTGGTGCAAATTCGTCGGCAGCGATACGCTCGCCGCATGATCAGCATCGAACCGATTGGAAACCAGCGTAGCCAGTGGGGCGAGGGCCCGGTGTGGTGGCAGGGGGCGCTCTACTATGTGGACATCGAGGGGCACCGGGTGCATCGGCTAGATCCGGCGGATGGCAGTGAAAAATCGTGGGACGTGGGCGAGCGAGTGGGCACGGTGGTGCCTCGGGAGAGCGGCGGATTGGTGATCGCGGGGGATCATGGGATTTCCCTGTTGGACGAGGAAACGGGCACACTTACCCATGTGGCGGACCCGGAGCAGGACCTGCCGGACAATCGTTTCAATGATGGCAAGTGCTCGCCGGATGGGCGGTTTTTCGCAGGGACGATCAGTTTGGTCAAAAAAACCGGCGATGCGAAACTCTACCGCCTCGATCCGGATCTGACGCTGCATGAGGCATTCGGGCCGGTGACGAATTCGAACGGCATCGCTTGGTCGGTGGACGGGAAAACGGTTTTCTACATCGACACGCCGCGCAAGGAGGTGCTGGCGTTCGATTACGAGAGCGACGGGCATCTGCGGAATTTGCGCAGTGTGATTTCCACGGCGCATCTAGATTCGTCGCCGGATGGGATGACGATCGACGCGGATGGGCATCTGTGGATCGCGTTTTGCCACGGCGGGTGTGTCGTGTGTTTTGATCCGGAAAACGGCGCGGAGCTGCGGCGGGTGGAGCTGCCTTGTCTGGAGACGACGGCCTGTGCATTCGGCGGGCCCGAGCTGGCGGACCTCTATGTGACTACCGGCGTTCACAAATCCGTGGCGGAGGAGCAGGGCGGGCGGCTGTTGGTGATCCGCGGGTTGGGCGTGAAAGGGCTACCTGCGAATGCTTTCGCGGGGTGAATCTCCACATTGAATTTCATCAGGGCTCCGTATATTTCGATAAATCTGTAAGACGAAATCGATCTGAAGTGGTAATGTATTTCCTCACGCCAACCCTATGAAACTCAACACCTCCACCACGCTTGCGGCACTCTTTCTCATCGGGATCGGCGGGTTCATGGCCGGCCGTGTCTCATCGCCCGCTCCCGCAGCCGCTGCGCAGGATGGCCCGTCTGAAACACGTTCCTCCCGCTCGTCTTCCTCTTCCGCCGGTGCTGGCAGTGTGGATGGCAAAAAGTCCTCGCGCCCCGCCCGTGCCGAGCGCGCGCCAGCGGCGACGACTACCAAGGAACGCCTCGCGAAATTGGAATCCATCATGCGCGGTGAAAACGCGCTGGACCGCAGCCGCGCACTGCTCGCCTACATCGATCAACTCGCGCCGGGCGATTTCGAGGAAGCGATCGCGCATTTCCGCAGTCTCGGGATGACCGACGGGCGCATGGGCGAATATTCATTGCTGCTCACCGCTTGGGCCGGGGCTGATCCGCTGGCTGCCCTCGCTTACGCAAAGGTAAACACTCGCGAGGGTTTCGCGACCGATACCATCCTCAGCTCTTGGGCTTCAGCCGATCCCGAGTCGGCGATCCGCTGGGCGAAGGCGAATTTCGATGGAGAAGGAGCGAATCCCTACTTGCCGGGCGTCATCCGCGGTCTCGCCGCGTCTGATCCAGCGCGTGCCACCGAGCTACTCACTAGCATGCCCCGCAGCGAGGAGCGCGGTGCGGGACTCGACGCCTTGATGCCGCATCTTCTCGAACAGGGGGCCGATGCGACGAAAGCATGGATCGGCGCTCTATCCGATGATTCTTTGAAAAACGGAGCCATGATGCGTGCCGCCGAAAAGCTCGCCGCGCTCGATCCCGCCGGGACCGCATCGTGGCTGATGGCGAATCCGGGCGAGGCGTCGAAACGCCGGATGGACGATGTTTACTCGGTTTGGGCGCAAAAGGACCAGCAGGCTGCGCTCAATTCCTACGCCGCGCTTCCCGCCGGTGAGGATCGCTCAAACGCCCTGCGCGGTGTAATCACGAACGTGGCCATCGAGAGCCCGAAAGCCGCTGTTTCCATGCTGAACCAGTATCCGAACGATGTGACCGACCGCGTCGTGCGGAGCGTTGTTTGGCACACATTCGGTGAAGATCCCTCGCTCGCCGCCAGCCAGATCGGGCGCATTGCTGATGAAAAGGAGCGCATCCAGACTTACGACCGCGCGATCGGCAGTTGGCTCGAGCGCGATCCACAGGCCGCCCAAGCATGGATGCGGAGCAATCCACTGCCGGATGTGGTGTTGAAAAAACTCAACCAGGGGCAGTCCGTTCAGCCGTAATTCCAGCAGCGGCCGAATGACGGTCAAAACGCCGTTTTCACCCGCGTTGACATCCGCTCCGTAGCCATCCAACTTCGCGCCCATGGACACGATGAAACTTCTCCTTGGCGCGACTATCGCGCTGCTGCTGGGCGCGCTCGCCGTTTCCTGGCAGGGCATGAACACCGGGGTGAAAAACACCCCGCCGGACGAACTCGCACGCCTCCAGAAACAAGTGGACGAGCTGCGTGCCGAGCAAGACAAGCTCGCTCTTGAACGCCAGTTGCAGACCCTTCGCAACACTCCTGCCAGCATCTCCACCCCCAGCGCCAACGCCGCTGAAATCGAGGCCATGAAGGCCCAGATGGAAGCCGGAAAGCTCGCCATTCAGAAGCTGGAAGACGAAAAGGCCAAGCGCGACGCCAAGCTCGCCGACGCGGAAGAGGGCCTCGGCGAACAGCGAAAACTCGAAAACTCTGACACCGAACTCAAGCGCGCCCGAATGATTTCCCAAGCACTTCTCATGGGCCGCGTGAAAGAATACGTCGAGGACGCCCAATATGGCGGCTTCGTCACCTTCGACGTCCTCATGCCCGACCAAATTCAGACTGGCACCGTGCTCGCCATCCGCCGCAAAACCGGCATCCTCGGCCAGCTCAAGGTTTCCGATATTTCCGCCGAAGGTGCCATCGCCAATCCGCTCCCAGGCTTCGGCCCGATCAAACCTCAAGTCGGCGACGAACTCATCCTGCCTCCGCAGTATTAAATCTCAATTCAGAGATCTCAAATTTCAACTCTCTCTAGCATGTCCACCACCGTCGGTCTCATCTCACTCGGCTGCGCCAAGAACCTCATCGACTCCGAAGTCATGATCGGTCACCTCGCCCAGGCAGGCATGTCTCTAACGCCCGATCCCGAGCTTGCCGATGTGCTCATCGTCAACACCTGCTCGTTCATCGATATGGCGAAACAGGAATCTATCGATGCCATCTTCGGCGCGGTTTCTGATCGCGCCGCCGACCCCGACCGCGCCCGCCAGAAAATCATCGTTGCCGGATGTCTATCACAACGGTTCGCCAAGGATCTCCCCGGCATCATGCCCGAGGTGGACGCCTTCATCGGCCTCGACCAAATCACCAAAGTCGCCCCGATCATCGAGAACCTGCTAGGAAAGAAGAACGACTCGGAGGTGCAGAAAACCGAAGGCCCGTCCGCCACCGAGGACCCGCGCGATTTCGTCACCCTCAAGCCGCAATATGTTCCAGATTGGTCCACCCCGCGCATGCGCCTCACGCCGGACCATTTCGCCTACGTGAAAATCGCCGAGGGCTGCAATCACACCTGCACCTTCTGCATCATCCCGAAGATCCGTGGCATGCACCGCTCACGGACGCAGGATTCCGTCGTTAGAGAAGTGGAAGCGCTCGTGAAATCCGGAGTGAAGGAAATCAACCTCATCTCCCAGGACACCACCTATTTCGGCATGGACCAATGGGAAGGCAAACGCCCGACGCCGAACTCGCCTGTCGACTCTAGCAGAGGCGAATCGCTCTCCACCTTGCTCCGCGAGATCAACAAGATCGAAGGCGATTTCTGGGTCCGTCTGCTCTACACACACCCTGCGCATTGGTCGGACGAGCTCATCACCACCATCGCCGAGTGCGACAAGGTCGCCAAATACGTGGACATCCCGCTCCAGCACATTTCGGATAGAATGCTTACCGCGATGAAGCGCAAGACCAACGGCGACTACATCCGCGACCTACTCCGCCGCATGCGCGCTGGCATCCCCGGCCTCGGCATCCGCACCACCTTCATCGTCGGCTTCCCCGGCGAGACCGAGGAGGATTTCCAAGAGCTGCTAGAGTTCATCGAAGAATTCCGCTTCGAGCGCGCCGGCGTTTTCCAATACTCCAAGGAAGAAGGCACCCCGGCCGAAAAAATGACCGGCCAGCTCCACCACGCCACCCGCAAGAGCCGCTGGTCCCGCTCCATGGCCGCGCTCCAGAAAATCGCGGGAGAAACGAACCAAGCCCAAGTCGGCAAAGCCGTCCGTGTGTTAGTCGAGCAACCCGGCATCGCCCGCACCCAGTGGGATGCCCCGGAAATCGACGGCTCCGTCATGGTGGACGAAGCCATCCCCGTCGGCGAATTCGCCGATATCACCATCGGCGACTGGCGGGGGTATGATCTCGTCGCGGCGAGGTAAAAGATATTCTCCCCGTAGTCCAACGATCATTTCCCAGACAAAGTGAATGTATTAAAAAGGGACGGGCCTTTTATCATTAGCCCGTGGCCTCTGTTCAAAAACCTCGCAATCCTCCGGGAAACTTGGTGCCATTGATCCATGACAGCGAAGCGGTTCTACGACTGGCAGACTGCGGGCGGCACGGACGATGTCATGCGCCTGTGCAACTGCCTTGAGCGGGCGGACATTCCGTGGTGTGCCATCGGTGGCGTCGCCGTCAACCATTGGGCGGAGGAGCCGATGGTCACTCAGGATGTGGATTTCGTCGTCGCCACGGAGTTGATCGAAAGAGCCGTTGAACTGCTGGAAATAGACGGTTTCATTTCCTCGCGCTTCGAGTGGTCGGTGAACTTCAAGGGAAGTTCCAAAGTGAGCCTGCAACTCAGCACGGAGGATTTCTATCGAGACTTCGCCTCTCGCGCGGTGCCTGCGGATGTGCATGGAATCCTCCTTCGGGTGGCATCGTTACGTGATACCCTCGCCGGAAAAATCAAAGCATGGAACGCCACTGAACGCCGGCAGAGCAAACGCATCAAGGATCTCGGCGATATCTCGCGTCTGGTGGAATCCCATCCCGAGCTTTGGGCTGAACTTCCGCCTGAGTTGCAGAGCCAGATTGAGCGGCCTGCATGACCTATCCCACTTTAGAAATGCGTTGCTAGAACCAATTGCCATGACCCGAATCATGAGCCCCACCCTTCTGTGTTTGTTATTTAGGACCGACCCTGCCGCATCAATGTCTGTCGTTTGGGATTCCGTCTCAGGTTGCTTCAGATTGATCCATTCTATTTCTCGTTCCTCATGAGACCCATTCACCTTCTGCCACCCGCACTCGCATTGCTCATCGTCGGAACCTGGGCCGGCGCACAGCATTGGTCGATGGGCACGCTCGAAACTGAGAACGAGAGATTGAGAAGCACCATCGCTTCCGCGAAGCAGCAAGCATCTTTGAGTATTGCCGCGCATGACCCACTCGAGAAGAGACGGAACACACATTCCGCACCTAGCAGCAGTTGTTTTTTGCCTAATTCGGGAGCGGTGTGTCTGCTAGGGGCGTCTTTGGGTTTTGCTGGGTGAGGGAGGGGTGGTGTAGATGCTTTGGTCAAATCCCAGTGCTGCCAAGTA
>JBBRYQ010000079.1:0-23779 GCA_038237425.1 Verrucomicrobiales bacterium
CGTTAGCGACGCTGCGCAAATTACCGCCGCCGTAGTCGATGATGCCGGTCTTCACAGCGCGTCCTTGGTGCTGGGAATGCCGATCACGCGCGCATCTTTCTCACACGCATCGCGAAGGGCGCGTGACGGGGTCAGTCCTAGATTTATTAAATTCTTGAATTGAACATTCTGATTTCGTCTAGCTGCCATGTGCCGATAATGAAACAATCGTGATTTCAATTTGAATAATCTAAGACTGACCCCGTTCACTGAATGACCCCGTTCACTGAAACAATCGTGATTTTCATTTGAATAATCTAGGACTGACCCGAATGGCATCGTGATTTTCATTTGAATAATCTAGGACTGACCCGAATGGCACTAACTTAAGGGGGATTTGGGATAAAGTAACTGAGAACTGCCTGCCATTTGGCCATTTTGGAGGCCGACTTGATAACCATCAACTAGCTGGAATTCCGAAAGTCAATCGCTCGAAATTTGACAGCAATCAGCTTGAGCCATAAGTCATTGATTATCTAGTGACAGCTTAAGTTAGCGCCATTCAGGACTGACCCCGTTCATGTCTGTTATTTGGGACTGACCCCGAAGCAGACCCCGAAGCATTTCGATCATGAAAATGAGCTCCCACCGCATACTCGAACACGCTAGTTGTTGAATTACGACACCTGACCCGGTTTGTGACCCGGTTTAGCGCCGAGTGGACAGAAATCGTTCTGGAGGATTGCATCTCAGCCATCATCAGCTTCAACTTCGCTATGGAGTTGGCCGATTCTTTCATGGAACTCGTCACCTGGCTTGTCGTCATGGAAAACAACCGATGAAGGAACACCAGCAACTCGAATGGAAAGAGGTCTGGCGGGACGAGTTCCTGCGCGGGATCTGCGGCTTTGCCAATGCCACGGGCGGCATTTTACAAATCGGTAAAAACGACAAGGGCGAAATCGTCGGCCTCCCGAATGCCGCGAAGCTTCTGGAAGACCTCCCGAACAAAATCCGCGACGTTTTGGGCATTCTCGTTGAGGTGAACTTGCGGCAGGAAAGCGGTGCGGAATTCCTGGAAATCAAGGTCGAAGCCTATCCGAACCCGATCAGCTATCGCGGCCATTATTTCACGCGCAGCGGCAGCACGATGCAAGAACTCAAAGGTGCCGCTCTCGACCGATTCCTGCTCGGCAGGCAGGGCCGCACCTGGGATGGCGTGCCCATGCCGGGTGTGAAAACCGCTGACCTATCTCCTGCCGCCGTGCGCCGTTTCCGCGCACTCGCAGCCAATAGCGGTCGGCTTGAAGCTGCGGACCTTGCGGCTTCCGATGCCGGCTTGATCGAGAAACTCAAGCTCACCGAAGGCAGCTACCTCAAGCGGGCCGCCGTCCTGCTGTTCCACGAAGATCCCGAGAAATTCGTCACCGGAGCTTTTGTGAAAATCGGCTACTTCCGTTCCGCTTCAGACTTGGCCTATCACGACGAGGTGCATGGCGATCTTTTCGAGCAAAGCGCCAAGACCATCGACCTCGTGCGCACCAAGTATCTCAAGGCCGCCATCACCTATCAAGGCATCCAACGCATCGAGCGCTACCCGGTTCCTAATGCCGCGCTGCGCGAGGCGATTCTCAATGCCCTCGTGCATCGGGACTACGCCGTCGGCGCACCCGTGCAGATCCGCGTCTATGAAGACAAACTGAAAATCTGGAATCCCATCGTCCTGCCGGAAGGCTGGACCTTGGAAACCCTGCTCGGCGAGCACTCCTCCGCTCCCTACAATCCCACCATCGCCAATGCCTTCTTCCGCTCCGGGGAGATCGAAGCATGGGGGCGCGGCATCCAGCGCATCTTTGAAGCCTGCCACAGCGCGGGCGCGCCCGCTCCGATCATCGACTACAAGCCGAATGACCTTTGGATCGAATTTCCTTTCTCTCCTCAATACCTCAAGGCTATCGCCATCAATTCTCAAACCGTAGCTCAGAGTGGTGCCGTTGAAAAAACGTCGGGGAAAACGTCGGGGAAAACGTCGGGGAAAACGTCGGGGAAAATCATCGCTCTCATGGAAGCCAATTCCAATACCACCATCCCAGAACTCGCCGAGGCAATTGGAGTGACCGAACGTTCCGTGGAGCGAGCGATCAATGCGCTCCAACAGCAAGGTCGCATCCGACGAATTGGTCCGGCTAAGGGCGGCCACTGGGAAGTGCCATCCGAATAACCTCGAAACCTTGCACCCATCTCCATTTCCTGCATCTCAACCTTCCAGAATTTCAGCATTTACCCCCCGCCTTCCACCATCATATCCTTACGATCATGAAAATGAGATCCCACCGCATACTCGAACACGCAAATTGTTGAAATGCGACACCTGACCCGATTTATTTGACCCGATTTATTCAGATTCCCGCCTGCATCTGGTTCCTCACGAAAAACAAAGCCAAGTGCCCCCGTCCCGGTGCCACATCTGTTCGAGACAGGCAATGTGATTTACGATTTATTGAAGCCGAAAAGGTTATGAAGCTTGCTTTGAGTGCCTAATAAAAAATAAATACATATGCCATTATCATCACTAAAAAATATTTTTGAAGTAGCGGTCACTGCTGATCGATTTAGCGATCGAAAGGTTTACGAGCAGTCAGAGATTTTGCGGCAATCATCTCCGGCTAAATTACTTCAAGAGACCCTGGAAACATTTATTTCTGCTTCCGAATGCCAAGTTATTCATCGGAGAATTGTCCGGGCAATATTCTTTATTGAACTCTGTAAGGATGACGTAACTTCTACAAAATACGACGTTAGGTGGGCCGAGAGGTTTTCGGAGGGTGATCCCCGTATCGCTAGTTTTGAGCAATGTTGTGAAATCTACGAAGCAATATGCCACCAGATCCATGAAAATCTTTCTGACGATGACTTTCGAACGGAGTTTGCGTTGGTGGTTCCGTGGGGGAAATCGCCTCATGAGATTCCTCTAGACTATATCAGTAAAATCTCGCGGCCGCTGCATACTGCGACAAATATTCAGGTTCTCTGTGATCCAAGTTATTCGCGTCTTTTGAAAATAAGACGGTCGTTATGCGATCCGACATTGAACCCCGACTTTGAACTTTTCAACAAGGTTTTCGATAAAATCCGAGTTAAGAGCTATCTGACTGACCGCGCACTTACTGGAGGATATAAGACTAACCGGGAAAAACGTTGGGAGTCGCATCCGGCATCTCCACAATTTGCCTATCGTCGCGACTGTCTCGCTATTGAACTTCGCTTGATTGAACAGTTGATTCATTTTGAATCATTTCCAGATGGAATAATTCGATATCTGGAAACGCAAGGTCTTATATGGCCTGAACGAAACACCGCACGTTGTCCGGTCACTCTTGATCCTCTTGACTTCGAAGTGCTTGCGCAAGAAGTTGCTGAACCTACATTCGGGAGATCTTCCTACCAAGTTGGTCACCTCAACCCGCTTAAGGCGGGCGAAGGTGACGAATTTAGGCACGCTCCCGAAAATATTTCTTGGATTACGGAAGATGGAAATAGAATACAAGGGCATCTTACGCTTAAGGAGACTCGGAAATTATTGTTAAGAATTTCTGATAACTACGATGCGCTAATAGCTTCTGGTGAAATCACCCCGCCATGACTTCCTCGCAGGCCTTCCGTGCAAGTTCACGAGCTTCGGTTCGATCTTGAATCGACTTTTCGACTAATGTCGCAATCCGAGACTTGGTCTTTTTTGCTTTTGGTAGAGCTAAGCGAATTTCATGAATTTTGGCACCAAGTGAGTCAATTATGTCCTGACTTACACAGAAGCTTTTAATCTGCCTTTGTGCGAAAGGACACGTCAATGCAGCCAAAAGCAAGAAAGGGGAAATGATTTCGGGCTTTTCAACTCTGATCTTATAGATGTGACTTTGATAGAGCATTGGTAAATCGTATTTAGTTACGACGGCGCAAGTTCCAATCAAATAAGTTCCGTCTCTCACCATGAGAATGTCGTGCGCTTTGACGTCCTGACGAGTCCTGAAGCGTTCAAATATTTCTTCAGAAACACAATGTTTAGGATCACTTTTAACTTCCCAGTTTGAGATGTCGGAAGTGCGGACAAACGGGATATTGCCGGTCGCGTATGCCATTTTACCTACTTCGTCACCGGTGCTGAGCGACAACACACCTTCTTTGACTAAATCACCGAAGGTAACAATGTCGTGAGTTTCAACTAGGCGATCTGACTCTGTTTCTGCGTCAAATTCGAAGGCTCTAGGCGCAAGATTTAGTCCGAGTCGTTCGCGGGTGACAGCAATCCCCATGTGTCCGTGGTTTGCATTTCCTGTTTTTTCAAAGTCTTTGAAATTCAGAGTTATTTGGGGGACATGGTTCAAGGGAACCGTTCTCCCCCTGCTGTCGTGCCCACACCACTTAGCATCTGCGAAAAAAACTGAGCTTTTAGATTTTGCAGGTCTCTTCTGAAGCACGATTGCAACAGTCTTGGTATGCGTACCCCCTTTACCTGACGTCTTGAAAAGTGCCTCGGGCATACCAACAACTGAAACTATATCAGCGACATTCTTCATATATTGCACTACGTAGGCGTGCGATTTGGACGAAACAATACTTTCTGGAAGAATTGCTCCGAGAATGCCGCCTGGCTTCAATAGCTTCAAGCACCTCTCAACAAACAAAACCTGCGGCGAGGTAGACGTATCCATTCCACCGTTGGGTGAGAAAACATCGTCGTCAGATTTCGATTTGGTCCATTTTCGCGCAAGGTCATATCGCTGGAGAGTGGCGGGAGATGCCGCGATAATCTTAGCTCCGAATGGTGGGTTTGTCAAAACCACGTCAAATAGTTTGTCTTCAATCGGAGTTTGATCCTGCGTAATATCTGCTAGAGAATCTCCACAAATTACGTCCGACATCTCATCAAGGTACAGAGCCAGTCTACCGCGGGCGATCCGTGTAAGATATGCGTCTTTGTCGACACCCCTGAGCGAAGCGGCTACTGCCGAAGGAGTGGCCTTAGCTGCAATAAGATGTTTTGCTGCCGCAATTAGAAATCCTCCAGCGCCACAGGCTGGATCACAAATTGTTTGCTTCGGTTTTGGATTAACCAAGTTGACCAACAAATCGACAGCCACCGTTGGTGTGAAAAACTGGCCTTCGCTGGATTTGACCCCTGAACCGGCAAACGCCTCATAGAGTTCGCTGAAAATATCAGCACGCGAATTCTCGAGATCGATGATGTCGAATTGGCGATCAACGTATTGAAGTGAAACCGGATCAAGTTCAATCTCGTCACCGACAAGAAAGATCCCAGGGAGAACTATCTTTACGTGTGCAAATGCAGCTCGATAAGATTTCGACAGATCATTGGTCACGGCTAGTTTGGGAGACTTCAAGAGCCAATGTTTAGCGAATACGCATTTAAAAAGCTCGTCCATAAGCGCGCGGTCACGAGTAGCTCCCAGCAATCGTCCAGCTAGGAAATTTCGGATATTTTGAAAGGCCGATCGATGAGACGTCGGTAAGAGTTCTAGCGTTTGGTTAACCTGCATTGCAGGATCTGTAAGATGCTCGATCCTGAAGGTCAATTACAGGATCTGTAAATTAGACGATTGCCCCACAGGGAAGGTGGTGCATGTGGCGTTGATGCTGGAACATCCGGCGCTGGTGCAGAACAACCGGGCGTTTCACCGATTGCTGCGTCGGGGTCAGTAGTATCAGAATGAATCAAGGTGTTTTTTTGATTTATTTTTGAGGCTGGAATTGGGCGCGAGGGTGCTCGCCATGTCGAAGGGTTTCGATTTGGCTTATCTGCTTTTGGGCCCTTTTGAGTTGTTGGCTTCCGGGACGTGCGCCAGGGTCAGTCCCAAATAACAGACATTCGCCGGAGTCAGAATCCGGTGCGGAAAAAATTCAAATCATGAAAACCATCCAAGGCAATCTCATCCATTTGCCGCAGATCGGTGACTTCGATCTCATCGCCCATGGCTGCCATTGCTTGTGCACGATGGGAGCCGGGAGGATGGAGAGGAAGAAGTTGATGGTTGAGAGTGGATGGTTGATGGGAAGACGAAAGAAGGAACATCCACCTTCGCCGAGGCTTCCGTGGACAAGTTATTCAACATCCCAGACAAAACCTCATGTCCGGGTCCGATGGCTCTTTTTGGTCCACGACCGCGATAACTTACTCTTCGTTCCACAGTCGCAGATTTGGGGCTAAAAAGGACAAGTGTTTTCAAACTTACGTCGCCACTATTTCCCCTTCCCTACTTCGCGGGGTTTCCCTTAGCCTCGCGGGACATGAGCAAAATCGTTCTTCTGTTTTCAGGACAAGGCGCCCAGAAGGTGGGCATGGGTAAGGATTGGGCGGAAAGTTCCGCCCTCGCCCGCAGCATGGTGCATCAGGCGGATCAGGCGCTGGGGTATTCGATTTCAGACATCATGTTCGATGGCCCGGAGGAGGAATTGACGCGCACGGCGTATTGCCAACCAGCGCTATACCTCCACGGAATGATCGCGCTGGCCTTGCTGCGCAAGCGTTTGCCCGGTTTTGAGCCGGTCGCCGCAGCCGGACTCTCGCTCGGTGAATTCACGGCCCACGCCGCCGCTGGGACGTTTTCCTTTGAAGACGGCCTGCGCCTCGTCGCCCGCCGGGGGGAATTCATGGAAGAAGCCTGCCTCGCCACCGAGGGAGCCATGGCGGCCCTGATCGGCGGAGATGAGGCGCAAGTCCGCGCCCTCGCCGCAGCGGCGGATGTGGATGTGGCGAATCTAAACGCACCGGGACAAATCGTGCTCTCGGGCACCGTCGCCGGAATCGATGCCGCGGTCGCCCAAGCCAAGGACTTCGGCATCCGCAAAGCGATCAAGCTGAAGGTCGCCGGGGCCTATCACTCGCGGTTGATGCAAAGCGCCCAGGACAAACTCGCCACCGAGCTCGCCGGAGTTTCCCTGCAGTCCCCTACCATTCCCGTCGTCTGCAATTTCGGCGCGTCCGTGGTTTCCGATCCAGCGGAGATCCGGGCGATGTTGGAAAAGCAGGTCACCGGCTCGGTCCGCTGGACGGAATCCATCCAGGCGCTGATCGCGATGGGTCACAAAACCTTTCTGGAACTCGGCCCCGGCAAGGTTCTGGCGGGACTTGTTGGAAAAATCGACAAGGAAGCAACCGTCCATTCCATCGAGGATTTGGCCTCGCTAGAAACGACGATCGAGGCGCTTTCGTGAGAGTTTCCACCCCTCGGAAAAAATTTCGCAAAAGCGTAAAAAAGAGGTTGCACCCACGGGGGGCGGTAAATAGCTTCCGCCACCCGAGCGGGACATGGAGCGGTAGCTCAGTTGGTTAGAGCGCCAGCCTGTCACGTTGGAGGTCGCGGGTTCGAGTCCCGTCCGCTCCGCCATCCCCGTTTCGGTAATTAACCCCGCCAGCAATGGCGGGGTTTTTCTTTCCATGGCTCCGGCCTTGTTTCCTGATTTTAAATTCCGCATTCTTTTCCCCATGCCCACTGTTGCCATCGTCGGACGCCCTAATGTCGGCAAGTCCGCCCTCTTCAACCGCCTCGCCGGAAGGAAGATCGCCATCGTTCACGACCAGCCGGGCGTCACCCGAGACCGCATCGCCGCGCCATCGAAGGCCACGCAGGTCGCCTGCACGCTCATCGACACCGGCGGCATCGGCGGCGGCATCGAGGACGGCTTCGACGAGCAGGTCAGCATCGAGGCGGACATCGCCATGCAGACGGCGGATTTGATTCTTTTCGTGGTCGATGCCCATTCCGGCCTCACCGCCGTCGATCAGGCTCTCGCCCAAAAGCTCCGCAAGGCCAAGCCGCCCGTGCTCCTCGTCATCAACAAGGTGGACGACGACAAACACGAAAATTCCCACTCGGATTTCACCCGCCTCGGCCTTGGCAACAGCGTTTTCGTTTCCGCCGAGCATGGTCGCAACTTCGGCCACCTTTGTGATGAAATCGACGCCATCATCGCCCCGCTCGTATCAGAAACCGAAGCCGAGGCCCAAGTCGCCGAGGCCGTCGGCATCAAGCTCGCCATCGTCGGTAAGCCGAACGCCGGAAAATCCTCACTCGTCAACGCCATCCTCAAGGACGAGCGCACCATCGTTTCCGAAATCGCCGGCACCACCCGCGATGCCGTCGATCTCCCCTACAGCTTCGCCGGGGAAAATTTCACCCTCATCGACACCGCTGGCCTCCGCCCACGGGCCAAGCGCGACAACTCCGTCGAAGTCTTCTCCGCCATGCGCACCGAGAAGGCCGTCCGCCGGTCCGACCTCTGCGTGCTCGTCATCGACCTCATCGCCGGCGTCACCTCGATGGACCGCAAGATCGCCCAGCTCATCATGGAGGAGAAAAAACCCTGCCTGATCGTGCTGAATAAATTCGACCTCTTCCACCCCGGCGCCAACCGCACCGCACGACTCGAAGAAGCCACCGAGCACGTCCGCAAGGAGTTGTTTTTCCTCCACTACGCCCCCTTCGTCGCCTGCTCCGCCAAGACTGGAGGCTCCGTCGAGCACGTGCTCAAGGAAGCCCTGAAAATCAAAAAGGGCGCGCAAAACATCCCCGGCACCGGCCAGCTCAACCGCATCCTGCAAGGTGCCTTCGAAGCCACCCCGCCGCCGATCGACAACAAGCTCCGCAAGCGCCTCAAGCTCTACTACGCCACCGCCGCCGTGGAGGAGAAATACAGCGTCATCCCGGTCCCCACCATCGTCCTCTTCGTCAACGACAAGCGCCTCATGGCTAACAGCTACGAGTCCTACATCGTGAACAAATACCGCGCCGCCCATGCAGCGCCCGGCATCCCCGTCGTTCTATCCGTCCGCTCGCGCTCGAGAAAAGAATGGGAGCCAAGACAAAAGCCGCAAGGCCACTGATAGGCGGCTGAAGGGAGTGGTCCCTTAGGCTCAATGCGCCGGACAGCCGCTACCGGTGAGGGCTACTGCGTCGCCACCTTCACCAGCAGGCCGGTTTTCCTGACGTGGCGGAGGTTCGCGGCGAAGAAGAAGCAGGCGGCGGCGCCCCAGATGAGATTGAGGAGCAAGGCGTGCTCGATGTTTCCCCACGGCACGGGTTTTCCGGCGAGCACGGTGCGCATGCCTTCGAAGACCGGGGTGCAGGGCAGCGCCATGGCGATGGGTTGCAGCCACGACGGGAGCACGGAGACCGGATAGAAAACGGCGGCGAGCGGCTGGATGAAAAACGGCACCGCCCAAGCGAGGCTTTCCGCCGCTTGGCCCCAGCGCATGATGAGGGCGGTGGAAATCATGCCGAGGAACCAACCGAAGATCATGAGGTTCCCCAGAAAAGGCAAGAGCCCAAAACCGAGGTTTGAGAGGTGAAATCCGTAAGCCAGCGCGGCGACCACAGTGAGCACGATCAGGGTGACACCGACGCGCATTACACCCACCATGCAGGTGGCCGCCACGTATTCCGCCGTGCGGACGGGGGCGACGAAGACGTTGAGCAAGTTACGTGTCCAGACGTCTTCTAGGAAGGATATGGCGACGCCCTGCTGCGAGCGGAATAACACATCCCACAGAATCATGCCGCCGATGAGGAAGGTGATGGCGGCGGGAAAGTCTCCGGTCCCTTGCTTTTTCAGATAGATGGTGAGAAACCCCCACATCAGGAGATCGACGAGCGGCCAGAAGATGAGCTCCACGAAGCGCACGGGATTCCGCGTGTAGAGAAAGAGGTAGCGCAGGACCAGGGCGCTGACGGTGTGGAAGGAGAAGGGCATTGGAGAGTTGAGAGTTGAGAGTTGAGAGGAAGATGGAGGATTACTGGGGGGCGTGACTGGATTGAAGAACAGACAAGAATGTCTGTATCACGCCGTTGGCGGTTTTCTTTGGCATTCTATCCTCTATCGACCATCCACTATCAGCTTCTTCCCAATTTCAGCGATTTCACCACGGGCGACGCCGATGAAGAGATCTTCTAACGACGAACGGTTGAAGCGTTCGTGGACGTCGTCGGGCGTGCCTTCAGCGAGGACTTTTCCGCCGTGGAGGAAGATGAGGCGATCACAGACTTCCTCGATGTCGCGCATGTTGTGGGAGGTGTAGAGGATGGAAAGTCCCCTCTCTGCCTGGAGCTTGCGGAGGAGTTTGCGCACGCGGTCCGCGATGTCGGGATCGAGCGAGGCGGTGGGTTCATCGAGCAGGAGCAGGCGCGGTTCGTTGAGCAGGGCCTTGGCGAGGTTCACGCGGGTGGACTCGCCGGCGGAGAGTTTTCCGGTGACGGATTTCCGCAGGTGGGTGATATCGAGGAGCTCGAGCAGCTCGTCGATCCGTTGCTTGGGTTTCGCCACGCCATAGAGCCGGGCGAAGACGGTGAGGTTCTGCCAGACGAGGAGATTGGACGGCAGGGCGGTGTAGGCGGAGGAGAAATTGACCTGCCGGAGAATCTCGATGCGGTGCTTCCACAGGTCCTTGCCGAAGACACGGATGGTGCCGGAGGTGGGAGTGGTGAGGCCGAGCAGTAGGTTCATCGCGGTGGTTTTCCCAGCGCCGTTGACGCCGAGCAGGCCGAGGGATTCGCCTTTCGCGACTTTGAAGGAGAGGCCGTCGAGAGCGGTGTGCTCGCCGAAGGTTTTGACGAGATTATCGGCTTCCAGGATGGGGGTGGCGTCAGGCATCGCGGGAAGGTGTCAGGTGTGGTGGGATTTTCCAGTGACAATCGGCGGAGGCTGATCATCGAAGTAAGGAATCCAGGCGGGGAGGATGCGTGGATATGCGTTGGCAATGCGGCAGGCACGGGCCTATCAAGGAGGGATACGAAAAACATGGCCACGGTATCTGACAGCGACGCGACGCACCACTCACCCGATTGGGTGCCGGAGGGATCGGAGAACGATCCGCGTTTTGCGTGTCGGGTGATGACGGGGATTTCCACGGGATCAAGGGAGGAACACCGGCCAATAAAGCGGCGGAAGCTGACGCTGGATGAATACGAAAGCGGCATTCTAGCAGCGGACGTGGGCATTCTATCGCGGGCGATCACGCTGGTGGAGAGCAATCTGCCAGAGCATGAGGCGATGGCGCAAGAGCTGTTACGGAGAGTTCTGCCGAGGACGGGGAATTCGATCCGGGTGGGCATCACTGGCGTGCCCGGAGCCGGGAAAAGTACGTTGATCGAGGCGCTGGGCTGCCAGCTTTGCGAGCAAGGAAACCGCGTGGCGGTGCTGGCGGTGGATCCGAGCAGCAGCGTGACCGGCGGCAGCATTTTGGGCGACAAGACACGGATGCAAAATCTCGTCCGCCAGCCGCACGCCTACATCCGGCCGTCGCCGTCAGGTGGTTCGCTCGGTGGTGTGGGCCGGAAAAGTCGTGAAACGATGCTGCTGTGCGAAGCGGCGGGATACGATGTGATTCTGGTAGAGACAGTGGGTGTGGGGCAGAACGAAATCACCGTGCGCTCGATGGTGGATTTTTTCCTGCTGATCATGATCGCCGGTGCGGGCGATGAACTGCAAGGGATGAAAAAAGGCGTGATCGAGATTGCTGATTTGTTAGCCGTGAACAAGGCGGACGGAGATAACCAGCAGCGCGCGAAACTCGCGAGCGTGGAATACAGCCGCGTGCTTCACTACCTCCAGCCCGCGACGCCCGGCTGGAAAACGCGCTGCACCACGTGTTCCGCGCTGATTCCTGAGACGTTGGGAGCGCTCTGGCAGACGATCATGAAATTTTCCGATGGGACTCGCGAGTCAGGGGCGTTTGAACTGCGCCGCAAGCGGCAGTCGATCGAATGGATGCACGCGATGATTCAGGAGGAACTGCATCATCGGTTTTTCCGCGATGAGCGGGTGAAGCGGATACTGCCGGGAATCGAGAGCCAGGTGGCAGCTCAAACGCTGCCAGTGGCAACGGCGGTGCGACGGATCATGGATGATTTCACGCATTGAGAAGCGTTCTGAAAAATCCGAAGGAGCGCGTTCATTCTGAACGCTATTTGCGGCGGACATCCTGTCCGCCGACGCCGATTCGCTCGACAGAATGGCGAGCGGAAACAGTCGTCAGAATGACGACGCCCCTTTTTCCTCAAAGGCCCTCTGCGCGCTGCTGGAATAGACGCGGGCAGCAGAAAAGCAATCGGTGCGCAGGACATGAGCCGTGGCGACTCGCCAAAGTAATCTCTCGCAGGTAGTTTGCAGACGTATCCATCCTCTCACATGAAACCAGTCACCTTCAACAATACCGTTCTCCGCGACGGACACCAATCGCTGGCCGCCACCCGCATGACCACGGAGCAGATGCTGCCCGCGGCTCCCATCCTCGATGAAATGGGATTCAGCGGATTGGAAACCTGGGGTGGAGCAACGATCGATTCCTGCCTGCGCTATCTGAATGAAAACCCGTTCGACCGGCTGAGAGCGCTGAAAAAGGCCGCACCGAAGACGCCGCAGATCATGTTGCTGCGTGGGCAGAACATCGTGCAATACACGAGTTTCCCCGATGACGTGGTGGCCGCTTTCGTGCGCGCCGATGCGGCTGCCGGGCAGGATGTTTTCCGGATCTTCGACGCGCTCAACGACACGCGGAATTTAAAAACCGCCATCGATACGGTGATCGACTGTGGAAAGCACGCGCGCGGTGAAATCTGTTATACGACAAGCCCGGTGCACACCATCGACAACTTCGTACAGATGGGCATCGAGCTGGAGAAAATGGGCTGCCACTCCATCGGCATCAAGGACATGTCCGGCATCATCACGCCGCACGTCATTTTCAACCTTGTGAAGGTGCTCAAACAGAAAGTCGGCATCCCGATCACCCTTCACACCCACGACACCGCCGGTCTTGGCGCGGCTGCCTATCTGGCGGCCATCGACGCCGGCGTGGATACGGTGGAAACATCGATCGTCCCCTTCGCCAACGGCACCGGTCAACCCGACACGGTGCGCATGCTCGCGCTGTTGGAAGGGCATTCGCGTCGGCCTGATTTCGATCCGAAAAAACTCCAGGAACTCCGCCTCCATTTCGAGGAAGTCTATCAACAACTCTCGAAATTCACGAGTCCTGCCAACGAACGCGTGGATTCGGACATCCTCGTATTCCAAGTCCCCGGCGGCATGCTTTCCAACTTCCGCAACCAACTCGCCGAACAAGGCATGGCGGACAAATTCGATGAAGTCGTGCGGGAAATCCCGGTCGTGCGTGAGGCGCTCGGCTGGATTCCATTGGTCACGCCCACCTCCCAGATCGTCGGCACGCAGGCGATGATGAACATCAAATTCGGCCGTTGGAAAATGATCTGCCAACCTGCGCAGGACATCGCTCTTGGAAAATACGGCAAAACGCCCGGGCCGATCCATCCGGAGATTCTCGCGCAGGTGCAAAAGAGCGGGCAGAAGGTCATCACCGAGCGCCCGGCGGATTTGCTTGCTCCGGGACTGGAAGGCTATCGCAAGCAGTGCGCCGAAAAGGGCCTGCCGACCGATGACGAAACAGCAGTGCTGTTCGCGATGTTTCCGCAGCAAGTCGAAGCGTTAGTAAAAGGCACGCCAGCGGCTCCGGTAAAGCCAGCACCCGCGCCCGCACCCGCGGTGGTTTCCACACCAGCTCCGGTGAAATGCGTGGCGACACCTGTCTCCTATCCCGTTGCGGGAACCAGCCGGAAGCACATCGTGATGACCGTGAACGGCCAGCGGCACGAAGTGCTGGTAGAGCGCTTGGAAAGTTAGTTCGCACGCGGGCTCACGGCCACCACGGCTGCTATTATTTCCTAACACCCGAAAGCCCGAACCGCCACAGCCAGACAAAGGTCAGCAGCAGCGCCGCAAGCCCTACGTGCACCACCTGCACCCAGTTGTAGATGTGGATGCGTGCCATGATCACGCCCAGCAGCATCTGTGCGATGACAATCCCCAGCACGACCCTCTCCACCTTACCCGCACCACCCGCTCGATGCTTCTTGGTTAGATTCCAGCCGATCAACGCACCGCCCAACACCACCCACGAGAAACTCCGGTGCAGCAAATACATCCATGATCTCTCCAACTCGGGAATCCACGCCGAACGAGGCATGTTCAAATGGGATTTGGCGAGCTCGTCAGTCATTTCACGCACCTGCGAGCCGAAGATTCCCTCGGCCACAATGACTAGCAGAAATAGGGTGACCACCCTCCGCATCCGGGATCGACCGGCCTGCTCCATCTCGATTCTCCACGGTGCATCCGTTCCCCGCCACGCACAATACGTCAGCGTGCCGATCAGGGTCATGGCCATCGCCAGGTGTGTCGTTAGCACTCCCGGAGACAACCCGCTGTAAACCACCCGCGCGCCCATCCACGCATTCGCCAGCACGAGGATGAACGATGAAAACGCCATCCAGAAAACCAGCGGCCGTTTTTCCCGCTGCCAGAAAGCGGCGATGAAGGTGGCCAGCGAGAAAAATCCGACGGGCAAGCTGAACATCCGGTTGATGAACTCGGTCCACACGTGCCGTGGATTAAACTCGGCCCGCAGCGACTCACGCGTGATCGACGCCGGATCGCGCCCCATTCGTTTCGCCTTCGCTTGGAATTTCTCCAGCGGCAGTTTGTCGAAATCCACCTGCTCCACCGACCTTGGCGGAATCAGGCAACCCCAGCAGGTCGGCCAATCCGGACAGCCCATCCCCGCACCCGTCACGCGCACGATCGCCCCCACAAACATCAGTGCCAGCACGGAAACCAAGGCCGCAGTGGCCAGTTTTTGAAAGCGCGTCATCGACATGCGCAGACCATGGTGAGGGAACCGGACTTTTCCAGAAAAACCAACGGACCGCGAAATTCATTTCTCCCGCGCAACCGGAGCGCAGACGAAAGCCAATGGGAATCATATCACCGCTTCACTTTTTGAGTGCGGTGAGCATCACCGCTTTGGGGTTTGGCGCACGCGCTGACTTGGGATGGGCGCTCCGAGATCAAGGTGAGTGGGCGGGAGTTTTTTCCGGGATGGAGATCTTTTTCGGAAAGCGAGCCTACCTCTCAAAGCGCTGATGCCCTCCACAGCCCAAGGTCGCGTGATGCAAGTTTCTTGCATATTGGGAAAGTCGGCAGCATTTTCCCGGCGTGCGCGGCTCACCCCTTGTTCGTTTTTTCCTCCTCACCATCGCTCTGATCGCGACGGGGATGGGCTTGCTGCGAGTGACCTCAGCGCGGATGATAGTGGATGCTCCGGCGGTAGCCGCTCCAGAGACCGAAAAGCCAGCAACGACTCCGTTCCGACTGGTGCTTTCGGCGCTGGCTGCGGAGGTGAAAATCGATACGGGCAGGTCAGGTCCGGCAATTTCCCCGGAGCAAATGCCGATCATGGGCAAACTGGAGCTGGACCCGCAGAACCCGCATGTTTCGCTGATCGTGCGTTGGAAAAACACTCCGGCCACAGGTGAGCACCGGTTTGCAAAACTAACCCTGGAGCCTCCCGGACAGGACACTTTCACCCACGTTTTCGATGCCGATGGCGACATCGATGATTTGCTCGAACTCCCCCTCCCCGCCACGAAATGAGCGATGCCCATCACGACTGCTGCGCCCATCACGGACACCACCACGAGCTGGTGATCGAAAATCTCACCGTCTGCTACCGGCGGGTGCTGGCGCTGGAAAAAGTTTCACTCGCGACGTCCTGCGGCAACCGCGTGGCCTTGATCGGCCCTAACGGTGCGGGAAAAAGCACGCTGCTCAAAGCAATCGCCGGGCTGGTCCCACGGTCGGCCGGCACGATACGATGGCGCGGGACGGCGGTGAAAAAGTGGTCGCGCGAGTTCGCCTATCTGCCGCAACGCGAGGAGGTGGACTGGTCGTTCCCGATCACCGTGCGCGGGCTGGTAGAAATGGGGCGTTACCCGCAGACCGGCTGGTGGCGGAAGTTTTCTGAAGAAGACTCGCAAGCAGTGGACCGGGCGATCAATTCGCTCAATCTGAACGACCTGCAAGACCGCCAGATCCGCGAGTTGTCCGGCGGGCAGCAGCAGCGCGCGTTCCTCGCCCGGGCGTTGGCGCAGGAGGCCCACGTGCTTCTGCTGGACGAGCCGTTCACCGGTCTTGATAGAAATGCCTCGCATCTACTCGGGGATCTACTCGCCAAACTGGCGCATGAAGGCCGGCTGGTGATCGCCTCCCATCACGATCTCAATACGGTGCCACACCTGTTCGACGAGGCACTCGTGCTGGCCACGCGCCCCCTCGCTTTCGGGCCCGTAACGGAAATCCTGACGCCGGAGCTGATTGAGAAAACCTTCTACGAGCCGGCCGCACACTGACATGTTTTCCGATCTTCTCAGCAATCCATTCTATCAGCGCGCACTGGCCACCGCCGGATTCATCGGCTTTGCCAACGGCTTCTTCAGCGGCTTCATCGTGCTGCGGCGGAGCGCGCTCTCGGTATCGGCACTTTCCCACACGATGCTACCGGGCATCGCGCTGGCGATTTTCCTAACCGGTGCACTGAGCCAGTGGAACGCATTCTTCGGCGCGATGTTCGCCGCGCTGTTGGTAGGTCTCGGCTCGGTGGCGGTGGCCAGAGGAAACCGGGTAGAACAAGGAACCGCGCTCGCGGTGCTCTACACAGCGGCATTCGCCGCGGGAATCGCCCTGCTTCCGAAGCTCGACACGCGCCAGGAGCTGGAGCACTGGCTCTTCGGCGACATCATCGCCGTGGGCAATGCGGACATCTGGATCGCCTTCGGAATCGGCGCGTTCACGCTCATCATCACCAATCTGCTGATGCGGCCGATCTTACTAACACTCTTCGAGCCGAACGTAGCGGCGGCGCAGGGCGTGCCGGTGCGTTTTATCCAGTATCTGATTTTCGCACTGCTGGTGCTGGCGCTGGTTTCCTCGCTGCAGGCGGTGGGGTGCGTGCTTTCCGTCGGCTTGTTAGTCACTCCGGCGGCGACGGTTTCACTGCTCACAGACAGGACCTCAGCGCTGTTCTGGGGCGGCGGATTGATCGGTGGTGTCGGGTCGATCGGAGCGGTACTGCTTTCAGGAAAATTCGGCATCGCGCCGGGCCCGGCGATCGTGATCGTGCTGGGGCTGTTATTTATCGCCGCGTATTTGTTCAGCCCGAAATACGGACTGCTGGCACCGCGGAGGTGATGGTGAACGTGGTTACGGCGTCTCGCCGCAACGATCTCTCAGGTGACGATGCGGCGAGACGCCACAACCACGTGAAAACTAAAGAATCGTCCCAGGACCGTAAGCGGCAGCTTGCGGGCTAGCGGCCTCAAGTTTTCTAACTGCACCAGCAAACGCGGCGATCTGCGCTTTGGCAGCGCCGGACTCGTTGTCGCCACGGGCAAGGATGGCGCCCAGAGCATCGCGCGAAAGCCCGAGGCGGCTGTCGTCGGCGAGGCGCTCGACGAGGTCGTTGCGGTCGATGACGCCGAGGCGCAGGTCCTTCACGGTAGCGACGGCGTGCTCCTTGATCGCCTTGTGCGCGGTCTCGCGACCGACTCCGGATTTCACGGCTTCCATCATGATCGTGGTAGTCATCAGGAACGGCAGATAGTGCGCAGTTTCCGCACCGATGACGGCTTCGTAGGCGTCCATCTGGTCGAGCACGGTTAGGAACGTTTCAAACAGGCCATCGATGGTGTAGAACGAATCCGGCAGCATGATCCGGCGGACGACGGAACAGGAGACATCGCCCTCATTCCATTGGTCGCCAGCAAGTCCGGCGGCCATCGCGAGGTAACCTTTGAGAATCACATGGAAGCCGTTCACGCGCTCGCAGGATCGCGAGTTCATCTTGTGCGGCATGGCGCTGGAACCGGTCTGGCCGGGCGCGAATCCCTCGCTGGCGGTTTCGTTTCCGGCCATCAGCCGCAGAGTTTTGCAGAAGGATGAAGGACCGGACGCAAGATCAGTTAGCGCGGAAACCACTCGGAAATCGAGCGACCGTGGATAAACTTGGCCCACGTTCGTCCACACGGCAGGCATGCCGAGGTGGGCGACGACGCGTTTTTCCAAATCCGCGACTTTTTCGGCATCGCCTTCAAACAAGGAAAGCTGGTCCATCTGCGTGCCGACCGCGCCCTTGAGGCCGCGCACGGCGTAAGTGGCGATCACTGCATCGAGCGCCGTGAGCGAGCTGAGTAGTTCCTCGCCGAACATCGCCACGCGCTTGCCTAGCGTAGTCGGTTGGGCGGCGACGTTGTGAGTGCGGGCGGTTAGAATAAGCTCGCTCCATTGTTCCGAACGCTCGCGAAAACGTCGGAGAGCGGCCACCGTCTTGTCGCGGATGATTAGCAGCGAGCGATAGACTTGGAGCTGCTCGACATTTTCCGTCAGGTCACGCGAGGTCATTCCTTTGTGGACCTGCTCGTGTCCGGCGAGGTCGTTGAATTCCTCGATGCGTGCCTTCACATCGTGGCGGGTGATTTTTTCACGGGCCATGATCGATGCCGGATCGACGCTGTCCTTCGCCTTTTCATAAGCATCGATCGCGTCCTGCGGCACATCGAGCCCGAGATCGCGCTGGGCTTTCATGACAGCGATCCAGAATTCGCGCTCAAGCACGATGCGGCCCTCAGCGGACCAGATGGATTGGAGGGCGGGAGAGGCGTATCGTTCAGCGAGGACGTTTGGAATCACATGCGCAGCTTGGAGAGACGTAAATGAAGTTTCAAGAGACAGTTGCCTAAAACTTGGGTCTCAAATGCCTCCGAAAGCGAAGAGCCCGAGTGCACCGGAATTGACACAACTCTCTGAGTGAGAGTGGTCGGGGCGGCCAGATTCGAACTGACGACATCCGCGTCCCAAACGCGGCGCTCTACCAGGCTGAGCTACGCCCCGGTGCACGGGCGGACCCTTGGGGAATCGGCGGCGCGAATCAAGAAATTCTTTAATCAAATTTCATCTCACCGGAATTTTCACCGCCCCGAATGAGAAAATCCTTGATGTAACCAAGGTCCGCGGCATTTTGACAGACCCGAATGAATGAGATTCAGCAAAAAAAGCAGCCTGACCTGCACGCCCTTCCTGACCTCAGTTTTCGCCAACTGGAAATTTTCTCCACTCTCTGCCACGAGAGTTCCTACGCAAATGCCGCCATCGAGCTGCACACCACCCGCGCGAACGTGAAGCGGGCCTGCGAGGAATTAGAGAAAGCCGTCGGCCGGAAACTCTTCGAGGAGAACGACCGACAGCTCCAGCCGACCGAATTCGCCAAAGGATTGTTAGGCCGAATGGGACCATTGTCGCGCGGTCTTCGGCATCTGGAGGACGGCGTGCGCTCGCTCCATCAGAGCGGCCGTATCTTGCGTTTCGCAGCGGCGGGCGAGTTTTTCCGTGGCGGGCTGTTCACTGAGTTTCTCGCCCGGCTGAAAATCAATGACGCCTTCCGTCCCTGTTTTCTCAAAATCGAGTCGGCCCGTTATAAGAACGCGCTGCTCAACGCCGAGTGCGATGTCTATTTCGGCATCAGTCTGCAGCCCTCGGACCGGATGGAACTGGTCGATCTCGGCCCGATTCCTTGGAGAATCTCCGCCAAAGGCAAACCACCCACCCGGCCCGCCGATCTAAAGAACCTGAAATGGGCCATCGACGACGCGGGCGATCCTGGCGCAGCCTCCGCTCTCCTAACTGAATTCAAAGCCGCTGGCGGAGAAATTCTAGCTAATGAAGGGCCCCGTCACGATGTTACCTTCTATCCAGACATCACCGCCACCCCAAGCGATGGCGGAAAATCTATCTGGCCGAGCTATCGGTTCACCGCGGTGCTTCGCAAACATCATCCCTATTCGGATTTAAAATCCCGCCTCAACGCCGCGGTTTCCGCCTGATGCCACCATGGACATCGATCTCAACAGCCTCATTGTTTTCCGCCACCTCGCGGAGACCGGCAGTTTTACGGAAACCGGTAAGCGCTGGAAAATCCCCCAGCCCAGCGTGAGCTTGATGATTTCAAAGTTGGAATCTGCCGTCGGTCTGGTGCTCTTCGAACGGTCTGCCACAGGTGCCCGCCTCACCACCGCAGGCCAGCATTTCCTGAAAAATGTAAACGAAGTCTGCGACGCCTATCTCGCATTCAATGATGTGATGCGTGCGCTCGGGCGGCGAATGGATAGGAAGGTGCTCGTCGCCATCGACCACTCGTGGTTCGGCATGGTTCTTAAAGAGGAAATCGCTGGAAACCCATCCGTGGAAATTTGCGATCTTGCTCCTAACTGGACGGAGGCACTCGCCTCCAGCCAATACGACGTCGTCCTCACGGGCCGCTTCCTCCGAGCGGGCCTTTCTCCGGAAATCCAAGAAGCAGTCATTCGCCACGAACGCGGAATCACCGTTGCATGGAATTCGGATTTCTATCCGTTCAATGTGGTTAACTTCAGTTTTCCCGAGGTTCTACGCGGTACGATCCTCATTCCGGACCGCGGCGTAGTCACCGGATTTGCATCGTTCCTCCTGATGTGGTGCGACTACGCTTATGGCGTGCAACCAGCGAATACGATCCGGTTCGGCTGTGAGAAGGAAGCGGCGGCGGCAGCACTGGCTGGGCTGGGAGTGTTATTGGCTCCGGGCGATGTCATGCCGCGCCTCGGTGACGACGGCAACGGACTCACCTCCATCCGCACGTTCGAATTCCTCCTGCCGGAAGCGTTCACCTACGGCGTCTACTGCCGCAGCGACGAGGATTCAAAAGAAGTCCTTACCATTGCGGCGATGATCGGAAGACTCGGAAAAAAACTCTTCGTTTAAATAAGCGAAGCAGCTCATTTTGGGTAGTTTTAAATTCGTTATAGGGCTATGGCGAATGCGCACCAACCATAGTTGGGAAATTACTCGGAGCGCGTCTATCGAAAGTTTGTCTTAAGAACTATCCAACAAACCAATCGAAAATTATGAATCCGCAATCACTCATCGATGAATTGAACAGACCATGCCTTAATACCGGAGGACGCCGCAATTTCCTCCAAAAGATCGGCCTTGCCACTGCTGGAACCGCCGGTTTGGCCGCTCTTTCATCTCCTGTCAGAGCCGCTGCCGCCTTTGCTGGTCCGAATGCCACGGACGTCGCCGTTCTGAACTTCGCACTCAACCTCGAATACCTTGAGGCCGAATATTACCTCCAAGCCACCACCGGCGAGGGCCTTGAGGGAGCAGTCATCGACGTGGACGGCAGCGATGGACAACAAGCCGGCAAGGTAATTGTGAAAAAGAAATCAAAGGTGCAATTCTCCACCCCCGCTTTCGAAGATTATGCAAACGAAATTGCTGCCGATGAAGCGAACCACGTCCGTTTCATCCGTGAGGCGCTCACCGCTAACGGAGCGGAAATTGTCGCCCGCCCCAAAATCGACCTTCACCACAGCTTCGACGCCCTCGGCAAATTGATCGGCCTTAACTATTTCGATCCGTTCGCCAACGAGTTAAACTTTCTCATCGGAGCTTTCATTTTCGAAGACGTCGGCGTAACGGCATATAAAGGGGCTAGCCCTTTGCTCACCGACAAAGGCATCCTCGAAGCTGCCGCAGGTATCCTCGGAGTGGAGGCCTATCATGCGGGCATCGTGCGCACCCTGCTCTATTCACAAGGTAACGCCGTCCGGCATCTGGTGAAGAAAATTTCCCAAGTCCGTCAATCGCTTGATAATACGCTGGTAGATATGGACCAACCACTCATGAAAAATGGAACTGCCAACCTCGTCCCGACCGATAGCAACTCGATCGTCTTCAGCCGCAGCACACGCCAGGTCCTGAACATCGTTTACGGTGCCGTGAATGCAGACAAAGGCCTCTTTTTCCCTGATGGCATGAACGGTGCGATCACCAAATAAGGACAAATTTTCCCGGAAAACGAAAACCCAACATAGTGATGGACCGGTTCGCGCAATCATGGCAGCGCGGGCCGGTCTTTTTTTGTCTTAGGCTAGGGAAAAATTCCCGCTTGGCACCTCCCCCGGCACAGTCCATCTTCCCAGCACACGACAGGGGAGCTCCACGATCATGGAGCCGAGATTTTCCGACGCGCGGAATACACCCTCCGAACCTGACGCGGGTCATGCCGCCGTAGGAAGTCGAAACATCCAGTAGTTTCCCCTTCCCGGCCGTGCCTCACCCGCACGGCCTTTTTCATTTCCACCACTAGCTATCTTTTTCTTCAATCTCTTCCTCCAGCTCTCAACCATCAACCATCAACTCTCAACCTATTCCAATGATCTCTCCCGAAGAAACCACCGGCTCCACCGCTGAAACCCACGACGCCTCCCTCGCTCCACTCCCCGCCTCCACCCGCGTTTACGTCGAGGGCCAGATCCACCCGCAGATCCGAGTTCCAATGCGCGAGATCACTCTTTCTGACACCAAGGCATTCAACGGTCGCATCGAGAAAAACGCCCCGGTCCGCGTCTATGATTGCTCAGGCCCGTGGGGCGACCCTGCTTTCTCCGGCACCTCCGACCAAGGCCTCCCCGCCCTCCGCCGCGACTGGATCCTCGCCCGCGGCGATGTGGAAGCCTACGACGGCCGCCCCGTCCAGCCGCAGGACAACGGCTACCTCACCGAGAAACACGCCGAATACGCCTCGCAGTCCGAGCGTGCTAACAAATTCATCGAATTCCCCGGCCTCACTGCCGAGCGCCGCCAGCCGCTCCGCGCCACTGCCAAGCCCGTCACCCAGAAATACTACGCGGACCAAGGCATCATCACCCCTGAGATGGAATTCATCGCCATCCGCGAAAACATGCGCCGCGCGCAAATCGCCGATCAAAAGGAAGACATCGTTCGCAACAACCTGGACAAGCAGCACGCCGGTTCGACCCAGCTTCCCAACAGCCCCTACACGCCTAACATTTTCCAACGCTTCCCGCAGCGCATCCCCGCCGAGATCACGCCCGAGTTCGTTAGATCCGAAGTCGCCGCTGGCCGCGCCATCATCCCGCTCAACGTGAACCACCCGGAATGTGAACCGATGATCATCGGCCGCAACTTCCTCGTGAAGATCAACGCCAACATCGGCAACTCTGCCGTCGCCTCATCCATCGAGGAAGAGGTCGAAAAAATGCGTTGGTCCACCAAATGGGGTGCCGACACCGTGATGGACCTTTCCACCGGGAAAAACATCCACGCCACCCGCGAGTGGATCTTGCGCAACTCCCCCGTCCCCATCGGCACCGTGCCGATCTATCAGGCGCTCGAAAAGGTGAACGGTAAGGCCGAGGACCTCACCTGGGAACTCTATCGGGACACCCTCATCGAGCAGGCCGAGCAAGGCGTCGATTACTTCACCATACACGCCGGCGTCCTGCTGCGCTTCGTCCCCATGACCGCCAGCCGCATGACCGGCATCGTCTCCCGCGGTGGCTCGATCATGGCCAAGTGGTGCCTCTCCCATCACAAGGAAAATTTCCTCTACACCCACTGGGATGAAATTTGCGACATCTGCGCCGCCTATGATGTTAGCTTCTCCATCGGGGATGGCCTCCGCCCCGGCTCCATCGCCGATGCCAATGACAAAGCCCAGTTCGGCGAGTTAGAAGTCCAAGGCGAACTCACCACAAGAGCCTGGGCAAAAGGCTGCCAAGTCATGAACGAAGGCCCCGGCCACGTCCCCATGCACATGATCGAGGAAAACATGGCCAAGCAGTTAGAATGGTGCCACGAAGCCCCCTTCTACACCCTCGGACCATTGACCACCGACATCGCCCCCGGCTATGACCACATCACCAGCGGCATCGGTGCCGCCATGATCGGCTGGTACGGCTGCGCCATGCTCTGCTACGTCACGCCGAAGGAACACCTCGGCTTGCCGAACAAGGAAGACGTCAAAGTCGGCGTCATCACC
>JBBRYQ010000080.1:0-22991 GCA_038237425.1 Verrucomicrobiales bacterium
GAGGCAATTGATTGGCTGTTTTCCACCCAGATGTTCGGGATCAAACTCGGGCTGGACGGACCGCGCCACCTGCTCAAGGAGTATCTCGCCCATCCGGCCCACGGCGTGACGGTCATCCACGTCGCCGGGACTAACGGGAAAGGCAGCACCTGCGCGATGATCGACAGCATCGCCCGCGCCTGCGGGAAACGCTGCGGGCTTTTCACCTCACCCCATCTCATCGACTACCGCGAGCGCGTCAAGGTCTCCGGCCGCGAGATCCCCGAGGACTCCTGCGCCGCCATGCTCACCGAGCTGCGGGAAATCTGTGAGAGGATGGAAACGCACCCGACGTTTTTTGAAATCACCGTCGTCCTTGCCATGCGCTGGTTCAGGAAATGCGAATGCGAGGTCATTGTCCTGGAAACCGGCATGGGCGGCAGGCTCGACGCCACCACCGCCGTTCCCGCAGACATCTGCGTCATCACCCCCATCGGCCTCGATCACATGCAGTGGCTCGGCGATACGCTGGAGAAGATCGCACTGGAAAAAGCCGGCATCTTCGTCACTGGAAAACCGATCATCTCCGCCCCGCAAACTCCCGGCGTGCGCTTCGTCCTCGAAAAGGAAGCTAACGAACTCCGTGCACCCATCGAGTTCATCAAGGAGCCGCTGTTAGGCTATCCGATGGCCCTCGCCGGCGAGCACCAGAAATGGAATGCCGCGCTCGCCGTCACCGCCATCCACCGCGCCGGATTCCAGCTCAGCTCGGACAGCGTGCGCTACGGGCTCACCAGCGTCGATTGGCCCGGCCGCTTCGAGGTCATCCGCCCCGGCATCGTGCTCGACGGCGCGCACAACCCTCAATCCGCCGGAGTGCTCGCCGCCACCTGGCGCGCTTCCTATCCCGGAAAAAAAGCCGCGCTCGTCTTCAGCGCCGTCGGCGGCAAGGACATCCGCGGCATCCTCGCCATCCTCGCCCCGCTTGCTTCGGAAATTTTCCTCTGCCCCGTCGATACCGCGCGCGCCGTCAATCCCGCAGACCTCGCCACCCACCTCCCGGAAAGTGCCCCGCCTCACAGCGTATTCGAGACGTTTGAAAAAGCCTTCACCGCCGCCATTTCCCACGAAGATCCGGTGCTCGTCGCCGGCTCGCTATTCCTTGTAGGAGAAGCCCGCGCCTTCCTCACGGACGGCGACTTCCAATCCAGCTCCCAGTAAACCGTTTCTCGCATCTCCGATTTGCGACTTCGTCCTTCGCGCTACCGGTCAGCCCGGAACATGGGAATAACAGAAAGGATTTCTGTTGGACTCAAGCGCCATCATTGCCCAATTCCGTGGGAAACTGGATATCTTCCAACTCGTCGATCCGAGAGCACCGCTTTTCATGCCCTTGGTGGTCTCGATAGCGCCACCGCCCTTCACTACTTGCAGACGTCTGTTGCTCTGGAAGTGATAACAATTTTCGAAAAGTGGTATGACAGGACAGATTGTTACAGAAAATGATTGGTGAATTGTTGAATGGAGCGATCCTGCTAGATCGCTGACTACCTTCACTCACCCGACCTCGCTTGCGCTCGGAAAGCGCGCTCGACGGCCTGCTCGACGGCCCACTCGACGGCCCGGATCTCTGCTGCGATTTTCTCCGGGCTGCGGTACATTTTCTTGAGGAGGCCGGTATAGTTTTCGATGTTGGTCTCCTCGTGCTGGTAAGGCGTGCCATTGAGTATGCGGTGGAGAAACATGATCCCCAACATGCGGCGGTAGAGCGGCTGGGCCTCCGTCAGCTTGCCCTGGTCTTGCAACAGGACTGCTAGATTATTGAGAGAGGTGGCGACTTCCGGGTGGTCCTTGCCCAGCTTTTCCTCACCGATGGCGAGAGCCCGGCGATAGAGCGGCTCGGCCTCCGCCAGCTTGCCCTGGGCTCTCAACATGCTCGCTAGGTTGTTGTGAAAGGTTCCGACCTGCGGGTGGTCCTTTCCCAGTTTTTCCTCACCGATGGCGATGGCCCGGCGGCAAAGTGGCTCGGCCTCCGCCAGCTTGCCTTGGTCTTTCAGCAAACCGGCTAGATTATTGAGACGGGTGGCGATATCCGGGTGGTCCATGCCCAGCGTTTCCTCGCCGATGGCGATGGAACGGCGGTAGAGCGGCTCTGCCTCCGCTAGATTGCCTCGGTGTTGCAATAGATCTGCCAAGTTATTGAGCCGGGTGGCGACGTCCGGGTGATACCTGCCCACCGTTTCCTCACCGATGGCAATGGACCGGCGGTAGAGCGGCTCTGCTTCTGCCAGATTGCCGCGGTCTTTCAGCAAGCCTGCTAGATTGTTGAGCCGGGTGGCGACATCCGGATGGTCCTTGCCCAGCGTTTTCTCGCCGATGGCGATGGCCCGGCGGTAGAGCGGCTCCGCGTCTGCGAGCTTGCCTCGATCTTGGAGGAGAAGCGCCAGATTGTTGAGCCGGGTGGCGACGTCCGGGTGGTGCTTGCCCAGCGTTTCCTCACCGATGGCGATGGACCGGCGGCAAAGCGGCTCGGCCTCGGCCAGCTTGCCTTGTTCTTGCAGCAAGCTCATCAGGTTGTTGAGCCAGGTGGCGACGGCCGGGTGGTGCTTGCCCAGCTTTTCCTCGCCGATGGCAAGGGCCCGGCGGCAGAGCGGCTCCGCCTCGGCCAGCTTGCCTTGGGATTTCAGGACGCTCGCCAGATTGTTGAGGGACGTGGCGACGGCGGGGTGGTCCTTGCCCAGCTTTGCCTCACCGATGGCGATGGCCCGGCGGCAAAGCGGCTCTGCGTCTGTGAGCTTGCCTTGGTCTTTCAGCAGGACTGCTAGATTATTGAGCCGGATGGCGATATCCGGGTGGTCCCTGCCCAGTGTTTCCTGGCCGATGGTGATGGCACGGCGGTAGAGAGGCTCCGCCTCCGCGAGCTTGCCCTGATCTTGTAGCAAGCCCGCGAGGTTGTTGAGTCGGGTGGCGAGATCCCGGTCGTCTCCCGGCGTTTCCCCGCTGATGTCGATGGCTTGGAGGCTGAGTGGATCCGTTTTCGCTAGGGTGCTCCGGGTTTTTTGCAAACTTGCTAGATTTCTGAGCCAAATGGCGACGTCAGGATGATCCTTTCCCAGCGTTTTCTCACCGATGGCAATGGCTCTGCGGTAGAGCGGCTCTGCCTCCGCCAGCTTGCCCTGGACCCGCTGCAATTCCGCTAGATTATTGAGGGAGCTGGCGAGCGAAGGATCGTGCGGACCCAGCACTTGCTCTTTGATGGCTAGGATTTCCCGGAAAACAGCCACGGCATCGGCATGGCGGGCGAGATGATAGAAAATGAACGCCACGTTATGCTGGGCATCGGCCCATTTCAGTGGCTCGGCATCCCGGGGAATCAGGGCGACGATGCGCTGACGGGCGGCGAGGGCATTTGAATACTCTGCCTTTTCATAATGGGCCTGGGCGATGATCTCATCGGCCTCGATGAGCTGCTGGATGACCCGGGCATGGGTGTCCCGAAGCTGAGCGGCGGAGGCGAGGCGGTGTTCCAACGTGAAAGCACCCTGGTCCATGCTCGCCACGGTCTTGTGCGGGATCCCCAAGGTGCCGTTGACCGTTTCCGCTTTCTGCATGTGATGCTTTTGCTATCAGGGGTGGGTGGGGATAGCTAGGCGGAAATGGTGAATCACTGCGGTCGCGATTTGCCCCCGCATGAGATATCACGCCGACTGTTTATTGATCGGAGTTTCGGCGGGTGCCAGACTGGCTGCGGCGGCGAGCAGGGACCGATGCGAAGAGACGGCCCGGAGACTGCCGAAAATCCCGAGTATCTTGATTTCCCGCATGATCTATTTGCGAAGCAGCTTGCCGAGGGGCGCGGGTGATAGATCGTCCGCAGTGGCGTTTCTGAGTGAGTTCACGGTGCCCATGGGATCGAGGTGGTTGAGCGGATTGCTGGCGTAACCTGCGCCAATGTCCACGGCATCGCTGGCCCGCATTTCGAAATGGAGGTGCGCTGGATAGTAGCCGTTCGCAGTGCCGACGCTGCCAATTTTCCCGCCCCGCGCGACGAGCGATCCGATGGACGTCTCGATTTTGTGCAGATGCGCATACATCGAGTGCAGCGTGCGCCCGTCCGCCGTTTTGTGGGCGATGACGATCAGTTTCCCCCACCCCGGCGAAGGCTCGCCAGCGTAGAGCACGAGGCCGTCCGCCGTGGCGTAAACCGGATCGCCGAGGTCGGTGTTCATGCCGCCGATGCCGTTTAGGTCATCGCCGGTGTGGTGGCCGCCGCGGGTGTCGTTCATGTCCCAGAATTTCTGGGCGTTGTAAACGAGGCCGAGATGCTGGGTGCCGAGCGGCGGATCAAAGCGTGTAGCGGTAGGGATTTGCGTGGTTTGGAAGGCGGTAGGGAAATTGAAGCGCTGGTCCACCTCGCCGGTTGCTGGCATGGGTAGGGGCAGGTCTGCGTCTTGGAGAGAGGCCGTATTTCCGGACTTCCACAGGACGATGCCCGCGATCCCCACGACGGCGAGAAACAGGACAAACACCAGATTCGGCGACGGTTTATACACGCCGCGAATACTGCGAATGCGCCGGGAAACATTCAAGACCCTCGTTTAACGGCTTTCCATCTTTGACAATCCCGCCCGGTATCGACAGGTTCCCGCCGCAAACCTGCATCTCTTAATCTTATGGCCTACGATCTCATTGTCATCGGTGGCGGCCCTGCCGGCTACGTCGCCGCCATCCGCGCTGCCCAACTCGGAAAAAAAGTCGCCTGTGTCGAAGCAGACCGCGCCGGGGGCACTTGCCTCAATTGGGGCTGCCTTCCCACCAAGGCTCTCCTGAAAAATGCCGAGCTCTATCACACCCTCGCCCACCGCGCCGCTGAGTTTGGTTTCCAGATCCAAGGGCTTTCCTACGACTGGTCCGCCGTCATCGGCCGCTCCCGCAAGGTTTCCGACAAACTCGCCGGCGGCATCGAGTTCCTTTTCAAGAAGAACAAGGTCGATTACATCCGCGGCATCGGCTCCATCGAAGGCACCGGCAAAGTCGGCGTGATCGGCAACGACGGCAGCCGCACACTTTACGAAGGCAAAGACATCCTCGTTTCCACTGGCTGCAAATCCCGCGGCCTGCCGAATCTCCCATTCAACGGCACCAGCGTCATCGGCTCGAAAGAAGCGATGATCCTGATGGAGCAGCCGAAGGAAATGATCATCATCGGTGCCGGCGCGATCGGCGTCGAGTTCGCCTACATTTACAACGCTTTCGGCACCAAGGTGACGCTCGTCGAAATGGCCCCGCGCATTCTCCCCGTCGAGGATGATGAAGTCGGCGATGCATTGGAGAAATCCCTTATCAAACAGGGAATCCGCGTGCTCACTAACACCAAGATCACCAACGCAGTGGACAACGGCACTTCCGTTTCCCTCACCCTCGAAGGCCCGAAGGAAAACGGCACCATCACTGCTCCCGTCTGCCTCGTCGCCATCGGCATCCAGCCCGTCCTTCCCGGCGGCCTACCAATGGAACTCGATCGCGGCTACATCAAAGTCGGCGATAGCTACGAAACCTCCATCCCCGGCGTCTATGCCGCAGGCGACATCACCGGCCCGCCATGGCTGGCCCACGTTGCTTCGTTCGAGGCCGTGCAATGCGTCGAAGGTCTCTATGTCGAAGGTCACAAGCCGCGCAAAGTCACCAATTTCCCCGGCTGCACCTACTGCCACCCGCAAGTCGCTTCTGTTGGAAAAACCGAGCGCGCGCTGAAGGCGGAAGGCATCGAATACATCGTCGGAAAAATTCCATTCGTCGCCATCGGTAAGGCCATCGCCTCCGGTGAGCCCGATGGATTTGCAAAACTCCTCTATGGTAAGAAACACGGCGAGCTGCTAGGCGCACACATCATCGGCGAGAACGCTACGGAACTCATCGCCGAAATGGGCCTCGCGCTCGACCAAGAACTCACCAGCGACGACATCCACGCCACCATCCACGCCCACCCGACGATGAGCGAAGTCATCCACGAAGCCACCCTCGCCGCAGAAGGCCACGCGATCCATTTCTGATCCGTGATCTAGGCATTTCTGCCTGTTCTTCAAATTCAGGGCTCGTCCGCACCACCGCGGACGAGCTCTTTTTTATTCCACCTATTCGTTTCCGACGCGCAGCAGATTCCACGCGGTCACGAGTGCTTTCAAGCCGGCCATTTCGATAGACGGATCCACACCCGCGCCCCACAGGATGCGGCCGTCTTCGGACTGGACCTGCACATAGGCGGCGGCGTTCGCGTCCGATCCGCCGCGCACGGCGTGGGAGCGGTAGTCGGTGACTTTGAAATCCTTCAGGCCGGCTTTTTCCATGGCGTGGACGAATGAGTTGATAGGTCCGTTTCCAAAGCCCTCGATGGCTTTCACCTCGCCGTTGAGCGTGATGTTCGCTTGGCAACGGACCTGCCCACGCTCGGTGGTGTGATGGACGAGTTCATAATCGGTGACGTCCAGCGGGCTTGCCAAGTTGACGAACTCGCGGAAAAACGCGTCGCGGATTTCATCAGTGGAAAGCTCGCGGCCGTGTTCGTCTGCCAGATCGTAGATGCGCTTGCCCACCTGCGGGTGCATCGTCTTCGGCAGATCGAAGCCGTGCTCGCGATCGAGCACATAGGCGACGCCGCCTTTTCCGGACTGCGAGTTGATCCGGATGATCGCCTCGTACGAACGGCCGATGTCCTGTGGATCGATGGTGAGATAAGGCACGCCCCACGGAATGTTAGGGTCAACGGCGGTCTCCTTCTCGCGGCGGTCGAGGCCCTTTTTGATCGCGTCCTGATGGGAGCCCGAGAAGGCGGTGAAAACAAGCTCACCCGCGTAGGGCTGGCGTTCTGAGACGGAAAGACGCGTGACCCGTTCGTAAACATTGCGGATCGATTGCAGGTCGGAAAAATCCAATCCGGTCGCGACGCCATGGCTGTTCAAGTTCAGCGCGACGGTGACGATATCGAGATTTCCCGTCCGCTCGCCATTGCCGAAGAGCGTGCCCTCGACTCTATCAGCCCCGGCCATCAGGCCGAGTTCGGTCGCGGCCACGCCGGTGCCGCGGTCGTTGTGGGTGTGCAGCGAGACAATGAGCGATTCCCGGTTTTTCAAATTCCGGCACATCCACTCGATCATGTCGGCGTGAATGTTAGGCGTGGTCCACTGCACGGTGTCCGGCAAGTTGACGATCATTTTCCGCTCCGGCGTCGGCTGCCAGACTTCGATGACGCTGTTGCAACATTCCAAGGCGAAATCCAGCTCGGTGTCGGAAAACGACTCGGGCGAATATTGCAAAACCACCTCGGTGCGCGGGATCGTCGGCACGAGTTTTTTCACCAACTCTGCACCATCGACGGCGATCTGCTTGATCGACTCGCGTGAGGCGTCGCCGAACGTCACCCGGCGCTGAAGTGGCGAGGTGGAGTTGTAGATATGGACGATGGCGCGCTTTGCTCCGTCGATCGCCTCGAAGGTCCGGCGGATCAACGGCTCGCGGGTCTGCACCAGCACTTGGATGGTCACGTCTTCCGGGATGCGATTCTCATCGATCAGGCGGCGCAGGAAATTGAACTCCGTGTCCGCCGCAGACGGGAAGCCGACTTCGATCTGTTTGAAGCCCACCCGCACGAGCAGGTCAAAAAATTCGAGTTTCTCCTCGATCGACATCGGCTGCGGCAGCGCTTGATTGCCATCGCGGAGATCGACCGAGCACCATTGCGGGGCGTGGGTGAGCGTCTGATCTGGCCAAGTGCGATCAGGCAAGGAAACCGGCGGAAACGGCCGGTATTTTGAGAGAGAAGTCGGATGCATTTTTCAAAAAAGGAGAAAGTGGGAAAAGGAGTGGACGCACCTCAAGATGGGCGGGCCGGGGAACGAAAGTGAAGCAAAGAAAAAGTTAACGGGAGGCCAACCCTAGAAGAAGGGGGCGCAGGGGAAGGGTGCCGTTAAGAATGCTCACGCCGCACGGTAGGAATATGCCCCACGACAGGTCAACCGCGAAGATTCCTCCGCCGGCAGAATCTCCTGAATCCTGCCTCCAAGCTTTTCGTTGTCTAAATTTCCGAAAAATGTAGCCTGCTCCCCAACTTCTCCAAAGCCATGAAAATCCCCCTCATTTCCGTCCTTGTAACAATCGCCGCCATTTCGTCCGCCAACGCCCTTACAAGCGATGACATTGCCCCTGCCTCACTGCCGGGAAAGTCCTTCATTTTTACAATTACGACGTCTGAAGGATTGCCATCTAAATCGGGAGTCTGGAAAGGCACATTCGATGACGCCCCAGGCACCGGTTTTACGATCACCAATCTATCTGGCAACATGGCGAGCAGCGATACCACTTACCTCGCAACGAGCGTTACCACCAGCCTCCCGGTAACCACAATTCAATTACCTAGAGTCTACAGTCCCGGACGAGATTTTACTCAGCTTGCGCTGGCCATCACCGGGAACACGGGCGCTTTTTCCATGACAACCGCGTCTGCGGGCATCGCTGCACAAATATCCAGCCAAGCCGGCACGTTCACTCTCGAAGGGGCCGCAGCCGCCCCTGAAATTTCAGTCCAGCAGCCTCAAACCAAGGAACTCATCGACGGGAAAGTCTCAATCAGCTTTGGCTCCGTTAAGGTCGGCAGATCCGGCATGACGAAAACCTTCTATATCACCAACCTTGGAGATGCCGAGCTCACCGGCCTATCCATTACCAAGGACGGCAAGAACAAGGATGATTTCGCCGTCGGTACGCTCGCAAAAATGACCCTTCCAAGTAAATCAAGCGTTCAATTCAAAGTCACCTTCAAGCCCGCCGCCAAAGGCACGAAAAACGCCGCCATCCACATCAAGAGCAATGACTCGAACGAAAGCCCGTTCGACATCAAGCTCACCGGAATTGCGAAGAAATAACAGCCGGGCGGCGGAAGCATTTCTAGTGAGCGTGAATTCGGCGCTTGCAAACCCGCCGATATCAGCGAGGAACGAATAACACGAACTATGAAATTCCTCCCTCTTGTCACCGCCGTTGTCCTCGCCTCCCTCACCTCCGCCTTCGCCATCACCAATGCGGACATCGCACCCGCCGCGCTGGTGGGAAAAACCCTGACATTCACCGCCAAATTCTCGACGGCTCCCTTTGTTGCTGCGGGAACTTGGACGGGGAAATTTGAAACCTCACCTGCCAATGGTTTTACGATCATCGGGATGACTGGACTCCCTGGAGACATCTCCACCACACGGACATATGCATCAGACGGGTCTTACGAGGCTTACCGGCTAGGCAGTGTTTACTCAGGATCCGGCAATGCTGTGCTCAGCATCTATACAAATATAGACGGCACAGCTGGCTACGAGTTGAATCTCACCGACCTCGATAAGACGTCATTCTATCAGGCCGGTAGTTTCACTATCGGCAGCCCACCTATCACCAGTGGTCCCGAGATCATCGTCCAGCAAGGAAAAGACGAGCTTACAGATGGAGTCACCAAGAAAAGCATCGGCAGCGCTCTCGTCGGTAAATCCGTTTCCAAGACTTTCACGATCAAGAACACCGGAACCGCCACGCTCAAGAACATCTCCATCGCCGTGGATGGCAAAAATAAATCGGAATTCACCGTCACCGGCTTGGGAAAAACCAGCGTCGCCAAGGACAAGAACACCACCTTCATTGTCACTTTCAAGCCGAAGTCCTTCGGCGTGAGAAACGCAGCGATCCACATCAAGAGCAACGACAAGGACGAAAGCTCTTTCGACATCAAGCTCACCGGCACCGGCATCAAGTGATCCACCTCAACGCGTCACACCTCGCTGGGAGTTCTCGATGAACTCAACTAGATGCCTGACGTGCGGCATATCCCCGGTGTGGGTCGCTTTCAACGAGCTGAGGGCGATGGCGAGGTTGGCGTCCTTTTTCAAAAACAGCTTTTTGTAAGCGGTTTTGAGGTCCCTGATATCTTCTTCGGTAAATCCACGGCGTTGCAGGCCCACGGCATTCAGCCCGCGCGTCAGCGAGGGATTGCCCTCCACGATCATAAACGGCGGCACGTCCTGAACCACCCTCGATAGCCCGCCGATGATCGAGTGCATCCCGACGCGGCAAAATTGGTGAATAGCAGCAACCCCCGAAATGATCGCATAATCGCCAACTTCCACATGACCTGCGAGAGCCACGGAATTTGAAAGAATGATGTGGCTGCCGAGCTGGCATTCGTGGGCCACATGCGAGTAGCACAGGAATAAATTGTGCGAACCGATCCGCGTCGGAGCATCACCACCCGTGCTACGGTGGACCGTTGTATTTTCCCGGAAAACATTGTGATCGCCCACTTCCAGGTAGGTCGGCTCCCCGATGTATTTCAAATCCTGAGATTTGCCGCCGATCGCAGCGAACGGGAAAAACTCATTTCCTCGGCCGAATTTCGAATGCCCTTCGAGCACCACATGCGAGTGCAGGACACATTCATCGCCGAGCTCGACATTCGCGCCGATCACACAAAAAGGGCCGACTCGGACGTTGTTCCCAAGTCTGGCAAGCGGTGAAACAATAGCGGTAGGGTGGATCACGCCGCAAATGTCGGCGGATAGTAGGCCGATTGACGAGATTATTTTCCACCGATCCATGGCGCTGAATTCCCCCCGCTTTGTGAAATAGCCCCCACGATTCCGGCGTCTCGATACACGAAATCCGCCAAATCATCCATGCAAGTGGCTCGATTTCCTGAAAATGGCCTTCGGATGTAATTTTTCGGGGATAGCGTGTATTCAAAACGAACAACACTTCGAGATCCCCGTGCGCATCATCCAATTCCTCGCCTGCCTCCTGCCCTCCGCCCTTTTCGCTGCGGATTACCCCGTTAGCCCGGTTCCTTTCACCGATGTGAAACTGACCGCCGGACTCCTGCAAAACCGCCAGGAAATCAACAACCGCGTCACCCTGCCCTTCGCCCTCGGCCAGTGCGAAACCTCGAAGCGCATGACCAATTTCGACCTCGCCGCAGAGACGATGAAACGCCGCGCAGCAGGTGAAACGACGTTTCAAAATAAACCTCCCACCGTCTATCCATTCGACGACTCGGACGTCTATAAAGTCCTCGAGGGCGCATCGTTCTGCCTCGCCGTAGAGCCAAACGCCGCGCTCACCGCGAAATCGAACGATTTCATCCGCCGCATCGCCGCCGCCCAAGAGCCGGACGGCTATCTCTACACCTGGCGCACGATGCACCCGGACAGCCCGGCCCACGACTGGATCGATCCACAACGCTGGCTGAAAGACCCCATCCTCAGCCACGAACTCTACAACCTCGGCCATCTCTACGAAGCCGGATTCGCCCACACCCAGGCCACCGGCAGCAAGTCACTGCTAGATATCTGCCTAAAAAGCGCCGAGCTCCTCCAGCACGACTTCGGCGATGGCGAACCGAAAATCGCGCCCGGCCACGAGGTCATCGAGATGGGCCTCGCCAAACTTTACCGCCAGACCGGCGATCAACGCTGGATCGATCTCGCCCACTTTTTCCTCGATAACCGCGGCCACGGCGGCAGCGATTACAGCCAGGACCACAAGCCCGTCGTCGATCAAACCGAAGCCGTCGGCCACGCCGTCCGCGCGAACTACCTCTACAGCGGCATGGCGGACATCGCCGCGCTCACCGGTGACAAACGTTACGAAGCTGCCATTTCAAAAATCTGGGAAAACGTCGTTGGAAAAAAACTCCACCTCACCGGCGGCTGCGGCGCCCGCGCGTCCGGCGAGGCATACGGCAATGATTACGAACTGCCTAACCGCTGTTATAACGAAACCTGCGCCGCCATCGCCTTCATGTTCTGGAACCACCGCATGTTCCTCCTCAGCGGCGATGCCAAATACATGGATGTCTTCGAGCGCACCCTCTACAACGGCTTCCTCAGCGGAGTTTCCATCTCCGGCGACCGCTTTTTCTATCCGAACCCTCTCGAATACGACGGCCGTGAGAAAAACAATCACGGCTTCGCCGGACGCGCCCCGTGGTTCGGTTGCGCCTGCTGCCCGCCGAATGTCCTACGCACCCTCGCCTCCCTCGGCGGCTACGAATATGCGGTGAAAAATGACACGCTCTACGCGAATCTTTACACCCAAAGCAGCGCCAAAGTCACCGTCGCCGGACAGCCCATCCAGCTCACTCAGGAAACTTCCTACCCATGGGAAGGCCGCGTCGATTTCACCATAAGCCCCGCGAAATCCGCCGAATTCACCCTCGCCCTCCGCCTCCCCGGCTGGGTCCAGGGCAAGCCGCTCCCATCTGATCTCTATACCTACGAAAACCCCGCACCCGCCGCATGGTCCGTTAGCGTAAATGGCCAGAAAATCTCCGCCACCCCGGAAAATGGCTACCTCCTTTTGAAACGCACCTGGTCCGCCGGCGACAAAGTTTCCCTCGATCTCCCGATGCCCGTCCGACGCGTCGCCGGGAACGAAAAAATCAAAGCCACCCAAGGCCTCACCGCCATCGAGCGCGGCCCGGTCGTTTACTGCATCGAGGGCATCGATAACGAAAATGCCGTCTTCAATTCCTTCCTCCCCGCCTCCGCAAAATTCACGCCACAGTTCCGCCCGGATCTGATGAACGGCATCACCGTCATCGACGTCGCCAACGCTAGCCAGGCCCAGCGAGACGCCAGCGGAAAAACCGCCGTTAAAGCAACCCACCTCACCGCCATCCCCTACGCCTTCTGGAACAACCGCGGCCTCAGCCCGATGGCAGTCTGGCTCCCGCGCGACGTTTCCGGCACCCGCCTCCCCGCCCGCCCCACCCTCGCTTCCCAAGCGAAAATCACCACCTCCTTCAAGCGCGGTGGCATGGAAACCGACGCCCTCAACGACCAACAAATCCCGAAAAACGCCACCGACGGCTTCGCCAGAAACTTCGATTTCTGGCCCCACAAAGGCACGACAGAGTGGATTCAATACGACTTCAAAGAACCCACCACCGTGAAAAAAACCACCGTCTCCTGGTTCGACGATACCGGCGTGGGCGAATGCCGTTTACCCAAATCATGGCGTATCACCTACCTCGCCCCTGACGGGAAATGGGAACCCGTGCAAGCCGCCGGCCCCTACCCCATCGCCAAAGGCACCCCCGTCGCAGCCACCTTCACCCCCATCAAAACCACCGCCCTCCGCCTCGAACTCCAGCTCCCGGCAAATTTCTCCACCGGCCTCTTCGAGTGGGAAGTCGAGTAAGCTCCCGCATTGAACAGAATTTCGGAAACCGATAGCAGCCCGATGCTCAGCGATGACAAAAGCCCCTGCTAACAACTGATCCCCCCGCACGCGGCACACGAATAAGGCCAACGCTCGATATCTATCCTCGCAGACATCAGAAATTCTAATTTTTGCGAAGCAAAATGGAGCGCTAACTTCAGTCGGCTGGCCCCATGATTCAGCCCATCTGCTGTGAGCCTAGGCCAAACAGAGCGAGGGTTCTCCTAGCCCCTCCTCCATCCGTTTTTCCCATTTCATCATGGTGGTCAGGATATCAAGACACTCGACTTTCTGAAGCTCGCATTCATGGGCTTGAAACAGCCCGCCATCCGCTTAGCGTGTGCCATGCCCGTCACCTATCAGGAAAATGCCGCCATCGGATGGAAGTGGGACCACTCCTACATCCAGCTCCCGGATTTGTTTTACTCGCGCATCCAGCCCGTGCCCGTGATCGGTCCACACCTGGTGGTCCTTAACCGCCCGCTTGCCCTATCGCTCGGGCTCGATCCTGAGGTTTTGGAAAACAGCGCGGACATCTTCGCGGGCAAGGAAATTCCCAGCGGCTCCGAGCCGATCGCCCAAGCCTACGCCGGCCACCAGTTCGGAGGATTCACCAACCTCGGCGACGGACGCGCAATCTTGTTAGGCGAACACCTCGCACCCGACGGGCAGCGCTTCGATATCCAGCTTAAAGGCTCCGGCAGGACGCCGTATTCTCGAGGTGGCGATGGCCGTGCAGCACTCGGCCCGATGCTCCGCGAATACATTATCAGCGAGGCCATGCACGCACTCTGCATCCCGACCACCCGCAGCCTCGCAGTCGCGACGACAGGCGAGGAAGTCATCCGTCAGGAAATTCTGCCGGGCGCGGTGCTGACCCGCATCGCCGCCAGCCACATCCGTGTCGGCACCTTCCAATACGCCGCCGCCCATGAAGATCTGGATGCCATCCGCAGCTTGGCGGATTACACCATTCAACGGCATTTCCCGGAACTGCTAGTTTCTGAAACCCGCTACTTCGATTTCTTCGCAGCGGTCATGAGACGCCAGGCCGCTCTCATCGCGAAATGGCTGCACGTCGGATTCATCCACGGCGTGATGAACACCGACAACATGGCCCTATCAGGCGAAACCATCGACTACGGCCCCTGCGCCTTCATGGACGATTACGATCCTAACACCGTCTTCAGTTCCATCGACCGCCAAGGCCGCTACGCCTACGGAAACCAGCCGCAAATCGCCCGCTGGAACCTCGCCCGGCTCGCCGAAACGCTGCTGCCTCTGTTCCACGAAGATCCAAAAATCGCCGTCGATCTGGCAAACGAAGCGCTCGGTTCATTCGAAGCCCTCTTCCAAGGACATTGGCTGCTAGGCATGCGCGCCAAACTCGGCCTCCTCACCGCAGAGAAGGAAGACGCCTCGCTCGTTCAAGAACTCCTCGACTGGATGCACGCCAGCCACATGGATTTCACCAACACCTTCCGCGCTCTGAGCAACGAATCCGCCATCAGTGAGCCCACCTTCATCGACGCCGATTTCCTAACATGGCACTCGCACTGGACTGCCCGCCTCACCTGCCAGCCACAATCCCCCGCCGAAGCCGCAGAAACCATGCGCGCCCACAACCCCGCCGTCATCCCACGCAATCACAAGGTCGAGGAAGCCTTGGCCGCAGCGGTAAACGGAGATCTATCCGTGATGCATCGCCTGCTCGTGGCCCTGGCAGATCCTTACGGAGAAAACACGCCAGCGGAATTCACCACCCCGCCGCCCCCAGGCGCAGAAGCCTATCAGACATTCTGCGGGACGTAATCCCGGGTATCGCCTTACTGTGTCTTTCCCGCGCCGCCTCAGCCTTGGGTCATTCAAGCCGCCAGCCGAGTTTAAAGAATCTTTGAAGATTTTTGTAAGGATAGGGACGCGTCTGCGACCAACCAATAGCTGCTGATTCATCGCAGCCTTCTACAAACAACAAATTGAAATCTATTATGAAAACCATCACTACCGCACTTCGTCTTCTGATCGCCACCGCTGCCATCGGGATGTCCTCTTCCATCGCTCTTGCCGGCCCCGGTGTGCAGCAATGGAAGACTCTTAACAGCGAAGCCCAATTCAAGGAACTCGCCGCCGGGTCATCCGTGGCGTATGTCTGCAACACCTGCAAAACCATCTCCGAAATGCCTGTTAAGTCAGCGGACGAGGCCATGGCACTTTGTAAAGAAGGAGGCCATGTCACCTGCCCATCGTGCAAACAGGTCACCAAAGTCGTGGTGAAAACATCACGTAATCAAGCTCCGACACACGAGGAAATCACCTACGAAAATGACAAAGGTGAAGCCTGCGCTTTCATCGCTGTGGCCGCAAAAATGTAAGGTTCCTTGGGATTATCTAAACCCATCTCTAATCAGCTCATCCGACTGAGACTGGAAGCCGTGACGTCCGTGTCACGGCTTCTTGCTTTTGCTGAATTCACTCATTTTTCAGGCGGACCACTTCTGCGTGTAGAATGGTTGCTGCTACTTTCCGATCTGTCGGTAACCGCGCTGGCACGCCAAAATTCAATGTCCCTGTGACTTTCCGTAATCGGGCGAGGCGAATGAGATGGGGAAAAAACGTCGCATCACCCCAATAACAGACCACGTCTTTCTGATAGCAAACAGCGGCAGGGGTGACGGATGCATTTGCATCGAGAGCGGCTTGTAACAGGGTAGGTTTAAAAGGAAGCACCTCCGAGCCATCGGAACTGGTACCTTCCGGGAAAAGGACCACAGGAACTCCAGCATCCAATACCCGCCGGATTTCTACGGAGGTGCGGCTGGCCGTCAGCGGTCGCCCTCGCTCCGCAAGAATAGTTCCGGCGCATTCCAACAGTGCGCCAACAGCAGGCCATTTCCTGACATCCGACTTTGCGACAAATACCACGGGCCCTTGCGCGGCGATCGCCAGCACATCGAGATAGGAAAGATGGTTGCAAACCACGAGTCCTTCCACTGGCAGAATTCCCGTCACGTGGATTTCCACGTCGAGCGCTGCCAACATCCGGGAAGCTTGGCGCTGTTGCCATGCCGCTCGTTGATCAATTGTCTCCAGCTTCTTGCCTTCTCTTCGCCCAGCCAGAATCGCAAGTCCTAACCGGAATAGCTTTACTATGGCTTTGAATTCATTGCGCATGTTCCTTGAGGAAATGATTTTTCCCGGCAACAGAAGCGTTTGCAAGGTCGAGGATGGTTAAAAAATCAATGGTCTGAAACTCCCGGTCCAATGCGGGTGGCCCGGCGATCACCGCGCCGACGCCAAGATACGCAGCAAACAGTTTGGGGATCTTGGTTTTCTGAAGGATCTTATCCGGCTCAGGCGAATGAAACCTCCCAATCGGTGAAGTTCGCAGCGCGAGTGGGGCGAGATGCGTTTTTTCAAGTTGCCGATAGAGCCCCCAACCCTCGGCAGGATCTTGCGATGTGAGTGAACTGCATCCCACTAAATAGCGGCAGTTGTTTTCCAAGGCATAGCCTGCGATTCCGCGCCATAACAGGTCCAGCACGGCGCGTTTGCGGTGGTCCTTGTGAATGCACGCGCGGCCTAGCTCTAGAAGTTCATGGCGCAACGGCTCGTAAGGCGAGAAGTCGAATTCCTGCGCACTATAATAACCGAGGCCGGCATTTGCCATCATTCCTGTCTGAAGCCGATAGGTTCCCACGACGGCTCGGGTTTTGACATCCTCAATGATCAAGTGGTCGCATTGCATGTCGAAACGATCCGCATCGAGTCCGCGTTCCTGCGATTCGGCCAGGCCTTCGCCGAGCTCTAGGTTGAAAATCTCGTAGCGCAGCCGTTGCGCCGCCTCGATGTCATCCATCGCGCGGGTGGTGCGAACTTTATAACCTGTAGTGCTGAAGAGTGCGAACATGTCAGTGGGATTTCCTGTTGAAATGGCTTCCGAGAATCGCGGCGAACTCACGCCATGTGGACACACGGGCACCGTTGGCGGCATTCGCCACGCCGATGTCGTAGGCGTGTCGCCATTGTTGGATCAGCGTGCGGTAGCCAACCATCAACGGTGTGTGAGGGTGATAGATATGGGTGGCCTCTGAGGTGACGCCATTGAGCTCGATGATGCGGATACCCTCGCCACGTCGCAGCGCGTCTTGATCCGGGCAACGGAGGTCGAACCGCCCGAAGTAAAAGCCATCAAAAGTGCGGGCTATGCGCTCCATCTCCGCCTCCAGCGCCGGGGTAATCAGGTCCTTGCCATCGAGAAACATAGCCCCGCGACAATGCGATCCGATTTTTGCTAGTGTGACCTTCTCACCATTTTCCGGGACAGTCGCAAGCCGCTCCTGATAGATTGTACGGAAATGTTTCTGAGAGAGATTCGCCTGGTCATCATCAAGGATCAACTCCTCCAATGTGCGCGACCCATCGCCAGTCACCGAGGTCATGATCTTGGTCGTGATTGAAAAAATGCGACCGGAGGATTCGTTTGGGTGCCGGATATAAAACACGCCGAATTCCGCGCCTTCCACATAGGCCTGTACCATGGTGTTTTCCTCCCGGCTGGCAATTTCTCGGGCGAGAGAAATTTCGTCATGGACGATCACGACACCGGATCCGCGCTCGCCGACATCGGGCTTCACGACCAGGGGGAAACTATTGAATGCCGAGCGGATTATTTTCAACTTAGCTTCCATGCCCGCGGGCAAGCTAACAAATGGAGCGACGCATCCGGACGAGGCGAGGTGGTTGAGGATTTCCGATTTCGACTCACCGGAAATGCCACCATGTGGAATGGCTGGATTCACGGCAGTGAAGGCGAGCAAACACCGTCGGCGCAATCCCATGACAATCACCGCCACCACCACCGGCGGATAGAATGCGAGCGGCGGCCAGAATTCCCAGCGGATCAGACGTTGCCATTTTGAGCGCAGAATCCGCCGACCCGGATGGGTGACGAGCAAACTGCCAAGGCGCAGCAGCCACCACGCGAGGAGAATCAATACCAAGGTCGCCGGAAAGACGGCGGTTCCCAATTGCAACAGCCAATCCGATGCGCGTTGGCCGAATGCGGCAATCAGCGTGACGACCGAAACCGTCCATGCAATTCCCGCTAACAGGAACCAGAACGCGATTTTCATCGCCGGCATTTTCAGAAATCCAGCAGCAACATAGAGCGGAAGACGCATGCCGGGCGTGAAGCGGCTGATGAAAATCGCAGCAGCACCCTTGCGCAGCAGAAAGGAACGCCCAACCTCAAGGTTTCTCTCGCTCACGACCCATCGCAAAGGAGCACGCCTGATACACCATCCGCCGCCAAAACGTCCCGCCGCGTAGAGTGCCATGTCACCCAGCCAAATCCCAGCGAAGCTGGCGAAGATTCCGGCAGGCAGAGGAATGAGCCCGCGAGCGACGAGCAGGCCGGCTGCTAGACAGGCGAGATCCTCACTGGCAAATGTGGCGATCCCGATTCCTAACAAGGCGAGCCACAAAGCCGTGCCTTGCAAGGCCATGATCGAAGCGGGATCGAATGGCCGGGCGGCATCGTTGATCCGCACTTCCGACGCATCTTTGCGGTTCGGGGCCTTGCCGGAATCCACGTTTTTCGCGAATGACTGAAGTGCATCTGCAACGACTCCGGGCTGTGACATCAGCAGCATGTGCCCGCCATGCAGCACGATCAGTTCACTTTGCGGAACGATCCGGAAATGCTCTTTCGCTGAGCCAGGCATGACTAAGCCGTCCACATCGCCATGGATGATGAGAAGCGGCTTCTGAAAGTTTTCTAAATGTCCACGTAAAGGGCGCAGGTCACCGTTGAAAAAATTTCCCGCATAGTGGGTGTTGAGCGGAAAGCGGTCTAACCATCCAAAGTGAGGTATCCCCCAGCGCAAGGCCTCGAGTGCGATCGACTGGGCTCCATGCAATGCGTGATTGAGAAAATAGTCACCCGTGAGCTCGTATTCCTGCACTCCGATGCTGGAAAGCAGAGTGAGGGAATCGACCGCATTCGGCATCGCCGCCGCCATTTCCAGCACCGGTCCACCGCCTTGGCTGTATGCCACCCAATGCGCGGATTTGATCTGTTCACTTTCCAACAATCGTCTGAGTGCGGCGGCATGGGCGATGAAGGAAAAATCCGAGAAGCCAGTCGAGGAAGCGCCAAAGCCAGGAAGGTCCGGCACCAGGATCGTTCTGTCTCGTGGCAGTTTCTCTAGCAGAGGGTCAAAACAGGATGATGCCATCGGGCTGCCATGCACGAGGATCAGCGGAGGAAGCTGCGGGTTTGCGCCCGTGAATTTCCGATAGCGGAGCTTTCCCTTGTTTCCCGGGACGTCGGTTTCGCGCCACGTGGAGCTGTTAGGCATGGGTTCTTCCCTGCGAGTCATCGTGATCCACGAGAGTCCGAGAAGGACTAGATAGATGAGAGCCAACTTGAATTTGGGAATCCTCATGCTTTGCGCGGAAAGATGATTTCCAGTGGGTCCCCGCCCCGCCGTTGCACGGAAAAGCAGATGTCGCTGCTGGTGACAATCACGACCGTTTTACTAACCGTTCCGCCATCTTCTCGCGTCAGGTAGATGGCGGTGGCGGGTTTCTCCGGTGCAAAGGCATCATCAAGAGCGGCTAACACCGAAGATGATGCGATCAAATCGAAGCGGGCGATTCTCGCTGCCTTGACGAATTCGCTCTCTACCGAAGAGTTTGTTAGGAACGTTCGCGGTGGCAAAGACAGACGGCGGAAGGTCACGCCATCCCAGCCGAAGTGGCGGATCTCACGCTCCGCGATGAGGACGGCCTCAAATGGAGCAAAGTCCGCGCAGCCGAATTTTTTGAGAGCCGACTCTGCCTCGTCGATGTTTCTGGTGACGGCTGAGGCAAAAGGAATTTCCCCCCGAGATCGGTTGCTAGAGTTTGGAATCACGCCGCCCGGATAGGCGTTCATCACGGCAAGTGTGAGCCCGTATTCATTGGTGAAAAGCCATGTCCCGCCGGCCGCAGCGTCACGCGCACAGGCACCGGTGACGGGGTGATTCGTCTCTAACGAAGGATCCGCCGATGCGGCACGGGTCCACTTTTCGTCACGATTGAAACGCAGCTCGTAGCCGCCATCGCGAAATGTCCAGGCCATGCTGCACATCAGGCGGATTCTCGGTATTTGAGGGTGGACGGGGCGACGCCGAAATCGCGTGGCACGCAAAGACCGCGGATGGAAGCGATCACGGAGATCAGCGCGAAGTGATGGATGGTGTGGGATAATAAGAACTGGAGCTCGCGCGAGAGCGAGGAAGATGCCGGAGCTGTCACACCGTTGTCCCAGACGATGATTTCCCGGCATTCAGTGACGATGAGATCGAGTGAATCACGGATGCGTCCCAAGCGCTGCACGGCCTCATCGGGATCAATCTCGACCTTCAAATCACGCGGACGTTTTTCATAGTCGAGTTCCCGGCGGTCACCGGCGGCACTCAGGAATTCTTCGTAATGCTCGACGCAATGGCGGATATGTTGACCGATGCTGCTAGAGAAAACCATGGCGCAGGGTTGGTTGTAGTTTTCCCGCGCATGGTCTTCGATCAGCGAAATGGCCTGATCCAGCAGCTGTTTGTTGCTTGAGAGCAAAGATTTCATCCAATTTTTGGCGTTAGAATGGGTCCGAGAACGGGAATGTCAGCTCTCCTAATCCAGAGGATAAAGAGCGAGCTGGCGAAAACCACGCAGGCGAGAGAAAACAGCAGGCCGCCATCCTCTTTGACGACGATTCCAAGGATGGTCAGATGGCTCATAATGGCTCCGGCCATGACGCCACAGGCCAAAGTCGCGCCCAGCCAAGTCAAACGCGGGACAAATAGTAGGATCGCAGCGATCAGTTCGACGATCCCACTGCCGATCCTGCCATACGGTTCCGCTCCAACTTTGGTGAAGATATAAACCGATTCATCGGCTCCGGTGAATTTAAAGAACAGGGTTTGTAGAAGGATGATCGCTGCGACAATCCGGCAGATTTGATAAGTGATTTTCATGTTTCCGCGCATGTGGAATGGGACATGCACTGGGTTGGTCGGATGAAGATGAATTTCCTTACACGAAACTTTTCGGGCAACGATTTTGGCGTTGCGAATTCGTCACCAAATACTTACTACTCGCTGCAGTGACTGAGAAACTCTGCCCGCCAAGCGCCACACCCCAGGCGGATCCGGAACGCTGGGTGGACGAACATGGTGAATGCCTTTACCGTTTTGCACTGCTTCGAGTCCGCAAGCCGGAAGTCGCGGAAGACCTGGTGCAGGAATCGTTGTTCGCCGCCGTTAGGACGGTGGAAAATTTCTCGGGGCGGTCCTCAGAGAGGAGTTGGTTGGTGGGGATCCTGAAAAACAAGATTTCCGACCATTTCCGCAAGGCGGGCCGCGAGACGAATTTCACCGACATGGAGTTCCTTGACGATGAAATGTCCCATAAATTCGAGGATGGCTTCTGGAACCACGACATCGGGCCGAAGAATTGGCAGGAATCCGAAGCAGTGACCTACCGCGGTGAATTCTGGCAAACGATGCGCGGCTGCCTCGACAAGCTGCCACCCCGCGTGGCCGATGTTTTCATGATGCGGGAAATGGATGGGACGGAGTCGCCAGAAATCTGTGAAACCTTGAAAATATCGCAGAGCAATCTTTGGGTGATGCTGCACCGGGCCCGGATGGCATTGCGTGAATGCCTGGAAATGAACTGGTTCGACAAAACGGCGACCTGAAAGCCGCCGATCCGAAATTATTTTCAAATCGTCCGTAAGGTTTGGCGTGTTGGCACGACTAACTTGGACTGAGAGGTTTGTTAACCGACCTTATTCCCGATTTTGATGAAAAAAATTAAATCATGGTTCGCCAAAATTTGCGTGGGCCTGATCTGCGTGATCACTCCGCGCTGCCATGAAATGACGCGGTTGATCTCCGCCGAGCAGGAAAAACCGCATTCTTCTGTCATGAAGCTGCGGATGCGCTGGCACTATGGGATCTGCATCTGGTGCAAGCGCTATCGTGACCAGATCGGGCTGCTAGGGACGCTCAGCCGGATGTTCGCAGAGGAATCCTGCGAGCATGGTGCCCGACAACTCAGTGACGATGCCAAAGCCCGGATGAAAAAAGCGCTCAGCAGCAAAGCCGATGTTTGAAGGAATTTTTACGGTGCTGGTGAAACTCGCAGGAATCTATCTGCTAGTCGGATCGGTGGTGGCGGTGCTGTTTTTCTCCCGCTGGATCAAGGTGATCGATCCCACAGCCGTGGGAGGCAGCAAAGGGTTCAAATTACTGGTCGCCCCTGGTGTCATCGCCATTTGGCCGGTGATCCTAGGAATGGTTTTCCGTCAGCGAGCCGGAGGGGGTGTCGATGGAGCCGAGGCTTTGAGGAGAAATCATCGATTCGCCATCGTGCTGCTCGTCATCGTAGGAGTTTTGCTATTCACCGCCGCCCTCGCTTGGCGGGCGCCTGCGCTAGGGGATTTGCCGTCGGTCGAAATCCAAATCCCCTGAACCATGTCCCACGCCTATCAAGCAGTCGGGTGGAATCGGCAGAAGCGCTGTTATGACTACATGCTACTCGCGCTGATTCTGCTAGCCGTAAGTGTATTCGGCGCGGTTACCGCACTGAGGCATCCTGACACCACGGCGGAGACTTTTATCATCCGCTTTACCTCGACCACTGCCTTTCTCCTGCTGAATCTAACGCTTGCCATCGGCCCACTGGCGCGGCTCTGGCCGAGATTTCTGCCACTGCTTTAC
>JBBRYQ010000081.1:0-22872 GCA_038237425.1 Verrucomicrobiales bacterium
AAGGCGAGGAGCTCGATCGTCCAGCGGCCATCCGAGGTGAAAACGGATTCATATTTGTTCAGGGTAAGCACTTGGCTCTGTGGGACCGTATTTCCACTCACCAGCGAGGAGCCCGGAAGCACGGCTCCGGTGGTGCCCAGCACAGGATTGCCCTTGTAGGCTTGGGCATAAACTTGCGACCCGGGATACATGTCGTTGATCGCGAGGGTGAGATTCGGCATGGCGAAACGGAAGTATTGATTGTTGGAAATCCCGGTGATGGAGCCATCCGCTACCGGCCAGATCTGGATGAACTGTGAGGCAAGCTGCGAAGCGGGTGCCTGGTAATCCTCCAACGAGAAAATGGAGAAACGCTCCTCACCACGGAGTTTTGAGCGGTCTGCGCCGGGGACGGAAGTGAGGGAGTAGGTCAGAGTTCTGCTCCCGTTCGTATTGACGGTGGCCTGGGAGAGCAGGGTGGCCTGGGTCCGGTCGAGACCAATCCCAGTCCCGGCTACGCCATAGGATTGCACATAACGCAGCAGCGTCACACTTTTGGATGGTTCTGGATCGGTCGCCCCGGAGAGCAAGCCGCTCACGGTGTAGTCCACGTAAAACGGCCGGTCTGCGCGGGTGCGGGGAATGGTGGTGTAGGGATCTTCCGAGCGCACTGTGATCTGGCCGATGGGCACATAAGCACCGACGTATTTGGTATCCAAAAGGTAGTTGGTAAGCGGTGAGGAAAGCACGGTCCAAAGCTCGAAGCGGGCACCACCCGGATTGATTTCAAGCGCGGAGAGCTGCTGGCCGGTAGAGGAAACGGTGGCGTCATACTGCACGCCGGTGGGCAACTGGATCTGCCGGATGAAGTTCGTATAGGATCCCTGACCACGAGAAAGAGCCGCAGAAGCCAAGATCAGAACGAACGGAAGAGAACGGTTGAGGAAGGTTTTCATGGTTTGACGCTTGCGGTTGCGGTTGCGGTTGCGGTTTTCTCAACGGGGACTTTCAATGGCAGCATGGAGATCGGGCCGCATTTATAGACTGCCACGATCAGATTGCCGCTTTTGGAGAGGACCTTGCTGGTGTCCTCCGGCATGGGTTCGTTTCCTTCCGCCTGCCTGCGGCTGATTTCCACGGTGGTGATCCAGCCGCGGTTCATGGCATAAAAGTCCGCCCACCCCATGATCTGCGAGCCTTGCACGAACTTGATGCGGTCCGCGTAGTTTTTAGGGATTTGGATGATCGCTCGCTTTGGCACGAGGGTGGCGCTGCCGCCGAAGCTGATGATGTCGGACTGACTGAGAATGTCCTTGGGCGCGTTTTTCACCGGATCTTCGAGCTTGGAGGCGGCGAGTCCTTTCATCGGATCCTCCTGTTCGATCTTGGGCAGGCGGCGGCTGAGCTGCTCGTGGCTGGCAGCATCCCGCCAGACCACCTGCGTGGCGGGGGCATTTCCGCACAGTCCCAAGGTAGGGAACATCGAGAAGGCGATCACTCCGAACCAGCCAAGAAATGAAATGGTGGGTATTTTCATCGGATTAGGGTTTGCGGAAGGTGAGAAGCATGACGCAGTCCTGGAGGTCGTAGCCGATGTTGTTCTTGTCGGTGTGGGTGAGCTCCATGAAAACGATCACGTCCATCGGGCCGATCTTCACTTTGCCGGAGGCGTCCAGGTAGGGTCTGAGGAAACTTTCGAGGGAAGGCGCGTTGTAATCGGGGATATTGGAAGGCGGAGTGTCACCGCTTTTCAGGGTCCGCACGTTGTCGCCGCTCGTCGAGGTGTAGAGGGTCTGCCAACTGCTGTTGTAGTATTGGCCGGCGAAAGTAATCGCCTTGGACTTGGTGACGGCGATCGAGGTTTTCACCAGCCCCTGGGTCTGGACGATGGTATCCGTCTGCCTGCCGTCGTAGATGTCCACATAGCTGCTAGAGCCATTGTATTTCCACTGGCCGCGGGTGCGGTAATAGGTGATGGAGCCGTTGGAATTCTGCGAGGTGACCCCAAGGCCGAGGATGCGGATATCGCAGATCAGGTTTTCCTTAGGCGTGACGGTGGCTGGCTGAGTGATCGTCACGTAATCCTGGACGACCGAAGGATAGGTGATACTCCAAGTCAGAGTGGGCTTGGTGCCTGTCTGCACGACCGTCGGGAAGGCAGTGAGTGAACCCACCGGAATGGATGGGCTGGTCTGTGCGAGAGCACTCGCGGGCACGAGGGCACAGATGGAAACAAGGGCTGCCGATACGGCTGCCAGTGGGCTGGTTTTCATGGCTGGTTGTAAGGGTGGGATTCTCGAAAAATCCTTCCACCTGGGATCTCAAAAGTGGGACGCTTTTGAGAGGTGAACGGCCCGGATCGGGCAAGAGCATGGGGTTTGAAGAACCATGCCGATTCGGGACAGAATCCCGATCCGGGCCGCCTGAAAAACGATCGGGACAGATCGTGCTTCAGAAAGGAGTTAGGTGATGCAATTTGACGGGTGTGGTCGCTTGAATCGGGGTTGGATGTTGGAACAGCAGTTGTCTAGGGGTGAATTTTCAGCGTTGTGGCAAGTTTCCTTCGCGTGACCAATCGCGCCATGGACCGCGAGGAACTTCCCGGTCGTTGGCGAAGCGCCACTCGACGGTCTCGCCGCTGCGGAGCTGGAGAAAATCCCGAACGGCAGGGCTGAGGTCGATGCCAGCAGACTGATTGCGGTTCGGGCGCGGGGACTCTTTGCCGAAAACGTATTGCCAGTGATCGACCTCGAAAGGGCCGACATCCTCCCACTGGGCGTAACAAACTTTACCTTCGTGATGGATGGCTACCCAGCGGCCCTTGCAAACAGAAATCCCGTCGCCGCGGTAGTTTTCCCAGAACCAGGGAATCACCTGCGAGGCCTCGGGGCGATGCACGCCGCCCTTGGCGACGTCGTTGTAAGGCAGCGCGACGTAGAATGGATTGAGCGAAGGCGTGAACCCGGAGGGCAGGAAACCGTCGCGTCGGTCTGGTTGGTCGTAGCCGCCGAAATTGGCCTGCCAGTTTTGATCCCAGGCACTCATCGTGTTCGGCGTCGGGTTGTTTTCCGTCGGCAGCTCACCCACCCAGAAGACAGTGGCCGTCACATTGCGCTTCCACGGAAATACCGACTGGAACTTGGCGCGGGGATTTTCTAATACTACCCGCGCTGCCGCTGGCACGCCGAAAGGATCACTCAGCGACGGAAGTGCCTCCCGTCGATCTTCCAGGAAACGCTCATGAACCTTCGACAAGCGGTCCGTCAAAAAGGCAGCGCTAACCCATCCCGACAGGGCAAGGTAGGCAAATCCAGAAATGATCGATCCAAGTTTCACGTTTTCAGAAGGAATGATTGAAGCTCTTCAAGGCTTAACCTTGCCGAAATACTAAAATTTTAATGAAACTTAACAAGAATAAATTTAATGATTTTTGAACGAGATCAAACTTCGAGTGTCATTCTTAAATTTCCCTTTATTTAAAGGGATCGCAGGCGATAAACTAACCACCCAAAGGCGCCCTAAATACAACTTTCCGGGGAGTTTTTGGCTCAAGATCAGATCTCAGAGCCGATTTATTTTACGCAGAATCTAAAATGCGCCTAAGAGTTTTTTGCAAATACGGGGGAAATCTAAAGCACATTTTCAACCGCAATCGCGTAGGCTTTTCTCAAACTCTAGAGCTAGAGTCTTAATTTTGGCCGCCCAGTATGTGCGAATGATAAAGTCATCCAGGAGGGCCGAAAGCCCACTATCCTCGCTGAGCTCTCGCTCAATAACTGACGGCAAGACGCATGTAGCAACTAGTGCCTGTGCGTGGTGCTGTGGCGGTGCGGACTTGATTCGCATCCGGCGCGGAGAGTTCTACGCCCTCCGTGCTCCAGTTTTCTAAATCCGAGCTGCATTGCACGGTGTAGGTGATTCCAGCGGATCCAGCATAGAAGGTCAGGCTCATTTGGGTGGGCGTGAAAACGACTTGAGGGATCGCCATGCTTTGGTTTTGAGTCGGCTCTAGATTGAGGGCATAAGCCATCAATGGACCCACGCCATCTCCGTTGGCATCAGCATAGTCCGTGTTCGCTGGCAGACCTTTGGAAATCAACCAAGATGTAACTGGATTGCTGTCTGCTCCCAAGCTCAACGCCGGATAGGTAAACCACAGCGGAGAGGTGAAACCTGCCTTGTTGCTGAAATAATAAATGGTAAATCCGGCGGAAGTGGCCTGAAACACATTGGAAGACATCGTCGTGGGCGCGTCTCCAATGAAATATACCGTCGCCAGCGCGATACAGCCCGAAAATCCCTGACTCCCGATGCTTGAGATGGTGGAGGGAAAGGTGAGGGTCGTCAAACTGCTGCAATTCGCAAATGCCAAGGATTCAATGCTGGTAACGCTGGGATTGAAGATGACACCGGTCACCTTGATACAGTTCAAAAAGGCCGAAGCCCCAATGCTGACGACGCCCGTGGGAATCGTGACCACACCACTTTTTCCTGGAGGGCAAGCGACCAGCGTAACCGGCTTAACCGAGGGAGTTAGTTGCGCATTTTTGATCAGAAGTCCATCCACACTGATGAAATTTGAGTTGGCAGCGTCCACCGTGATAGCGGTGAGCGCACTGCACAAATCGAATGCCTTGCTTCCGATGCTGACCACTCCTGACGGGATTTGAATACTCGTGAGTCCCCGGCAATACTGGAATGCCTGAATGCCAATACTGGTCACCGAGGAAGGAATCACCAGCGCGGTCAATCCGCTGCAACTGGAAAACGTCCCGGATGCGATGCTCGTAATCCCCGGCGGCAGAGTCATCCCGGTGAGCCCTCCGCAGTTTGCGAAAGCGCCGAATCCAATGCTCGTCACGCCATTTGGAATCGCCAACACCGTCAGCCCCTGGCATCCAGAAAACGCCTGCGAACCGATCGATGTCACAGCAGACTGAATTCCAACGCTCAAAAGCCCGCTACAATTGTAAAACAACCCGGCAGGAAGGCTGACCAACCCGGCAGGCAACTGCATCGACTCCAAGCGATTACTGTTATAAAACGCAAAATCCCCAATGCTGGTAACTCCGGACGGAATACTCAGCGAGGTCAGCGCGGTACAGCCCGAAAACGCGTAAGCCCCGATGCTGGTGACGCCAGAAGGAATGCTCAGACCGGCGAGACTACTGCAATTGGCAAACGCGTAATTTCCGAGCGCCGTCACTCCGGATGGGATCGAGATCGCTGTCAGACCGGCACAACCGTAAAAGAGCCCCTCGGGAAGCGCACTGAGACTTGGCGGCAGGGTCACACTCGCCAATGCGGCGCACCCTTTGAAAACATTAATACCAATCGAAGTCGATCCGGTCGGCAGAGAGAGGCTCGCCAGCGCGGAGCAATTCAGGAACGCCTCGTTTTCGATGCTCGTCACTGTGGATGGAATCACCACCCCGGCCAGCCCGGCACAGCCAGAAAACGTCCCCAACGAGATCGTCGTCAACCCCGCAGGGAGATTCACACTCGCCAGAGTCGCACAGTCTTTAAAAGCATTGTCTCCGATACTCGTCACGGTAGTTGGAATCACCGCCGCGGTGAGCGCGAGACATCCTTGGAACGTGCCGTCCCTGATCTGGGAGACCCCAGACGGTAGCGAAATCCCTGTAAGAGACCGGCAGTTTTTAAAAGCCTCCAACCCGACATCCACCAATCCTGAGGCATCCGTCACGCTTGCCAGTGCTACACAATCATCAAACGCATTCATCCCGATGTGCGTCACCCCAACTGGAATCGTGATCCCTGTTATCTCCGCACAGCCGGAAAACGCATAGTCACCAATAGCCGTCACAGGCATGCTAAAAATACTCTGAGGAATCTCCACCGGGCCCGCGATGTCGACGGGAAAACTAGTAATCGTGACCGAAGTTCCGTCGTCTGTGTAACTGAAATTTCCAAAATCACCATCAGCCACCGCGATGCCAATCGAGCAGCACCAAAGGGCTAAAATCCCACCAGAACGAGTCAGACCTCGGATCAGTGAACGTAACTCGGAAAATCCAAAATCCGAAAAACGGCAGGCGAAAGGACGTGTCGATGGGTTCATTTCGCCCACCATAATATCAATTTCCCCTTATTATGGCAATCCCGTTGATCTAATTTTTTAAATTTTTAATCCACATATCGAAAATTTACTTAAATTGATCGGGTCCTAGCCACGATGCATCCCTCCCCACCTGCCGGAAATCAGCTTTTTGAAATGCCGAACCGCCGCTCCAGCTCACGCATTCCGAACTCCGTCAACGTCGGACGCCCATCGGATGTGCAATAGGGAAGATCGCAGGCAAACAGCTCCGCCAACAGCGGCTGAGTTTCCACCAATCGCGGAGCAGCAAGGGCCGCAGCGCGTTTTGCCAGCACTTTGGCCAGTCGATCAAACGCAAACCGAGCGCCTGGGGCGGGATCGTGCAGCAGCTCGTCCATCAGCGCACCAAGAAACATCCGCGGTTCATCGATCGGAAGACATGCGGGTAAGCTGCTAATTTTAAGAGTATTACCACCGAATTGCTCAATCTCAATCCCCGCTTCCTGGAGCGCCATTCGCTCGCGCAGCACGAGATCGAGATCGCGCGGATCCAGTTCCAGCAACACCGGCACCAGCAGCCCCTGCGTTTCCAGCCCGGCCGCGTGCTGGGCGAGTAGTTTTTCATAAAAAATCCGGTCGTGAGCCGCCTTAGGATCGAACAAGACCAACCCATCCTCGCTTTCCAGCAGCACAAATCGCTGGTGCAGCATACCGATGATCCGAAAATCCGGGCCTTTTGCGGCAGCGGGCGTATCCACACCATCGACGGCTGCGGGAGCATCCGCCGTTTTATCCCAATCCACCAGCATCGGCTGCGGCGCGTGGAAGCTCACCACTGGAGGCGGCGAAACGGGCTTCTCCTCAAAATCCGCCACCGCATCCACCGTCCGGAATTCCATCCGAGGCGCAATCACCGGGGCCGCCGGGCGCAGACCCTCCGCCACCGCTTGCAGGATCGCCTCCCGCACATCGATCGGCCGGTGGAACCGCACTTCGCGCTTCGCCGGATGCACATTCACGTCCACCAGCGTCGGCTCTAGATCGAGCCACAACCACGCCGCAGGATACATTCCGTCCGCCAGAGCCCCTCGGAAACCCTCCGCCAGCGCCCGTGAAATCACACTATCCTCCACCGGCCGGCCGTTCAGGAAAACATACTGGTGCCGCCTCCCCTTCCGCGCATGGCTGGCTGGCAGCACAAAACCTTCTACTAAAATCCCGTTGCCACGCGTCAATGGCAGCGCGACCAACTCCCGCGAAAGGTCATTTCCCAACAACTGCCGCACCCGGTCCACCGCCTTGGCCGCCGGCGGCAGATCGAAAATTTCCCGATCATCCCGCCGCAACCGGAATCGCACATTTGGCGCTGCCAGAGCGTGCAACCGGAGCTGATGCTCCACATGGGCCGATTCCGTGCTCTCCGCTCTCAAAAATTTCCGCCGCGCTGGCATGTTGAAAAACAACGCCCGCGCCTCGATCACCGTGCCCGGAGCACAGCCGGCATCCCGCACGTCGCGCACTTTTCCGCCGTCCACCAGAATCTCCGTCCCAGCCACCGCATTCGTTTCCCGCGTCACCATCCGGAAGCGCGACACACTCGCAATGCTCGGCACCGCTTCGCCGCGGAAACCCAGCGTCCTGATCGCAGCCAGATCCCCTGAAGTGCGCAATTTACTCGTCGCATGTCGCTCCAGTGAAAGCAGCGCATCCTCGCGCGACATCCCACAGCCATCGTCACTCACCCGGATCAGCGCCGAGCCACCCCGATCCATGTCCACCCGCACTTCCCGCGCCCCCGCATCGATGCTGTTTTCCACCAGTTCCTTCACCACCGAAGCCGGGCGCTCCACCACCTCGCCCGCAGCCACCTGGCTGGCGAGAATGTCGGGGAGCACGCGGATCTTGGGCACGCAGCAGACTTGAGAGTCCAGACTCCAGAAACAAGAAGGAAGAAACTTCCCGCCACATCTTCCCCTTATCGCTCTTGTCTCTGGACTCTGGACTCTCCTAGTCTCTCCCCCGCATGGCTGGCTTTTTCAAATCTCTTCTCAACAAGATCACCAATCGTGCGGAAATCGACTGGGATGAACTCGAAGCCGATCTCATCAGCGCAGATCTCGGCATCGGCCTCACCACCTCCATCATCGACGAGCTCCGCAACCAAGGCCGCGAGGTATCCGCCGACGACGTCGTGGCGGTCACCCGCCGCCAGCTCGCGGAAAAACTCGATGCGGATTTCCTCGCCCCCACCCCACGCTCCGACGGAAAACCGTTTGTCATTCTCATCGTCGGCGTCAACGGCACCGGTAAGACCACCTCCTCCGCCAAGCTCGGCCTCTGGCTCTACAACCGTGGCCATTCCGTCATCTTCGCCGCCGCAGACACCTTCCGCGCCGCCGCCGTCGAGCAACTCCAGCGCTGGGGCGACCGCCTGAAACTCCACGTCGTGAAGGGAAATCCGAACGCCGATCCTTCGTCCGTCTGCTTCCACGCCCATCAGAAAGCCATTGCCGAAAAAACCGAATTCCTCATCTGCGACACCGCCGGCCGCATCCACACCCGCCACAACCTGATGGAAGAACTCGGAAAAATCCGCCGCACCCTCGCCAAGCAGGACGAAACCGCGCCCCACCTCACGTTGTTAGTCGTCGATGCCACCACCGGCTCTAACGCGATGAACCAAGCCAAAGAATTCCACAAAGCCAGCCCGCTCGATGGCCTGATCGTCACCAAGCTAGACGGCTCCGGCAAAGGCGGCATCGCCATCGCCATCCAGGACCAGCTCGGCATCCCCACCCGCTTCCTCGGCACCGGCGAAGAACCCGAAGCCTTCACCATCTTCCGCCGCGACGCCTTCGTGAAGGAGATACTCTGACTTCGCTGGCAAAGAAGGCTGATGAAACCATGGCCAAGGACGGAGTGACGATCATGAAAGTCGTCGTCTCTAAACCCGTTCAAAGAAAGGAAATCAAAGGGACCATCTATGCGGTGATCCCTCAGGAACTCACATTAAAAGTGCCACCCGGTCTCCTCCACCAGAAGTCAGCGCTACTTGGCATTTCAAAAAGTCCTAGAGGGGTATGGTATTTTCTGCCAGTTACGAAGACAAGCGAGACACAGCTGATGGAAATGTTCCCAGATATGCTCGGTGAAATCATTTTGCCTACGCCGGAAAAGCCAGTTCTCGAGAAGAAATAAGTCGCACGGCTCCGGTTAAGGCTGCTTCGCCGCCGCCATGTAGGACCAACTCGGCATCCCCGCCCGCCTCCGCACGGACCGCGAAATTCATTTCGCCTCTTCGTGTTCATCCAGCGCCACCGCCGGGGTCCCTATTTGCCCCGCCGCCGGCAGGGTGGCACCCGCGTTTTCTGGCAATGGTTTGACACGATGGTCGAATAGAGTTTACTGAAAATCAATGCATCAAGGAACTTTCGTCCGACTGCTGTTTTTGGCAGCAGTCTCGATCTTCTCGACAAATCCGGTGTTTTCCGCATCACCATCAGGCGGGTGGGAGGAAGTTCCGCTAACCGCGCCTGATTCTAGCAGCACACATTGGGTAAAGGAAATCCTCGCGACTTCAGAGGAGCTGTTAATTGTTTCCGACTCTGGCAAGCTTGCCCTAATCGATGCCGCAACCGGTAGCGAACGTGCGCTGATCTCGCCGCCAGTAGATCTGGCTCCGTTTTCCCGATTTGCCGTCAGCGCCGCGTTTATCGATGGCCGGCTAGTGGTGATTTCCTTCGCCACACTTTCCTTACGGATGGACGAACTGGATGTAACCACCGGCACATGGATACGCTCCACCTCCTTACCCGGAAGATTCGTCGGCTACTTCGGCAAACCGGTCTTATTCGGGAAAGAAATTCGGATCAATGACACCGAAGGTATGACATACCGATTTACTCAAAAAGATTGGTTACCGCTGGCTCCGCTCACCTATTCGCGTATAGACGGGGATATCCCTAACAATCAGGTCAGGGTAGGAGATTCCAACCTCTCCTACTATACAAATGCATCTGCCAAAAAACCATGGGCGCTGCTTTTCGAAAGAGATGACGGAACAACGTTCGATCTGCCTTTGCCCAAGAATCATACTTTTTTTGGTAATCCCAAATTCTCTAGCTCCCCGAGCTATTTTGTTACAACTGCATGGGCATCCCCTGACGGCGCAGAATTCCTGATTTGGAACGCGCGGGACCTCACCCATCCGCCGAAAATCCTGCCCACTCCATCAGCCTGGTATTCCAGCTTGATTTGGAAAGACCGATACCTGCTTGCTAACGGTCGCGATGCTTTCGGGAAAACTTGGATTCTGCTATGGGATCTGCAAAACCTATCACTCGTCCCTTTAGAAATTGATTTGCCGCCCTATTGCTCTTTTAGCCAGATTCACGCATCTGGAAAACTTCTTTGGTTTTTGGATGCAAGTTACAGACGCCCTCAGCAAAATGGCATCCTATGCAAGCTCGCTCTCGGTGACAGTCCCCAAGCAGCGATTGTGGCTATCACCGGGGCTCGAGCCAACGAACGGGATGGATTATTGAAATTCAAGGTTGAAGTGACACCAGCCCCACTCCTGCCGGTGACTGTTCACTTCGCAACGTCTTCAGGAACTGCCGTCGAAGACGAAGACTACCAAGGAACTGCTGGAACGGTTACTCTAACATCTTCCAAGCCTTCTGCCGAGGTGATAGTCCCAATCATCCAGGACCAAAAGCTCGAGAACTACGAGACGATGAAACTGTCGATCACCGCCGCGGACAATGGCTGGTGTCTTGATCCAGAGGCTTTCGGCGTAATTGTTAGCACCGGCGCTACCGAAATGTCAAAAACTGACCCACTTCCCAATGAAGGAACCCATACCATGGGTTCCACATGGGTTGCTTCCGGACTCGCCGTGTGGGATTACGGGCGGAAGCAGTTGCTATTCTGCGCGAACGAACAGCGGCAATGGAAGACGATGACCTCGTTGCCGGATCTGTCCGATTGGTATCATGTGAAGATATTACCTGCCGGGAGAGATAGTGTAATTGTCGCAAACATGGGAACAAGAATCGAAGACCCTTGGACATTCCACGAAGTGGACATCCACCGCAATTTATTAATTTTAAGTGGGAAGATGCCATCTCCCGAGATTGGAATGCGCGTCGCGATCAACCGGGATTTGTATTTGACACAGACCTACCTATTCGGCTCGCCGGACGGGATAGAACTACGGCGCACTACTGACTCGGCGCTGGTTCGTAAATTGATTGTCCCAAATGAAAGCTTGTATTCGACCGAACTTATCGGCGGCCGGGACGGTATATCGGCAATTAAGGGCGCCTATGGAACCTACTTCCACCACCTGACACCCGACGGCGGCGATTCCTATAGATACAGTTCCCTCAGCGGACTCGGGAGCATCGCCGCCATGGGGCCGGATCATGTATTTGTCGCCGCCGACTACGGCGAAATTGCTGTTCTTTTTGATGCAGAAACGGGCGCTACATTGGAAACACTTCCATTGAATGCTTACAGTACGGATGGCGCCATGATCGCGGACAGAGAATACGGAGGGCGGGTGAAACGCATCGTCATTCGGCCTCGTGTTCCAGCACCACTGAACCGCGTCTTTAAAACTTCGGAATCGACTCCAGACCATCCGTTCGACGTGGAGTTGTCCGAAGCCGTCGATTTTCCGCTCACCGTTTCCGTGAATTGGTGTTCGTCTCCTGCGGATATTGTCATTGCTGTGAAGCCAATCACCCTTGCCCCCGGTACACGCAAGCTCGCCCTACCATTCTCTATTTCCGATGACCATCTGCCCGAGGGCGACGAGACGGTAACGGTCGCCATCAATATTTTGGGAAACGGTTTCAGCGAAACATTCGACATGGAAGTTTCCATCAAGGACAACGACATTTTTGAATTCGACACGAAGCTCCGCGACAAGGATGTTATCCGATCCTCGGCCATGGATATCGGCGCGGGGTCGCCCATTTTCGCCTCAGCTCTCTATGGTGCGGTCGCCGATCCGGTCACAAAAACCGTTTTTAGACTGAAAAATCCCAAATTCGAAGAGATCATCGGCCATGCGGTCGTGGCAAATGCCAGTTACGCCATCGTCGGCGCACCTGGAAGAAAAGGCGAAGTGGAAGGGCTACCCACTTCGAACCACAGCTCGGTTTTCATCCTCAACCGCAAGAATAAGTCTGTCAGCAAACACATCACAAAGTCGGGAGCACTGACAGGATTCGGTTCCGTTCTCAATTTGCGGGACGACAGGGTGTTCGTCGGTGCCCCAGGTGATAAGGTTGTTGGCTCGGTCTATTCTTACAAGGTTCCCAGCGGTAGCTCCGAGCAGGAGTTCAAAAAACCGGGTAAAGGTCAGAAGGGAACGCGCTTTGGTTTCGCCATCGCGAATGATAGCAAATTCGTCTGGATCGGGGCACCAAGGGAAGGAAAGGGAGTAGTCTATCAGTTTAATGCGGACACAGGCAAACTCGTGAAGAAATTCAGCGCTCCGTCGGGGGGAATTTCAAATTTCGGCCATAGCTTGTCCATCTGCGGCCCTTACGTAGCCATAGGATCACCCTCACGGACACAGGCGTCAGCTGTTTTCCTCTACAAGCGGAGCACAGGCTCCTTTGTCGGTACCATCCACACGCCATTCACGGAAGGGGCCTGCTTTGGCACAAGCCTCGCCACGATGGGTGGGACTCGACTGGCAATCGGCTGTCCCGAGATTCCAGGTTCATACTCCGGGTCAGTGATAATTCACGACTTAAGTTCGAAGTCATTTCCCATGATCATCATGCTGACGCCCTCCAGTGTTGCAAACAAATATCATAGCGAACGGTATGGGAGGATTGGAGGAACCGGATCCATCTCCGCCCACGGCGATTTTCTGGGGCTCCAATTCATGGTCAATTCCGACCCATTGAGCCTATACACGGGCATTTCCCCGCAAGATTGCTATTCCGAGGTATTATTCATTCCTCCCGTCGGGTCGAAAGCGACTACTCCCTCTAATGCAGAATCTGTTGTCATACAGAATTCTCCAAAAATCCGATCCGTCTCGGCATCTTCAGACGCGGCAGTCCCGCAAGACCTCGCAGTTTCCCTTGATGGTTCCAAAGCCCGAATATCCCTTCCGACCCAGGATTTTGTGCGTGAAGGCACTACGGTTGTATTGGAAGCGTCGGAAAATCTGACGGACTGGACCGACATTGCAGCCGCCATCGATGGCCAGCCGTGGATTTCCCTCACGCCGGATGGAATTTATAACACGTCAAAACGTGAGTTCGAAATCAACACCTCCGCTTCCGGTCGGTGTTTTTTTCGTCTTCACGCAGTCCCACTACCTCGGTAAAAACTTCCGGAAAGCTCAGTATCGATCCGGTCGTTGGCTCCTGGATACTTCGTCCACGGCTCGACAAGTCAGCCTCAAATTGCAGACGATGACAAATGGTGGGGCATAGTGGTCAGAAAAAAGAGTGCCGCGTCACCTGTCTGCGGAAAATCCTCTGAATGCTCACCGCCTCTCCTCTTTACAAGGATGCCATTCCAACTAAATTAACGGGCGTCATGAAAACCATCATCGCACTCGTAACCCTTCCGTTCCTTCTCGTTTCCTGCGCCCAGCAGAGCCTCACCGGTGACACCTACTCGCGCAACGAGGCCGGCGTCGCCCAAACCGTCAAGCAAGGCCGCATCACTTCGATCCGCTATGTAAAAATCGAAGGCGGCAGCACTGCCGGCTTGATCCTCGGCGGCGTGGCAGGAGGCGTGCTCGGCAATCAAGTCGGCGGCGGCGCAGGCAAGACCCTTGCCACCATTGGCGGCGCAGGACTCGGAGCTGCTGCTGGATCGCACGCACAGAAAGCGATAGACACTCGCCAAGGTATCGAAATCCAAGTCCGTCTCGATGGGGGTGGCGACACGCTTTCCGTCACCCAGGAAGTGAATCCAAACGATCCATTTTCCCAAGGCGACCGCGTCCGCGTGCTCTACAACGGCGGCCGCGCTCGGGTGAGTCACTGAGATCCTGAAGAAAAATCAGCCCAACAAACTGCGAAGTGTCCGCTCCTGGCCAAGGACGGGCACTTTTTTATTCCCGCAGGTGGTCGATGCAATACTCGCGCCCATCGCCCCCTACGCGGAATTCCATCCCCGGATCGCTCACGTCCGTGCGGTCGCAGGCCGCGCAAGTGTGGAATGCCTCGCCCGCCGGATCCTTTGCGGCGTTAAAACGCTTCTTCCGCTTTCCCGCCTCGATCACTCGCGCGGTGCCGCGCAAAGCAGGAATGCCTACCATAAGGATGTAATTTGCAAATCCTAACATCACATACGGCAGCAGCACTGGCGCAGTGATCACCATCAGCACCACCACCACGCCTTGAAGGATTCCCAGAAATCGCATCTGCACGGGCAGGAAGAACATCAGCAGGATCTCGGTTTTCGGAAACAACGTGGCGAACGCCAAAAACGCCGAAGCATAGAGGACAAAGCCACTGAGTGGAATATTGAACGGATAGGCAAAGTTCGCGACGATCGTTAGAAAAATCCCAATGAAGTAAAACAGCGAGGATTTGAAAACGCCCCATGCCGTCTCCAGACCGTCACCGATCATAAAGGCGAAGTTCACGGCGAAGATCAGGAACACGATGCTCATCAACGTCGGTGGACCAAACTGCGCGGTGGCGAAAAAGAACGTCGCCACCCGCCAGACTTCTCCTGAGAGGATCTTCGCTCGGTCGAACTCAAAAACCTGCCCGATGTCCGGTCGGATGAATTGAATGACAAAAACCAGGACGTGAAAGAGTGCGTAGTAGCGCAGGAATCCAGGAAATGAAATCCAGCCAAAGCGCCGCTCCAATCGATCGAAAACTGTCATGTCCCGCGGAAGATCGCGAATTTCGGCAAATTGACAAGCGCTGCATTTCCGCGCTCGGAACGCTTGCTCCGTTCAATTGCTCAAGCGCTCCGCACCATACTGGCCAAAAGGGACCAGCAGGTCGCCATCGGCGGCAAGAGCCACCTTTTCCAGAGAGAAATACCAGCTTGAGAACTTCCAGTTTTTCAGGGAGTTCTCGCCATCATTGACTTGGAAAAGTGAACTTCCATTGGAGCCGATCAAGCGTCCTTGGATCCAACGCAGGGAACTCGGCCGCCAGCCGATGTCCAAGGTGGACTCCGCCGAGAATTTCCCGTCATTGCCGAGTAAATAGCGCTGGATGCCTGCTTGGTTAGCGATGAACAAGCGCCGGCCGCCCACACCAGTCGCACCGTATGCGGGTGCACCCACGCTTGCGACGAGAAACGCATCATAGCCGTCACTCGCGCTCACTTCCAGAGTGGTTGTGTTATCAGCGGGTGGCTTGCGAGTGAATGCAAGAAACCCTTTGGAATCTAACTCGGAGATCCCAAATAAATCGCCGGGCAGATCGATTGCTGGACGCAGCACTGGCGCTACTCCGCTGCCGACTTCGATGACTTGCGCAAGTTTGAGGCTCCGCCCATAATCATACCAACCTCCGGTCTGGCTGTTTTTCGATTGGGACATTCCTAACACGATTAAGCCGTCCGCCGCTGATGCAGTTCCGTTAAAGCTGACTCCGGCAGATCCTAAGTCGATTGGCTCTCCTGCTACAGGAGACGCTGGTAGGGTAGTATTGAAAACCACCAAGCGTGGAGCTTGCGAAGTGATTGGATAACACCAACAAGATGCCAATCTATCTTCAACGGCGATGGGGATACTGGCTGAGACGGCGAGGGAGCTAGCAGCCACAGCAGTGGCAGAAATGGCAGTAGTAGAGGTGCTCAAAGACACGCTCCTGAGGACCGGAGTATCAATGAATGTCCCGCCCCATCCGTACCAATAGAAGTTATTAAAATTCAAGACCACGGCAGGCTGGTTCGCTTGCGGCCAAAGCAAACGATCTGCCGACACCTGGGCTCCTACGCCTGGGTTCATTTCACAAGATCCTAGCAGAGAAAGCGTGGGAGCTGCTGAGGCGTCGTAGATATCGAGGATCAGTTTATTTCCCTTAGAATTCCCAACGACCGGACTCCAGTAGAAGACGGACTGAGCAGCGGCGAGATCACGCAGCACATAGAGTTTCCCATCGCGAATTTCCGCCGCTTTCACGGTTCCTTCGCCTAGATCCTTTTCTGCGAGAATGGACTCGGGTGCATCCGAGGGGGAAATCCGGGCAGTGGCCGTTCCGCCGCCATACCAACTGCCGTCTTCGATCTGCACGAGAAATTTCCCCGTCTCCAGAACCCGATCCACAGGCCAAGCCAATGTCACTTCCGAGAGCAGCGCAGGTGCATCTCGATCTGTAATATCTGTGGCGACGAGTTCCCGCTGGGAAATGGAAACCACTGCGCTGCCGATCAAGTCCGCGCGCCGGGCGCTAAACGCATGGGCGATGGCACCGCGCTTAGTAAGTTTACCCTTTGCGAGATCGATGTCCAAAAGCTGCACCACCGATTGGGAGGTGCCAGACGCCGAGTCATAGGAACTCAGCGGGATCATTGCTAGACCATCATCGGGCAGCACTTTGAGCGCTTTTTCATTCCACAGAGCCTCGCTATAGCTGCCAGGATTTCCCAGATTGATACGATTTAGAAGCTGCGGAGACGTAGGGTCTGCTACATCAAAAAGCGATGCCGCCACCGTGCCGGATTCCCAACCGATCGAGAGCAATAGATCGCCAATCGGCGCCAAGTGCGAGGACCAGCCCGGCACTTCGAGATGCCCAGCGATGTTAGGATTCATCGGGTCTGATAGATCGACCACCCACAGCGGATCCGTCCGCAGGAAGGTGACGACATATGCTTTTTTATTGGCGAAACGAGTGGCATACAGGCTCTCACCATCGGCTAACTCAAGCTTGCCGAGAGGTGCCTCAAGCTCCGTGCTAGGGACGACATCCGGCGACCAAGCGCGGAAATTTTCAAGAGTCGTGATGGGTGCCCAACGGTCCACGCGCCAGTTTTTCTGCGAAACGGTGGTGAAAACGTTGTCACTCCAGTTCATGGCGAACTTGTTAGCAAGCGCCCCCGCCGTGCGGAATGGCGGGGCCATCCGGACCAGTCCCGTGGGACGCACCGCAAAAACCGAGACATCGGAAGCATCCCAAAGCCCATTCGTGCGGACGGCGACTGCCAGCCAGTCTGGGCCAGAGGAAATCAGCGGATTACCGCCATCGATTACGGTTTCCGCCGCTTTCCTTGGGGCCTCGTCCGCCGCGAGCAACCACTCAGAAAGGCGGCAGGAGGAACTCCAACTGCCGTAAAATTTGCTCGAAGGAGAGTTCCACTCGGTTGTCGCGAGGATCAGGCGATTGCCCGCCAGACGGCTATCGCCCAAGCCACCCGGGACGTCTTGGGTTTGGGTGATTTCCGCCACGTTTCCAGAGACTTTCACCAGATTGATGCGGGTCGATTGGCCACCGGTTGGCGACCAAGATTGAGTCAGAAGGACCAGCCTGCGGTCACCGGAGCCTGGCAGAAGGTAAAGGTCTTGGCCGATGGCAGGCAGGCGGAGCGAAGCGATCAAGCGCGGGTCAGCCGGGTTTTTTAAATCGAGCACTTGCAGGCCGCGAAGCTGATTGAAAAAATAAACCGTGGTCCCATCGATTTTCCAAATATCCGATTCTTCTGGCACCACGGTGCTTGCCGATCCCGACGATAAGACGCGACCGGAATCCTCCACTGCCGTGGCACTCAGCCATCCGATAGCCCCTGTGGATGATGATGGGCTGCCGCCGGTAGGGGAAAAACGATTTTCCCCAGAATAAAATTTAGAGGGAAATTTCGATTGCGAAACGAGGGTCACCTCTAGGCGACCCGTCGCCCGCCAGCGGATTTCTTTGCCGGTCGCAGGCAGCTTGATCTTCATCACGCCAGGGACCGCTGGTGCTGCGGCAAATTTCTGCCAGCCACGAAAGCGGTCGAATTTCTCCACTGTCACGCTGGCGAAGCCTTTCGGCACCGTGACTTGGGCGCTCAGTCGGTCACTAGCCAGCACCATACTGAGGCTTCTCCTCGCACCGGGTGCTGCGGACAGAGGGTTGCTCACTCCCAGAAAAACAAGGGCAACAAGGAAAAGGCAAAGGCGGTGCATGGCTGGCAAACTGGGTTTTATGACGGGGGACGAGATAGAAAATCCTTATTTTCGCTATAGGTCCATCCGCGATTTCCCTCCTCTCTGGATCACTGAAAATTGTTTCGCGGGCTGACCACGCTCTTGGCGGGCATCGTGGAAATTTTTGCCGCCTCCGGCTCAATTTCCGTGCGCCATCGGAATTTAAAGGCAAAGTTCTCCCATCTTTCTAAAATCATGGGACTGGAACACCAAACGGCGGCAGATGGATTCGTAATCGCGATGCTCGTGATGATGATGCTCAGCCTTGGCGTGGTTGCGCTTCTCTTCATCTGCATGCGCCGGAACGCAGTCCGCAGGGACCACCACGTGGACGAGCTGCTGGAAGAAGTGGCTGAGGCGGAACGAAAGGCAAAACAGACGGCAATCGGCGATGGCCCAAAGCAGGAACCTTGGGAGCGCGACGGCGATTGGTGGAAAAACTGAGCACCTGACCGATCAATTTCCGCCATCCGGTTGACAAGCGCCGCTCCGGCTTTCAGGCTCCGCTGCGTGACTTCCGAAATGAAAAGTTCCCCGCTAGAGAGCGCCCATGTGGCCCTCGGCGCCAAGCTCGTCTCCTTCGCCGGCTGGAACATGCCGATCCAATACACCTCGATCATCGACGAGCACACCGCCGTCCGCACGCACTGCGGGATTTTCGACATCTCGCACATGGGCCAGTTCATCGTTAGTGGACCGACTGCGGCTGCTTGGCTGAACCGGATGCTCACGAACAACATCGCCCACCTCGCCATCGGCCAGGGCCAATACACGTTGATGCTCAACGAAAAAGGCGGTGTGATCGATGACCTCATCGCCTACCGCGCGGGCGAGAACGAGTTTTTCCTGGTCGTGAATGCTTCGATGATCGATGAAGATTTCGCTTGGATGAACCGTCATCTCGATGCGGATGTCAGCCTCGTCAACGAGAGCGACGAGTGGGCGGGAATGGCCGTGCAAGGGCCGCATTCGCCGGAGATTTTCGCCAAAGTCTGCCCGGGAGAAATCCTACCGCTGCGCAACGGCATCGCCACTCTGGCGTCTGGCGCGATCGTCTGCCGCACTGGCTACACGGGCGAGGATGGCTTCGAATTCTTCACCCCGGCTGGCGAGGGCATTGCCGCTTGGGAAAAATTCATCGCCGCCGGAGCGAAGCCCTGCGCCCTCGGTGCCCGCGACACGCTGCGCTTAGAAATGTGCTATCCGCTCAATGGCAACGATCTTTCCCCCGAGCGCTCGCCCATCGAGGCTGGGCTCGGGTTTTTCTGCGACTTTGAAAAAGGCGACTTCATGGGCAGCGACGTGCTCACCCAACAGAAAGCCGATGGCCCTGCCGTCAAACTAACTGCCATCCAGTATTTAGAAAAAGGTGCCCCACCCCGCGCCCACTACCCGGTGCATTCTGCCGACGGCGCGGTGATCGGAGAACTGGCGAGTGGCGTGCATTCGCCATCGCTCGGCATCGGCATCGGCATGGCCTATCTGCCCGCAGAATTCGCGAAAATCGGCACGCCTATACACATCGAAGTGCGCGGTAAGCTCTGCCTCGCGAAGGTCGTGAAAAAGCCGTTTTACAGAAGGCCGCTTTGAATTCTCCCATCAGAGCGCCTCTTTCCTCCCAATGAATCCGAACGATCCAGAAACGCATGAAATGCCGAATTGGCGGCAAAAGCAGCGCTCGCTTCCCAGCGGTGAGAAAATCGAACTCATCGGCAATTTCATCCAGGAAACCCGCCAACTCGCACTCGTGAAAAAATCATGCAAGCCGTCTGCGATGTCTTGAACCAACTCCCGATTTCCTTCTTCGCCCACGATTTAAGCCTCTCAAATTTCACCATCTCAAATTTACATCCATGAGCACTCCCGCCGACCTCCGCTACGCCACTTCCCACGAATGGGTCCGCCTTGATGGCGAGATCGCCACCGTGGGCATTTCCGATCACGCCCAAGAAGAACTCACCGACGTTGTTTTCGTCGAGCTCCCCGCCGTCGGCAGAGCCGTCGATGCCGGTGATCCGACCGCCGTCGTGGAATCCGTGAAAGCCGCCAGCGACATCTATGCCCCCATCGGCGGCGAGGTGGTAGAAGTGAATCCAGAAGTCGAGGCAGATCCCTCGCTGGTGAACTCCGATCCCTACGGCAAGGGCTGGATTTTCAAACTCAAGGTGAAGGACGTAGAGCACGTTTCCAAACTGATGGATGCAGCTGCTTACGAGGCGCAGATCAGTTGAGGCATGGGAAGTGCCCCATTCACTTGTAATAACGACACCGGCGGACTGAAGGCCGCGCTCCAGTTAGGGCTGTTGCAGTCCTTTCAAAACCTGCCGCCGGAGTTCTACCACTTCGATCTCGTCTGTGTGCCGCCAGAGGATTTTTCCCCCGGGGGCGATGAGGACAGTGTGGGGCAGTGCGCCGGTCCATTCGGGGTCGATCGCCTTCGCCATGGCATCGGGATTTCCGCCAGTCCACAGGTAGTTATTCGAGGTGCGACCTTCCTCTGAGAGCGAGGGAGCCGTCTGATCGGATAGGGCGGCGTGGCGCGATTCGAGAAATGCCAAAACCGTCGGCCGTTGGGCAGCATCATCAACACTGATAGAAATGAACTCCATCGGCCGATTCTGGAAACGCCGGTAGGTATCGACCAGCGCGGGAAACTCCTTCACGCAAGGCCCGCAGGTGGTGGACCAGAAATTGATGAGGCGGAGCTTCTTCGTGTCGTTCGCGGCGAGTTTCTGGCAGAGTGCCGTATCGAGATCAGATAGAGTGACGGGCTTTTTCTCCCAGGATGCCTGATCCTTGGCGACGTTGGGTTTCTTGAAGAGCCACTTGGTGGAGCAGCCGAACGAACGGGTGACCGGCTCACTCACTTCGGTGCCAGCGAGCAGTGCATTGAGCGCTTCGCGGAGATAGCTTTTCCCCACAGCGGCAGGATTGCGGCCGGCATCGTCGATGCGGCCGGTGTAGCGTAGCTTGCGGTCCGCATCGAAGAGGAAAACATGGGGAGTGGATTGCGCGCCGCAGGCGGTGGTGAAGGCCTGGGTCTCGCCGTCGTAAAGGTAAGGAAAAGTCCAGCCATAGTCCTTGGCGAAGGGCGTCATTTCCTCAAAGGAATCACCGAATGGCGAGTAGCCGAGTTCGTCCGGCGTGAGTGCTCCGCCGTTGTTGCCATTCACCGCGACGATTGCCACGCCCTTGTCTTTATATTCCAGATGGATCTGCTGCATCCGCGCGGAGGCGGCGACGGAATCCGGGCAGTGGTTGCAGGTGAAGATCACGCAGAGCAACTTGGCTGCCTGGAATTCTGCGGCAGCGTGGGTTTTCCCGTCGATGCCGGGGAGTGAAAAATCCGGCAGTTCGGAGCCGATGGGGAGAACCTTGGGAATTTGTTGGGCCATCACCGGCAGGACACAGGAGAGCGCCAGCCCGAGGATCGTCGTGAATTTCATCATGACGGTAAATACCCGCCGTCACTGCTTTTTTATCAAAAAAGTGAGGCGGATTGAATGCCGATCTCCGGGCAACCTTGAGCGGCTGACGGCTTACCAGTTCGTCACTTCGCGGAAAGTCTGGAGGCGAGCTTCGATATCGGCTTCGGTGAGTCCTTCGAGCTTGCGGGTGGAGAAAGCCTCACAGGTGAAGGAAGCGAGGATGGAGCCTTTGATGATGGCTTCACGAAGGTGGGAGTCCGAGTAGGGCGGGTGACCTTTGGAAGCAAGGTAGCCGGCCATGCCGCCGAGGAAGGTGTCGCCAGCGCCGGTGGGATCGGCCACTTGTTCGAGCGGATAGGCGCTGCAGCGGAAAATGCCGCCGTCCTTTGAGAATAGCATGGCACCGAATTCGCCGAGTTTCACGACGACGTATGCGGGGCCTTTTTCCAACAGAAGGCGGCCGGCTTTCACGAGATTCGAAGTGCCTGCGAGATCGCGGGCTTCGCCTTCGTTGAGGACAAAAAGATCGAGGTGCGGGAGAACTTCGTGAAGGCGGTCGTTGGCGATTTCAATCCAGAGGTCCATCGTATCGGCGATGATGAAACGCCCGGCAGCATTTTCGCCGCCCTTGAGTGCGCCGCACTGGGTGAGCATTTCGAGCTGGTTATCGGGTGACATGTTAGCGAGCACGACGATTTCGGAACCGGCCGATTCTGCGGGGACTTTCACTTGCCAGCTTTCCAACACATTAAGGCCGACGCGGTGCGTCGTGCGGTCGTTCATGTTCGTATGATACTCGCCGGACCAGGTGAACGACTCGTTTTCCGAACGCTCGACGCCGCCTAACGAGACGCCTTGGTTTTCCAACATTTCAAGATGCTCCTTCGGGAAATCATGACCGATGATGCCGATGAGATTCACCGGGCGGCTGAAAAACGACGACGCAAGGGCCGCATAAGCAGCCGAGCCGCCGAGCAGGTTCTGGGCTTCGGCTTCGGGAGTTTTGACGTGATCGATGGCGATGGTGCCGCCAATGACAATGCTGGGAGTAGTGGTGGGGGTGGACATGATGGCGCGGGGAGGCTGAATCCGAGAGCGTGGTCTGCAAAGCGAAAATTCGCGCGGGGGGGTGGGAGAGGAAGAACCGACAGGGATGTCTGTGCCACATCGGGGTCAGCCGCCCTCGCCTTCGCGGGCGGGGGCTCCGGTTTCGAAGCGCATGAGGTCGGCGATGAAAGTGAGCGGGATGTGGCCGGTTTCGCCGTTCC
>JBBRYQ010000082.1:0-22792 GCA_038237425.1 Verrucomicrobiales bacterium
CGGGTAGTGGACCGGCGGTTTGTGTTTGGCGACGCTGAGCGCGAGCACTTCCGCATGTTCATGCGCATGCAGGAGAATTTTTCAGGCTGCCGGGTGCTTTCTTACTGCGTGATGTCTAACCATTTCCATATCCTCTTGGAGGTGCCGCCGATGCCGGTGGAGGGCCTCTCGGACGAGGAGTTGTTGAAACGGCTCTTGGCTACGAACACCGAGGCGTTTGTGACGAGTGTGGCGACGGAATTGGCGAGTGCGCGGAAAGAACAACGGGATGAGTGGGCGGCGGAAATCCACGCGCGTTTTACCTACCGGATGCACAACTTGAGCGAGTTCATGAAAACGCTGCTGCAACGCTTCACGCGTTGGTTCAACCGCACCCACAAGCGCAAGGGGACGTTGTGGGAAGAACGCTACAAGAGCGTGATCGTGGAAAGCGGAATCGCGGCGCGGACGATGGCTGCCTACATCGACCTGAATCCAGTGCGGGCGGGGATGGTATCCGATCCTGCGGAGTATCGCTGGAGCAGCTATGGAGAAGCGGTGGGCGGCGGGCCGAGGGGGAATGGAAAAAAGGCGCGGGAAGGGCTTGTGAGGGCGTGCATGAGCCATCAGGGGGCAGGATTTGAGGCGGAAAAGTGGAAGGAAATCTCACGAATTTACCGGCGAACGATGGGCCTCGCGATTAGCAGGAAAAGTGGCCAGGCGGAGGTGGAGAAGGGAGCAGTTAGGCCGCAGATGAATACGGCAGAAGCGCTAGAGACGGGGGAAAATGGCACGGTTTTACCGGATCTTAAAATGGCGGCGATGTTGCGCTGCCGGGTACGCTATTTCACGGACGGAGCGGTGATCGGCAGCAAGGAATTTGTAAACGCGGCCTTCGCAGGAGCGCGGGAGCGCTTTACAGCAAGCCGCAAGGATGGGGCGCGGAAGATGAAGGGCAGTGGTATGGCGGCAGCCGGGGTGCTGTGGAGCGTGCGGGATCTGAGGGTGGATGTGTGATGACGAACGACCGCTGTGTTTCTGGGAATTCCCCTGGCGTCTTTTGGGTGTATTCTTCCATGCTTTTTTCACCCATGCTCATGGCTGGCACAGTAGTGTCCTCATTTTTGAGGCAACGGGGTTTCATTTTCCCATCCCGGATTTTTTGGGGTAAGCATCAACGAGGCAAGCACATGCGCGATTTTAGGTTGGCGTGGAACGCCGCTTGCACTAGGGTGCCGCCCCCCGAGGGGAATTTATGGCGATACAAGGAGAAGAACTGGCGCTGGCTTGCGCGAAGGCGGCAGATGATATCAAGGCGGAAAACATCCGCGTCTGGGACATGCGCGGGGTGTCGAACCTAACGGACTATATGGTCGTTTGCTCGGGAACATCCATGCCGCAACTGCGCGCGATCCTGCGCGACGTGTCAGGCAATGTGGAGGAAATCCACGGCGTGAAAGCAGTAAACAGTGAGGGCAAGGCGGACACCCGTTGGGTCGTGCTCGACTACATCGACGTCATGGTCCACGTGATGGATCAGGAACTCCGCGACTACTACGGCCTCGAAGAACTCTGGAAAGATGCCAAAGAAGTAACCTGGCAACAGGCGGTCTGAAACTTTTTCGGAATAAGATCCGCCCGACTCGCTCCTACCAATGCTCATGAGTGAATTCGCGGAACTAGTCGATGCCCATTACCAAGCGTTGTTTCGCTTTGGGATGTCATTGACCCGCAATGTGGACCGCGCGTCCGATCTGGTGCAGGAAACATTCTGCATCTGGGCCGCGAAAAACGAGCAACTCCGTGATCGCTCGAAGGCGAAAACCTGGCTCTTCACCACGCTCCACCGCGAGTTTCTCAACCAACGCCGCCGCGCCGCGAAATTTTCCGACGAACCGCTTGATGAGGCCGCCGCCGGAGCCGTGGAGGATTCGCACGACGGCGCGGAACGCCAGATGGACGGCCAGCGGGCGATGGAGCTGCTAGGAATGTTGGAGGAAACCTACCGGGCGCCACTCGCGTTGTTTTATCTCCAGCAGCACAGTTACAAGGAAATCGCCGAGATTCTGGATGTGCCGATCGGCACCGTGATGTCGCGTCTATCAAGAGGCAAGGAGATGCTCAGGAAACGGATGACTGCCGAGCCATCGAGCGCACCGAAGAATATTTTGCAAATCGAACAAGGAGGACAACACCGCAATGGATAAGGAACAAGCGCGCTTTATACTGCGCAGCTTCCGTCCCGATGGAGAGGATGTGAACGATGCTGACTTCGCCGAGGCACTCGCCCTGGCGATGGAGAACCGTGAGCTCGGCGAGTGGTTAGCGAAGGAGCGCGCGTTCGACGCAGCGTTCGCGAAAGCGCTCGGTTCCATTGATCTGCCGGAAAACCTGCGGGAGGACATCATCGCCTGCTTGGCCGGCGAACGCGGCGATTTCCCACAAGCGGAAGATAGCAGCGATTCGCTTCTTATAGGCGCATTCGCGTCGATCCAGCCACCGCCTTTCCTGCGTGACGAGCTAATCGCCGCGATGGACCGCACGGCGGGGAAGGATGGTAACGTGGTAGTCAATCCCGGCGGCACGTCGTTCTGGCGGAAAGTCAGAATTCCGTTAGCAGCGGCGGCGGGCATTGCTCTGGCGTTTGTCTTCACGCGTCCTAACGAAGTCACCCGGCTGGCGCATTCTGGGCACGTGAGTGCGGACTTCGTGCAGGCGAGTTTCATCAAAACCTACGAGTCTCCCACCTTTGATCTGGAGGAAAAGCAGACGGACCACCGCCTACTCGTGCAGCACCTGCGTGACCGCAAGCTGCCGTGCCCTACGAACTTACCACCGGGGCTTGAGGATGTGCAGGCCCTTGGCTGCCGCGAGCTCTTGATCGATGGCAAGCGCGGCTCGGTGATCTGCTTCAATGTCAGCGCGACGGGCGTGACCCATCTGGTGATTTTTAAGCGCGAGGACATGGAAGGAAGTTTCCCAGAGCGGGAGAAACCACTGCTCGCCCAAAACGGCAACTGGGCCTCGGCCCGATGGCAGGAAGGCGACAAGGTTTACATCATGATGGGCATCACCGATATGAAGAAGCTCGAAGCGCTGCTGTGAAAATCTAGCGGCTTTCAGCCTGCCCCACTTCCTCCAGCGTGGCGAGCAGGGCCTCGAACACCTCTGGCTCCAGCGCGCGGTTCGGACTTCCCTTGAGACATGAGGCAAACCATTTTCCTAACAAGGATCGGCGCTCAGAGGGAAACGAACGCGTGAAGCCGCCTTCTCCGCCGTCCAACAATTCGTCGTCGCGGCGGCCGTGGGCGCGAGCGAGGATCCGCTGATAGCGGGTAAGAGCGCCGTCCAGCAGAATCCATGGGAAATTCGGATTCTTCGGCGGGCCCATCACCAGCGCACGGCCCTCGCCGGTGCCGAGCTTCACGCCACCGGTTAGGGAAATCCGCAGGTCGGGCAGACTGCCGCCCTTGAACCAGGCCGCGCCGCCGCCTATCAGCGCGCCGAGCGCGGTGCCCGCACCGTGGGAGAAAAAGGCGGTACCTGCATCGACCACCATTCCGGCAGACGCGCCGAGCGCGGCGGAAACCGCGACGAGCTGGACCCGGCTGAGGCCGAATTTACTCCACGTTTCCTGGCTTTCCAAATCAATGCCGCGGAACGCGTCCGGCTGGCTGTCGGCTTGGAGCAGGTGGTGACGGTGGATTTTCAAAAGCAGGCTGAAACAGGCGCGCTCGGCATCGGCGAGTTTGAGAAAATAGCGTTTCGAAAGCTCTTCAGTTTTTTTCTCCCGGCGCGATGGAACTAACAAATCTCTTTCTTCCAACGTCGCGCTCACCCGCAGGCTGAGTGAGTCTTCGAGAAAGCCGATCATCACTTCCACCGCTTCCTCGCGGCGGCTCTGCCACTCGTTCTCCACTAGCAGGATTGTTTCTTCCAGCCGCGCGCGGTGGGTTTCCTCGATCTCCAACAGCGCTTTCAAGAGCCGCAGCCGCTCGTCGTAGCGGGCGTGATGGGCATCGAAGGTGCGGACGAGATTGAATGCGCCGCCGAGGCGGGTTTTCCATGTTTCCTCGTCAGGCCCGCTTATGTTCTCACGGCGGTTCAGCAAGGCGAGCCGCGGTCTTCCCGTCCAGCGCAGGATCTCCATTTCCGCTAGAAAATCATCCCGCAACGGCTTCGCGGGATCGACCACATAGAGCACGCCCGCGCCTTGGATAAGCGGCTCTAGCAGACGCTTCTCATCGCCGAATTCCTCCCCCGCTTCTGCCACGAATTTTTCCAACGCCTCCAGTCCCGGTGTGCCTTCGCCCTGGATGCGCTGGATCGCTCGCATCGCTTCGACCGGCCGCGAGAAGCCCGGGGTATCGATGAAACGCAGGCACTCGCGGTCGCTGAAAACGACGCGGTGGAGCTGGCAGCGTGTGGTTTCCCCGGGAGTGGGGCTGACGCGGACTACCTCGTTGTCGTCGATTTCTAACAGAGTCGCAATCACTGCGGACTTCCCCATGTTCACACGCCCGACCACGGCGAAGGTCGGGACGTCCGACTGCACCCAATTGCTCATGGGACTACCTCGATGTCCGCCCGCTTTTTAATGGTCACAAATGGGCGCTGGAGGCCGGAATCTTTTTGCACGGTCAGTTTGCCACGCAACCGAATCTTTTTCCCGATCAGCGGGGTGAGTGCGGCTTCGCTCAGATCGGGGCCGGCATCACTGACGAGAATGGCACCTCGGCTTGCGTTCTCGGCGGGTTCTTTCGAGAAATAGAGGTACATGGTTTTTTTTGAGTTAGAATAATCGATCATTGCGAAAACGCCTGCCAGCAGCACTTCGCGGCCATTTTCGTTCACAATCTGTCGATCGTCAGGGGAGAAAACCGTTTTACCTTCATCGCGGGAAGATACGAGCTCCTCTGCCGGAGCTGCTGCTTGTGGATCCTTGTCTCCTGATGCCATCGCGGCGGCCACCTCGCGCATTTCTGCTGATAATCGATTCTCGGGCTTGGCGGGTGCAGCGTTAGGAGAAGGAGTTTTGGCGGCGTCATTGGTCGCCGGCACCGCAGGGTCAATCACGGCACCGCTGGCTTTCGGTGCATATGGGTCCTTTCGATTGACCGCCCATATCCCAAGTCCCGCAGCCACTAGACAGAGAAAAACAATGGCGACTAACATGGGACTGCCCGATCGCTTTTGCTGGATGACGATGGACTTGATAGGAGAAGTGGGCCGGGCGGTGGCTGGGCGGACGAGGTTTTTGGTAGATGTGGGAGGTTTCATTCCAGTGGATGAGATGAGCTTTTCGCGAGCTTCGCGCATGCTAGTGGTTTTTGACGCGCGGTGAAGCCATTTCAGCCAGCCTCCGAGACCGGAGCCAGCGTCGTCACCTACGGACTGAGCTCTCCAGCCCATGATTTCCTCTGTCAGGGCGACGATGGAATCAAGATTACCCGAGGCTTGGTTGTGGCTGAGCCATTTCAAGGGGGCTATCCAAAAAGTCACGCTGCGGCCGGTGCCATCGTCGCCGATGACGATGGTTCGCACGTCCGTTTCTACCCAGATGCCTTCCTGGGCGAGCACGCGGGAGAGCAGTTCGGAAACCTCCAGCGCGCAGGTGATCACGTTGATCGCATCGGTGGGGTTGAGCGGTTGGTGTTCGATATAGGCGGCCAGCGGTTTTCCCGGAATCCATTCGGTGGCGACGTAGGGCATGCCGTCGATGGGATCGCAATCGCCACAGATGACGGAACGCATGCCAGGATGATTCAGCCCGACCAGCCGGCTGATTGCGAAGTTGTAGGCGGTCTGTTCCTGCGCGTTCAACCCGCCGCCCTCCGCGCCAAATGGGAAAAGCCGACGCACGGCCACCAGAGAATTCGTCTCCGTATCCAGGGCCCGGAAAACGACGCCGGATGCGTCTTGCGCGACTAAGTCCTCAATCTGAAAGCGGCGGATCACTTGATTTTGTTTAGCACAAGGAAACGAATGGGCCAAGCGGCGATACGCCGCCCGGTGCAATCGCTGTTCATTTCGGAATCGGTGTGAGAATCACTTTCGGAAACGCCTGTGGCAGGTGGAAATCCGGCTCCGTGCCGCCGATTTTCGCCGCGCTGAGGAATTTCTGCAGCGGAGTTTCCAGAATCATTGCCACGTTCGCCGTCGATTCCGGGCCGAAATCCAGTCGTGCCCGGAGCAAATCGAGGGGAATGGCCATCGCCACCAACCATGAGCCATCGGGTGACAGCTCGGCGAAGGTTGCGATGTCCGGCATTGCGATTTCCGCCTCGTCCGCCCGCACCCGGGGCGCGGTGAATTCGCAAGTCCACCACGCGCCGTTTGGGGCGAGATTGAATTCAAAATAGCGCCCGCTTTTCGGATCGGCGATGAAAAGCTCAGCCACGTCGTAGCGCCAAAGCTCGCTCTGGAATGCTCCGGGACGTGACCTCGGGTGCAGCTCGGCGGGTTTCCGGTGATTTGCGATAAACCACAGCCGCTGGCGATCCATGACCAACGCAAACCCGGCTGGCGGCAGGAATTCCGCACCATACCAATCCTTCCCCAAGCCGAACATCGGCACATCCAGTTCCCCCCACTGCAAAGGAACGGCACTCGTGAAAATCGTCATGCCGGATTCTCTCCGCCGCAGCCATTCGCTGTCGAGGATGGAGATCCAAGGTGGAAATTACGCATTTACGAAAAAATTTGAAAAATTATCGCCATTTGGCCCGCGATCTGATAACCAATTCCCGGACCTAACATTCATGTCTCGCTCTCGCTCAGGATTTTACAGCACGATTGAATATATCGGCCCTCGCCCGCAAAAGCCAAAGCGCCCGAATTTTTTTGGCGGTTGGGTGATTGTGGCGATTGCCGTCGGAATGGGCTTCTGGTTCGGAAAGCCGCTCATCCCCTTTCTCAAGGCCGCCCAAGTCGGCGCTTCCACCGAGCAAGCGGCGATCCAGATCGCCTCGCTCGAGCAGTCTAAGGACTTTGGCAGTAAGCTCGCCGTCGCCGCCCTTTTCCACTCCGGTGATACCGTTGCGAACGACCTTTCTTACTACAAGATCGCTTATCCGAACGGTGACATTCCGGCAAACAAGGGCGTCGCCGCAGATGTGATTATCCGTTGCTATCGCAAGCTGGGAATCGATCTCCAGGTAGAAGTCCACGAGGACATGGCGGACCACTTCCGCCTCTATCCGCAGCTCTGGAACCTTTCCGGACCGGATACGAACATCGACCACCGCCGCGTCGCCAATCTCCAGCGCTTTTTCGAACGCAAGGGACAAAGCATCACCCCGTCCCGCAACCCGATGGAATACCGCCCCGGTGACATCGTCGTCTGGACGCTGGCCAACGCCGAGAAACACATCGGCATCATCGTCCCCGGCCCAGGCGACCACTCGAGCGAACCGTGGATCGTGGACAATATGGGTGCTGGCGTGAAATGGGAGAACATCCTGTTCGACTTCAATATCGAACGGCACTTCAGATACCCTGCCGAAGTCGGGAACTAAGTCGTTAAGTCGTCAAATAGCGGGAAAAGGATTTTGGGTGGTCCGGCCCGGCGCTGATCTGCCATTGGCATTGGGCAAACCGCCCTCCACTCACTCACAAAGGAATTCTAGAGCACACAGAACCACCCCAGCAGTGGATCAGAGAATGGCTTAGACCATTTGCCAAAAGTCCTTTCGTAAAAAACTGGATTTTGTAGTTGTACTATTTTGAACATCTATTTTGATAGTGAATCGGTCGCACGCGTAATCACCCGAATCCTGAAAACTGCTCCATCCAAGAGCTGCGACTCGCCATCGGCTGTTGCCCCGACCAGAAGGCCCAGAAACGCCTCAATGCCCGTCCTTCTGATGCTGTGCGGTGGAAGCCTCGAACTCACTCTCGCCCATGCAGGCGTCTCGATTCTTTGTCTCCAGCTCTGGAAGAGTGAGGCCTCCGGCGGAAGAAAGTGAAGTGCGGCGGTCGCAGACACGCCGCTACAATGCGGGCGAATCGGAGGATCTCTGAGGTGTATTGCGGAAACTTTGGAATCGGATCAATGCCCGCATTTCCGTGCAACTCTGAGGTTTCCAAGAGCCCGGAATCTGCCCACAAAAAACCCTGTAACCTTTTGAGTTACAGGGCTTTGAGAGTGGTACACCCGGAGGGATTCGAACCCCCGGCCTTCTGATTCGTAGGTATTCGGTGTTAAAAGTTATGTATCTGAAATTAAGATGGTTATGACTTTGTTAAATTTGAAAAGTTGCCAGTTGCCACAATAGTTGCCAATTTTGCACCATGGCGAGGCCGAAAAAGATCCATCATTTCAAGCTCAAGCCGTTTCGGAATGCGGCGGGGACGCAGTCGTGGCGGGTTACCGGAACGAAACGCGATGGCACCCGGGTTCGCCAGAATTTCTCGGAGAAGACCGAAGCGGTGCAAACTCTTGCGGACCTAGAAGTTGAGGTCGAAGGTCATGTGGACATTCCAAGCGTGAAGCGTACGCGACTTTCTTCCGACGATCTCTCCGATGCCGAGTCTGCGGTGGTGGCAGCGTCGGGGCGTAAGCTTTCTGAAATCGTAACCCATTACCTGGGTCTCGAAAATAGGGCGAGGGCCAAAGGGATCGACCTCGATATGGCGCTCTCGTTTGTGGACGCTCATTATCGCTCGGAGATCAAAACGGTCTCCATGTTGAATGCGTGTGATGAGTTCGTGGCAACAAGGTCTGGTGGTTCTCCAAAAACTAAAACTCACTATGAGTCGAGTCTCCGTCTCCTGAAAAAATCCGATCCTAACAAACTCGTTCACACCTTCACGGTTGGGGACATCGAGAAAATCATCGCCCGCTATAAGAACGTGAATTCCAAGCGCACATACCGACGTGCGTTTTCGGCTTTCTTCAACTGGGCCGTTCGCCACCACTACTGCCTCGAAGACCCGTGCATGCGCGTCACTATTGCTACAGTTGCTGCGGTTCAATCAGTGGAAGCCAACGCGGCCTAGATACCCATACCCAAGCCGCCGTGATCCGGCGATTGATCGACGCACCCGTCCCGGCCGGGAATCTGACCTACGAATGTCGCGCGAGCGGCACTTGTGCCATGTGAGTGCTGGCAGAGAAACGGAAAGACCGGCGGGACGATGAGATCCACTCTCCCGGGGCTCCGCCATGCGCGGGGCTCTGGGAGGGCTGCTTATTTTTACCTGCCACATTCTCAAAACGGCACATCCCCAGCCAATTCCCACGCTTCCTCGGCCACACGCTCAGCCTCGGTTTTTAGGCTGGCGATCTCCTGCTCCAGTTCCTCCCGCTGCGCGGAAACGATCTGGGCTATCACCGTCTCGTCCTTCTCCGCCGCTTGGAAGACTTGGTAGTCGGCGCTGGTGCGGAGGTCGTCCAGCGTTTCGATCATCTCCAGAATCCTCGCCTGCAGGTGTTCGTAGAGTGATCGCAGTTCCTTCAGTCCGTGATCGCCGTTGAGGGACACCGACGCCCAACCTTGTTTGAGAATGAATGCCTGCGGGTCTTTGGCGATCTCCTCCAGCAACTCGATGTCACCACGGTCGCGGGCTTCATTGATGGCTTGGGTGAGGCGTTCGTAGGTCTTGCGCTTTTCGGGATCGTGCTCGTGGAGGTCCGGGTGGAACATGCGCACCAGCTTCTTCCAAAGCTGTTTCAGCCGCGCTGTCTCCTCGTCGTTGAGTTCCCGCTTCCCCTCCAGCGCCGCTGCGGTGGAATCCGGCAGGTGACAGGAAGATTTTGAACAGTAGGAAACGGAGGAAACAGAGGGGCTTCGCGCAGTTCTAACGCGGCGCATGTTCGAATCTGGAATGTCAAAGCCTGGTTTTTCGATCCCTCCATTTGGCCGTCTCCGTTTGCTCCTGTTCAAAAATCTTCATCTTAAACCATGACCGCATTTCCGCATCCTCCCGCGCATGGTTTTCACCCTATTCACTTCAGCGTTTCAGCTTTTCAAAATCTCAGCTTCTACCACTTGAGCATTCCAAACGGAAGCCGCGAGGGAAACCACTCATCTTTGGTGAAATTCACGATCTTCTCCCAAGTATCCAGCCCTCGCTTCTCCGCCAGCGGTCGCAGCGCCCTTAACCTGCATTCTCAATGTTTGTTAGTCGGAACTGGTACCCCTTCAACAATGCTTGTTAGTCGGGCCCCCTTCGACTTGGATGAGTTGAAGAAAGACGCTTGGATGGCTTTTCGGAAATATAATTTAACTTCCAAATCACGGCACAAGTCGTTGATCGAAGGAGAAAGTTTCCGGCTTGCCGATGGTGAGGGTTTTGAAATCCGGGTGGATGGTATTGAGTAGGTAGTTGGACTCACCGGGGATGATGACGCTGGGGAGTTCGAGCACTGCCGAACTGCCCTGCCTTACCCATTGATCGCCGAAGCGCTTGGTCGATAGTGGCGCGGGCTCATCCCGCCAATCCTCAGGGAGTAAGGAGGTCGTGACTTTTTCGACAAGGCTCTCGTCAAACTCGATGGAGAATACGAGATAGGTGAAGCGCAACTGAGGGTTGAGATGCACGAGATTTTCGAGGGCGGCGAGTGAGACTGTGGCACTGGTGTAAATCACCCGGACACCGGGCGAATTCCAACGGCCGCCGTGCAGCGCAGCACCTTCACCAGTGAAGGCGGAAGCGGCGTAATTCTCCCTTGCGATGCGAAATACGCGGATCATCAGGAATAGACTCCGTGTGCGATGCGGCCCAGAAGATCCTCAACCTCCCTTGCTCCCACTTCCGTTTCAGCGTATTCGAGGGGAATCGCCCCACCCAAACCGTATTGCGGAGTGGTCAGCCAGATGCGTGCGTTTTTTTTACTTTCCAGTGCCTCGACTGCTTTCCCAAATAGAAGGGCAAAGCGAACGACGCGGTCGGACTCGGAAGAAGTCAATCGGCCACGATCCTTGCGCCGATGGAGCGTGGCTTTGGAGAGACCCAACATCGGAGCAAGCCGGTCCATCGGCAGATCGAGACTGCTGCGAAGAATTTCGAGTTCCCTAAGTTCGATCCCAGCCCTGAGTGCGTCGATCAACTTGGAAGTGGGGATTTGAACGTCAGCCCTGCCAGAGGCTCCGCGGATGCACGAATGCACCACTCCATCGACTAGCCATTTTAACTCGGTCATTGCCTCACCGGAAAAACCGCGAGGATCGCATATGATTTGCGCCGGCGGGAGGATATTCGCGATTTTGGGTTTCAGTGGCGGCTTCTTCATATGGAACTAAAAATAGCTCCATATGTAAAAACGTCAAGTCTGCATACAAACTTCCAAATTGAGGCGTTCGCTGCCTCAAAAACCGAGGGCACTGGATGTCTTCGAGAGACTTCCGCAGCGTCCGATTCTGCAAAGCCCGGCTCTTCCCTGCAGATTTTGTCACAGATCAGGATCTCAGGGGTTGGCGCTCGGCCTTGCGTTTTTCGGGATCGTGTTCGTGGAGATCCGGTTAGTAGATGCATACCAACTTCTTCCAGAGCTGTTTCAGCCGTGTCGTCTCCGGCTCGTTAAGTTCACTGATCCTGCCAGCATTTTTATATCGTGCTCAAATTGAACAGTGAACGAGAAACAAAAATCAGAATCCTTCGACGAGAAATGGGCCTTGGGATTCGTGATGCCAAACCTCTTCACGCGAGATTTTTTCGAGTTCGAGTTCGGGTACATTGCAATCGTTTGCGGTACGGATGACCGCCTACATAAAATCAGAGACTCCAGTTCCGCCGCTAATGCACTCCTGTCAGGATTCAGCGATTGTCTGGGGCCGGGACGAAGTCCTTCCGCAATAATCTATCGCAACCCAGAAAGGTTCTCAAATCTCCGGGACGCGATGGTTGACGCCAGAAACTGCGTTGCCGTAGCCTGTTCGTGCTTCGGTTGGGTTCTTTCCATCGGACAGCAGAATAATTACTTCGTTTGCGATACCGACCACTTCGACTTTTACCCCCGATGGCCAAGCCTGGACGGAAAGAGCATCAAGTATCATGGTCCGGCTTTTAACTTGCTCACTTCGAACCTGCCCGGTTTCCAAGGGATGACGCACCCATATCTCGCTGTAGCGTTCGAAAGCCAGCCTGCCCCGGATGCAGATCTAATGTGTAAGCTTTCGAAAGCTTGGCGAAGGATTCATGTGACACACGATCCCGCAGAAAATGATTCAAGGCTGTTTCGGGCGCTTTCCGTTGCATATGAAGCTTGCCGAGTGCCTCAATCGATGGACAATCCACTCTACGACCACGGAAAGCATTGTTCCCTTTGGGTTTCTGCATTCGAGACTCTTGCGCATTTTGGAAAAAAAAACGGTTTTGAGCAGGTCGTGAAACTGATCGGCAAGAGACAACTTTTTGAGCCTGAGCTCAGCAAAAAGGAGATGATACAAATAGGAAAGACGCAGTGCTCACTCAATGCCGCACAACGCCTGTATCACCATCTGCATTTAGCCAGAAACGATTTCCTGCACGGAAATCCTTTGTCGGACGAAACGTTTATTCCGCACGAGCTCGCGGACGGGATCCGTTTGCTTGATGTCGCACCATTGGTCTTCCACACCATTTTGGAAGCATGTTTCCCTCACCCCCAGTCAAACGGCACGATCGCTGACGATTCAGCTGAAATGTGGAGGATCATCCGCCAAAGAGAGTTCGAAAAAGGTTACCTTCGTGCACTCGGCATCGATAGCTTGATTGCTCCACCTTATACCTCATGACTTCCTTAATGCTTGCAGCATACTCATCAATTTACTCTATGCTTGATTGCTAACCCATTTCATCATACCCATTAAAAAATCAACAAATATATCGCAAACTCGCCCGTAGCCCTGGTCCTAGCTTGAAGCCTTATTATACCAATAATTGGACTTTTTTTGATCAATCAAGACACCTATTCCCTTTTCGTAAAAATATCCCAATTTGTTTTGAGCTTTTGCCAAGCCACACACTGCTGCGACATGCATCCACTTAGCGCCAAGTATCCGAGTATAATCTGTTCCTCCTAAATAAGTGTCGTTAATTAATTCATTAGCTATTTGATAAATGGAGTCAACATCTCCCGCCTTCGCCGTTGTTGAAAGGCTCTTCATCCTACGGAGCTCATTCCTGAGTATTTCTATTTGCCCCTTTCCATATGGCCTCTTCCAATCCCATCCAGAAATTTGGCGTTTTGCTTGATCATGCCCCTGAGATGCAGCCTTTATAATCCACGCGTTCGCAGTAGCTTCGTCGATTTCTCCAGTCAATCCGATCAAGAAGCACCAGCCAATTTCAAATTGAGCGGCCACATCTCCATGTTCCGCCGATGTCAAGAGCGATTTCAAATAGTCAACTGGACTATTAAATATTTCATAAAAATGAACACCGATAGACAAATTTGTTGATGAGTATTTATTACATATTATATAGAGCCTGCAATAGTCTATTATTGATTTTTGCACGCTTTCTTCTCCGCTCGCTAATAATTGAGCTGCTATTAAATAATACTCGTTTAAACATATCGCATATTCCTCGAGATCTACCCATTTCCATTCAACCTGTCTTGATAATATTATAGCAATATTTTGCATTGCTGCTAGACCCCCGTTCGAAGCTGCTTTTCTAAACCAGAATATTGCTAAGGCTTGCCCCTGTTTCGTCAAACCATTTTCATCACCGTTCATATAGTAACAGCCAACAGCGAATTGCGCCTCAGCAATTCCGCTCTCAGCTGATCTAAGATAGAAAGATAACGCTCTATCCTTGTCTTGAATCACGCCATCCCCGTGAAAGAGACGGTTACCCGCTTTCCATTGGGATTGCGCATCACCATTTTCGGCTGCTTTTTCGAACCATTCGAACGCCGCGAATTGATCCTTTGGGACACCTTCTCCATTTTCGTAACATATAGCCAACATCCGCTGAGCAATAGCATGATCTTGTTCTGCGGCTGATCTATACCATGTCACGGCTGCTACCATGTTTTGAGAAATTTTACTACCACTTCTAAAGCTGTTAGCAAGATGATATTGAGCCTCAGCGTTCCCAGCTTGCGCGGAATTCCAGTGTGAGGCAATGGGATTATCTTCAAGTTCGACAGCACCTATTTCAATAAGTGCGGTATAACATTTTGCAGCTTCGTCGTAGTCAACTTTTGTTCCACGCCCCTGTTGATAACAAGCAGCGAGAGATCGGATTGCCCACATATTTCCGTGTTCTGCCGCTGCGCGATACCACTTAAACGCTGCACTTTGATTCTCAATAAGAATTCCACCTTCGTCAAATTCTGATGCCAACCGCAACTGAAGATCCGAATTTCCAGCAATCGCCTTTCTAGAGCAATCAACTATCAACGATACCTCTGAGGTGAGAATTATTTGGCAAATCTGGAATTGCGTCAGAATATCAAGCTCTTCTTCAGTTAGTTTATTTAGTCCGATCAAACTAATCGGCTTATTGTGATTCTTAATCAGCGGAGCGATTTCAGAATCGATTTCGAAGAGTCCATTTAGCGAGAGGTAATCATCGTGTTCACCAAGAGCCTCGGAGGCTGCTGCCGAAAGATCTTGGACACCATCAAGGTGAAGCGGCCCTTTGTGCGTGGCAAAAAACTCCGCCGCAGCATCCGTCAGTCGCTCTAGACCATTGAGCTTCAATACGCCGTAGTGGCCGGCAAGTTGCCTTGCTGCATTGTCTGAAATTTCGGTGATCCCGGAAACATCCAACTCTCCGACAAATCTGGAAAGAGCTGCGGCAACATCCGCAGAGATTTCAATCACGCCGCTTAGGTCAAGGGTGCCTCGGATGGAAGCAAGATGGTTAGCTGCATCAGCGTCAAGTGAGATGACCTTAGGCAAAAGTAGACTGTCCAATCGTTGTGATAAACCCAAGGCTGCATCCTCAGACAGTCTTTCCAAATTGCTGAGATCGATAGGGCCTCGGTGTTGAGCTAGCATCGCTCCAACACCGGGTGGTAATTCTCTAAGACTAGATAACCTGAGCATTCCCGTGTGAGGAATCAGCGCCTCTGCGGCCTCAACGGTAATCGTGTCAAGACCACTGAACTCAAGTGATGCAGATGTCTGCGCCAGTATAGCTGCCGCCCTTGATGACAGCGACTTGAGATTCTCAAACACAAATTCTTCGTCGGCCTGTTTCACGATCGCGAGCGCAACCGTTGTGCTTAGAGAATCAATGGATGTTAGTTTCCCTTGAAGAATCAGATTCTCAATCATCTCGGGTTTATTGCCAGACTCTATCGAGAGCCCCTCATTAGCATTTGCGAAAATGTAGTTACCCTCAAATACTCCAAGACCATTCGTGTGAATATAGACTCCGCTCTGCTTTCCGTCATGGATACGATTGCCACGCAAAGTTGGATTGCCCCCATCCTTGATTTCGACCCCAGAGAATTTGTTTCCGAAAATATCGTTGTCCTCAAGGATTCCGAGACCATTCATGTGGACATAGACTCCGCTCTGCTTTCCGTCATGGATACGATTGCCCCGCAAAGTTGGATTGCCGCCTCCTTTGATTACGACTCCGTAGAGTTCGTTTCCGAAAATGTCGTTGTCCTCGATGGTTCCGAGACCGTTCGTATGGACATAGACTCCGCACTGCTTTCCGTCATGGATACGATTGCCCCGCAAAGTTGGATTTCCGCCTTCCTTAATTTGAACGCCAGAGAATTCGTTTTCGAAAATGTCGTTGTCTTCGATGGTTCCGAGACCGTTCGTATGGACATAGACTCCGCCCGACTTTCCGTGATGGATACGATTGCCACGCAAAGTTGGATTGCCGCCTTCTGAAATTTGAACTCCAGAGCGTTCGTTTCCGAAAATGTCGTTGTCCTCGATGGTTCCGAGACCGTTCATGTGGACATAGACTCCGCCCGACTTTCCGCTATGGATTCGATTGCCTCGAATCGTTGGATTGCCGCCATCCTTGATTTCGACCCCAAAGAATTCGTTTCCGAAAATGTCGTTGTCCTCAAACAGGCCGCGGCCGTTGGTGTGGACATAGACTCCGCACTGCGTTCCGTCATGGATACGATTGCCACGCAAAATTGGATTGCCGCCTCCTTTGATTACGACCCCGGAGAGTTCGTTTTCGAAAATGTCGTTGTCCTCGATGGTTCCGAGACCGTTCGTATGGACATAGACTCCGCACGACTTTCCGTGATGGATTCGATTTGCACGGAGCGTTGGATTGCCGCCAACCTTAATTTCGACTCCACAGAATTCATTTTCGAAAATGTCGTTGTCTTCGATGGTTCCGAGACCGTTCGTATGTACATAGACACCGCCCGACTTTCCGTGATGGATACGATTGCCACGCAGAGTTGGATTGCCGCCTTCAGAAATTTGAACTCCATAGCGTTCGTTTCCGAAAATATCGTTGTCCTCAAGGGTTCCGAGACCGTTCGTGTGGACATAGACTCCGCCCGACTTTCCGCTATGGATTCGATTGCCTCGAATCGTTGGATTGCCGCCATCCTTGATTTCGACCCCAAAGAATTCGTTTCCGAAAATATCGTTGTCCTCCAGCAATCCTTGGCCGTTTTTGAAGACAAGGATTCCACTACCGTTACCATCGTGAATGCGATTGCCCCACAGTCTTGGGCAAGCGTTACCGTGAATTGATACGCAAGCGTTACTTAGGCTCGTGATATCGCACCCTTCAACTTCAAGAATGCCCATTTCAATATCAATACAATGCCAACTCTCTCCACCAATCTGACGTAGAGTGAGATTTGCGATTCTGCCTGTCGCAGATTGGAAGCGCACTGTCGTTTTATCCGTAGACTCGACAACCACTGTGCCCAATCTGCCATCGCCCAATATTTCAATCGAAGTATTTATTATGATACCTTCTCGATAGAGGCCTGGTCGAACCAGAATTAAATCATCAACATTTGCGGCATTAAGAGCTTCAGAAATAGTTGCATATTCACCATGATTCAGCACGTCCACGATTCGAGTATTACGGTCAATGGACTCCTCTTCATCAAGTATTTGGACTGAACCTACCCAAAATTCGCCATTGAGCAAAAGTCGACCATTGTAGGCGGTCAGCGCTTGCTTTGAAGCTTCCGTGAGTAAAGAAAGACCATTGAGCGAAAGATACCCCCCTCGATGGGTCGCCAACATTTTTGCATTGTCTTCGCTTAGCTCCAGTAAGCCGTCGAGAGCTAGCGTTCCATTATGGCGCGCAAGCGCCTGAGCAGTTTCATCAGAGATCCTAGCAATACCATTGAGTTCAAGGTTCCCAGTATAAGTGGCAAGCACCTTGGCTGCATCCGCGCAAAGGCTAGTTGCGCCGCTAAGATCTAGAGAATCTGGATTGTTGACGAAACATTGAGCGACATCAAAGTCAACCAATTCGGGCACCATAGATTTTAGATCAATCGGCGTGAATACGCTATTGTGACGAATCAATGCATGCGCACCCTTTGCCGATATTTTCTGCAATTTCGCCAAGGATAAATCACCACGATGATTAGCTAGCAATCTAGCAGCGTGGTCCGATATTTCAACCAAGCTATTGAGTTCAAGAAGACCCGAATGCTCTCCAAGAGCCGTAGCAACTGAATCCGAGATTTCAAATAGCCCGTTGAGCTGTAGTGGTCCATGATGTTGCGATAGCGCTTTCGCTGCCGCTTCTGAAATATCCAATGCTGAACTTAGGCATACCGATTGCGGATCATCGATAAACTTGTCGGCTTCACTTATACAAATAGACGATGGCAACTTAGAATTCAAGTTGATGGCGGTGTGGAGCGACGCTTCCCTTCTCAATAATGCTTTTGCTCCTTCTGCGGTAATTGTTACTAGTTCAGGCAAATAGAGATGCGCTTTCCCTGGGCGGCATGAAAGTCCATCCGCCACTTGGTCGGAGAGTTTTGTCAATCCCCCGAAATTTAGGTCTCCACGATACTCTGCGAATGCTACCGCCGCCGCATCGGAAATATCAGTCAGTCCATTTAGGAAAAGTTTCTTGCTCTGGCCGCGGGCCAGATTCAACGCAGTCTGAGCTGAGATGCTTTTCAATCCATTTAGCACAAGCGAACCCTGATGCTTTTGTAAGGCGAGAGCGATACTTGCCGGGAGTTCGATCAAACCGCTGAAATTCAGATAATTCAAACTAATTTCAGCAAGTGCTTCTGCGTCAGCGTAAGTTATTGTTGTGAAGTGCTTAACCGACACTTGTCTTTTTTCGTAGTGAGGAGTCTTTATGCATTCTTCAACCAGTTTTCGAACTTCTTCTGAGATTTGGTTGCATTCAGAATCGGACATAATATCGGAAGTATTAACTAGGTCTATTGAGGTATCGGGAAATCTATTATCTAAACTAGTTTGCGTTCTAATCGCGCCTGTTCCTTCTTCCTTTATTTTTCCCAATTTTTCGAAAGAGATAAAACCGATATGTTCAGCCAAAGCGCGTGATTCGGTATCCGATTGTTCCGAAATTCCATTGAGATAAAGCTTGCCATTATGCTTAGCTAGTGCGGTAGAAGCTGCTTCAGATAGACATTTAATACCATTGAGATAGAGGTCCCCTTGATGCGTCGCGAGAGCTTCAGCCGCAGCCAAAGAAAGAGACGTCGCTGCATTGAGATTAATAGAATCTGGTTCTGCTAAGAATTTCCGTGCGATATCAATGTTGATGAAATCGAGGGTTTCCAGTGAAGATGCATCACTGAGTGGCTCGGTAGTCGGCTTTGCCGCGTCATTCGTGTTGGGAGTCTGCATTGGAGGTGAAGATGGAATTAAATCAGCCCGTCGAGAAAACTACTGGGAGGCTTGTCATGTCCCCAGTCGTTGGTCCGGTGGGAACTGAAGACAAGATGACGTTTTGCGCGGGTGAGGGATACGTAAAAGAGGCGTTTTTCCTCTTCGAGATTACCGGCCTTCTTGGCGTAGTAGCTGGGAAATTCGTCCTCGGTGAGGCCGGCGATGATGACGGTGTCGAACTCCAGGCCCTTGGCCTGATGGACGGTGAGGACGCGGATGAAGTGGTCTTCCGTGGTGAGGAGGTCGAGGTTGTGGGTGAGGCTGGCCTTGCCGGTGAGGGCGGCGAGCATTTCAGCCGGTGGGCGGGCAGGGTCGTCGTGGCGTTGGAAGAAATGGATGAGACGGGTGAGGTTTTCGGTGCTCTGGCGATCGTCCCGGACTCCAAATAAGAAGATGTTCTCGTCTTCATAGCAGCCGTGGAGGTTGGATTCGGCGAGGACGCGCTGGCAGAGGTCCGCCGGGCGGAGGGTGCGGGTGAGTTCGGTCCAAGAGGCGAGCTTTTGGGCAATAGGCAGGAAGTGCTTGCCGTGGCGGGAGATGAGTTTTTTTCGGGCACGGGCACCGTCGGCCAGCGGCGTGGCGAGGCGGAGCAGGACTTCGGCGGTGGCGGCGGCATCGGCGAGGGCGCGGTGGGACGGAAAGCTCTGAGTGCCGAGGTGGTGGCAGACGGTGGCGAGGTCGTGACGTTCGAGATCGAGGAAGCGGCGGGCGAGGTCGAGGGTGTCGTCCCACGGGCAGGTGGGAAGCGTGATTCCGAGGCGGGTGGCGTGGGCGTGGATCATCGAGAGATCGAACGCGACATTGTGGCCGACGAGCACCGCGCCCTCGATGAAACGGGCGAACTCGTGGAAAACCTCCGCAGCGTCGCGGCCATGAGAATGCAAGGTTTCCTCGCTGATGCCGTGGATGGCGGCGGAATCGCCGAGCGGGCGGGTGGGACGAAGCAAGGCTTGGAATTGTCCGGCAGGACGGCCGGCGACGAGTTTCACCGCGCCGATGTCGATTACCTCGTCATCGACGGGTGAGAGGCCGGTGGTTTCAACATCGAAGACGACGACGGTGCCACGGGCGAGCGCTTGGAGCAGGGTGTGATAAGGTTCGCCATCGCGATGGGAGCGGAGCTGGGCGAGATCGGTGAGGCGGAGGCCGCATTTCTGTCCTTCTTCACGGAGGGTGCGCACGGTGGCGGGGCCGATGCCACTGGCTGGGCGCTGGATCATGCGTTCCAGCGAACCACTGTCGGCGGGATTGAACAGCAGGCGGAGACGGGCGAGCAGATCCTTGATTTCGGTGCGCCGGAAGAAATCGAACTGCTGCACGGTGAGGTGCGGGATCTGGGATTTTTCGAGGGATCTTGAAACCTCCTGCGCCCGGCGGTGGGTGCGGGTGAGGACGGCGATCCGACCGTAGTTGCCATTTTCCAGCATTTTACCAATCCGAGTGGAAATGGCGTCGGCTTCGTGATTGGTCTCTCGGCTGGATAGGAATTCCGGTGCTGTGCCGTCCGGAAGCGAAGGCGCGGGGTTCGCCCGGGTGCGGCGGTGGGTGAAGGTGGCGGCATGGCGGTCCGCGATGCGCAGCAGGGTCTTGGTCGCCCGGTAGTTGTCCCGCAGCGGGAGTTCAGTGACGGGGCCGAGGTCGGCGCGGATGCGGTCGAGGACTTCGACCGGATTGGAGCCGCGCCATTCGTAGATGGTCTGGTCGAGATCGCCGAAGAAGGCGGTGCCATCGGTATCGGTGGCGAGCAGGCGGATGATTTCGTATTCGGCAAGGTGGGTGTCCTGGACCTCGTCCATCTGGATCCAGCGGAAGCGGGCGGCCCACTTGGCGCGCTTTTCCGGGAGCAGGGTGAGCATGGCCCGGGTGCGGTAAAGGAGATCGGAGAAATCGAGGGCGTTTCGTTCGGCGAGTTGCTCGTGATAGGCGCTGAAGCTCTGGCGGAAGAAATCGGAAAAACCGGAGGTGTTCAGAGTCGGGATGACAGCGAGGGTGAGATTTTCGGACGGGCAGTCGGACTTGAGCTGGGAGATCTGCGCGTAGGTGGAGGAGTCCCCGAAGCCGGGGCAGTGCCGGAGCAGTTCGATGCTGTCATCCTCGTCATAGACGACGAAGTCCGTGCGGAGTCCGAGATCGCGGGCTTCAACGCGGAGCATCCAGGCGCAGAGGCTGTGGAAGGTCTGGATGCGGCAGTCCTTGGCAGCAGCCCCGCAGGATTCGGCGACGGCCTGGCGCATGTGCTCGGCGGCACGGTTGGTGAAGGTGACACCGAGGGTTTTCTCCGGTGGCATGCCTCTGGCGATGACGGCGGCGAGGCGGTCGGCCATGATCCGGGTCTTTCCGGTGCCTGCGGGTGCCAGGACCAAGAGCGTGCCATCGAGATGACTGAGGACGGCTGCCTGCTCTTGGTTGGGATAGCTCATGGCATTGGGGAGATGCTGGTCTGTCAGCGGATAGAATCAAGGTTGAAAGGTTAAATCTGCTGGGTGTAATTCAGGGAAGTAAGCGGTGTGGATTTCTGTCATCACTTGGTTTAGGAATCCTCCAGCCCCATGCTCCCACAACACTACCCCATCGAACCCGGCACCCTCTTCGGCGGCGAATACCCCGGCGACCGAAATCCGGAAGTCGCGCGAGTCAAGATTCTCGCTCTGGTAGATCTCGGCATTCGCACCTTCGTCGACCTGACCTCGCCCCATGATCGAATGGCTCCCTACGAGCAACTGCTGGCCGAGCTGGAGGTGGAAACCGTGACACGACTGCGGCGCATTGCAGCACCGATCCCAGACATGAGCGTTCCAGATACCGTGGAGACCATGGCCGCGATCATGGATGTGGTCCGTGAATCGATCGCCTCAGGTCCCGCAGTCTACATCCACTGCTGGGGAGGCATCGGCCGCACGGGGACCGTGGTCGGATGCTGGCTGCGCGAGTGTGGCTTGGGACCGGACGAGGCGCTGGAGCGGGTCCAGGAACTCTATTCCACCCACATGCCCAAGGCGAAGAACACTCGATACCCGGAGTCCCCTCAAACCCAGAAACAGAAGGACTACATCCGAGGTTGGAATGGGGACCGGTGAGCTCCACCACTTCCTCGCACGCGATGCGCCGGCCCTCTTCGGCCGCAATGAAAAGCCTGGCGGCTTCGGCATACATCTTGGCGGATGACAGCGGATCGAAAAAGTCGAGGGGTTGACGCTTTGGCATGTTGCGTAGCTGCTTTTCGCACGCGATAAGATAGCGGCGTGCTTTCCTACCCTTCTCGTTGCGCTCCAGCATTGAGAGCTCCTTGGCCATGTCCATAGACAAGAGGTAATCTTTGGTTGGGCGACCGCCTTAGGGGTTTTTTCCAGATTTGGAAAGAACTGTAAAGTCCTGACCATCAACGAATCCTATACCGTCAATGCGTTCGGTGATCCACGCTCCGAAGGCTTTACCAACCTCCAGAAATGCGTTTAAATCCCGCGCGTTGACCTGGTCCCTGCGGGCTGCTGATGTCCAGCATCGCGAGTTCATTCGCGGCGTCGAGGGATAACATCGCACCGTTTCTCAAAGATCCCGGCGAACTCTTCCGCCACCGCTTCCTCCACGCCCTCCGCGACGCTAAACTCATCAGCCCCAAAAAGCTCGCCGACCTCCTCTCGTGGAAACACTCCGGGTTCAGTATCCACGACGGTGGCGAAAAACCCGTCCCCGCCCACGACACCGCCGGACGCAAACGGCTCGCCGAATATCTCCTCCGCCATCCCTTCTCCCTCCAGAAAGTCACCTGGAACGCCACCACCAAGACCGTCATCTACCGCTCCAAGCGCCACCACAACACCAAGCGCAACTTCGAGATATTCAAAGCCCCCGACTTCATCGCCGCCGCCCTCCTCCACCTTCCGCCCAAAGGCCAGCAAACCGTCCGCTACTACGGCCTCTACTCCAACAAAACCCGCGGCCAAACCTCCCTCATCCCCGACCGCATCATCCGCCCGCCGGAACCGTCTTCCCCCAATCTCAAATCTCCAATTTCAAATCTCCAATCCGAAATCCTCCTC
>JBBRYQ010000083.1:0-22732 GCA_038237425.1 Verrucomicrobiales bacterium
CGACGAAATACTCCCAGTAATTAGATGCCTGAACGACTTGCCAAATATGAATTTTAAGGACTGCGTTCGACGATAAAGGTCTTCAACTCCTCAACCTGGCATGAAAGGCGTGAGGTCACGCATTTCAATAAAATGGGATTGGCCGGCGACTTGGTGCTGGAAATCCAGCGGCCTCACCCGCTCCGTCCTTGCAGAAAAAATCGGCACCTCTCCCGCCTACATCACCAAGTTCCTCAAAGGCGAAACCAACTTCACCCTCGATTCCATGGTCAAGATCGCCAAAGCCCTTAAATGCGAACTCGCCATCGGCCTATTCCCCACTTTGTCCAGCGACAATTAGAAATTCCGTTGGCGACAATTAGAACTTTCCACCGACGACAATTAAAACTGCCCATTGGCGACAATTACAAACAGGGCTCTTTGGGCGGATCCCCAGCTCCCCTGGGGGACGGGAGGGGAGAAGTCCCCGGAGGGGATTTAGGGGGGACAAATGGCGCCCTAGCTGCCACAGCTCGGCGGGGTTTGGGGAAGTCTGCCCACCGCAGCCTTGGCGTAGGAGGGGCAGGCCCATGATTCGTGCCGCGAGTATTGACCTGCTTTGGCAGTGCCCCACTCAGTGGCTCCATGAGACGATAGGTGGTAAGGAATTTACCGGACGGTGCTTCAGCGGGAGAACGAGCAAAGCGCAAAAGCTCCCACTCCCAATACGATCGGCACTAGGAAAATCTGGCTGAGGAAGAACAGGCAGATCGCCATGCCCGCACTTCGGTAAGTCTTCCTCTCGGGTGGAGACAGTTTGTAATCGCACCATCCGGATCCGATTACGAACAACGCGTTCAACACCACACTTGCCGCGATTACCGTGTTTCCACCGATGAAAATGTTATTTGATAGTGCGAATAGCCCGCCAACGCATATGACTAGAAATCCGGTGGGCAGCATCCAGAGCATGACGCGGAGCCATGGATAGAGCGGATTTCTCAGAGGTTGTTGTGGAGTTTTCTCAATCACTTTCCACCTCCCGCCGCGTAGTATCTGCAGAACGAATCCAGCGAGCCATCCTGCCGGATGACATGCGTACAACAGCGGTCGATGCGGTCTTGATCCCAACTCCAGGCGTCCATGAAGGGTTTGATAAAGAGGCGGAAGGCATGCTTTTCCTTCATCTCGAAACGATGCAAAATCTCTCCCAGCTCGGTGTTCTCACATCCGCATTTGATTAGATCGGCGAGTTCGTAGTTCACCTTGTCGCGGAGGAAGCCCTGCACGCTGGCGAAGTCGATGAACTCGGAAATGCTGCGAGTCCCGAGGGGCGTGCGCAGAAGGAAGCCGATGGTCGCGCAGTTAGGATCGCCGCAGGGGAGCGGAGTAAAATCCTCGTAACGAAGTTTCCCGCCGGATTGCTCGACGGCACCGAGGATGATGTCCGCCGTGTTGAGCCGTTCACCGCCGGACTCGTGGGTGCGGCCGGTGTGGAACATCGGCTGGAAGGAAACGCCGCGGCAAACGCTGTGATCGAGACCGGTTAGGATCGTATCCCAGAGGTGGGCGAGATTTTCCGGTGTGACCGTCATCGCCAGCGTGAAGGGAATACCTTCGTTTTCGCAACGCTCCATGGCGAGGCGTTTCATCTCGCGGAAGTCACTGCCGCGCAGCTCATGCTGGCCGGCTTCCTGCGGTCCGTCGAATTGCAAATAGAGCTGGAAATGGCCCCGCCGTCCGCGTTTGCCAAGTTCTGCGAGAAACGCATCTTCCTTGGCGACGCGCACAGCATTGGTGTTGACGAGGCAGTAGTCGATTTTGGGATTTTCGTGAATCCAATCGAGCAGTTCGAAAAACTGCGGATGCAGCGTCGGCTCGCCGCCAGAAAGTTGGAGGATCTCGATCTTCCCCTTGCGGGCGATCACTCCCTGGATGCGCCCTTTCAGGGATTCTAGCGAGTGAGATTTTAAGCGATCACCCGCCGCACCGATCGGGGAGTCCGCGAAACAGGTGGGGCAGGCGAGGTTGCATGAATCGACAATTTCTATCAAAGCAAGGCAAGTGGATAGAATTTCCACCTCCGGCACCGTTGAGTTGGCATTGCGGCCGAGGGTGCCAGTGACTCCATTCGGATCGGCGGAGCAGGCGCATCCGGCACTGCAGGCATTCGACGGATCGCCCTTGGCCAGCCAGTAGAAACGGGCGTCACTGGCGATGCAGGCGGTGGCCTCGCCGTGCTCGGCGCAGGTTCTCGTTAGATAGACCTTGGCGGGTGTATCTGTCGTTTTCCAGACCTCCGCTGGAACTGCCGCTTGGCAAGTGGGGCAACGAGAGGTGGTCTGTTTCAGAGATTCCTTGAGCGCGGGAAAGAGCACGGGAGATTAGCTGCTAGAGTTTCTGCAAATAAGCAATACTTTGCTTCACGCTTGCGAGCGCGTCCGGCGACTGGTCCTGCTCGACGTGGCAATGTTTCACTCCGGCGGCCTTGGCGGCGACTAGGATCGGTTCCATCGGGATGATGCCGTTTCCGAGTTCCTTGAATGCGTCTTTTGGCAAGCTGGTGACATAGGAAGGGGTGGCGATGCCTTCTTTGAGGTCTTTCAGGTGGAGTTGGGAAACGCGGCCGCTGAGTTTTTTGATGAGTTCCGATGGGTCGATTCCCGCGGCCTTCACCCAGAAGACGTCGATTTCAAACTGCATGTCAGGTGAGAATTCTGCTATAAAAATGTCATAGCCGGTTTTGCCACCTTCCATCGGCTGGAACTCGAAGTTGTGATTGTGATAGGAAAGCTGGATGCCGGCGGCTTTTGCCATGGTGGCTGCCTTGTTCGCGTTTTCGGCGATCTTTTTGTAATCGTCGAGTGTCTTGCGATTGCCGTCCTGAAGATAAGGGATGACGAGATTGCTGAATCCAATCTCCTTTGCCTTCTCGACGATTTTAGCGAAATCTGATAGGGTCGCGTCCTTCGGATTGACGACGGAATCCCACTCAAAGTGAGTGGAGTTTAACTGAAGCCCGGCTTCCTTAGCTCCCTTGATGAGGGGATCGCAGTTGGGAAAGCCAAAGGGCTCGACCTGCTGATAGCCATCGGCTGCGATCTGTTTCAGCGTGCCGCTTGGGTCTTTCGCAAGTTCGTTGCGGAGCGTGTAAAGTTGGATGCCGATGTTTTTTCGATAGGAATTCTCGGCCTCGAGGGCAAACAAGTTTCCGGTCTGGGTGAGTGCCACGGAAGTGGCTGCTGTGGTGCGGATGAAGGTTCTGCGATTCATAGAGTTTTTAATGGTGAGGAATTGGGCTTCGTCCCGTAGGCGCTAGCGGCGAGCACCTCATTTGGTGAAGATTTTCCGGCTGCGAAATCACTAGCGTTGCCGATGGTCGTCTCGCTGATATTGCGCAGCGCGGTATCGGTAAAATACGCTTGATGCGAGGTGACGATGACGTTTGGAAACGTCAGGAGGCGCTGGAGCACGTCGTCTTGGATGATCTCATTCGATAGATCCTGATAGAAAAGGTCGCCTTCTTGCTCGTAAACGTCGATTCCCAGATAGCCGACCTTTCCGGACTTCAGCGCGCCGATCATGTCCGCCGCGTGGATAAGCGCACCGCGGCTGGTGTTGATGATCATCACACCATCGCGCATCATGGAGAGTGTGCGGGTGTTGATGAGGTGGTGGGATTCCGGCGTGAGCGGACAATGCAGGCTGATGATGTCCGAGCTGGCTAACAACTCATCCCGCGACACGTAGCTGCCGCCGAGCGCCTTGAACTCCGGGCTTTCAAATGGATCGCAGCCGATCACCTTGCACCCGAGTGCGGCTAGCGGCTTTACCGTGAGGCAACCGATTTTCCCGGTGCCGATGATGCCCACCGTGCGACCGTGGAGATCGAAACCCATCAGTCCTTCGATTGAGAAATTCCCTTCGCGCACCAGGTTGTAAGCGCGGTGATACTGGCGGTTGAGCGTGAGGATCATGCCGAGCGCGAATTCTGCCACCGCGAATGGCGAGTAGGCTGGCACGCGGCGGACGCTGATTCTGTTGGCTAATGCAGCATCGAGATCCACTTGATTGAAACCGGCGCAGCGCAGCAGGATCAGCCGCGTCCCGCCCTTCGCGAGGATCTCGATCACTTCCGCGTCGAGTTGATCGTTCACAAAAGCGCAGATCGCCTCCGAGCCGGCGGCGAGCGGCGCGGTGTCCGAAGAGAGTCGTGCTTCATGGAAATTCAGCTCATGGCCGGCGTCTTGGTTGGCGGCTTCGAGAAATTTACGGTCGTAGTGCTTCGTGCTAAAAACGGCGATTTTCATAAACTCTGAGCGCACCCTATAAGCCCGCTCTCCGGAAAGCACTCCGAAAGAACCGCCGTTTTGCTTGGCGAAGTCTCCGTCCCGCGCTTTGCTCCCCGCATGCTTGCGAAGCGAATCATTCCCTGCCTCGACGTGACCGACGGCCGCGTGGTCAAAGGCGTCAATTTCGTCGATCTAATCGACGCCGGCGATCCAGTGGAATGCGCTATCGCCTACAATCTCCAACAGGCCGATGAACTCGTTTTCCTCGATATCACTGCGTCTTCCGACAAGCGCAACACCATGGTGGACGTCGTCCGGCGCACTGCGGAAAAATGTTTCATCCCGCTAACAGTAGGCGGTGGCATCCGCTCAGTGGACAACATGCGCGAGATGCTCGGTGCCGGTGCGGACAAGGTGGGCATCAACACCTCCGCTGTCACCAATCCCGGCCTAGTGGACGAGGGTGCAAAGGCGTTCGGCAGCCAGTGCATCGTCGTCGCCATCGATACGAAACGAGACGGCGCGGGGAAATGGAAAGTTTACACCCACGGTGGGCGCAACCGCCTGGAGCTGGATGCGGTGGAGTGGGCCAAGGAAGTCTGGCGGCGTGGTGCGGGTGAAATTCTGCTCACCAGCATGGATTCCGACGGCACCCAGGCCGGCTACGACATTGAGCTAACGGCCGCAGTTTCATCGGCGGTGGGCATTCCCGTCATCGCCAGCGGCGGCGCGGGAAATCTCGATCACATGGTGCAGGTGCTCGATGCAGGAAAAGCGGACGCCGTCCTAGCAGCCAGCATTTTCCACTTCAAAATGCACACCATCGCCGAGGCGAAAAAGCACTTCGCCAGCCGCGGCGTGCCGGTGAGGCCCATGGTGAAAGCATAGAGGCGGCCCCTCCTGGTAGCAGGATATGCGTGGCATTTAGGAAAATTTGCACACACTTGTCTCTTCCTATCACTGCGAAAGAAGAGTAGGCTCTAAGGGTTCGAAAAGGAGAATATTCCGAATCGGACGATCAACATGAACCCGGAGGCACCCCGGTGGCGTGTCCACACAGGCGGCTTCCACATCGAAGATCCCCCTATGAAAACTCCCGACAAAACCGTCGCGCGGCGGTTCCCCCGCGCCCATTGGCTGGGTCCGATGGTAGCTGCGATTTCCCTCGCGGCGGCGACGCCCTCTCTCAGGGCGTTAGATCTGATCACTAACGGCAGCTTCGAGAATGACCTCACTGGCTGGACGCCCGCCGGCAGCGTGCGGATCCAGACCGCTCCGCCCTACCAACCGGCGGACGGCTCGCGGCTCGTTTCGTTCAACGCCGAAAATGCACCTACCGGCGGATCGCTGTCACAGAGTTTTCCAACAGTGCCCGGTCAGTTATACCGGCTGGAATTCAAAGTCGGCGTCTTGGGTAAAAATAGCGCCGGGCAGTTGTTGGGGATGATCGTCACCAGTTTCACGGGCTTGGCGAGTGATCGCATGTGGTTGTCCGACTCACCGGATGGGAAAATCTCGTGGATACCGAAGTCCTATTTTTTCGTGGCCAACACCGGGCTCACGAATGTCGAATTCCGCGACTACTCGAGTGCGACCATCAACATCGACACGGCGCTGGACCAAGTGACAGTCACGCCAGTCACCACCTATGTTGGACTGGGGAACCCGGGCTTCGAGGCGGACCTACAGGGTTGGACTTCTTCAGGAAACGTGCGCGTGCAGTCGCTGCCGCCGTATGTGGCGTCCGAGGGGACCAAACTCGCGGTTTTCAACGGAGGAAACCAGCTTCCCGACGGAGTGCTCTCGCAACCGTATTACCATACCCGACCGGGGATCAGTTATCAACTCGAGTTCGACATGGGAATCCTCGCCTATCGGTCCGGCTCGCAGACGCTGAATGTCGGCGTGAACGGAAACAACCCGCTTGTTTCGCAAACGCTGCTGATGAATTCCCCCGGCGACGGCAAAGTTCGCTGGGAGCACAAACAACTGTCGTTCGTCGCGGATTCGTCGGCCGTGACCTTGGTTTTCCGTGACGCTTCCGCCGGAACCAACAGCATCGATCTGCTGCTCGATCATCTTTCCATCATCCCGAGCGCATCGCGGACGCTGACGGTAGAACATTCGGGAATCAACCTTCTGATCGCCCAGAGCGTGCCCATCCAAGTGGCTCCGCCGGATCGTGCGTTGGAAACCGTCGGTTCCACTCCGTTTGTCAGGAGCTACGACGACGGGACCCAGGCAAACCTAACAGCTCCGGCCAGTTTTCTAACGCACATTCCCTACAAAGGTTATGCACTTACCTACCGGTTCCAGAACTGGTTAGATAATGGGGTGAACCTCGGCTCCGCCCGCACCGCCGCGGTCAGGATGAATTCCGATCGCACCCTTACCGCCGTGTTCGCTCCAGGGGCACCAATCATCACCGGCCAGCCCGCCAGCGCCACCGTTCTCGAAGGCGCCAGCGTGACGTTCCGTGTGGCCGTGGATGCGCCCGGCACTCCCGTCCAGTGGCTTTTCAACGGGGTGGAGATATCAGGCGCCTACGGGGAAACCTATAAGATCGATGGGGTAGAGGCCGCGCATGCCGGAGCTTACTCCGCTAGGGCCGCTGACTTCGGAGGCACCTCCATCAGTGAGTCCGCAGTGCTAACCGTGATCCGTGCGACTGCGGTGAGCGAAGGATTTGAAAACGGACTGGCGAACTGGTCACCCACCGGCAGTGTGAGGAGCACTGCCGCTCCGGTCTATCAACCGACGGAAGGCCGCAGCGTTTTGAATTTCAACGCCGGAAATTCGGCGTTGAACGGTGTTGTCTCACGAACCTTCGATACGCTGCCGGGATCCGGCTATCTGCTGAGTCTGGACATGGGAACCCTCTCTTACGTCCGCGCTTTCCAACGTCTGCAGGTGGACGTCTCGGGAAACACCGCGCTCTCGTCGATGCTCTTTTCGATCGAAGGCAACGGCGGCGGGAAAGCCCAGTGGAAGCAAAAAGGGCTCTATTTCACAGCGGACAGCGCCAAGACCACCGTGGTTCTGCGCGATGCTTCACCGACTTCTAACTCGATCGACCTGATGGTTGATAATTTCAAGCTCGCGCCGCTGCCCGCGGCGTTCGCGTTCATCCAGGCCGGGAATTTCATGATGGGCAGTTATCCGGATGACTACGGCCACGCTTATAACGAAATCCTGCACTTGGTGACCTTTGCCGAACCAATGCTGTGCAAAAAAACAGAGGTGAACTGGTCCGAATGGAATTCTGCAAAATCGCGAGCGGTAGAGCTCGGCTACAACGACCTTCCAGCCGGACGAAACGGCTACAGCGGCGACCTTCAGGGCAAGCATCCCGTCACGGAGATCAACTGGTGGGATGCGGTCAAGTGGTGCAACCTAGCAAGTGAAATCGAAGGACTGAAACCCGTCTATCACACGTCATGGAATTTCGCTACCACCAACATCATGCGCAACGGCACGGCTACTCCCTATGCGGACTGGGCGGCAGACGGCTACCGGCTGCCGACGGAATCCGAATGGGAATATGTCTGTAAGGCTGGCACCACCACGATCTACTTTACCGGATCCACGGACGCGGATCTCTCCCTCGCGGGCTGGTATTCCGCCAACAGCGGTTTCAACACCCATCCGGGCGGAATGAAATTGGCGAATGCGTGGGGAATCAGTGACACGCTTGGCAATGTTTGGGAATGGTGTTGGGACTACTACGGAGAATTCTATCCGGTTGATCCCGTCACCGATCCACGCGGACCGGACACAGGCACCGACCGCATCATCCGTGGCGGTAGTTTTCACATGCTCTCGTATTGGTGCCGCAGCAGCGAGCGAGCTTCGCATACCAAAGAATCCACCTGGTGGTACCTCGGCTTCCGGCCGGTGCGCGGCGTCCACTGGTAATCACACTAACGAGGCCAGGGCGTCGCCGATGGGGATCGTGCGGCGCTGGCGGTCGATGAAATAGCTGACTTCCTGATAGCCTGCGTTCTCCAACAGCTTCAGCGCGGGGATATAGCCATCACCGACGCGGCGGGCCACATGTGCGTCCGCTCCGATGACCACGGGGATGCCGCGCTCGCACATCAGGGAGAGCTGTGAGGGAGAGGGATTCATTTCCGGCAGGGCCTTCTGCACACCGCTGGTGTTCAGCTCCATGGCCACGCCAGTCGCGGCGATGCGGTCTAACGCAAGTTCGATAAACGGCTGGATGCGTTTAAAATCCCACTCTTCCGGCGATTCGTTCTTGATCAGGTCCGGGTGAGCGAGCGTGTCGTAGAGGCCGCTTTCTGCTGAGAGGGCGAGGTGCTCGTAGTAGAGCTGCTGATAGCTGAAAGTCTCTCCGGTGTAGAAGAGAGCTCGGTAATCTCGGACCTGATAGTGGACTGAGCCGAGTACATGGCTGAGTGGTACGCTGGCGTGAAGTTTTTCCAGCCACGGTTCCACGCCCGGATAGAAATCGCTCTCAATGCCGAGCCGGACGTCGAGTTTTCCGCCAAACTTGTCCCGCGTGGCGTAAATCATCGCGACGTATTCGTCGAACTGTTCCGGAGCCATCCGCACGGTGGAGGAAAATCCTCCGGGTAGTGGGCAGTGACAGGTGAAGGTGATTCCTCTGAAATTCCGTGCGATTGCGGCTTCAGCATATTCGTCCGTGGTGCCAAACGCATGTTTACAAAGCGTCGTATGGCAGTGGGATTCGTAAAGCAATGGCGCGGGCATTTTGCTAGGACTTCAACATCGCCCGGAAGCGCGGGAGAATTTTCTGATAGAGTGAGTTCTTGCCGCCGCGGGCGAGCTGTAGCGCGACGAGTTCGGCAGGTGAAGCGGGATCGGCAGGGGAGAGCGAGATTGCCTTGTAGGAGCCGGATTCGATCTGCCGCTGAAGGTGGGACGCGCCGTTTTCAAATGTCACCGAAGCCATGGTTTCATCCGAGCGTAAGATCAACGACGAGAGCGGCGCTGAGTCCGGATTCGCGGTGAGCTTGGTGGAAATGGCCACGCCGCCGTTAGAGATGTAGGCGAAACCGTCAGCGGATTCGCGGTCTTTCCAGCCGGCTTGGGTGGCCAGCCAGGCGAGAATCTGGAGCGCGGAATTGCGATGGTCCGGGTGGTAGACGATTTCAACCGTGTGGATCGCGGGAAGCGCGGCCTTCGCCACCGCATCGTCGAACAGACTGGCAATGCCGATGCGGAATTGGAACGAACGTGTCCAAGCATGGTCCTGAATGACGAGATCGTCATTTGCCTGCGCGGCCTCCATGATTTTCGTAAACGACGCGGCAGGGTGTTCCCATGACGAGCTATCAACGATCAGCCGATCCATCACCACCACCAGCCGCTCTGTCAGAATGTCGGAAAGCTCGCCCTGCCACCAGAAGACCAGCGGAAGATCCGAGTTCAGGTGGGCGAAAACGGTGTTGCGGAAACGTCCGGTGACCCGTCCTGTCAGATTGAAGGAAATCTGCTCACAGCAAACTGACTTACGGCCCTCCGCGAGATGGCAGTGGGCGGTGATCCAGGCGCGAAGGCTGGGCTCGGCGTCACTCTCGATTTCCACGAGGATCGCGCGGCAGGCGTGTTCGCGTGTTAGCTCCCGGACGATCGCAGAGTTTTCAATCAGCGCACCGGGCTTCTCCGAGAAAACGACGAGGTTCATCAGCGAGGCATTCGTCCGCGCCTCGTCTTGTTCCCACAGCTTGCGAAGCTCTAGGTCGATCGAAGAAACAGGAACCTCGATGCCGAGCTCGGGGCAAAAGTCGGGGATTGGAGATGTGAGTGTGCTCATTTCAGCGATGTCAAAGCCTCCGCCACTGGTTGCCATCTTGTTGCAGGAGCTGGTCCGCCTCGCGTGGGCCCCATGAGCCGGCGACAAATTCAGCCATCGGCAGCGGCGTGTCCGACTGGTGCCAAGCGTGCTCGATGTGGTCGATGAATTTCCAGGCCTCTTCCACTTCATCCCGGCGCGCGAAGAGTGTGGCATCCCCGGCGATGGCGTCTAGCAGCAGACGCTCGTAGGCTTCCGGGCTGCCCTTGCCGAAGCTGGTGGCGTAGTGGAAATCCATTTTCACCGGCTCTAACCGCAGGCTGGTGCCAGGGATTTTCGAAACCATGCGCAGCGAGATTCCCTCGTCCGGCTGGATGCGAATGACCAGCACGTTGCCGCCTGGTGTGCCGCCACAAGCCGCATTGAAAAGCACGCATGGCGCATCCTTGAAGTGCACGGAAATCTCGGTGGACTTCTTCGGCAAACGCTTGCCCATGCGGATGTAAAACGGAACGCCGCTCCAGCGCCAAGTATCTATCAGAAGTCTGACGGCGACGTAGGCTTCCGTATCAGATGTGGGAGAAACACGGTCCTCCTCACGATAGCCCGGGACTGGATTCCCATCGATGTAGCCGGCAGTGTATTGGCCGCGCACGACGTTGGCGGCGACTTTTTCCGGTGTGTCCCACTGGCGCAGTGAGCGGATGACCTTCACTTTCTCATCGCGCACGCCATCGGCTGATAGATCGGTCGGCGGCTCCATCGCGACGAGGCTGAGAAGCTGAAGCAAATGGTTCTGCACCATGTCCCGCAGCGCGCCGGATTTTTCATAGTATCCGCCACGTCCACCTTCCATGCCAAGGTTTTCCGAGCAAGTGATCTGGATGTGGCTGATATACTTGCTATTCCACAGCGGCTCGAAAATCGCGTTCGCGAAACGCAGCACCATCAGGTTTTGCGCGGTTTCCTTGCCGAGGTAGTGGTCGATCCGATAGGTGTCCTTTTCGTGGAATGTTTCGTTCACCACCTGGTTCAGGTGCTTCGCGGTGGCAAGATCCGTGCCGAAGGGTTTTTCCACGATCACGCGTGACCAGCAGCCGGGTTTGGCTTCGTTGAGACCAGCGTTTTTCAGATTGATCAAAATCACATCAAAGAACTCGGGAGCGGAGGCGATGTAGTAAAGTCGGTTGCCCTTGCCGCCGTGTTCCGCATCGATGGCATCGAGCTTGTCGGACAGGCTCTTGTAGCCGGCCTGATCGTCGAACTCGGACATGTGATAACTAACGGACTGGATGAAATTCCCCCAAATCTTGTCGTCCTGCCCCGAGCGCGAAACCTTGCGATTGAGTTCCTCCAGCCCGCTGCGGAATTCCTCGTCTGATTTGTCACGGCGTGCAAAACCGATGATTTTCACCCCGGTCGGCAGCTCACCATCTACGGCGAGATTATACAACGCAGGGATCAGCTTGCGGTGCGTCAGATCCCCGGTGGCGCCGAAGATTACGATGGAACAAGGCTCGGCAGGCGAGCGTGAGGCAAGGTCTTCGCGGAAAGGATTCATTGAGAGAAGTGGATGGTTGAAAGGTGATGGTTGATAGCCAAGAGAAAGCAGAAGTCGGACCCATGGTCATTCTATCAACGATCAACTCTCAACCATCAACCTCTTCTACCACGGCAGCGGGAAGGCCCGATTAAAGGCAAACACCCGCTCGCGGATCGCGTGGAGCTTGGCGACGTTCGTGTGATCGGACAAGGCTTCGTGGATGAAATCGGCGACCTGCTCCACATCAGTTTCCTTCATGCCGCGGGTGGTGATGGCTGGGGTGCCGATGCGGATGCCGGAGGGCTTCATCGGGCTGCCGGTGTCGAAGGGGATGCCGTTTTTGTTCACGGTGATGCCGGCCTCGTCGAGGGCGTGGGAGGCATCGGTGCCGTTGAGGTTTTTGTTGCGGAGGTCCACCAGCATCACATGGTTGTCAGTGCCGCCGGAGCAGATGCGGAAACCGTGATGGGTGAGACGCGCTGCGATGGCTTGGGCGTTTTTCACGACCTGCGCGGAGTAGTCCTTGAACTCGGGCTTCAGCGCTTCACCGAAGCAGATAGCCTTGGCGGCGATGACGTGCATGAGCGGACCGCCCTGGATGCCGGGGAAAACTTGCGAATCGATTTTTTTCGCAAACTCTTCCTTGCACAAAATGATGCCGCCACGTGGTCCGCGCAGGGACTTGTGAGTGGTCGATGTCACGAAATCCGCATGCGGGAATGGGCTCGGATGGACACCGGCGGCAACAAGGCCGGCGATGTGTGCCATATCGACGAAGAGGTAGGAGCCGATTTCTCTAGCAAGCTTGCCCATGCGCTCGAAATCGATGATGCGGGAGTAGGCGGACGCGCCGACGGTGATGAGTGCGGGCTTGAGTTCGCGGGCGGTTTTTTCCAGCTCGTCGTAGTTGATGCGCTCGTCGTCAGGGGAAACTCCGTAGTGTGTGACATCGTAAAAACGGCCGGAGAAATTCGCCTTGTGACCGTGGGTGAGGTGACCGCCGTGGGCGAGGTCCATGGTGAAAATTTTATCGCCCGGCTTGAGCACGGAGAAGTAGACTGCAGTGTTCGCCTGCGAGCCCGAGTGCGGCTGGACGTTCGCGTGGTCTGCGCCGAAGAGCTCCTTGGCGCGGTCGATCGCCAGTTGCTCGACGACATCCACGTTTTCACATCCGCCATACCAACGGCGACCGGGATAACCCTCGGCATACTTGTTCGTGAGAAGGGAACCTTGCGCCTCCATGACGGCGGGCGATGCAAAGTTTTCCGAAGCGATTAACTCGATGTTGTTGCGCTGGCGGTGCTCTTCCGCAGTGATGGCCGCATAAACCGCCGGGTCGGTGACGGCGATGCGGCTGCCGGACGAGTTGCAAACCCGCTCTTTGTGGCGGCCACCCTCGAAGGAGGTGGCGAGAAATGCATCCACCATGGCGACGGCGGTGGCTTCATCCGTGTATTTCCCGGCGAGGCAGAGGATGTTCGAGTCGTTGTGCTGGCGGGTGATGACCGTTTCCTCCACCGAGCGGACATTCGCCGCGCGGACGTGGCGGTGGCGGTTCGCGGCGATGCACATACCGACGCCGGAGGTGCAGGCGAGGACGCCGAAATCGTAGGTGCCATCGGCCACATTGCGGGCGACGAGGTTAGCGAAATCTGCGTAATCGACCGATTCGTGGCCTTGAGTACCGAAGTCCGTGACCTCATGCCCCACCTTTTTCAGATGGGCGACAACGGCGTTTTTCAAATCGACGGCGCCGTGATCGGCTCCGATGGCAATGCGGAAGGTAGGATGGCTCATGGGGACGAGACGGGATTGAAGTCCGGGAAAGGCAACTTGCAAACCGCAAATTTTGGAGAATTTGACGCCCCCTACTTTGTATCCCGTCGCTTGTTGCCCTCGTTCTTGATCTCAAATCCGGTAGTAAATTTAAAGTTGCTGGCTTCCAATGTATTTACATAGGATCTCCATAGGTATGAAAAGTATCCCCTATTGCTTTGTCATTGTTCTGGCATTATTTCCTCTCGTCTTTGCAGGCACCATCGTTACCACTGCTGCGGATGAGGACGACGGATTGCTCGGCGGCGGCAATGGTATTTCCCTCCGTGAGGCGGTGAAATACTCTGGTTCGGGGAGTATCATCACCTTCTCCGCCGCTCTTTCCGGACAAATCATCTACCTTTCCAGTGGCAGTCTGCTGATTGATAAATCCCTCACCATCGACGGCTCAGCCCTCCCGGCGGGCCTCACTCTATCTGCCGATCGGACAGGAAATGGCAAATCCTCCGATGACACCTACGCCATCCTTCTCACTGGTGGCGATCTCATCCTGGATTCCCTCATCCTCACCGGCGCAAACTGTGGCGAATCCTCCGGCTGCATCACCATCCAGCCGTCGGTCACTTTCACCCTCACTCTGGACCACTGCACTCTTACTCGGAATGCCGGCTACCATGCTTCCGCGCTGTATTGCTCCAGTCGCTCGACACAACCCACCGACTCCATCACCATCCGGACTTCGACCATCTCCAGAAATTCCGTCGTCAAAGGCGCATCTGTCGTCGCGGTGGCCTATCGTAATTTCATCGTCGGTAACTGTACCTTCAGCCAGAATGAAACAGGTGCGATCTCTTACTGCAGCTCGACCTCCAAAGGGGTGCTTTCGATATCAAACTCCACCATCAGCGGGAACTCGTCCAACTATGGAGCAGGCGGTCTCTACATCGACAATGACGGCATCAATCTGCCGGGAGCAATTTACCTCAACAACACCCTCTGCACCGGCAACAAGCTCGCTAACATCTACAATGCTTCCCCTGGTGCCACGATCATAGGCTCAAATAACATCTTCTCCGGCGCTCCATTGCTCGCCCCGCTCGGCGACTACGGCGGCCCCACCCAGACCATGCCGCCGCTGCCCGGTAGTCCGGTGATCCATGCGGGCAGCACCACCGCCCTAGTGACTGATCAGCGAGGCTTCCCCCGCGTCGGCATGCCGGACATCGGCGCAGCGGAATATCAGGAAAACGCCGATCTCACCCGGTTCTGGAAAATGGACTTCGATGGCGACGGTTCATCCTACGGGGTAGAGCAGGCAATGGGCAGTGATCCGCTAGTTTCTGATTCTATAAACTCCCGCAACCTCGGACCTCCTGTGATGGATGCCGCCGGGCATGTTGTTCTCGGCTTCGGACTGGCGTCCGCACCCGTCCACGGCACCCGCTGGATTCTCAAGCGTTCCCCCGATCTCGGCTCCGGCGCTTTTACGGAAATCTATCGCTACGATGGCACCACCGACACGGCCATTCCCGGCGTTTCCTTTGTCCGCAACGCCTCGAGCGTCACCGTCACTGATGAGAATCCTTTTCTCGGCGGCGGCTTTTACCGATTTGAAGCAGTATTGGAACCCTAAGCGGGAAACCCACCTAACGGGTTTGGCGTTCTTTGCTGGCACACATCCTGCACCCACTATTTACCGTGTCTGATACTCCACCCATCCACTCCGGCCTCCAGCCATCTCTCGGCCGCTGGCAGGTTCTTTTCTACGGCCTTGGCTCGATGCTCGGCGCGGGAATCTACGCGCTGGTCGGCCGGGCGGCGGAGTCCTTGGGCAACGCGGTGTGGCTGGCGTTCCTCGCGGCGATGGTGGCGGCTTTGCTAACTGGTTTATCCTACGCCTGCGTCGGCGGGCGCTATGCGAAGGCGGGCGGCGCGGCCTACGTCACGCAGCGGGCGTTGCGGCGGCCGGCGATCAGTTACGTCGTCGGCATCGCGGTGATGATGAGCGGGCTGACGAGCATGGCCACTGGCTCACAGGCGATCGCGGAAAATCTGGAGAAGGTGGTGGGCGTCGCGCTGCCGATCAAGGCGGTGGCGATCGGGCTGGTTTTTCTCATCGGCTGCGTGATTTTCCGCGGCATCCGGGAGAGCATGTGGCTGAATGTCGTTTGCACGGTGGTGGAGGCATCCGGGCTGCTTTTTATCATCGCTGTGGGGGTGAAATACTGGGGCGGGGTGAATTACTTGGAAACACCAGCGGACACAGCCGGAATCGGCTCGGGGATCACTCTGGCGCTGGTGCTCCAGGGAGCGGTGCTGATGTTTTTTTCGTTCATCGGATTTGAGGACATTCTCAATGTGAGCGAGGAGGTGAAAAATCCCAAGAAGGACATCCCGTTCGGTCTGATAGGCGCGATGATCCTCGCCACGCTGATCTACATGGCGGTGGCCATCACGGCGGTCTCCGTGCTGCCATGGAGCGAACTCGCCACCAGCAAGACGCCGCTGATGGAGGTGGCGCACCGGGCGGCACCGTGGTTCCAAGGCATCGACCGCGTCTATCTCGGCATCACGATTTTCGCCATCGGCAATACCGCGCTGCTGAACTATCTGATGGGCTCGCGCCTGCTCTACGGCATGAGCCGCCAAGGCCTGATGCCAGCGGTTTTGGGAAAACTGCATGCGAAACGCCACACCCCGCAGTTGTCCATCGTCGTGCTGTTTTTGATCGTCTCGCTGCTCATCCTGAGTGGGGGCGTGAAGCCGCTGGCAGAGGCGACAGTGCTTCTGCTGCTGGTCGTTTTCACGTTGGTGAATATTTCACTGATCGTCCTGAAGCGCCGGCCGAGCGAGCCGTCTGATGGGTTCGATGTCCCTCTGGCAGTTCCCATTCTCGGAACGCTGGTTTGCGCCCTGCTCGTGGTGGTGCGGGTGCATGCGGCGTTCGTTTCAGATAAGCCGGGTGCGTGGGTGGCGCCGTCCATCGCGCTGGGGATTTTCGCGGTGAGTTTCCTGCTCTACTCACTCCTGAAACCGGAGCAAGTGGTGGTGGTGGAAATCTAACTTTGCTCCGCCGCCCGCACGTCTTGGATGATGAGCTGGAGCGTCGTCCGGCCGCGGAAGGTATTTCTATCAATCGTGAAAGCAATGTCCCACGGCGGATCGGGGAGGGGATACTCGCCGCCGCCGAAAAATACGGCGTCTTGCTCGTGATAGCCTTGGCGCAGCATGAAACGCAGATGGTGGTTCTTCATGTGCAGCGGCGGGCGGCTCAGGCCGACGCTGCGGGAGATGAAAACCGGCTGGGGATTGCCGCTGCCGAAGGGTTGGAGCAGATCGTAGCTGGAGAGGAATTCGAGCGAGAGCTGGTCGAAGGAGATTTCCGCGTCATACATCAGCTTCGGCAGGCGCTGCTCGGGGCTGGTATGATTGATGACGTAATCGGCGAAATTTTTCCGGAAAACGTCCATTTTCCCCTCCTCGATCGAGAGCCCGGCGGCCATCGCATGTCCGCCGCCCGCGAGGAGGTCTCCCTCGCAAGCGCGGATGGCTTCCACCAGAGAAATCCCATCGATGCTGCGGCCCGAGCCTTTGCCGATGCCATCTTCGTCGATGGCGATGACGAAAGTCGGCTTGTGGTATTGCCGCATCAGCCGTGAGGCCACGATTCCGACTACGCCATGATGCCACGTGCGGGAGCCGAGGACGATGACGGGATCGCGCGCGGGATCGAAGTCGGTGGTGAGCATTTCCACTGCCTCGCGGCGGATGAGCCCTTCGTGATTTTGGCGCTCTTTGTTATAAGCGTCGAGTTTCAGCGCGAGATCGTGGGCGAGACGGCGGCAGTCGGTGGTGAGTGTAGCCAGCGCGTCTTCCGGCACGTCCATGCGTCCCGCAGCATTCAGGCGCGGGCCGATGCGGAAACCGACGTCCATCGAGGTGGCGGTGCCGTTCATGCCGGTGACTTCTTGGAGGGCGCGGAGACCGGGATTCAGCGTGCTGGGAAGGTGTTTCAGCCCGTGCCGGACCATCAGGCGGTTCTCGCCGATCATGGGCACGATGTCGGAAATCGTCGCAACCGCCACCAGATCAATGAGTTCCTTGAGGTCCAGATCGATGGGCCGGGTCTTGAGCAGGGCATGGCCGAGTTTGAAAACCACACCAGCCGCGCAGAGATAGGTGAACTCAGTGCCGCACTTGGGATTCACCAGCGCACAGCAATCCGGCCGCCCCGTAAGCTCCGGCTCGTGGTGATCCACGATCAGCACTTCGATTCCATCTGCCCGTAGAGCTGCCACTTCCGGGATGGAAACGGTGCCGCAGTCCACCGTGATCAGCAGATCGGGCTTTGGGCCTTCTTCCATGCAGCGTTTCAGCGCCGCCGTGCTCAGCCCGTAGCCTTCCGGCCCGCGGCGGGGAATGAAGTAGCGTGGCTCGAGACCATAGGCTCTCAGAATCCGCCGCATCAGCGTGATGGAAGTCACCCCATCCACGTCGTAATCCCCGTAAATGCAGACTTTTTCCTTCAGGTCGATGGCGCGGAGGACGCGTTCCACCGCAGGTTTCATATCCGGAATCAGGAACGGGTCAGCCAAATCCCTCAATCTCGGGCGCAGGTAGCCCTCCAGATCGACACCGGCGGGGAGGCCCCGTTGGCGGATCAGGTGTTCGAGTATCGGTGGAAAGCCACTTCCGGAAGCGGTTTCGTTTTTTCGAAACGGCTCACCGCGTGCGATCCACCTGAAAGGCTGTGCTCTCATGAGGTGCGGCGGACCCTAGGGGGGGATGGCTCCAAGACACAAGGTCCGAAACGAAAAGCGTTCGATTTCGGTAATAGATGATGTTTTTAGGACATTCATCAGGTGATGAGCGAGGTTAGGAATGAGATGGAATTAGAGAGAATGAAGATTTTTGGGTTTAAAAAATCAACTCTCCATCTGTCTGTTATTCGTCCTGAACATGCGTGAGGAACAGGATAGCGATCCAAATACAAAAAAGCCCCGGCTCGCTGATGCGGGCCGGGGCTTTGGTTTGATTGTTTCGGATTACGCAGTGGCTGCGTCTTCGTCGTCTTCGAAGGTTTCCTTCGGGGCGATGATCGGTTCTGGCTCCTCGACGGTGAATTCGAACTCCGCCTCGCGGTGGTGATAGAATCCGGTGCCAGCGGGGATGAGGTGACCCATGATGACGTTTTCCTTGAAACCGCTGAGGTAATCGACGCGTCCGAGTGTCGCAGCTTCGGTAAGAACACGGGTGGTGTCTTGGAACGATGCGGCGGAGATGAACGAGTCAGTTTCCAGCGAGGCCTTGGTGATGCCGAGGAGGACAGGCTCGCCTTCGGCAGGCTTACCACCGTTGGCGAGGATTTCCGCGTTGATGCGCTTGAAGTTCGAGCGATCGACTTGGTCACCCCAGAGGTATTGATCGGCATCGCCCGGGTCGGTGATTTTCACCTTGCGGAGCATTTGACGGACGATGACCTCGATGTGCTTGTCGTTGATTTCCACGCCTTGGACGCGGTAAACGGATTGGACCTCGTTGACCAAGTGCTCTTGGAGCTCCTGAGCGCCGCAAGCTTCGAGCAAATCTTCCGGAGACACGGGGCCTTCGGTGATTTGATCGCCGCGTTTCACGACGTCGCCTTCGGTGACGACGACGTGCTTGCCCATCGGCACCAAGTGATCGACTTGCTCGCCGGTTTCGGCGTGGGTGACGATGACCTTCTTCTTGCCGCGGACGTTGCCGCCGAAGGAGACAGCGCCTTCGATCTTGGCGATGACGCAGGAGTCCTTGGGCTTGCGGGCTTCGAAAAGCTCGGCCACCCGTGGCAGACCACCGGTGATGTCCTTGGTGCGGGCGACCTTACGCGGAGTCTTGGCGATCTGCGTTCCGGCGGTGACGACCTGGCCTTCCTTGACGGAAAGGTGGGCGCCGACGGGGATGGAGTAGCTCGCTTTGATTTCCTTGGTCTTCTCGTCGATGATGACGACCTGCGGGTGGAGGTCTTCCTTGTGCTCGGTAACGACCATCACCTTTTTCCCGGTTTCCTTGTCCGTTTCGTTAGTCACGGTGATACCGGAGATCATGTCGCGGAGTTCGACCTTACCGTTTTTCTCGGTAAGAATCGGCACGCTGTAAGGATCCCAAGTGACGACGGTGTCGCCCTTCTTGACGTCCTCACCGTCCTTCACGGAAATGACGGAGCCAATGACAATTTGGTGACTTTCGATCTCAACACCTGTCTTATCGCGGATTGAAATCATCCCGTTCTTGTTGAGAACAACCCAGTGATCATCGACGTTTTGAACGATTCGCAAATCTTTATAGATCAGGCGACCGCTGTTCTTGGCCTTGATGATCGGCTGTTTAAACGTCGCGGAAGCAACACCACCGACGTGGAACGTACGCATGGTGAGCTGGGTGCCGGGCTCGCCGATGGATTGGGCGGCGATGATGCCGACGGCTTCGCCGATTTTCACGGGGAGTCCGGTGGCGAGGTTGAGGCCATAACAATTCGCACAGCAGCCGCGCTCGGCTTCGCAGGTGAGGACCGAACGGATTTTCAGCTTGAGAACACCGATGCGTTCGATGCCATTCGCTTGGACTTCGTTGATGACATCGTCAACAGCGACCAAGGTTTCTCCGGTGACCGGGTCCTTGATGTGCTCGCAGGAAACGCGGCCGTAGATCCGGGTGGCGAGTGAGGCGGTTTCTTCGTCACCATCGTAAATGGCGGCGACCGTGATGCCGTTCGCTGTTCCGCAATCCTGCTTGAAGACGATCACGTCTTGGGCGACATCGACCAATTTACGGGTCATGTATCCAGAGTCAGCCGTTTTCAGAGCGGTGTCGGAAAGTCCCTTACGAGCTCCGTGAGTAGAGATGAAATACTCAAGCACGGTAAGACCCTCGCGGAAGTTCGAGATGATCGGACGTTCGATGATTTCTCCGGAAGGCTTGGCCATCAGTCCGCGCATGCCGCCGAGCTGTTTGATCTGGGACTTGTTACCCCGAGCACCGGAATCGACCATCATGAAGAGTGGCGATGCCTTCTTGTCTCCGTCTTTGGGTTCGATAATCCGGTAAAGCTCAGTCGCGATGGTATCGGTAGCATGGGTCCAGACGTCCACGACCTTCTGGTAGCGCTCGCCGTCAGTAATGACACCGTTGCGATATTGTTTGGTCACTTTTTCGACGTCCTCATATGCGGCAGCGATCACTTCAGCCTTCTTCTCTGGGATGACCATGTCAACGATACCGATGGAAGTCCCCGAACGAGTTGCTTCGCGGAACCCGAGGGTCTTGAGCTGGTCGAGCACCTCAACGGTCTTCGGCTTGCCTGCGACTTGATAGCAGCGCCAGATAATGTCACCGATCTGTTTCTTGCCGACGTTGTGGTTGATGAAACCAACGCCTTCTGGCCAGATTTCGTTGAAACGAACGCGGCCCGGAGTGGTTTCGATGATCTTGCCTTGGCGCAGCGCCTGTTGGAGGGGGGTGAGTTCCTTGCGGTCTTTGTCCGTAAGTTCCTCTCCCTTGTAGCCGAAGACGGAGTTCTTGCCGTGGTCAGGGTTACGAATGCGGATCAACTGATGGTATTCGATTTTCTCGGAGGCGAGCGCGAACTCGACTTCGGAAGCACTTTCGAACAATGGAAGATGCTCTTCTTTTTCCCTGTCCTTCTGAGTGCGGATACCGGCCCAGGTGAGGTAATAGGTTCCAAGAATGATGTCCTGCGTCGGCACGGTCACCGGACGGCCGGATGCGGGCGAGAAGATGTTGTTCGGCGCGAGCATGAGCTGGCGGCACTCCATCTGAGCCTCGATCGAAAGCGGCACGTGGACGGCCATTTGGTCACCGTCGAAGTCCGCATTGTAGGCGGTACAAACGAGCGGGTGGACGCGGATGGCCTCACCTTCAATGAGCTTCGGCTCGAAGGCCTGGATCGAAAGACGGTGAAGGGTCGGCGCGCGGTTGAGAAGGATCGGGTGACCCTTGGTAACTTCTGCGAGGATGTCCCAAACTTCGGTGGTCTTGCGGTCGATCATCTTCTTGGCCGAGCGCACGGTGTGGCAGTAGCCAAGCTCCTTGAGGCGGCGGATGATGAACGGTTCGAACAAGGTGAGCGCCATCTTCTTGGGAAGACCGCACTGACCGAGCTTGAGGTCCGGTCCGACGACGATGACGGAACGGCCGGAGTAATCGACGCGCTTGCCGAGAAGGTTCTGACGGAAACGACCGCCCTTGCCCTTGAGCATGTCGCTGAGGGATTTGAGCGGACGGTTTCCAGCACCGGTGACGGCGCGACCGTGGCGACCGTTGTCAAACAGCGCATCGACAGCTTCTTGCAACATCCGCTTTTCGTTGCGGATGATGACTTCCGGCGTTTTGAGGAGCAGGAGGTTCTTGAGGCGGTTGTTGCGGTTGATGACGCGCCGATAGAGGTCGTTCAGGTCGGAAGTGGCGAAACGGCCACCTTCGAGTGGCACCAGCGGACGAAGGTCCGGCGGGATCACAGGGAGCACGGTTTGGACCATCCATTCAGGACGCGACTTCGACTGGTGGAAGCCTTGCGTGATCTTGAGACGTTTTGAGAGCTTCTTCTTGTTTTGCTTGGAACGGGTGGTTCCGAGCTCTTCTTCGAGCGAAACGATCAAGGAAGGAAGGTCGCACTGGCGGAGTAGTTCCATGATAGCGGCGGCACCCATGCTGGCTTGGAACGATCCGTCGCCATAAGTGTCTTCCGCCTCGCGGAGTTCGTTTTCCGTGAGGAGTTGGCCGACTTCTAGGGCAGTGTTGCCCTGTTCGGTGACGACGTAATCTTCATAGTAAATGACGCGCTCTAACTGGCGGGCGCTCATGTCCAACATCAGGCCGATGCGGGAAGGCATGCACTTGTAGAACCAGATGTGGGAAACCGGCACGGCCAGTTCGATGTGGCCCATGCGCTCGCGACGAACGCGGCTCAGGGTCACTTCGACGCCGCAACGGTCACAGATCACGCCCTTGTGTTTGATGCGCTTGTATTTGCCGCAGGCGCATTCCCAGTCGCGGGTGGGTCCGAAGATCCGCTCGCAGAAGAGACCGCCTTTTTCGGGCTTGAAGGTCCGGTAGTTGATGGTTTCCGGGTTCTTCACCTCGCCCTTGGACCAGGAACGGATGATTTCCGGAGAAGCGACGGTGATGGAGACTTGGTCAAATGCCTCAGGGCGCTCGTCCACGCCGAATAGTTCGCGAAGGTTGTTATCGACACTCATGTTAGTAGAATTAACGGTTTAGGTCAGGGTTGGGGTTCGCGTTTAAAATCACAGGGTAAGATCATCCAAGGAATAGTCGTCCAAGCCACCGGTCATGCCGGAGCCA
>JBBRYQ010000084.1:0-22567 GCA_038237425.1 Verrucomicrobiales bacterium
GGATCCCAGAAACTCTTTTGTAACAAATGTTCCATTTCAATCAGCGACATCTGCCCCACGGTGGTGGACTTCACCCTCGCCGCGAGCATCGGAACGTCTTCCGGGCAGAATAAAAGACGCGGATAGACACCCGGTGGCGGCACCTTCGATCCTAACAATTTCTGATTGAATCCATGGAAGTCATAAGACTCCTTCGGCGCAGTGGGCCATTCGGTTTCCGGACCATTGAGCACGGCGAGTTGTTCGGGCGTGACCTTGACGTGGTTCGTCCATTTTCCCTGCCGTGTTAGATTGGGAATCGACTTGGTGGCAATGTCCGGGTCCGCGAATTTCTCCGGCGTGTCGAACAAAGTGATCACGCTTTCCAGCAAATCCTGCCCGCCCGCATCGAAGTCTAGCGGACGCTTCCCAAGATAGACGAGCCCGCTGGAATGCCGGCTCACCACAAGCCCCGCGGACTCTGCCAGATGCGTGATGGAAACCCATGGCCTATCGTTCACCCGCGAGGTCGGAACCTCGGGTGGCGGAGTGAAATCCGGTTTTGCGCCCAGTTCCGCTGGCGAATAAACCCACCGGTTGGCAATCGGCGTTAGATCCGCCGGGATGGGTGGAGCTTTGATGTCACGAAGGCCGACCAATGATGCAAACGATGGAGGAACAAAAAGCATGCCATCTCTCGCTAGGGCTGCGGCACGCAGCAGGTCCCGATCGTCGAGCCGCACGCGCAGAGCATTGATATAGCCGTAGCGGCTGCCGGGAAACACGGTGATGCCACCCTCGATCTTGGCCAGCGCCATGGCCTGCGAGGATCGCGTGTAAGGCAGCCCCTGATCTTGCGGCGGAGGCGGAAGCACGGTCTTTCCATCCTCCGCCGCGAGGCTGGCGAAGGAGGAGAACAGAGTGAGGAATAGAGCTTTCGATTTCATAGGAACACGGCGGTCTGAATGTGCCACTGCCATGGATACGCACAAACCAGCCGCAGATCATTCGCCAATGGGCGGGTTGGATTGCGTCACAGGCGGGTGATTTTGCGTCGTCCCCGCATGACTTCAAGGCATGGTAAAACGAAGTTCCCTGCCGAAAACCGTGAGCAACGGGTGCTTCACCTTGCTGCGGAATTCATAGGTGCGCCCGGGTTTCAATCCCTCGATCGAAACGATGAAGGGAGGGGAGCGGCTGGTAATCAAAGTAGTCAAAGCCGGCCCAGACTGATCGGTCCGAGAGATCCTGACAACAGACGCCCCAGAAAGTGCCGGTGAAGTTGCTGTGCGGCGAGACCCAGTCACCAAGCATGGTGGCTTCGAAGACGTGGTCCACATCGTTCCACGTGACTCCGTCGGTGGACCAGGCGAAGCGCAGTTCGGCGAAATTATTCTCCATCCGCAGGAAAAGTTTTTCCGTAGCGGCGAACGGAAGTTCCACCACGTGGACCTGACCGGCTTTGGTGTTTTCCGAGGAGATGACGCCGAGTTTCACGTGTCCTTCTCCGGCAGCAGTGACGCGAAAGTAGTGATAGTGATAGTGATCATAGTAGGCGATGAGCCCAGCCGTCTGCTTGAAGTTCCATGGTTGAAACGAGATACAGGTTTCCGCGCGCGCTTGGAAATGTTGGAGGCGGCGGGCGACAAGACTCTGCTCGAAAGTCGATGCCAGCGAATCACGCCCCCGGAGGCTGAGCCAGCCCTCGCGTCGTGTTAGGGAACACCACGACTCATCCACCGGTTCGCGCAGCGTTTGGAAATGCAGATTGAGTGAGGGACCGTCGAAATCATCGCGCAGGACATCGGCTGGCCATGGATGCGGCGGCAGGTTCACTTCCACCATGGCACGCGGCGAGTTGTCGCCGTGGGCGAGGCGTGGCCAGCCATCCGCATCCCAACGGATTTTCTGAAGGCCGGTTTCGCGCCCGAGCGGCACGGATTTATTTTCCTCGCGGAACAGAACGATGCGCCCAAGGCGCTGGAGTGGACGCTGGCACAGGTGAACGGTGAACCACTCGCCATGCTGCGTTTCCACGAAGCAGCCGTGGCCGGTGGAATGAAATGGCATGTCATCCTTGAGGAAGGCGGTGAGAATCGGATTGTCCGGATGCGTCTCGTAGGGTCCCCACAGATTCTTGCTGCGGCAGACGCTGATGGCATGGCGCAACGAGGTGCCGCCCTCGGCCGTGATGAGATAATACCAACCGTCTTTTTTCAACAGGTGTGGGCCTTCGGTGATGCCAATCAAGCTTCCATCCCAAATTTTTTGCGGTCGCCCAATCCATTCGTTTTTCAACCCATGGAACTCGCGCAGCCAGATTCCATCGAAGCGCACACCGCTCAGCGCTTCACCCATCTGCATCTGCACGATGTATTTGCGGTCGTCGTCGTCGTGAAACAAACTGGGATCGAAACCGCTGGCGTTGAGAAATATCGGCTCACTCCACGGTCCTTCGATTTGGTCCGCAGTGACTAGATAGTTCGGCGTATCCATCACCACCGTCGGGCCATGATGATGGACATTGGTGTAGAGCAGCCAAAATTTCCCGTCCGCATGGGTGATACACGGTGCCCAAACACCTGCGGAATTCTGACATCCGCGCAGGTCGAGTTGGGATACCCGGTCAAGAGCACGGCCGACCAAGTGCCAGTTCACCAAATCGCGAGAGTGATGAATCTGCACACCGGGAAACCACTCGAAGGTGGAGGTGGCGATGTAGTAGTCATCGCCGACGCGGCAGATCGAAGGATCCGGATTGAAGCCGGTAAGAATGGGATTTTGGATCAACATGGGGTTTTCAAAAAATCATGAGCGATCGTTGCAGCGTACAAAACCGACATCCCACACTCACCCGACAAATACCATCCCGCACGCCAGGGTTCGCAACGGGTATCTTGCGTCACAGACGGGTCATTTTGCGTCGCGTGATTTGCATTCGGTCTTTGATCGTATTATCCCCCCCACCGACGCAAAATGCCCCCTTACCTGTGATCGCGGTGTAACTACGTTTCCTTGTAAGAAAGTTCGCGCTTCTGGGGTTATTCAACCTTATTCCCATCCTTCAATCATGCGAGTCAACAACAAATCGTCGGACGCTGTTCCGGCATTTCAATACAAAAATCGAATGCGGGGATTCGCGCTCGTCGTCACCCTGTCGCTGATGATCCTGCTCACAGTCATCGCAGTCGGACTGTTAACGCTGTCGAGCATTTCACTCCGCAGTTCCAGCCAAGGAGAGGCGATGGCCGCCGCGCGGGCGAACGCACGCCTGGCACTGATGCTCGCAATTGGCGACCTGCAAAAAGAAGCCGGTCCCGACCAACGGGTTACCGCTCGCGCGGAGATTCTCGATGCGAAACCAGACACGCCAGCCATGGATAACGTGAAGCAGATGCATTGGACTGGACTCTGGAAAACCGGCGGCAAGCAAACCGAGGAGCAAAGAACCGAAAGCATCGGAGCCAATCGCTCACAATCCGCGCGCTGGCTCGTCTCAAACCCCGATCCGAACGGCACCACCCCGCTTGACCCAGCGACCTACTCGGGCACCATCGGTGGTAACGCCCCGAATGCAGTAGTCGTCGCTAGGAATCTTGGGATGGATCAATCTGACGTGACAGTGCCACTGGTAAAAGTCTCGGGCATGCAGAACAGATCCGGAGGGAGTTATGCCTATTGGATTTCCGACGAAGGCATCAAGGCCAAGGCCAACCTCGTGGACGCCACTTTCGCCAGCGGGCAGCCAGCGATTGATCAACTGCACCACTTGGCTCCACACGCCAACGCCATGCAAAAGATTCTGCCAATGGCATCCCCGGGCACTGATTTCCGCGACACGAGCGCCGCGAGCATCAACAAGCTCATCACCGCTGACACCGTGAAACTCCTGCCGGCCGTTTCGATGTCCAATCCCCTCGCCCGCTACTCCCCTGATTTCACCGTGGCCAGCCAGGGAGTGATCGCCGATGTGCGTAACGGCGGGTTAAAAAAAGATCTGACGGCAGCGTTAGAGAACCCTGCTTCCTTTACCGATCTCCTCAACCGTTATGGCAATGGTGCCTCGATGCTCTATCGCTATTCAAACAATAGCGTCAATCTGGCCCCCACAGTCCCATCTGCGAACCAACCGGCGCAAGTCGGCGTGACCGATGGACTGCCATGGCACTCGCTTTATTTTCACTATAATGCCTATAAATCCCAAATGCCTCCGCCCGTGGCCACGAGTGGCACCACCACTGCCCCGCTGAGCTCAGGAAACCCTCTGGCGATGCCTAATGTCATCTCACCGCGCTACTACGGGGTCAATCTCGGGGGCGCCAGAACCAAGCAGGCTGGAATCGCCCCGCTACCCATTGCCTTCCGTGTCGATGTCGCTATTTCAAGCTATAACTCCGGTTCCGCGACCACACCCGCTTGGAAGCTGAGACTGCACTACTATCCGCAGCTTGTGCTATACAATCCCTACGCAGTGAGAATCAGTGCCGCCAACTTTCAGTTCGAAAGAAGATTCGGAGCATTCGCCACTGCCGGCTCCTACAACCCCTCTTCCCCAAGCGTGACCTGCATCCGGGTGACCTCCCAAGCGGGATCCGCCACCACCACCGTTCCCTTCTCGTTGATCAATCAAGCAGACAACGGCCGCCTGACCTTGAAAACAAAATTGGGCGACTGCGCCACGCTCGACCCCGGCGAGACACGGGTCTTCGCACTGGATGCGGATGCCCCAAAGAGCGATCCCAAGGCGGCAATCACTTTTAGCGACCTGGTGTCCAACCCTGGAATGTCTGCGGACTATTCTCAATATTGCGACCTTCTCACCTCTGTAGATGCCTCCACTGGAAAAAGTTCGGGAGCCGCCTTCACCACAGCGGACCCGAATGCTGAAATCAACATCCAACTGAGCGCCCCATCCCTGCGCTGCCAGTCGGTCGAAACATTTTGCTTTCCGAATACCTTCAAATGGCCGGACAACGACGGCTCCGTGCGAGTGCAGGCCGGTGGCTCCTATCAACAAGCTGCGGCACCAGGGTCATGGAGCAGGATCTCCATCAGCCAGATGAACAATCAGCCCCGCAGGATCATTGGCTTCTACATCCGGCAGAAAGGCGTCAGACCCTCTGCCTCCACCTACTCGAACGCAAGTAACCAGGTGCCGGTCTTCCATGGTAATTTCAGCCAGTTCACTCCACTTGAAGACTCCGCCTCTTACCCGTGGAAGGAAGTCTATCTCAGCCCCTTCGGCGGGATTTATACCAACGGCCAGACGGATGTGCAAATCGCTCCGTCAGCAAGCAATCCGAACGCATGGGAAACCTCGTTCGGAGACACCAGCGCCGGCACAGGAGGCCCGGGCAACCGCATCATCCTGCGCGATGTGCCGCGCCAGCCGCTCGTTTCACTCGGCCAGTTCATGCACATGCCCGCCCTCAATTTCCAGACCATCGGAAATTTCGCCTATCTCGGAATGGGATCCATGTTCGTCGGTGGTTCGCTCCCCTCACCTGTCATCCCGCTCGACCGCAACGCACTCGCCACACCCACCGTCGCGGGAAGCACCACCAGCGACACCTTGTTCCTCGATGATTCGTTTCTCTCAAACCAGGCTCTCTTCGACCGATTCTTCTTGTCCACCGTGCCACCCGCAGCTTCGCCGCCCGGAGGCACGACTTGGCCGGAGTATTGGACGAGTTTCAATGCCGCCAACTCAGGCAGCCAGCTCACCGATACCACCCTGCCCCTTCTCAACGGACGCATCAAGCCTCGGGCACTTTTCGGAAACCCAGTCAAAATGACTGAACTCCGCAACGTGGACAAGGCAGCGGCCAACCTGCTGCTCGATGGGGCCTTCAACGTCAACTCGACATCCACCGGCGCATGGAAAGCACTCCTTGGTAGTCTATCAGGAAATGAACTGCGGCTTTTCAATGCCACCGGAGGCAGTGCCGCCACGGTCAACCTCGGCACCGGCACAAACAAGAATCCTATCCCGCGCTTCTGGTCCGCATCCGCCAGCGCGACGCCGAACGACCCTTGGGACGGCCTGCGAGTACTTGACGATAACGAGATCGAGGAACTCGCCAAGCGCATCGTCGAGCAAGTCAAACTGCGCGGCCCCTTTCTCAGCATGGCGGATTTTCTCAATCGCCGCCTCGGACCCGACAGCGGCCTCACCCGCGCGGGCACCCTTCAGGCCGCCATCGATAACACCTCACCCGATATCAACGCCGCCGCCAAGTCGGTCGGAACTCAGGTCAACGTGAGCAGCGTCAGCGGCGGGCTGCCCGCAATCATCCCCGGAAATCTGAAGAACGCCAAAGGAGACCCGCTCAACACCGCCGTCGGCATCCCCGGCTACCTCATGCAGCAAGATCTCGTGCAGGCATTTTCGCCCGCCATGACCGTCCGCTCGGACACATTCATCATCCGCACCACCGGCCAGGCACTGGACAGCAGTGGAAAGGTCATCGCCCGCGCCTTTGCAGAGGCAGTCGTGCAGCGGACGCCCGAGTTTCTTGACCCCTCGGCCGACACCGCCGAGACAGCATTGTCCACCCTCACATCAGAAGCGAACAGAACCTTCGGCCGCCGCTTCACGATCACCTCCTTCCGTTGGCTTTCCCAGAATGAGATTTGATATGAAATTTGCATTAGCCATCTTGCTCGCCCTCACCAACGTAGTTCTATCAGCCGCACAGGAACCTGAGTCCGAGGGCCAGCGGGGCTTCCGGACGCTTGGCTGCCGGGTTTCCGCCGAGGATTTGTTTTATGAATCCGCCGAAAAACTCGCCGGAGCCGAAGGAGCCGCAGCCGCAGGCAAACCTGTTAAAATTTTCGACAGCGCCCGCTCTGATTTTCATGACCGCAGCGGAGCAGCGCGCTTGGTGTTCTTCCGCCAGCTCGTGACCGCCGATGGCAAGCCCACACGCAAGGTGGTGGCGGAGGCGGATCTCAGCAAAGGCGGACCCATGCCGCTCATCCTTTTCATCCCCGATCCCTCACGTCCAGAGATTCTCAGAACTCTCGTCCTGCGAGACGATGCCCGTTCATTTCCTAACACGACTTGCCGTTTTCTCAACATGACACCGATCAGCCTCGGTGCCAGCTTGGGTAAAAAATCCGAATCAATCCCACCCGCCGGCGAAGCCATCATTCAGACTTCTCTCGGCGAAAAATCCGAAACGCGCTTCGCCACCGTCACCGCCACCGCCGATGGTAAAACCCACAGACTCTATTCAAACAACTGGGTGATGCGTCCCGGGATGCGCACCCTGGTCCTCGTTTACTCCGTCGTCGGACAAGCCGAGGTTCACCGCATCGCCGATTCCGCCGGACTTTAGAAGGCACTTGCCCCCCGACGATTGACCTCGGAATTCACTTCTCCCAACCCGATCACGATCAGGTTCCGAAATTTTTCCCATCGTCCTGCTGAAACATCGGATTATTCTTTGGGCGGCGGGTTACATCCGCCGCAGGTAACTCTCGCCGATATTCATCCTTGAGGAGACCGATCTTGTCGAAGGGGATTGGCTTGAATCCGGGAATCTTCTTGAAGACTTCGGAGTCCGGCTTGAGTGATAAATTGCCATTGGCCACGTCCACAAATCCGGGATCTTCTGCGGTGACAAGATTATCCCCCTCCTTGAAAATCGCCGGATTGCTCTTGGTCTCCGCCTTTACCTTTAGCACGAAGGGATCGCCCTTCTGGATCACCACCAGATTCCCGGTGAAGCGGGTGCGCAAAGGCAACTCGGGGCGCTTTTCTAACATTCTTTCCATCTCGGGAAAACGCTTGGACCAGGGTGCGCGTTCAGGACCGATTTCCTTCACAGGATTGATCAGCTTAGGATGAGTCGCGTAGCCGCGTGAGATACCCCGGTCATCGATGCCGAACACGGGGCCCTCATACTTCACAAAGATATTGTTCGTCGTCGTGTGATCGGGACCGGACGCGATCCAGACACCCGTGCGTGGTCCGGCGAAAATATTGCCATCGATGAGAGTGCCAGACGCACCATCGTCAGGATTCACTCCGCCTACGGTGTCGTGGATGTAGTTGTGCCGGATGACCACGCCTCGGATCGTCCAGTCGAACCATGAGTAAAACGCCCCAACATCCGCAGAGGCAAATCCACACCGATAGATTTCATTCAGCTCGAACAGATTGTCCTGACCGGAGACAAGCACCGCATCGCGCGGCGCGTCATGGATCAGATTGTTAGAAACACGGACACCCACTGCTACCTTGTGATTCACTGCGTTCGGAGCGCCGCCGAATCCGACATCCACTGCTGCCGAATACATCGCTTTCAACTTTCCGTAGTGGTGAAGATGATTGTTCAGCACAAAATTTCCGGACGGAATGAGTTGTTTATGATCGCCACCGGAGATCCGGATGCAGCCGCCGCCGAGGTCGTGCATGTCACAGCTTTGCACACCACTGCGGTAACCATCAAGGATCACTCCATTCATGGCAAGATTGCTGAAGGTGCAGCCTGCGATGAGATTGGACTCGGCTTTTTCCATCACGATGCCATCGCCCATGGAACACTCGAACGTGAGGCCGATGAACTTCAGGTGAGCGGCGCCATCGAGGGAGATCATCGGTTTCTGCAACTGGGAAACGATCAGTTCTCCTTCCCCATCGGGCGGCCAGATGAAGAGCTTGCGGCTTGCGAAATCGATCGCCCACTCACCGGGCCTATCGATTTCCTCGGGTAGATTGAGCGCACACCACTGCTCCTTGCCGTCGCCATCCGGGCGTTTGTATTTATTGCCAATGCCTAACTGAATACCCTTAGCGAAGGCGATGGTGCGGGCAGTGGTGTCGATTTTTGCGACCCGGATGGCGGGTTCCTCCCACCCCACGCGCCACTGGCCCTTGAGCCAGATGTTAGGATTCCCAACCCAGCGGGATGGCCGGTCATCGCGATATTCAAAGGTGCCGGGAATCTTGTCGTCGCCATTGACGATTGCGCGCTTCATGGTGGTCCAGCCTTCGTTAGGCCAGCGCGAGATCGGCAGCCGCTTGCCATTCCAGAACAACTCGAAGATGCCGCCGCTATCATCGAATTTCTCGGGAAACGGTCCGGCATGTTTCAGGCCTAGCGTGTCGATAGAAGCGAAACGCACCTTGTCGCGCACCGCGAGATCGAGCTGCCGCAGCATGGCTGGATCGGTGACGGGTGCGAGGTCCGAAGTCTTGAGAACCTGCGCGCCAAGAAGGACGACCGGGCCATTTCCCGCTGCACGGTAGTAAACCGGTGTCTCTTCCGAACCGGAATCCACTGCGGCGAATGCCAGGGAATCGGAGAGTAGGTATCTTCCGGTGGAGATTTCCACGGCCACACCACCCCCAGGCAGCGGGGAGTTAGCCTTGAGGGTGCGGATCTCGTCGCGGGCACGGGTGATCGTCTTGAAAGCGGCGGTTTCCGAGCGACCGTCGTTCGCATCATCACCCGCCGGCGAGACATACAAATGCAGGCCAGGCTTCGGCGGCTCATCCGCTTGGCCCGACGCAGCGGATTCTTCCTTTGGACGGGAGCCGGACCCAGTGGCGCAGGCCAACCCATAGATCGTGAGGATTTGGAGTAGAGTGGATGGTTTCATTTTAAAATTCAATGAGCAGGAACCTTATTCAGAGAGATCGGCAAGGCTGAGGCGAGGCGGGTGGTGGATTTGGGATTAGCCCGTTACGGGCTGAAGTTCCATTTCGCACCTTCGGTCTGAGTGAATACCCCTTACTCCTCCCCTCACAGGGGGAAATCGCGTCAAGTGGGGGCTATTTTGAGTCGCATTCACACGTCTGCGGAGATTGACAACTTCACCAACCCCGAAATCAATCACAGCCACCATAGACACGATGGCCACTTCAAGGACTGTTGACGCGCAGGCGGAGGAAGCGGCGCGGTGGAGTGGCGGTAGTGATGTCGTGATCGGTGTCGGTGACAGTGATCGGTCCTGCGGTATTCTGTGCACCGGTGGACTGCCAGATCGTGGACCATGAAGCGGTTGATAGATCCGGGCCGGCCTCGACCTGATAGACGAGCGCCGGATCGGCGATGCGATTGAAGGTGAGTGTGAGACGGTTAGCGGCGGTGGCGAGTGAGGGCGGCGCGGCCGAGGCGGGTGATGTGGGAATGGTGCCGAGTGCGTATTCCAGCAGGTTTTGCAGGCCATCGAAGTCGGCATCAAAGGTATCGGCGGCGGTGCCGGAGTTGGCGGTGGTGCCAAAGTATAGCTGCCGCCAACTCTGCAGCGGCGTCAGCGCGGCCTTGTAATCGGAGAGCCTTACCGTGTTGCCGGACTGCGTGACAAGGAAAGTCCCCTCCGCGCCTGCGGTGGTGATGCGAGAGCCGAATGCCACGTTTTCAAAAGCGCCGCTGAGCGTGCCGGTGGAGTTGAGGACGGTGAAGGTGGTGGCGTTGGCGGGCGTAAAGCCGCCGATCAATTTCACCGTGAGATTTCCTGCCAGCGTGGTGGTGCCGGAAACGGTGAGGTAGTCGTATTGGCCCGTTTGAAACGCTGTCGCTTGGGTGATTCCGCCGAGGTCGATGTTGAGGATGCCGGACGCGCCGAGTTGATAGCTGCCATTGATTGCCGTCCTGCCGGCGGTGCCGAGATCACCGGGAGCGAGCGTGCCGGCGAGCTGCGCGAGCGCTATCGTGGTCAGGCCGCTGCCGGAGGAGGGTGCCGTGAATCCCCCGCCCGGCGTGAGGGTCGTGGCGGTCAGTTGTCCGCCAGTCCACTCGAAGACCCGCGTTTGCCCGGTCGTCGCGGCCGCGGCGGCAAGCGTGCCGTTGAGGATAAGCTTGCCGCCGCTCTGCAGGGTGACGGTATCGGTCTCCGCTGTGCGCGCGGTGACACTGCCGAGGGTAAGCTGCCCACTGGGCAGAATTCGCACGGTGCCGCCGTTTCCGATGGTGAGCGAATTGCTGTTGGTGGCGCTACCACCATCAGCAAGTGTTAGATTGCCCGCGATTTCCAACAGACCGGGACCACCACCCGAGTTGTTCACATTAAAGATCAGGGAGGTTTCATTCGCGTTTGGGCTGCCATTGCCCTCGCTGACAGGACCGCCGAAACCCAATCTTCCGTGACTGATATTCCAAGTGCCATGGGCGTAACTTCCGTTGCTCACGCTCACGTTCGCGCCGTTGGTGATCAGGCAGGTGCCGCTGGTCTGCGCACCCGTGTTGTTCTGGCCGATCTGGTTGATCGACCAGGTGCCTCCGTCGAAGGTGTGAGAGGCTCCGGGTGTGGAACGGTTGTAGCCGAAGTAGGTGAACGAAACCGTGCCCACACCGCTCTGACGGAGGATCCCCCTGGCGTTGTCCGCGCCGATCTGGAACATGGAGAAACTGCTGCCGCCGCTGAAAGTGAACCCATTTTCCACGGTGCTGGAATGATGGATGTGCCCGATGCCCGAGTTCCCTGATAGAGTGCCGAGGCTCGACAAGCCGCCGGCGACATCGAGACGCCCTTGCACGGTGACCGGCGCGGGATGACTGCCACCCGTCAACCTGAGATAGGCGGACGGGTTGTTCCCACCGTATTTATAGGCAGGCAGACCACCGGCGGGAGGAGCGAGAATCATTGGTCCGCTGAAAGTGTTGCTGCCTGATAGGACCAGAGTTCCATTACCGTCGAACTGGATGCTCCGACCTTGTAAATCCTCCCCCACCCCGCCGTTTACGGTGAGCGTCCGACCGGCGGCGATGCTCCACGTCTGGCCGGAGGTGAGAGTGACCGGTGCAAGAACAGTCAGATTCTGAGTCGCCGTGCCCATCTCGATGCCGCCCGCGCCGAGTGCGAGTGGACCGCTTCCGGCGTTGATGGTGATCGCCTGTGAGGGGCTGGCGAATTGGAGTTGCTCCACGGCAAGTCCGCTGCCGATGCCGATGCTGCCAGTGGAATAAGTTCCATTCCAAAGCGCCTTGTCCACCGCGCTTGGAACGACGCCGGTGCTCCAGCTTGTCGCCTGATCGAGCGCCGTGGTGTTGTTCGCCTTGGTTGCGATACCTGGAACCGGCGTCCCAGATGCTTCGAGCGATGCAGCGGAAACAATGCTACCGATGGTGGCGGTGACGTAGTAGTAATAAGGAGTCCCGGTGGAAAGCCCCGTATCGAGGTAGCTGGTGCCAGTGATCCCGGTGGCGATGACGGCATGCCCACTGCCAGAGATGGCGGAACGCCTCACCGTGTAAGCGGTGGCCCCTGTGGACGCCGGCCATAACAGCAAGTTACTGGTGAAGCCTGGAATCACCGAGAGCAAGGCGGGCGCTAACAACTCCAACGTGGGCACCGCGATTTCCGCCGAGTTTGCGGAAACGAGCAAGCCACTGCCACTCACCGCTTTGACCACATAGTAGTAGGTGACGCCTGGCGTGAAGGTGGTGTCGGAAAAGGTCGGGCTGGTCGAACCGGAGGCGATGATGGCATACAAACCACCGGACGAGTCGGCGCGCCTTACCTGATAGGTGGCGGCCTGGGCGACGGCGTTCCAGCTGAGATCCACGCTACCATAGGTGGCGATGGCAGCCAACCCACCGGGTGCGGGCGGGGCGGCATCCGGCACATTGGCGGTGAGCGATGCATAGCTGGAAACACCGCCGGTACCAACGGCGGAAATCCGATAGTCATAGGAATTTCCAGCGATCACGGCGGCGTCGGTGTATGCGGTGGTACCTGCGGCGAGCGATCCGGTGACCAGCGTCCATTGTTCGAGACCCGCCGGACTGCGCTCGATGCGATAGGCGGTTTCGTTGTTGGCGTTGTCAACCCAGGTGAGATTCACCTGTTGGCTCACCGGATAGGTGACACCGGGCGAGCTTGGAGCTGCGGGGGGCGGGACATTCCGCGCGGCGAAGGCAACGATGGACCCATTTCCGGGGATTCCGTCACTGCCGACAGCGGCGATGCGATAGTAATAGGCGATATTCTGCGGGACCGTGTCGCTGTGAGTTGCCGCGGTGTTGGAAAGCGTGACGAGCGAAGTGAATGGCCCGTCGGGCGAGGACGAGCGCTCGATGACATATCCCATCGCACCGTGGATCCTTGTCCACGAAAGCGTCCGCGTGGTGTTGGCCGGAGCAGTGACCGTCAGTGGCGGCGCGGCTTGGAGACCGGAGGAACCCACGACGCGGAGTTCATCGATCAAGGCATTTCCCACCGGTTGACCGGTCACGACAGCATCGTTGGTTAGAGCGAGACGCCAGTTACCGGATGGCAGGGCGTTGACCAGCGCCGTTTCGACTTCGCTCCACATCCCTTGAAGAACCACCGGCAAATGTTCGGCATAGGGCGTGGAGCTATCGTTGAAGAGGGAGACGACTCCGGCATAGGTGCTGGAAACATTGTTAGCGGGGCGGTTGAAGGTGAGTTGGAATCCGGTGGAATTGAGAACGAGGCGGACATCCTCGCCACGAAAAGATTTAGTGCGCCCAGCGTAGTCCGGCGCGGCGATATCGCCCCAGAACGTCTTGTCGGTAGCGGCGAGACTCATCGGATGAGTGGTGGCATGTTCCCACGTGGCGAGAATTTTACGAACTCCGGCGGCGGACACGATTTCCGCGCGGTAGGGCTGGCCATAGCACCAATAGAGGTGGAAACCCGGCTGATCGGACGCAGCACCGGTGAATGAATCCGGGACGATGTGCAGGCCGATCTGCTGGTTCTGTCCGGCGGTGATTGCGTTTTCCGAACGCAGGCGGGCGTCGAGCAGGATGCCGTAACTGTTCTGCCAGGTGAATGCATCGTTCGACTTCGCGGCGGCACCGTCGCCGGTGAGCTTGAGCACGCCGTGGGTGGCGGAGTTATAGGTATAGGCAGTCTCACTGACAGACCCGGAGAGTGTGGTGAATCCGGTGCCAGCGACGGTTTTTCCAACCTGCGTATTGGCGGCGAGTTTTGCATTCTCGAATCGGTCCCAAATTACATCGGTGAACGGATGATACATCAGATTGAGCGCGTCGGTGAAACTCGGGCCGACCTCGTCGGAGTGGCCGCCGTTGCGGATGACGATGCGGCTGGTGTTCCCGTGGTTAAGATGGCCGTAGCGGTAAACCGCCATTTGCTCCGCGCGCCGGAAGTCGCCATACTGGGTCATCAGAGCGCTGCGGAAATACGGCGGAAGCACGACGGCGGGATCGGCGGCGTTCACCGACATGTATTCGTAGTCGGCATCGGCATTGGTGGAATCAGTACCTGCGCATTCCCAATTCGGAATGATCGCGGGCAGGCTCGATCCGACACGGCCGATGAAGCCGCGGAAGAAATCGCTGCGGAGATAAGTGAGGTCGTTGGCCGTGCGTGAACCGCCGGACAGCCCGGAACCATAAATCCGCGCGGGATCGATGGCTGGATAGAGTTCCCTGATGCGGTAAGCCCCCATGATGGCGACGCCGCGGCGGAGGCTGACGGATTGTGGATTCCCGATGCCGTTGCCGCCAATCCAGATTACGTCGTGGGCGTCCAGCGCGGCAGCGTAGGAGGAGGGAAATGAGTGGGCGTCGGCCGCATCAATGTAGGTGACGAGTCCGTATTTTTTCGCCGGATTGTTTTCGTCATAACCGGATGGCAGACGCACGACGTAGGTGCGTGTGGCGAGGTCGGCATTGCTATAACTGATGTCCGCGGTGGCGGTGCTTGTGTTAAAACTCGCGATTGTCTGGATCTGCCCCAGCACCTTGGTACCCGCGACGCCGGGTGTGAGACCGAGCGGGTCAGCGGCATAAGTGAGATTTCCCGAAAACGCGGCAACGATGACGAATAGGCATTGGAAAAGACGAGGGAGGATTCTCATGGGATGGAAATTTTAAGGCGCATAAACCGGCGCGGTGCAGAACCTGTCTGGGGGGTGATGTCGCTAACGGTCACCTGCCCCTGGGTGTTGGCCGCGCCGGTGGAAGTCCAGATGGTCGCCCATGGCTCTGCTAGGCTGTCCGTGGCCTCCACTGCGTATAACAGGAGCGGATCAGCGATGCGGTTAAAGGAGATTTCAAGGTGCTCGGCGGGGTCTGGCTCAGTGAGCACGAGATCGGTCGAAATCGCGGGGCTCGATGCAGCGGCGGTGGGTGACGATGCGAGGGCGTATTCAAGCAGGTTTACGTAGCCGTCGGAATCGGGGTCGGCAGTGTTGGCCGCGCTACCCGTGTTGGCGGTGCTGCCGAAGTTCGCCTGCCGCCATGACTGTTGCGGACTGAGGAAGCTGATGTTGTCGAAGACGGCGGTGGCGCTGCTGTTTCCGGTGCGCGGGGCGACGGCGAATCCGACCGTCAGTGCGGAGCCGCCCAGTAGATTGATCCGGGAGGAACCCAAAACCGTCCAGGCGGTGCCGTTTTCAGAATAATAACAGGTGAAGGTATCGCCCTGGCGGACAAGCCGAATCCACTCGGGCACGCCGCGGCCAGTCGAAGAGGCGCTGAAGAAGTTTACGTTGTTAGATCCACCGCTGGTGGTGGTTTTGTGCTGAGCCCACGCGTCGCCTTTGCGGAGCATGTAGGTGGAGCTGTAGCGCGAGCCGGTGTTGGTCGTTTCCCTGAAGACGATGCCGGCCTTGGCGGAAGAATCAGTGGAGGTGAACGAAACGAGGCGTGCGGTGAATGTCCCGTCGCCGGTCCATGGCTGGGAGACATAGGTGAAGGAGTCGTTGTTGCCAGTCCACATATCACCGGTAGTGCCGCCAGCCGTGCTGCCGCCGGTGCCGGTGATTTGAAATGAGTTCGCAGCGGGGATGGTGACGCTGCCAGCGGGCACGCCGGCGAAGGGCTGGATCTGCTGGATGCTCCACGGTGCGGGCAGGACAGGCGCGGTCACGGTGACCGTGAAGGTGGCTGCACTTGCATTTCCTGCGGCGTCACTGGCAGTCACGGTGACAAGCGTGGCACCGATGGGAAACAACGAACCGGAGGCCGGACTCGCGGTGGCGGTGGTATTCCCCGAGACGGCATCCACGGCGCTGACCTCGAAGGTGACATTGGCCCCAGCCGAAGTCGAACCAGCCACCGTTAGATCGCCGGGCGTGGTGATGACCGGACCGGTCGTGTCCGGCGAGAAATCCGGACCGTAAAGCCTCAGCTCTGCAAGTTGGAGGGAGTCTGGATCACCCGCGTTGGCGGTAATTTCCAGACGATGGAACCTGAAGGCGGCATTGTTGACGAACCCGAATTGCAAGGTCTGGCCGCGGGCGGAAAACACTTGGTTGACCCGCGAATCGAGCAAGACCCATGTGACGCCATCATAAGAACCGAAGAACTGCCAGTCGCGCGGATCGCGGGCGGGTGCCCCACTGGCGCTGACGAGGGCGTAGCCGGTGATGCGGAATGCGGCCCCGCCTGAGAATTGATAGATAATCGAGCCCACGGGACTGCCGGGTGCCGTCTGCCAGGAGGTGGCGAGATTGTTGTCGAATGCGAGTTCGGGTGCGGTGGCGGAGGAACTCGCCGTCACGGTGCCGCCGCCGGGAGCGACGCTGAGCGGGCGAGTGGTGGTGGAATTCGACCGCTCGGCCCAGTGGCTGCCTGCGGAGTTCTCCGCATAGAACCGGAAATGATAGAGCGTCACCGGCGCGAGATTGGCAGGAGTGTGGACGACCTGGCCAGACCGGCGCTGGCCGAGAACCGCGACATTCTGCCATGCGCCCGGATCGGTTCCGCCGTCGGTGGTGCCCCAATAGACGCGGACGGTGGCGTTCGCGTCGAACTGCGGATAGACGAGCGAACCGGTGAAGCTGGCAGTGTTAGCACCCACGGCGGTGGCGGTGCCGGTGACGATGAAGGGCGACCAGACGCGGGCGTCGGCACGGTTTTCATCATCGTGGAGGCCGGACATTTCGAGCGGAATGGGCACGAAGCCGGGCATGTCGGTGTAGGCCTTCGCGTCGGGACGGAGGCGGAGGTCGTCGTTGGCGAAGTCGATGAAGCCGGGGTCGATGGTGTAGCTGGAATTCGGGCCGGATTGGAGGGTGGCGGCATTGGATCCCGCAATGGAGTTGGTGTTGGTCGCAGTGTTGGTGGTGATCCGGGTCCAGAGGAAGTCCGAGGCAATTTTCCGATAGGAAAGATTGTTTACGATCTGGCCACCAGTGGCACTGTGGAGGGCAAAGTTCGAGCGACTGTTGACGGCGATGTTGTTGGTCACCTGGAGCGACATCGGCAGGCCGGGCACCGCTCCGCCGACGGCGGTGTTGGTGGCTGTCCAGATGCCGTATCCACGCGAAGAGGTGGACGGGGTCTTGAGGTTGATGGTGTTGCCGTAGATGGGGGTGCGGACGTGGTCGAAATCGTTGTAAATCCCCTCCCCTTGCGGGCTGGCGTAGAGATGGTTGTAACGGATGACCGTGCCGGAATCGATGTTCGGCCCGAAGCGATAGATGCCGCCGAGGTCGTTCGATACCCGGGTGAAATCGGAGAGCTCGTTGTATTCGATCACGTTCTGATAGCCATTCCAGAGGATGCCGGCGTGGGGCGAGGTTCTAATATCATTGTGGGCGACGCGGATGCCGACGCCCGCGTGGGCACCGCCGATGGGTCCGCCGTAGCCGAGATCAACGGCTGCCTGATAGACCCGAACAACCTCACCGAAGCTGCGGAACTTGTTATTTACCGCGAAGTGGTCCGCAGCGACGATGGCCGGGCTGCTGGCACCACCGCGGAGCATGACGCCGCCGGAAGCCATTTTTTCGAAGTTCGAGGAGACGACGCCGTGGCCGGTGCCGCCGTTGATGTCGATGGCGAAATTTCCGGACTGTGAGAAATCGCAGTCGAGCACGAGATTGCGCTCGCCGTTGAGGATCTGGACATTCAGGCCCAGATGGCGGCGGAAGCCGAGCCCCTGGAGGCGGACGTCGCTGGCACCGTTGAGCTGGACGAGGGGCGTCCCCACGTCGGAAAGCTCGACCTCTCCATCGGCGGGGGCTCCGGCACGGTCCATCATGAAATAGAGGCGCTGGCGGCTGAAATCGACGCACCATTCGCCGGGCTGATCGAGTTCTTCCAACAGGTTGACGACCCACCACGGCTCCTTTTTCGAGCCCAGCGGGCGGTTGTATTTGTCGCCGATGCCGTTCGAAACGAGCGCGCTGTTAGGATTTGAGGCGGTGACGAGGCCGATGGCTTTTTTACCGGAATCGATGAGTCCTACTCGGGCCGCGTTGAGCTGCCACGGCACCCGCCAGTAGCCCATGACCCAGAGACCACCCTTGGTGAGCGCCGTTTGCCAGCGGGCGACGCGCGCTGCATCCGCGTCATCGTAATGGAACGCGCCGCCGACTGCGGTGGTGCCACCGCCGCTCAAGGTGTAGGTGCCCGCGCCGTTAAGATAGCCGCTGCCGTCGATGGCGGTGCCGGTGGCGACGCCGTTCATTTCGAGGCGCGGAGTGAGAATGTCGTTGGCAGGATCATGGTTCGGGTAACGCGAGATGAGGCGGCGCTCGCCCTGATAGAAAAGTTCCAGCATCCCACTGTTTAGCGAGGAGCGCTGGGCGTTGAAGAGGATCCACTCGTTGAAAACCGAGGGAAACGCTGCGGCCCGCGCGTTACCGGTGACATCCGTTTCCCAGATGCGGGTGACATCGACTCCCGGCGCGACGCGGGCGTGCTCGCTGGCGGCCAGCGGTGAGAACTGGGCGGAATTGAGAACCCGGGTGCTGGTTAGAATTGGAGATTCACCCGGATAGGCGGCGTAAACGATGGGTGCCGAGGCGGTGCCAGAGTCCTGCGATGCGAGGGCAAAGGTGGAGGTCCGCCGGTGGACTCCGCCGCGGAGAAAGACGGTGACGCCGCCCGCGCGTTGACCGGAGTTTAAAAGCCGGATGATGTCGCGGGCTTTTTCCAAGGTGGCGAAGGGCGCACCGATGGAACCTGCAGCGGCATCCGAGCCCGTGGGAGACACATAGTAGGAAATGCTGCTGACCGGCATTGGAATCCGCACCCGCAGCGCCCACTGGCGGGTAGTGGTGGAGTTGTCCGCGTAGGTTTCCAAGACCCGCAGCCAATGGGTGCCGACGGCGCTGCGACTGGGCTGATAGATATAGGTGGGTGCGGACCCGACGAGGACGCCATCGAGCATCCAGCTCTGGCTGACGGCGACCGGGGAGGCGCTGAACGTTTCGCTGTTGCCAGCATCGATCACGATGCTGCCGGTGACAGGCGGTGATTTGACGATGATGTTGAAGGAACGGGTGGCGCTGCCTTCGGCATTGATCGCGGTGACTTGGTAGGTGCCGGTATCAACGGAATCGACATCGACAAGGGTCAGTGAACTGGAGATCGCACCGGGGATGATCACGTTGTTTTTCCGCCATTCATAAGTGACAGGAACAAGACTGGTGGTGGTGACCGCAAGCACGACGGCATCACCTGCGACCACGGTGGACGGAGCAGTGGAATCAGTGATGACAGGAGCGACTACCGGGAGGTATTGGCCGAGTGTGACGGTGTTCCCGACCTGTGAGACGATAAAACTGGAATGACCATCCACGCTGGCGACACGGCTGCCGAAGGGGACGTTGGCGAAGGCTCCAGTTAGAGTGCCTGTGCTTTTCAGGATGGTGAAAGCGTCCCCTGCCGCCGGGGTGTAACCTGGCAGGAGCTGGATGGATAGAGATCCGGCAAGTCCGGTGTTGCCTGAAATTTCCAATTGGTCGTATTGTCCGTTTTGAAACGAGGTCGCCGGGGTGAGTCCGCCGAGGTCGATCGCAAGGGTGCCGGAATTGATCTGATAGTTTCCGGTAATGATGGTTTTTCCCGCAGTGCCCGATCCACCGGGGGCGAGTGCGCCACCACGGTTGACGAGGGTGCCGATGGAGACGGAGTCCACCACGGGATCGGCGGCGCTCGAAGACGAACCTAACAAAGTGGCATTGAACGCGGCGGTGGCGAGATTACCACCGAGAAAGTTGAAATTCTTGATGTTTCCAATACCGGGTTCGATGACGGCTCCGGGCGGAGTGGCGGAGCTGCCGTTAGTGCCAGGACTGGCGGGCGTGGCTCCTTGAATCGCCCCGGCGCAGAGCAGCGTGCCACCTTCGAGAGTGTAGGCTGCGGTGGAGTTCGAGATGGCGGTGTAGGTGAGCGTGGCTCCGCTGCCGGCGACGTTTAGGCCACCGTGGCCAATGGTGAGAGACGTCACGGTGCCGCCGTTGGTGCCACCGCCGAGGGTCACGCCGTTGCGCACCATTCCATTCGTCTGGCGGATGCGGGCGCTGATGACGGCTCCGATGGTGTTTCCCAAGTTGGACTGGGCGAGATCGACGACGCCACCGCTGACGTCCAGAGTGGCGGTGGTGCCGATGTTGAAGTTCCCGAGTGCGAAACGTCCGCCGTTTGATAGAAGGCTGCCGGTGTTAGTGAAATTCAGCGCTCCGCCCTCGACGGTGATCGAGCCGCCGCCGAGGTAACGGCCGCCGGTGAAGTTGAGCGTGCCGGCGGCGACATGCAGTGAGCCGTTGAAGGCATCGCCGCTGCTATTGCGGCCGATATCGCCGAGGTTCCAGGTGCCGGAGTTCACCCGCAGCGAGGCACCGAAGACGAGGGAAAGCGTGGGGCCGCTGGTGTTGCGGATTTCGTTGACGCTGGCGGTGGCGGATAGGCCGGATCCGCCGAGTACGAGTTTACCGCCGTTGGCGATCTTGAGCAGGTTCGCACCGGACCCGGCCGGGCCAGTGAGGGAGATGGATTTCCCCGGGGCGGGATTCCAGACGACAGTGCCGTTGTTCGAGGCACTGCCGAGGGTGAGAATGAAGCCGCCGGTCTGTGAGAGCCCGCCGGTGAAAAGGAGCGTGCCGCCGCTGCCAGCCTGCCAGGTCTGGGTGGCACCGAGCGCGAGACCGGCGGAGATTTCGTTGACTCCGGAGGTCTGTCCGGCGCTGGAAATGCCACCGCCGCCGAGACTTAGCACGTGGGGACCTGCGAGATTCCACGCACCTGCCGGTGTGGTAAAGCGCAGGCCGTTCAGACTGCGGCTCGCGGTAAGTTGAGGCAGATTTGCGGTGATCCCCGGGCCGAAGATGGCGATGTCGTCAACCAAGGTGTCGGCGGGAAGTGCGCTCCAGTTGGTGGAAAATTCGAAGCCCGTGTCGGTCGCGCCGCTCCAGGTGCGGTCAAGCGCATGCAGGACCTGAAGGCTGGTCATCAACAACAAGGATACTAGAATGGGTTTCATGGAACTGTGAAGTCAGAGCGCTGGAATCAGAACTTCCATCTGCGCCCGTTTCTTCGAGGATTGTGGAAATCCTGTTGTCGATACGATGCACAGCTGCAAGCTTAACTGATCAATAAACAACCTTCTCTGGATTTACCTAGGGTCGAAAATGCGGCGGAGCCGTGCGATTTTACGTCGCCTTCGACCGGATGGCATCAACCTGATTGATCAACCTGCCAGGCGGCCGGAGTCATGCCGACGGCGCTGATGAAGACTTGGTTCAAGCGGCGGCGGTCGGCCAGACCGCATTGCTGGGCGACCGTTTGGAGACTGAGCGAGGGATCTCCAAGCAGCAGTTCCTTGGCGCGGCGGACCCGCCGCTCGGATAGATACTCGTGCATCGTCTCTCCCATCACCTGCCGGAAGCGACGCTCCAAGGTCACTCGCGAAACCTGAACACGCCCGCTGACATCCGCCACGTTGATCGGCTCGAAGCCGTGGGCACGGATGAACTCGACGGCATGGGCCACTTCACGATCTTCGATGGCCATGGTGGCGGTGGACGCGCGCTCGACGACGCCGAGCGGCGGCACGTTGATCATGGTGTCGCGCGCCTGACCATCCGCCATCAACACGTCAAGGCAGCCGACGGCGAGTTTGGCTTGAAGCTCCTGGTCTTCCTGGACCGCGCTAAGCGGCACGCGGCACAGGGGCTGCACCTCGCTGTGGCAGCCGGTCGTGATCATCACGACGTCCCGGGGAACCTCATATCCCGCTTCACGACAAAGTTCCATCAGCGCCGGGGCATCCCAGTCGTCTAGCAGCACTAGAGCCGCAGGGCGCTGCAGGGTCCTCACCCATTCGACGAATCTGCGCTTTTCGGTCTGCGCCAGCGGCTGGACGATGTCCGGCATCGTGGTTTGTAAATGGAAGATCTGCAACGCCCCACCATGTTCTTCGATCGTGCGCACCAGAGCCTTGAAGCGCTGTTCGATGAACCAGCCGCCGGACACCACTACGCAGCCGAAGCGGCGGAAGCCCTTCTCCAAAAGATGCTCCACGGCCATCCGCCCGACCGCTCCGTAATCGTGACGGACGGTGGGCACTCCGGGTTTTTCCAGCCAAGAGGAAACGTTGACGATTGGGAACTCGACCTTCTTCGCCTCGCGGAGCATCGCCGTATTCATGATCCGCACGATCGCTCCGTCGCAATCAAGCGTGCGGAGGAATTTGAACGCGTCCACCGAGGCCTCGGCACTCAGCACGAAGCGCCAGTCGCCGCCCTCTTCCGCGCGGCGGGCGATGGCGGCGTTCGAGAGATTGTTGACGGACTGCAGCACTGGCAGTCCGATCAGGGCGATTCTCTTTTTCTTTGAATTCACGGTGAGGGTTTGACAAGGAGGGAATCAGGCGGGAGCCGATGTTCAAGGTCATTTACCTCGCATCA
>JBBRYQ010000085.1:0-22501 GCA_038237425.1 Verrucomicrobiales bacterium
TGATGCGGATCGGCGGCGCCTGCGACTCCATGGTGCGGACTTGCACGCTGGAGGTGTGGGTGCGGAGGAGTTTTCCGGAGTCGAAATAGAACGTGTCTTTTTCATTCCGCGCTGGGTGATCGGCGGGGGTGTTGAGAGCGTCGAAACAATGAAACTCGTCCTCAATTTCCGGCCCGTCAGCGAGCGCGAAGCCCATGCGGCGGAGAATGCGGATCGCCTCGTCGCGGATCAGCGTGAGCGGATGCAGCGAGCCAACTTGTTGAAAACGAGCGGGTAAAGTCACGTCGATTCCCACTAGCGCGGCGCGGTCGGCGATTTCCCGGAGCGCGAGTTGCTTTTCCTCCAGCGCGGCGGTGATCGCGGTGCGGGCGGCGTTAAGAAGCTGGCCGACTGCGGCCTTGTCCTCCTTCGGCACGTCCTTGATGCCTGCGGCGACGAGCGTTAGCGTGCCTTTTTTACCGAGCACGGCCACGCGTGCGTCATCGAGCGCGCGTTCGTCCGCGGCGGCGGAAATTTGCGCAAGCGCTTCAGTTTGGATGGCTTCGATTTGCTCCTTCATGGGAAAGGGGCTGGAAATAGACCGAAACCCGCTGCCGGTCAAAGCCAAGCTGCGACGAGCCCGGAAAGTCACGGCGATCTTCCATGATCGCGGCTTTCCCTACCGATTAGTTACTCCGCATAAATTGCGATTCGGGGAAATTCAGGAGTGAATGTATCTGAACCTGAATCGACGAAAATCCAAGTTCTCCACCGCCATGAAAATCCTCGCTGTCTTTCTCGCACTGATCGCCCCCGCTGCTGCCCAGAAACTCGTGGGCTGGAACAATCTCGGGATGCACTGCATGGATGATGATTACTCGGTTTTTTCGATCCTGCCGCCCTACAATACCGTGGACGCGCAGCTCATCGATGCCTCGGGTAAGCTCGTCCGAAATACCGCCGGATACTCGGTCACCTATGAGGCCATCGCCGATCCCGATGGATCGATCAACAGCACCAGCATCGGGAAATCCAATTACTGGGAATTTGCTCAAGCGCTCTTCGGAGTCGTGTTGCCTCCCGATACCAACCTGACTGGGAACAAAATGCCCGGTCCGTCAAACGAGCCACAGTTTCTCAAATTCAGCGGAGTGATGAACTGGTTCGAAGGCCTCGGCATTCCGATCACCCCCATCGACGACGCGGGACATTCTAATCCCTATCCGATGATGAGGCTCACTGCGAGAAACACTTCTGGCACCGTGCTCGCCACCACCGACATGGTCCTGCCCGTATCCGGAGAAATGAATTGCCGTGCGTGCCATGCCTCGGGCTCCGGCCCTGCCGCCCAACCGTCTGCCGGTTGGGTGAACGATCCGCAGCAATCCCGCGACTACCGGCTCAACATCCTGCGGTTGCATGATCAAAAGCACTTGGGCAGTCCGGTCTATACCGCCGCTCTAGCAGCCACCGGCTACACAGCAGACGGGCTCTACTCCAGCGTGATCGATCACCAAAAGCCCGTGCTCTGCGCTGCCTGTCATGCCTCGGAAGCGCTTGGCACCGGCGGTGCTGCCGGAGTCCCGCCGCTCACCCGCTCCTTGCACTCGCTCCATGCGAATGTGATCGCGCCGGACACTGGGCTGCCGCTCGATCACGTGGCGAACCGGAGTTCCTGTTATCAATGCCATCCCGGCTCGGAAACGAAGTGCCTGCGTGGTGCGATGGGTGCAGCAGTCTCGTTAGACGGCTCGGCAGCCATGCAGTGCCAGAGTTGTCACGGGACCATGAGCCAGGTCGGAGCCACTGATCGCACGGGATGGCTGAACGAACCTCAATGTGGGTCCTGCCACACCGGCACCGCCACGCAGAATGCCGGGCAGCTTCGTTTCCTCAGCGTTTACGATCCCGCAGGATTGGTTAGAAAACCGGTGCTGCCGATTTTCTCCAGCAACACGGATACCCCGGCGGCGGGCATCTCGCTCTATCGGTTTTCAAAAGGCCATGGAGACCTCCAATGCAGCGCCTGCCACGGCTCCACCCATGCGGAATTTCCCGCACTCCACCGGAATGACAACTTGCAAAATGAAAGGCTCCAAGGCCACGCAGGAGTTCTCGCGAGCTGCACCAGTTGCCACAGCACCATGCCGCGCACGGCCACCGGCGGCCCGCATGGCATGCATTCCACGGATAGCACTTGGGCGCAGGATCACGCCGATACCGCCCGCGCGCTCGGCATCGCCACCTGCCGGAATTGTCATGGTGGCGATGATCGGGGCTCGCCGCTTTCCCGGGTGCCCGTCGATCATTCTATCAGCACGAAATTCGGCACACGCACCTTCACCGCTGGCCGTGAGGTGAGTTGTTATGATTGTCATAACGGCGTCACGGAAAGCGACCCCACGACCCGCACCGCGCCAGTCGTTTCGAATGCCTCTCTGCAAGTTCCCGCAGGTGGCAGCGCCAGTCTCAACCTCACCGCCAACGGCAGTAACCGGGTCTTCCGCATCATCCGCCAGCCGGCGCACGGAGCGGTCGCGCTTTCGGGAAAAGTGGCCACCTACTTCCCGGAAACCGGTTTTCTCGGGCCGGACTCGTTCCTTTTCACCGCCAGCGATGCGGGCGGCTACATCGATGCCTGGGCGCCCGCCATCGTCAGCGTTAACGTCGGCACCACCTCTTCCACGCTGGATCGCGATGGCGACCAAATCCCAGACGTGATCGAATACGCACTCGGCCTTTCTCCGGATTTCCCGACCAGCGCCGATGCGAGAACTCCGTTTTTTAAATCCATCGGTGGCACGAGCTACTGGACCTTGCGGGTTCCGCGGGCACCATCACCCAGCGACGCCACACCGGTCATCGAATACAGCTCAGATCTCACGTCGTGGGTGCCTGGCACGTTGTTGTCCAATACGCCGTTTCTGTTGGAAGCCCGCGATCCGGATCCTGCTATCAGCCATGCCAAGCGCTTCGTCCGCATCCGCGCCGCACACTGAGCTCGTGGACTTAATGGCCGTCAGTCCACGGTTGGGTGGTAACCGCGTCGATGAACGACGGAAACCGTGGATCCCAGGCCGTCGCTCGCAGCTTCGCGTTAGACACTTGCTTGTGCGTCCAGCCGCGCTTGCGGTTGAGGTCGCGTGGGCCGGACGGGGGCAGTGGTTTCTGGAAAATTTCTGCTAACTGTTCATAACAGCCGAGCTGACTCAGCGGCGTGGAATCACTCGTGTTGAAAATCTCCTCGCGCACTCCGGACACAGCCAAATGGAAAATCGCCCGCGCCGCATCGTCGCGGTGGATTTGATTGAGAAATCGCCGTCCGTCCTCCTCGATCACCGCTTCCCCGCTGAGGAATTTTTTCAAAATCACACTCCGGCCCGGCCCGTAAATGCCAGAGAGCCTCACCACCACGCCACCTGCCGCGAGTACCACCTGCTCCGCATCTAGCAGCAAGTTCCCTGTCTCCCGGTCCGGCACCGCATCACTCTCCTCCGTCACCACGCTGCCATCCGTCTGCGCGTAAACCGACGTGCTCGATGTGAACAGCAGCGGCACTCCGGGAAAACGCTCCGCCAGATTCCGGCAACCGTCCACATACACCCGCTGATAGGCCTCGGCCCCGCCACGACCGGACGCGGCACAGTGCACGATGAAATCCGCCTGTGGCAAATTTCCAACAGACTCCGGATTTCCCACATCGCAGGAAATCGTGCCATCGCTGCCAGAGAGCGATGTGGCCGCCACTTCCCAACCATGGTCGTGGAATTCGCGGGTGACTGCTTGGCCGAGGTAGCCGTGGCCGATGAGAAGGAGTTTCATGTTAGGAGGATAAGCGTTCCTGGCAGTCACGCAATCTTGGATTCCTTTCGATGGAATTCGAAATGCAATGGAGTTTCCTCGCCCATCATTTCGCCGATTTGCCCGCAGCACTTCAAGGCGGTGTCGGCCACGGCGCTCACGTCAGCACCGTGGCTCCGACTGCTTCGATGTTGTGGCCGAGGTGGAGGTTGGCGGTGAAGGGTAGGCCTTCGATGACGACTGACACGCCGGCTTGGTCGATGGCGGCGGCGGCTCCGTGCTGGGTTTCGATAGAGACAATGCGCTGGCCGGCGGGCAGTGGCGGGACGATGGTTAGTCCGCCGGGCGGGATGCTGAGGGATGCGCCGATTTTTACTCGGATCGTCGTTTCGCTGGTGGCGTGGATGCTGAAATCGAGCGGGCCGAAACGGGTGGGCAGGTCCTTCACGGAGAACGCGTGGTCCGAGGAAATCCATTTCCATGGCATGCCGGAAGCAAGGACGAGAGAGGCAGAGGCCTCGCGCTCGGAGGCGACCATGGAGGCAAGGGCGAGCAGGTATTCTGCGGCGATCCAAGTGTGCGGAACATCGCCGAGGTGGCCGGGTGAGCGGGGATCGCGCCAAGTGATTTCCGGCCACTGGTTCCATTCGCAGGGGCGGCGGTCTGAGAGGAAAAATTCGAGCAGCTCATTGGCGGTGTCGCGTTTTCCGAGACGGACGAAGGCGCCGATGATGCGGATTTCGTAGGCGGTATAGTTTTTCCACTCCATCTGGCCGCGGTGTTTGCGATGGAAGCCGTCGAGGTAAGTATCGAGCATCGCGTGGAGCGGGCCGTGCGGCAGGACGTCCGCGAAATCGAGCATGGCGATGGCGTTCGAGGTGGCGGTGGGATCGAAGTCCGCCCACTCGACGGAGCCGGGGATGTAGGCGAGTTTTTGGTCGTCGATGACTTTGGTGAGCGAGCGGAGGAGGTCGGTTTGGAAATGGTTAGCTTCGTTGCGCCAGCGCAGGGCGTCTCCGTCCTGACCGAAGGCGGTGGCGAGATCGGCCGCAGCTTCGAGACCGCGGACGCCCCAGAAATCATCCCAATACGAGTGCACCGGGTGGGCGAGGTAGCCCTCGTGGCTGGCGGATTCCGGCAGCAGTCCGAAAAATGCGGTGCGCTCTATGCGGGCATCATCGGTCATGCGTTGGCCGCGCAGGGTGATGAGGTAATTCGCGGCGAGCTGGATGTGCGGCAGCATTTTTTTCAGAAACCGGCGGTCGCCCTTTTCGCGGAAAACCTCGCGGATGCCCCAGAGAAACTGGCCATGGCTATCATGCTCGACGAGCCAATCGATGCCGTCCCGATCGACCACGCAGGGCACGAATCCGTCCTCGCGCTGGAAGGCGGCATACCAGTTGATGAAATCTCGCAGGGCGGCGGGCAGTCCGGCCTTGGCGAGGGCGGCCCCCATGATGACGCAATCACGGACCCAGGAGCGGGTGTAGCGGCGTGGCCCGGGCTGGATAGCGGCGCCATCGCGGTTGATAAGGATGTGCCCGGCGGCAGTGCGGAAGCAGTCGAATGCCGGGGTGGCGCAGGTGGGAACCTGCCAATGGACGTTGCCGATTTTCCTCCGCCAGCGGGTGAGGGCATTGTTCCGGGCCTTCCCGGCGGTGCCGGATGACATTCCGAAATAGGGCACGGAAACGGTGATTTCCAAGGTGTTTTCGCCAGCGGGAAGGTCCCAAACCATCACCGCGGAACCGAGCCCGCTGGGGTCGTTGATGTTGTCCCGTGTCGGGATTTTTCCTTCTGCCAGAAATCCCATCACGCCGCCTTCTTCAAAAAGCGCGACTCCGGAAATGCTGTTGCCGGGCAGCGCGATGACCTTGCGGTCGTTCACCATCAGCCGTCCTTCCTCCAGGGATATCCGGTGGATCGGGCTGCGGCCGCCGAGATTGCGGAAGGCCTGCCACGGCGGATTCACCTGAAACGGCCGAAGTGCGACGACGAGGCGCATCCCATCATGCGGCTTGGTGGCTTTCAGGCGGTAGGTGGTGCGGAGTGTGAGGTGGTCGCCCGTGCCATCCACCCACGGCAGGATTTCCAGGCGGAGTCCGGATTTTTTCCAGCTCACCTTGGGCATGGGAGCGCCGCCTTTTTCCAGAGCGGGAGTGGTCTTCACATCGGCCCAAGTGATGAGGCCGGATGGTGTGAGGATGAATGGCTCTAGCGAAAATCCCCCCTCATCGACTTCCACCATTCCCTCCTCATTGATGAGCGCGCGGCGTTTTCCCTCGGGGCTGCCGATGGGCGTCCAGTAAGACTGCTCGCGGTGCCAGTAGCGTGGATAGTGGCCGCGCGGGTAGTCCGCCGCGACGGCGTGGATGAATTCGTTAGGCGTGCTGGAAAATGCGTCCGGCCGCATCGATAGCGAGCGCAACGCAGCGCAGGTGGCGTTGGCGAAGAGCACCCTGATATGGCGGGCCTCACCTCCCGGCGCAGGAATGTGGCTTTGCGGGCCGAGCGTGCAGGTGGCGGTGTAGAGGTTCGTCCACATTTCCCCATCATTGGAAACCTCGATGGTGAAGGCCCGGGGCGGCAGCGGGTCCGGCCACTGGATCACCAGACCGCCGAAACGCAGGCTGCGCCCGAAATCGAGCTGCCACCACGGCTGGGCATCATCCTGCGCGGCGCGCCATTCCGCTCCCACATTGCCGAATGCCGCTTCCGGCGGGTGGCCGGTGAGGAAACTGGACGCGCGAATCGCCTGCGGAGCGCGCAAGGTCTGGTCCTCCAGCGAGGCGCAGGCCAGTTCGAGCACGCCCTTGCCGCCGGGACCGGCGGCGATGACGATTTCCACCGCCTCCACCTCCGAGGGTGCGCCGCCACCGGCAGGGCCCCAGGCAAACGGAAACTCTCGCTCATGGAAATGATAGGCCGCCCACTCCGCAGGCAGTCGGACATCCTGGCGCAGGTGCCGCCAGACATTCTCACCGCCCGGCGAGGCGACCTTGAATTCGAAATGGTTAGGCGGGCCCTCGCCGCGGATCAGGAAGCCGATTTCAAAGGTGTCCATCAGCGTCATCGGGATGACGCGGCGAATCACGATGAAGCCGCCGCCGCCGTGGAAATCGTAGTCGAGGCGCACGCCGGGTTTTCCCTCGGGCGTGCTGACGGATGACACCGTGCCTTCCGCCTGACCAGAGGCGAACACCTGCCATGAGGCGGGATCTTCAAAAAGGGTGGCGAAAACAGCTTCAGGCATTGGGTTTTTAGAAATGTCAGGAAAATCAGCAGCAGGGGCGATGGGGGATCGCCCCGGCCATGGAGAGCTGATCGCTGGGAGACGAGCTGCCCTTTTTATGGGCATTCCATGGACGGGCGAAATGGAATTTGCCGTCCGTTCCTCAGAGATCGGCGGTTTTCATGGGTCTGGTCCGGCCAGTCGTCATCGTAGCTCATGGGATTGTAGGGATGGATGTTTCTATATCAAATCGTGTGGCAGGATGGCGAAGTCTTTCCTCGGGACGGCCGGAATCATTCCAGCACCCACGCGTGGGCATCGGCGAGGCGGTCTGGTTCGCAAAGCGGGCTGGCGGGATCGAAGTGGATGCTCACGGACATGGCGGATACCTCAATGGATGGGGTTTTTCCGGGATCGATAGAAAATGGCTTTCATGGACTGTCTCGGGTGGTTCCAGATCGTTAACAATCCAGCGAGAATGTCAACGCACGTCCATTGGACGAAAGTGCCATGAAGCCCCTAGGATCTGGCTTGCGTCACGGCAGGCAGCTCTCCATAACAGACTCCATGAATCGCACTTTTTTCTTCGGAGGAATCGCGGCTCTCCTTCCGCTCTGTGGATTGAAAGCCCAGGACAAGCCCACACCGGAAGCATCGATGGACGTCGAGGCCCGCAAGGCATCGGTGGTTAGTTTGGAAACGCTCATCACCCAGCGCGAGGCCCGCCTCGCCGAGTGGGGCAAGGACATCGTAGAGCTCGATGCACGCATCGAAAAACGCGTGGCCGAGCTGGTCACCATGCTCGCCGGCTTGAAGGATTCGCAGGAATCGCGCACCGCCGTGACAGGCATCAAGAAGGACGCCATCGATGGCCTCAAGCGCGCCATCGACCTCTACGTCACCAAGCGCAAGCAGGTCCGCGAACTCGTCCGCACCGGAGACACTGCGGCACTCGGCGATCTCGACAAGTTTGACAAACGCATCCTCACCCGCGTGGACCAAATCGCCGAGCTAACGAAATCCATTCCCACTCACAGCGACGTGGATAAATACCAATCCAATGGCAGCTCATCCTACTGGAGCGGCTACTACGATGAAAATACCCGTGTTTCCCAAGAGTGGAAACAAAACCGCCGTGACACGAACCAGTCCGACAAGGTGCGTGCCGACACCAGCAAGGCCCTGAAGGAAACGCTCGAGCGCCTCGATCAGCGCCGCCGCTCACTCAAGGACCTCCTTGCCAACCGCGAGCTAACGGATTCTGCGCGCCAGCTCTACGATGGCGAACTCGGCCAAATCGACGCCTATCAGGATCACCTCAACGCCCAGCTCCACGCCATCACCGCGGGCGGTGGTGGTGGTGGCACGCAGGAGGTCGGCCGCGAGCAGGCACATGACATCGCCGAGCTCATCGACGAGTCGCGCCAGGACCTGCGTGAGGACGTTTCCAGGCTGTTTCGCTCCTACGATCAATTCGTCCGCGGCCGCGCCTATCTGGACGATCTCAGGGTGAATCTCGCCGCCCGCAAGGAATGGCTAGAGAAAAACGCTGAAGAAACACCGGCAGCCAAATGATTTTCACGCCTTCCTGGTCGTCGCATGCCACCAAGGTCCAATCCGCTGCATAGCGCTTTGTCTTGCTCTGCCGGGCGGTGGGATGACAGATTGTAACCCCGCGAAAGCGTTCTCATTTTTATCCTGAAAACTCCACTCACGCCATGATCGATCCGAAACTGCTCAAACAATTCCACGTCGAGCCCGGCTCCGAGGTGGATCTGAAAAAATACGTCACCGACCGGACGGAAACCGACAACGCCAAGGAGCTGGGAAAGGACGTCATCAAAGAGCGCGCCGCCGCCATCCTCGATGAAAGCAAAGCGAAACTCGACGAGGCACAAAACCTGTTATATGCGAGCGATACGCATTCCGTGTTGCTCATTTTCCAAGCGATGGACGCCGCTGGCAAGGATGGCACCATCCGCCACGTCATGTCCGGCGTGAATCCTCAGGGCTGCCAGGTATTCAGTTTCAAGAAACCGTCCGCCGAGGAACTGGATCACAATTTCCTCTGGCGCTACATGAAGGCACTGCCCGAGCGCGGCCGCATTGGGATCTTTAACCGATCGTATTACGAGGATGTGCTGGTGGTGAAGGTGCACCCGGAATGGCTCGGCCCCGGCGCGCCTGCGAAGCCGGACAAAAATTTCTGGGAGAAACGCTACGAGGACATCAACAACTTCGAAAAACACCTCACCCGTAACGGCACGCTGGTCCTCAAGTTTTTCCTCCACCTCTCGAAGGACGAGCAGCGCCGCCGTTTCATCGAACGCCTGACAAATCCTCAAAAGCACTGGAAATTTTCCGATGCAGACCTCGCCGAGCGCGAGCACTGGAAGGACTATCGGAAAGCATTCGAGGACGCGATCACCGCCACCAGCACCAAGCGCGCCCCATGGTACATCATCCCGGCTGATAGGAAATACGTCGCCCGCGCCCTCGTCGCGGACATCGTCACCACCGCCATCCAGGACCTCAAACTCGAGTATCCGAAAGTGAGCGAGGAAAAAATGGCCGCCCTCGCCATAGCAAGGGAGACCTTGGAAAAGCAGGGCAAGGATGGTGAATGAGGAGCCTCCCATCTAACCACATAGACCGGGCGGCAGCTATCCACCGATCAAATCCTCCGCCACCGCGCGGATCGCCTCGTCGGTGGCGAAGGCTCCGGCGGTGAGGGCGAGTCTGGGGCAGACACGCAGCGCTGGATCGAGATCCTCGGCCTTCGCCACGATCACCGCCTGTTTCCCCCGGCGCAGAGCCGTTTCCACCAAGGCCTCGCAAGACGCTTCTCCGGGTTCTCCGACGATGATGGCGTGGTCGCAATCCACAAGCAGCCGCTCCAAAGCCGCCTCCCTTGCCATCATCGCCGGAGAAATCGTTTCCAAAAAAGTCACTCGCGCGTCGTGGTAGCGGTGCCGGAGTTGCTGGACCAGCCATGAGACTTTCTTGGGTGAGAGGTTCGTCTGGCAAACCACGCCAAAGGTGGGAGAAAAAACCAACCGAGCGGTATCTGTGGTGTCCTCGATGATTTTCGTCGCCGCGCTGTCACCAGCGATGGCACGAGTTTCCGGATCATCATGCCGCCCGATGACCACCGCCTGTGCTCCCTCCATTCTCAAAAGCCCGAGTGCCACCTGCGCCCGCCGGACCTGCGGCGAACTCAGATCCTCCAGCCGATGGCCGCTTTTTTCCCAATCCCGCCGGTTCTTTGGCGAAACGCCGCTGTAGGGAATCACGATCCGGCTGAACCTGAAAAAATCCGCTTCACCCACATTCTCAACGACTCCCATCTCCGCCAACCGCGCGCTCACCCCGGCATCCGGCATGAAACGTCCCGCAACGGCGGTTTTTTGGGTCTTCACGAGTTCCCCGATCCTTGCGAGCGCCGCTCTCGCGTCGTCGTCCATACCGAGGGACTTGGAAATCCGCAAATCCGTCCGGGAGGACGAAGGCGGCATGAAGCGTTGGTTGGCAATATCGTTGAAAACTTTGTCTCGCAAAGTATTTGGTCGTGAAGTTGGGTGAAATCGTTGCATGGCGACACGCTTTGTATCACAAAGCTAAATCCGAGCAAGCGGATTATTTGCCGAGGCCGAGAATTTGTTCCAACACGCCGAGGTAAGCCACGAATGCCGTCCGGCCGGACGCGGTGAGCGTGTAGAGAGTCTGCGGCCGGCCGTCGCCCGTGAGTTTTTCACCGCTGATGAATTCCGCTTTTTCCAAAGTGCGAAGGTGCGTGATCAGGTTGCCGTCAGACATGTCGAGCTGAGACTTGAGGTCTTGAAATGCCCACGAATCGGCCCGCGAGGCGAGCAGCGTCATGATAGAGAGCCGCCCTTTCTCGTGAATGGTTCGATCCAGTTGGGAAAAATCAATCATGCCATCGCTTCTTCACGCCGCCCGGTGGTGACGATCAAGCCGCCGTAGATCAAGTGAAACCCTCCGAAGGCGATCGCCATCAGCCGCGAGCTGTTCAAATACCTCATCCATTGGTGGTCGAGGTGCACGACATCGGACACCGTGGCGAGGCTGCAAACGCCGAACGCCACGAAGGCCCAGCCAAGCCAGACCATTGACTTCGGCGCAAATTCGCGGATCGCCAGCAGCGCGAGACCGTAGTGGACGATCCACATGCACGCCGCCGCCACGTCATTTCCTGCACGGACGAAAAGCAACGCCATGAATCCGCCGGAAATCAACGAAGGCATCGCCCCGCGCAGTGCCAGCCGCAGACTGGAACCCCAGAACGGCTGCCGGTTCACCGCCTTCATCCGCCACGATTGGAAGGCGTAGAAACACAGCACCAATGCCAGACCGCCTATCCACCACGCCGCCCACGGCCAGCCATGCCTTTTTTCCGAAAACCACGCCACCATCATCGACACCGCCCCACCGATCAACGCCGTTTCCCCGGACAAGACCCGGAAAATCGTCGCCCGCTCCATCATCGAACGGATCACCCTCAACTGCTCAGCCGCTTCCTCCTGCGTCGTCATGCCTTGCTTTGCCATACAAAGCCGATGAATGGCAAGTGGGAAACGGTTGGATAGACGGGTTTTTCATTCGCAGGTTCGAGCTCCCGGCATCGCTGGACATCCGCACGAAACCGGGTCGAACCTCCCACTGGAAATAAAAGGCATTGCTAAGTCAGGGCAACCGGTGCTGAACAGGCAGTATTTCTGATAAATTGATAGGGATTAGACTTTAAAACCACCGAGGGAGTTGTTATCCCGGTCTTTCTCAATTAGATCCCACCCGGTCCATTCATGAAATTCCAGCAAATCACCTTTACCATTGTAATCTCCGCTTCCCTGGCGCTTTCCTCCTGCGCCAGCAAACTCACGCCGGCGCAGAGGGCATCGCTCTCCACCGTCATGATTTCCAGTACCACGGTGGATCCCGAGGCCTACGAAGAACCCTATGGCGGCGATATCGCGATGAGAAACAACGCGAGCAACGTCCCGGCGACCGGCATTCTCGGACCCTTGGTCGGTGCCGCCATTGGTGGCGCGGTCGCCGGAACCCAGAATGCGAGTTTCAACAGCCATAACAAAAATTATTTTGCCTCGATCCAGCACAACATTCCCGGAAATGTCGGAGAGCTGATGGATAATCGGTTGAAAGGCACGCTGAAGAACGATCCGTTTTTCAAAAGCCGCCTCACCAGCAGTTCCGGAAACAAGATCACCGCGGAAATCACTTCCCATCGACTGATCCGGCTCGGCAAAAACAATGTGGGGAACCTGATATTCGCACCCCAGATATACGTCGATCTCAATCTGAAAGACAGTTCCGGCAAATCGCTCGCGGGAAGAACCTACATCGGCACCGGTCCCGCCGGCTATCCGATCGAGGAATACGCTGCAAGCGCCGCGAGGACGAAACAAACCTACACGGATACGCTGGATACCGCGATCTCAGCATTCCAAGCGGATATCGCAATCAAGACTGCGGAGTAATCTTGTTTCGGGCGAAAGCCCCCTGGATTTTGTAAGTTCGTAAGCATTCATCTGAATCACCAACTCCTTCACCATCATGAAATTCACCGAAGTCGCCTTCACCTGTTATCCCGCCCTCGATCTCGCTGCCTCCCGCGCTTTTTACGAAGGAGTGCTGAGTCTAACGCCCGCCATGGAGACGCCGCTCGGAGAGGGCGATGGCGGCTGGATCGAGTATGAACTCGGTCCGCACACTTTAAGTATCGGTAAGGCCCCGGGCTGGCTACCGAGCGGCGATGGCCCGTGCTGCGGACTGGAGACCGAGGATTTCGATACCACCATTGCCGCGCTCAAAGCCGCTGGAGTGCCATTCAAGATGGAGCCTTTCGAAACACCGGTCTGCCACATGGCGATGGTGTTCGATCCCGCAGGAAACGTCCTGATCATCCACCAGCGCAAGCCCGGCCACCACTGACCTCGGAGGGAACGCGTTCATTCTGAACGGTATGTGCCGCGGATATTCTTTCCGCCCTCTCATTTTCACCCAACAGAAATGTTAGCCGCGATCGATCAAAATGCCATCCGGATCTCAACGAGCAAGCGGTTCACTCGATCCCTGTCCGGTTGTTCCGGCAGGTTGGATTTTTCAAAAGCTGCCACTACCGTCGCGAGCTGCTCCTCGGCGCGGCTGACCAGCTCCTCATACTCGAACTCGCCTGCCCGGACACGCAGCAGGAATTCGCGGTTTGGACGACGGATGCGGAGCACGCCTTCCGTAGCGATCTCTCCCGCCATGTCGAGCAGCCGGAGTGTGTGCATGAGGTTCTTCGAATCGTAGCCACGTCCGTGTTGCACGTTCGTCGCATAACGTTCCTCGTTCCGCTGGCCGACCCATTCCCAGTACTCGCGGTGAGCCTTGCAGTGGGCGCGGAACGAATCCTGATTGAAGTGCATCCAGCAGATCGGCACCGCTTCCTTCGGCACACTGCTGAAAATCAACGTGTCCGAATCCTTGGGTGAAACTAAGCCGCGAAAGCCGCCAGCTTCATGATAGATTGCGAAAATTCCCGTCGCGTGCTGGACGGCCGTGATCCCGCAATTTACCGGATCGATTCCTTTTGCTGCAAGCCATGGGAGGACAGGCGAACTTCCCTGGCCTTCCGGAACATGGCAGAAATCCAACATGGGCAGCCGTTGTTCCGGTTGCGGATTGACGATCTTCTTGTTCAGTCCCCGGGCCTTGCGGATCTGCCCCATCGCGTATTCCCCGAAGGTTTTCGCACACAGCTTTGATAGAAAAACCTCCGGTGCCAGCAGACCGAACAGTGGATGACGGTGCCTGATGCAATCCTCGGGCATGGCGAGAAGTTCAAGGGCGTTCGGATTGTTTTTCAGAAGCAGCGAAACGAAATGGCCCAGCTCGTAATAGACCTGATCGCTGCGTTCGTCGGCGACCTGTTCGATCACGTCGAGTCCTGCTAGGAAAGCGGGTGGCACCACGAACACTCCGCGCCGATCTTCATCGGAACCCGGAATCGCGGTGCCATACGCCTGGCTGCCGGCGACCGAATCCAACAGCAGAAGGTCGCGCTGTCTGATCCGATCAAGCGTGAAATCCGAAGGCTGGGGAATCGAAGCCGGTCGTCGGATTTCGGACCGTAGCAGGCGGTCAAGCACGGTGATGCCGCCGGGGCCTTGGTCCAACGTCACCACGCTGCTGAGAAACTCCCGCAGAAATTCATCCAGTGCCGGAATGCGTGGCATGCGCTCACTTTCTGCTGTCCTCGCCTTGTGTTCCAACAGTTCGGGAACGATGTCCTGAACGGCTGCCGGAGCGGTCGGAACAAGCTCGCCGAACGGAACGGGTGGAATTCCTTTTCCATCAGTCACCCATTTCGCTGATAGCACGGCGCGCAGCGCGTAGAGATAGTCTTTCGCGCGCACGCTTTCCGAATCCAGCTTGCCGAGCACCATCTGTTTCGCCAGCCCGCAGTAGTGATCGGACGAGGCCCGCGGTGCGAACACGGCCCGCGCTGTCTCCTGCCATCGCTCGCGGAACCCGGTTTCATTTCGATAGACGATGGGCGAATGCAGCCACTCAACAAGCGCTCCGTTGGATTTTCCCAACAGTCGCATTGCCTTGCGGACATCCCATCCGCCTGCGTCCAGCTCTCCCTCCAGCGGGAGATCAATCGATTCCAGACCTTCCTGAACCGAGAGATAGGAATGCTCCGGTCGGGCGAAAATAAAACGAATGTCGTAGTCGCTGTCCGGCGAGGCGAATCCCCACGCGCGGCTACCGGATTCACAGGCATAAAGAATGCGAATTCCGTGATCCCGCTCGATCCGCTCCAGCAATTGTTGGATTTCTGTCACGGCTGGAATCATGGGCAAACTGATGACCACCGTGAAGTCGAATCAGCGGGCCAGTCATCACGATTCCCTCAATCCCGTAGCGATCGAAAGCCGCGCCGCGCGAATGGCGGGGAAGAGCCCACCGAAGAGGCCGATGACGGTGGAAAAAACAATCGCCAGCCCCAGCAGCGCGGGCGTGACCTTGAAGGCGAAGGTGACTTGGCTGAATGTCTGCCAGTTGATGGTGGACGCGCGGTAGCCATCAAATAGCAGATAGGCCGCGCCCGCGCCCAGCAGACCGCCGAGGATGGAGAGCACCACGGACTCGACGAGCACCGAGAAAATCACCGGGCCGGTCCCGAAGCCGAGGGCACGCAGAGTGGAAATCTCGCGTGTCCTATCAGCCACCGCACTATACATCGTGTTGAGCGCGCCAAACAACGCGCCGACGGCCATCAAGCTGGCGATGAAAACTCCGATGGTCGTGATGAACTGCGTGACCATGGTCGATTGTTCCTCGTAGAATTCCGACTGCCGCGCGACTTTCACTTCCAGCTTGGGATTGGTGGTCAGGCTGTCCTTGAACTCCTTGAACGCGGATGGATCGGTCAGTTTCACATACACTGATTGGAAACCATCCTCGCGGTGATAGGCAGGCATCAGGACATTGGCGTCCGACCAGATTTCCGACTCCGCGATGCCGCCCTTGGCCGTGAAAATGCCGACGATGTCCCAGACGTTCTGGCCCATCTTGATCTGCTTGCCCACATCGAGCCCGGCAAAAGCCCGTGCCGCTCCGGCTCCGACGATGATCTCATTCTTCCCCGTCTCAAACCGGCGGCCTTCGATCATCTCGATGTTTCCACGAACCTCAAACGCTCCCTGCTCCACGCCACGGAATGGCACATTGGCATCAGTTCCTGTGGATCGCTTCGGCAGGTTGATGATGACAAACAGCTCCGCAGAAGTGATCGGTGCGCTGCCGTTGCGGGCGATGCCGGGTGCGTCGGAAATCGTCTTCGTTGACTCGCGGTCGAGACCACTGGTCATCTCGCTATCAGCACCCGTGCGGAGCACGATCGCCACATCCGGTGAACCGGAAGCCGTCATCGCGCTGCGGAATCCCTGCGCGATGGCCAGCACGCCCACCAGCACTCCCACGACGCCGGCAATGCCGACGGCAGCGGTAAGCGCCGCCGCCTTGCGCTCCGGAATCGTGCGCAAGTTGAACCAAGCCACGGAAAGCATCTGGGTGAGGAAGGACATGCCGGGAGACACCTTCCCCACAATCGGGTTTGAGACAATCTCCAAATGCGGCCGTTGTATCGATCCGGCCCTTTCCAGCACCTTCTCATGATACCCACTATGCCAATATTTATCTCCCATCGAACCGCAGATGATGGTCTATCTTAAGCGATCTAGGATCGCTCGACTAACGTTCATCAAATTGAGTGCTGGATAGACGGCATCGGTCCAAGCTCGCCCACTGAAACCATTGCTTTCGAGGTTTTAGCTGGCATCAATCGATGCATTCACCTCATGGCAGTTTTTACTGAGAACACGAATGGGCCGTGGTGGGTTCCTTACGAAATAGGGGTAGCGCAACAGGGAGGTCGGGACGTGTGGAGATGGCAGCAAGCCGGAGTTTGAAGTGGAAAGGGAAGAGGAAGAAGTGCCGATTGATTAGCTAACAGTTGATAGAAAAGAGATTTGGGTTCAGCCCCTTCTCAACGCTTCGGAAATTTTCAACCGCATCGCTTGCAAGGCCGGGAGCGCGCCGGCGATGATGCCGAGCGCGATTGCAAGGGCAGCACCGATGACAAGGTTGTTCGTTGGAATGTAAAATACCGGCAGCATGCTGGGCACCGGGCTGCCGCCGAGCGAGATGAGCCAGGCGATGCCGAGCCCGCCAAAGCCGCCGAGGACGGCGATCAGGCAGGATTCCATCATCACCAGCGAGAGCACGCGGAGGTTGGTGAAGCCCATCGCTTTGAGCACGCCCAGCTCGCTGGTCCGCTCTCTAACAGACTTGGCCATCGTGTTGCCGGCGACGAGGAGGATGGTGAAAAACACCGCGCCCACCACGGCCATGACGATGGACGCAATGTCGCCGATCTGTTGGGCAAAGCCGGCTGCAAACGCGCCCTCGGCTTCGGTCTTGGTCTCGTAAGGTGAATTGGCGAAATTTTCATCGATCTCTGCGGCGATGCTCGCCGCTTTCTGCGGATCTGCGATGCGCACGGTGTACCAGCCGACCTGACCTTTGTTCTTCTGCCGCGCTTCCTCGAAGTAGTCATAGCGGAAATACAGGCTGCTGGTGTCGCCGCCTTTTTTCTTCGCGTCGAAAATGCCGACGACTTCAAACTCCCACTGGCCCATGCCCGCAGGCTGGCCCCAGATCGGTGACTTGATAGGAATGCGGTCACCGATTTTCCATTTGAAACGCTCCGCCGTCATGCGGCCGACGATCACGCCGGTGCGGGTGGCGAGCCATGCCTGTTTTTCCGAATCTTTGAGAACGAACTCCGGAAACATATCGAGAAATGACTCGGGCTCGACGGGCATGGAGGCGAAGAAGTTTTTCGGATCGTCCTGATAGAGCCCGCCGAACCATGTTTGATGACACACCGCGCCGACGCCTTTCAACGACTGGATTCGGCTCTTGTAACTCTCCGGCAGCGTCTGGATCAGCGAGACTTTGTGCCGTGTGATGAGCCGATCCTGGCCCGCCATCTCGACGCCACCGCCGAGCGCGACCTTGAGCGCACCGAGGAAGGCGAAGAGCATGAAGGCGACGAAAATGGATAGAAACGTGAGCGCAGTGCGCAGTTTCTTGCGTTTTAGGCCGGCCCAGACCAGTGGCAGAAATTTCATACTGCGGCTTCGGTGGAGAGTTGGCCCTTGTCGAGATGCACGGTGCGGCTGGCGCGGGCGGAGGCGTGGGGATCGTGCGTGACCATGATGATGGTCTTGCCGTGATCCTTATTGAGCGACTGGAGAAGCGTGAGAATCTCATCGCCGGACTTGCGGTCGAGATCGCCGGTCGGCTCGTCGCAGAGCAGGACGGTGGGATCGGTGACGATGGCGCGGGCGATGCCAACCCGCTGCTGTTCACCACCTGATAGAGTGCGCGGGAAATGTTTCGCGCGATGCGTCAGGCCCACCGCTTCGAGCGCGGCGGCCACGTGCTGGCGGCGGGCGGCCTTGTTCAAATGCGTGAGCAGAAGCGGCAGCTCGATATTGCGCTCGGCGGTTAGAGCCGGGAGGAGATTGTAGAATTGGAAGACGAAGCCAATGTGCCGCGCGCGCCAGGCGGCGAGTTGTTTGTCGGAAAGCTGGTCCACGCGGTCCGCGCCGATCTGGACGTTTCCGGAGGTCGGCCGGTCGAGCCCGCCGATGAGATTGAGCAGCGTGGATTTCCCAGATCCGGACGGGCCCATCAGTGCGAGGAACTCGCCGTCCTTCACCTCGAGGTCGAGGCCTGATAGAACGTGGATTTCCTCGGAGCCGCGCTTGAAGGTTTTCGTGACGCTGCTGATGTGGACGAGGGTGTCGGTGGTGGTGCTCATCGGGTGGTTTCTACGGCGACGGCAGTGCCATCGGTGAGTTTTTCAGGAGGGTTAATGACGACGATTTCGCCCGAGGCGAGACCCGCTGATAGAAAAACCTCACTATCGCGGGTGTCGGCTACGGTCACGGCACGGCGTTCGACTTTTCCGTCGCGCACTACCCAGGCGATGTCCTTGCCGCCGTCCTTTTGCACGGCGTTTTTGGGAATGATCAGCACATTACCGGTGGCAGCGGGTTCGGCGGCTGGATCGCTCTGGAAAGCCACTTTCACGCCCATCTGTGGCAGGATGCGCGGATCGAGTTTTTCAAATGCCACACGCACTTTCACTGTCGCCTTCTGGCGGTCCGCAGTGGGGATGATGGCCGTGACCTTGCACGGGATTTCCCAGTCCTGATAGGCATCCAGCTTCGCGACCACCGGCTGCCCGGGCTTCACGCGGTTGATGAAACTCTCGCCCACATCCACTTCGATTTCTAGCGATGCCATGTCCACCAACGTGCAGATGCCGGTGCGGGTGAAGCCACCGGACGACATCGGGGAAATCATCTCGCCCGGCTGCGAGTCCTTCGTCGTCACCACACCGGCGAAGGGAGCGCGGATGATCGTGTCGTCGAGCTGTTGTTTCCAATCGTCCACTTGCCGCTCAGCCACGACGATGTCGGCTTTCAGGCGTTCGAGCTTCGCCCGTTGTGCACCGGCTTCTGCCACCGCCTTGCCAACATCGGAGCCGCTAACAGCCCGGGTGCCTAGCAGGCCGTTGACGCGCTGCATTTCGGCTTCGGTGTAAATCACCATCGGCTCCGTTTCCGCGAGGCTTTTTCTGACAGATTCAAGTTGGGCGGTGGCGAGATGCAGGCCGGACTCGACGTTTGACGAGTCGAGTTTTGCGAGCACCTGATCCTTTTCCACCTTCATTCCTTCCTCCACCAAGACCTCTGCGACCTTACCGGTGATCTTCGAGGAAACGGTGGCGTCCAAACGCGTCGTGACGTAGCCCGAGGCGTTGAGCAAGGTGCGGCTGCCATTTCCGCCCTGCGAGGTGCGCACTTGGACGGGTGCCGTTTTGACGGAAATCGGCTTTTCCCGCATGAACCACCACGCCCCCGCGCCGAGGAGCAGGAGCACGACCAACAGAATCCACCAGACTCCGCTGCTGCCGGACTTGAGCGGTGCTTGCGAACGGTCGATACGCAACGCATCGAGGTTAGAGGGCTTGGATTCCATGGAACGGCCAAGGGTCTAGTCGGAAATCTTCCCAGGGACAAGCTTGGAGACGTTAAGGGGCCGAACGCACCACTCTTTCTCCGACTCTCAACTCTCAACTCCCTCAATGATGCCGCGATACACCTCCACCTCATCCGTTGCCACGCGTTTCAGCTCCGGGTCCTTGTCGAGATCCACGAAATACAGACCGAAGTCCGTGTTCGGATCGAAGGCATGGCCCCACTCGCGGTTCGAGGTGATGGACCAGAAATTATAACCCTTCACCGGCACTCCATGATCGATGGCCCGCTCCACCTCGGCGAGGTGCCGGCGGATGTAGTCAGTCCGGGAAACACCGTTCGCCACCGGCACGCTGCCGTTTTCCACGATGAAAAGCTCCTGCCCCGGAAACCACCGGTGGAAACGCCGCAGTGCATGATAGAGTCCTTGCGGCCAGACCGGCGCGTGCAGGAAACGCCCGTGAGCCGCATCCTCCAGCGAGCGGAATTTCCCTAACTTCCACGTCGGCAGTCCCCAGTAGTAATCGAGCCCCACGAAATCCTGGGCGCCGATCGTCTCATCCGGGCACAGCTCCTCTGGCAGTTTTCCCGCCATTCCGAGATACCACCAGTTGACGTTTCCTATCAGGCTTATCGTTCCCCAGAACCGCCACGCCCAGTTCAGCCAGCCGGATTTCGTATTTAAAACGGTCAGTCGGTTACCCGGCTCCAGCGGCACGATCACTAACCGCCGTTCATCTCCCAGAATCTCATGCGCGATCATCCGCGCCAGTTTCATTTCCAGCCCCTCGCAGCCGCCGTCCGCCAGCGCGCCGGGTGCATCCGTGCGGATTCCGATCCGGATCTTCCCCCGCCGCCGCACCCGCCGCAGGTCACGGCTTTCTGAAAACCCATCTAGCGGCCCGTCCTTCCCGCCGAACACCTCGCGCAACGAAACGGGCCGCTTCGCTTTTTTTACCACTGGGCTGCTAGGTGAAAGCCCCGCCTCCTCCGCGTCATGGCCGAGCTCACGTTGGAACGCCGCCACCACCTTGTTCACCCGCACTAACAACGCGTCATGCCCGTGCGGCGCGGCCACCACGTAGGCCTCATCGCTCAGTCCCGTCACTAGAAAGCGGAATCGATCCGCCGCACCGGGCTCTTCCGGTAGCAGGAAAAATGCGTCGCCATACACCGCGTCCACCTCGCCAGTTAGCAGGGCCGCGCGCGCCGCATCGTAGTCGGAGAAAAGCCGCTTCACCGCCGTTCCCGGCAGATCGCGCTTCCACGAATCCGGCTGATTGCCGATCCCTACCACCGCCACTTTCCGCTGCGCCAGTGCCTGCATGTCTTCACCCGGAAACTCCGCCGCCACCAGCACCGCCTTGCCCGTGCGCAGATACGGATCGCTCGTTTCGAAACGCACCCCGTCGCGCGCCGTCACCCCGCCGATCAGCAGATCGACATCACCCTTGCCGCTCACGAGTGCGCCGCTAGTCGTGAATTTAAAAAGCGCTTCTGATAGGCCACGGTGGCACGCACCCCAGTCCATCAACATCTGCAACCAAGTCGGAAATCCCGTCACCAGCGGATTCACTCCCACCATCGCTTCCGCGCGCCGTGTCTTGATGGCCTTGCGTGCCCTCGCATGCGCGAGAAATAAGTTAGGCACGAGTTTTCCCACCGCCTCTGCTTCCGCATCGGCATCTGCTCCGCGAGGCAGTCCCGGCGGCATGTAATAACGGTTTTGCCACCACGGCTTGATGTAGCCGAAAGTCAGTTGGCTCGGCTCGTTGAAAGTGATCCAGTAATCCACCACATCACCCATCGCCTCCGCCACCCGGTCCGCATACCTCGTGAAAAATTCCGGAAACCGATCACCAATCATCCCACCGTGATCCCTCTCTAGCCACACCGGCCAGACGAAGTGATGCAGCGTCACCATCACCTTCATCCCATGCCCACGCACGCACTCCGCCACCTGCCTGTAATGTGCCAGCGCAGTCTCGTCGAATTCCCCTTCGGAAATCTCCACCCGCGCCCACGCCGTCGAGAAACGGAACAACTTGCACCCCATCCCCGCAGCCGCCGCGATGTCCTCCTCGTAGCGGTTCCAGAAATCCGTCGCCCGCCCGCGCGCCGTCAGCCCTTGGCAGCGCTCCCAAAGATCCCACACGTCCTCACGACCCGGATCATGGGCTTCCACCTGATGATCGGCATTCGCTGTACCGAAAAGAAATCCTTTGGGAAAAGCCATCGTGCACCGCCTTTGCAATCTCTCAACGCCGCACGGTCAAGCCACTTCGGTGCGAAGACGCGGAAAAAATAACAAATTTTCGCAAGATGCACTGCGCGATTTGAACCACGTTTCGGAAATTTTGGAAAATATCAGATGCACTCTCTCGAATGGCCCGTAACTTAAACAACTTCCTAACATTGTTATATCGATGAAACTTTCACTTCTCCTGTCTTCCGTCTTGGCACTCCAATCTTTGTCTGCCGCCGAGCAGGTGGTGACGCTAGGCGACTCTCTGACCTTCGCTTATGAAACTGAGTTCTGCCATGAAGTGAACATTCCCTTTGGCCCCGATTACGGCGATGGATTTAGCTCCAGGGTCCGCAATTGGGCGGAAATCCTCAATAAACCGGGCTATCGGCGGGCATCCTTCGACTTAGGCCCGCGTCAATACATCAATATCAATTTCCCTTCCAGCAACGACTACGATTTTTTCCTCCGCAACAGAAACAATTGGGCCGTCCCCGGTCTGAAAATCCATCAGCTTTGGAAATTCATGAACCATGAAGTCACCATGAGTTCCGTGATTGATCCTGATCTTAGCAACTTGCTGGATTATACCGATTTCAA
>JBBRYQ010000086.1:0-22440 GCA_038237425.1 Verrucomicrobiales bacterium
GAGAATCTGCTTAAGGACGATCACATTGGCGCGGGTTGGTGCTTTGTTGTTCATAACACCCTACCGAGTGGCAGGGATTTCAACTCAACACCAGCCCGCTTTTTCGCTTCAAGTTATGCCTTCCCGTGGGACGGCTGTGAAAGGCTTTCTAGAGTTGTCGGAAGTGTGGCAAGCGGTCTGCGGTTCTCTCGCCTCGTGTTGACTGGCGGAATAAATTCCGCGATCCAGTTCAGGCAGGCACCTTGTCGAGACCGAACGCGTCATGCACGGCGCGCGCGGCGTCTTCGATGCGGGTCTCCTCAACGGTGACGGCGATCTTGATTTCCGAGGTGGAGATCATGCCGATGTTGATGCCTGCTTCGCCGAGGGCCTTGAACATGGTGGCGGCGACGCCGGAGTGGGAACGCATGCCGATGCCGACGGCGGAGAGTTTCGCAATGCCGGCTTCGGTCTCGATCTTCGAGTTCGGGGCAAGGTCGGCGAGCACGGGCTTGAGCGCGGCCTGAGCTTTCCCGAGATCGCTGGAGTGCATCGTGAACGAGTGGCGAGCGAAGCCATCGTGTGCGATGTTAGAAATAATCATGTCGAGATTGATCTCCGCTTCAGCGAGGGCTCCGAGGATTTTACCGGACATGCCGGGATGATCAGGGATGCCGGTGATGGTGATGCGTGCCTGCGAGCGCTCGATCGAGATGCCGCGGATGACGACGTTTTCCATGTTGGGATGTTCTTCTAACACAAGTGTTCCTGGGTTGTCGTTGAGTGAGGAGCGGACTTCGAAGACCACGCCGAATTTTTTCGCAAACTCGACAGAGCGCGATTGCATGACCTTCGAGCCGGACGAGGCCATTTCGAGCATTTCGTCGTAGGAAATTTCGGGGAGCTTGCGGGCGTTTTTGACGACGCGGGGATCGCAGGTATAAACGCCGTCCACGTCGGTGAGGATCTGGCAGACGTCGGCCTTGAGCGAGGCGGCGACGGCGATGGCGGTGAGGTCCGAGCCGCCGCGGCCGAGGGTGTGGATCATGCCGTCCGGGGTGACGCCTTGGAAGCCAGCGACGACGAGGGTTTTGCCTTCATCGAGGAAACCCTTCATCAGCGAAGGATCCATGTTCAGGATGCGGCCGCGGGTGTGGGAGCCGGTGGTATGGATGCCGGCCTGGCCACCGGTGATCGAGGCGGCGGGCACGCCGAGGTCCTGAAGGGCCATCGAAACGAGGGCGATCGACTGCTGCTCACCGGTGGAAAGGAGCACGTCGAGCTCGCGCTCACTGGGGTTTTCGGAAAGTTCCTTGGCCATTTTGATCAGGCCGTCGGTGATACCGGACATCGCGGAAACCACGGCGACGACTTGGTTGCCATCGTCGCGGGTGCGTTTCATCCGTGCGGCGACGTTGCGGATGCGGTCGAGCGAGCCGACGGAAGTGCCGCCGTATTTTTGAACGATGAGTGCCATGGATTGGAGCGGCCCGGAGTGAAGGGGAACTTGGCAAACTTGGCAAGAAATTGGAGAGATCAGTAGCTGTCCAGTTTCGTTTCTCAAAAAGTGGGCGGGTTTTTTGCACAACTAAAATACTACAAATCGATATGAAAAAATACAACATACCACATATTGTGGTTAAAGCGTAATATTATTGGGCATCAGCAAGGATCGGGATAATTCTTGTTGTGTTCATCACTCAAAAGCGAGTAATGTCCGAGCATGCCTCTGAGAGACGAACTTCTTAGTAAACGGGACAGCCTTACCGCTGCTGCTTCCCGTATCCAAGATGCATTATCGCATATCGATTCACTGATTGAATCTCTGGACGCACTCAGCGATCAAGATGGCGCCTCCAATTTCTATCAGGAAACAGTGACGCAGATCACTCCACGAGCAAGTCTAGATCTGAGTATCATCGCCTATATGGACGAAGCAAAGACCTTCGTGGCGGGATGGCCCAAAAACCTTCCTTTCAAGATTTCGGACTTCCACCAATTCCTCATTAAAAAATTCGGCGCGGCCAATGTGCATGATCAGTCCATGCGAGGACCAATTCCTCGTCTTGTCAAAGCGGGTCTGATCTATGTCTCTCGCCTCGGAAGCGGCAAGTCACCACACCTCTATAGGGTTACGTCCGATCTCCCACCCGTCATTATCGGAAAGATAGTGTCACAGTTTGGTCGGCACGGCCGTCCAGACGAAGAGCCAGAACGCAAAGCGGACGATGAACCACCTGATTATGAATAATTTCCCCGATAGTATAAAGGAACGTATTGCATCCGTTCGAGTTGAAAGAAGGCTGATCCCCTCCAGACAGCGCGGTGTAGATGCGGGTTCAAATCCCGTAAGGGGACGCAAATGCCAAGGTTAGTTCAAAGGATAGAACACGCAGAGTCTGGCAGGACCGAAGCGAAAATCTGAGTTCGAATCTCAGACCTTAGGCCAACTTCGTCAAGATCGATCCGCCCCGATCGTTTCTGGGCGGAGATCGACAACCTCAGCGATGCTCCAGTCATGAGCAGTGACGTCCGCTTCTATCGCAGGAATCACGAGGAGCGTTTGATGTTTTGGCCGGGATGGCGCTGAAATGAAGAATAAGCAACCTGGAAACGAGATCTTATTCTTCAAAAAGGCGCTTTTGGATAATAACGGGTAATTTTCACCCTCCTTATTTCACAAGGGGAGAATAAGAAATTACCCCATCACATACTCCAGCAGCAGACTCTGGATCGCGCAGTAGAACTTGGAACGGTAGAACGCGGCGCGGCGGATGGGCGTGAGGCTGCGAGGGTCGATTTCCTCGCTGGGGCCGAATTGAAAATGCTCTTCCAGCGAGAGCCGGGCTTGGTTGAGCGCGCTGTACCAGGGAAATGCATCCTCGGGCGTGATCCACAAGGGCCCCGGACCATCGCTGGCGTGGTGGGCTGCGGAATCGATGGCGGCACCGACTTGGAAGAGCTCGTCCTGGAATGCCTCGCGCAGGTCCGGCACGATGTATTCCTGCCAATCCTCCGCACCCGCCTCCTCGCTGATCAGGCCGCCGAGGCGGTCTGCGAGGTCCTTTTCACAGCCATTCGCATCTTCGACGATGGAGCGGAGGAGCTCCCAATCACTGGCGTCTTCGGTGTCGATCCGAAGGCCTCCTTCGAGCGTGGGCATCGCTTTCATTCGGCTTTCTCTAACGAAGTTTTCAACTGGTGAGCCTGGAGCTGCTGAACGTAAAACTCGGCTTTTTCCCGCTCGCCGGACCAGACGACGGATTTTCCTAACTTGTGGACCTGCATCATGAGAATGACTGCCTTTTTCTCGTCGTAGCCGAAAATTTTCATCAGCACGAGGGTCACGTAGCCCATCAGATTCACGGGATCGTCGTGGACAATGACGTTCCACGGCACATCGAGCTGGGTCGTCTCGCGAGTCTTTGTTAGGGTGTCGGAATCAGCCATGGAAATGGGATCAGGCGTCGGCGGTTGCGGGGATCGGGGCGTCCACCCACTTGCCGTGCTCGCGGATGAGGTCGGTGAGGCGCTCGACCGCTTCCGCTTCTGGGATGTTGAATTTCACTGCGGTTTTGCCGACGTAGAGATTGATCTTGTTAGGCGCGCCGCCGACGTAGCCGAAGTCGGCGTCCGCCATTTCGCCGGGGCCGTTGACGATGCAGCCCATCACGGCGATGCGCACGCCCTTGAGGTGGCCGGTGGCGGCGCGGATTTTCTGCGTGGTGTGCTGGAGATTGAAAAGCGTGCGGCCGCAACTCGGGCAGGCGACGTAATCGGTCTTGAAAATGCGGGTGCCGGCGGCTTGCAGGATGTTATAGGCGAGGCGCAGCGATTGGCCGGGTGCGGTTTCGCCACGGACGAGGATGCCATCGCCGATGCCATCGCTCAGCAGCGAGCCGATGTTTTGCGCGGCGGGGAGCAGGGCGGTTAGGAAATCGGTGTCGCCGTTAGGCGGGTGGAGCGTGTCCTTGAGCAGAATCGGATGGCGCGGATCGACACGGAAAGCGAGCTGGCGAAACGCGTGGATGACTTCGAGGTCGAGGCCATCGGCGACGGTGACGAGTTTCGTTTCTGGCGAGCTGTTGATCGAGGAAATGGCCGCTTCGTCGCGCGGATCGATTTCAACGACGCTGGATTTTTCGAAGATGATCTCCGGCTTGAAATCACCCATGCCGGCGATCTTGTGGGCGATGGCGTTCCAGCGTTCCTGCGTGGTGAAAACGCGGACGGTGTTCTCGCCGCCGAGATCGTGGCCCATGATCGTGAGCGGGGAACTCACGCGACGCTGATAGGAAAACGGATCGTAGGATGGCGCAGCCATCTGCAACGTAGCTGGTGCGTCTCGCACCAGGCCGTTGTTGGGGCGTCTCGCCCCAAGCGCCTCTTCCCAAGAATCCCCATACTTGGATCCCGTCCATTCGCCAGCCGCATTCCCCTTCACCGGGTTGTTCAAAACATACCGGACCTGATGCTGTAAATCCTCTCCATCCCGGATGAGATGATCATAATATTCTTCCTGCCAGAAAACGCCGCTTTGCCCGAGCATCTCATTCACCTTCTTGGCGGTGAACGATTTCCATGACTGGATGATTTTTTCCAAATCATGTCCATTTTCCGGGCGAAGCATGGCATGCACGTGATTCGGCATGACGGACCAGGCGAAAAGCTCGTAGCGGTCGCCATTGAAATGTTTCAACGCATCCAACATCACTTTGGCGATCTCCGGCCGCTTCAAGTGACATGCGCCGTGGCATTGGTTCAAAGCGGATTCCAACATCGTCTCCTGTAGGCCGGCGATCTCCGCGCGGATGGCGATGAGGGATTCCAGCACGCTTCGCGATTCCTTTTGGGAAATGAGGTCGTGAAGGCGTTCGGTGAGAATTTCGCGCTGCTGTTGGTAATCTTTTTGGGCGGATTCGGGGAGGGAATCCTTGAGGCGGAAGGTGACGGCGTAGGTGGCACCGGGGATGCGCCAGTGGGGGAGGTGGGTGGAGGAGTTTTTCGTGAGTTGGTCCCAGTCGGGGCGGATTTTTTCGGCTTCGGAGTGAAGATCGGGGCGAGACGCCCCTACAACGGCCTTGGGCGAGACGCCCCTGCTACTTTCGGTGCTGGCGCACCTCACGTTGTAGATTTCTGCTATCGCTTGCGCGACGGGGATTTCGTGGATGGCATCTTCCGTTAGTGAAACACGGATGGTGTCTCCGATGCCGTCTGCTAACAGCGAGCCGATGCCGATGGCGCTTTTGATGCGGCCGTCCTCGCCATCGCCGGCTTCGGTGACGCCGAGGTGGATCGGGTAATTCCAATCTGGGCCTTCCGCATCTAACCGGGCGACCAACAAACGATAGGCCTCGATCATCACCTTCGGGTTCGAGGCCTTCATCGAGAACAGGAAATTATGATAGCCGTTGTCCCGGGCGATCCGGGCGAATTCCAGCGCACTCTCGCACATCCCGAGCGGCGTATCGCCGTAGCGGTTCATGATGCGGTCGGATAGAGAACCGTGGTTCGTCCCGATCCGCATGGCGCGGCCGAGTTCCTTGCATCGCTCCACCAGCGGGACGAATTCCTCGCGGATGCGCTCCAGCTCTTCGGCGTATTGCTCATCGCTGTATTCGCGGATCTCGAATTTTTTCTTATCGACGAAATTCCCCGGATTCACGCGCACTTTCTCCACCCACTTCGCGGCTTCCATCGCGGCGTCCGGCTTGAAATGGATATCGGCGACCAGCGGCACATTGCAACCGGCGGCACGCACTTCGCGGGCGATGTTTTCCAGATTGGCGGCGTAAATTCTCGTCTGCGCGGTGATCCGCACGATCTCACAACCGGCTTCCGCCAGGCCGAGCACTTCGGCGACACAGGCCGGGGTGTCGCGGGTGTCCGAGGTGATCATCGACTGCACGCGGATCGGGCTGTCACCACCCACGCCGACGTTTCCGACCATCACCTCGCGGGTGACACGGCGGGAATAATTCAGCAGATCGGGGCAGTAGCGCAGCGGGTGATTCATTTCTTGGAAGACGATAAACGACAAATCGGGCTGCGGCAATGATGGCGTGATCAGGGCAGCGGCGCGAGGAGATGGGAGAGGGTTTCGGCGTCGATTTTGAGCCTCGTGGTGTCCTCGGACAGCAGCGCCTCGACGAGCGCGGACTTGTGTTTCTGGAGATCGAGAATCCGCTCCTCGATGGTGCCGGAGCAGACGAGCTTGTGGACAAAAACCGGCTTCGTCTGGCCGATGCGGTGGGCGCGGTCGGTCGCTTGGTTTTCGGCGGCGGGATTCCACCAAGGATCGTAGTGAATGACGGTGTCGGCGGCGGTGAGGTTGAGGCCGGTGCCGCCGGCTTTGAGGGAAATCAGGAAAACCGGGATCTCGCCGGTCTGGAACTTTTTCACCAGTGTCGCGCGGTCCTGGGTCTGGCCTGTCAGCTTGAGAAACGGGATTTTTTCCTTCTCCAAGTGCGCCTCGATCAGCGCGAGCATGGAGGTGAATTGGGAAAAAAGCAGGATGCGCCGGCCTTCTTCCAAAAGCGTCGGTAACAGCTCGTTGGTCAGATACTCGAGCTTCGCGGACTCAGCGACTTCCTGCGACGCGGGCAGTTTCAAAAGCTGCGGGTGGCAGCAGATCTGGCGAAGTTTGAGCAGGGCATCGAGCACGATGATGTGGGATTTCGCGAGCCCTTGGGAGGCGATGGCGTCGCGCACACGCTTGTCCATCGAAGCGCGGACCGATTCATACAGATCGGTTTGTTTCTTGTTCAGATCGATGTGGTGGATCAGCTCGGTTTTCTCCGGCAGATCGGTGGCGACTTGGTCCTTGGTGCGGCGGAGGATGAGTGGCGAGACGCGGCGGTTGAGGGCGAGCTGGGCATCCCGGGAATGATCGCGTTCGATCGGCTTGCGGAGCTGGGAATTGAAGGATTTTTCGTCGCCGAGGAAACCGGGCATCAGGAAACGCATCAGACTCCAGAGTTCGCCGAGGTGGTTTTCCATGGGTGTGCCGGAGAGGCAGAGGCGGTGGCTGGCCTTGAGTTTGCAGACGCTCTGGGCGATGACGGCTTTGGGATTCTTGATGTATTGGGCCTCGTCGAGCACGATGAGATGCCAGGTTTGTTTGAGCAGAATTTCGAAGTCGCGGCTGATCAGCGGGTAGGAGGTGAGCACGATGTCGGCCTCGGCGATTTCCGCGAAATTTTCGGCGCGGTCCTTGCCTTGGAGCGTCAGAATTTTGAGATGCGGAGTGAATTTTTCCGCCTCGGCGGTCCAGTTCGGGACGACGGAGGTGGGGGCGATGACGAGCGACGGGCGGCCGGGGGATTTTGCGTGCTCGGCGGCGAGGTGGGCGAGCGTCTGGATGGTTTTACCGAGGCCCATGTCATCGGCGAGGATGCCGTGGAGGCTGTGAGTGGCGAGGAAATCGAGCCAGCGGAAGCCGTCGAGCTGATAGGGCCGGAGCTCGGCGAGCACGGTTTCCGGGATTTGCGCAGGCGGCAGGGCGGTGATGTTTTTCAGGCTGCGGCCGAGCTTGGCGAGGGCGCGGGTGGTCTCGGAAGTGTCGATGGCCAGCGAGTCTGCGACTCCGGCGGCGGCGAGGCGGTCCACGCGGATGGGTCCTTGGGCGGAGTCATGGCCGTGGAAAAGGTGGCAGACTTGCTCGACGATTTCCAAGAGCCTGCGCCCCGGAAAGCGGATGAAGCCATCCTCCGGATTCTCGCAAGGCACGATGATGAACTCCGGCACATCGGGCGAATCCGACGCCACGAATCCCTGGCGGATGATGGTGGCGATGACGGGGATCAAACTGAATTTTTTCCCGTCCATTTCGAACTGCATGTCGAAGCGGAACCAATCGATCCCATGATCCGGATCCGCCTCGATGGCGGAGAAAAACGCGCTGGCATCGTGGGCTTTGAGGCCAGCCTTGGGATCGATCTCGATGGCCCAGCCCGCGTCGCGGAGGGTGGTGGCAGCGGGGCTATCGAGGAAGGCGAGCCATCCGAGTTCCGGGTTGGCTAAATTTTCCGGCAGGGTGACGGCGAGACGGGTGGTGGTGTCGAGGTAGGCGGAGGGGACGACGTCCGAGAGTGGGATGAGTCCGGATTTTAGTAATTTCTGAAGGTGGCGGGCTTCCTGTTTCGCATCGCGCGGCCAGGAAATGCGGGTGTTTTCCCTTATGAGGGTATGGATAGGCGCCGTCTTGGAGGCGAGCGGGGGGAGCGCCGGGCTATCGCCATAGCGGAAAGTGGGCAGGCCGATGATCGCATCCTCGACGACAAAAAGCGGGCCGATTTTCCTTCGCGAAATGTGGAGGGTGGGGACGGGAGCGTGGGCGGGTCGTGATTCCGTCTTGGTCGCGACGGGGGTGGGCAGCGGTTTTTCTGAAATGGCACCGAGCCGCCCCATGAGCAGCGGGATCTTGTCCGGACGGATGGCGGGGCCCTTTTCCCAAGCGGCCAAAACGGCGGCGGGCAACTCGCTCTCGACGGGCCCAATCACGGCGGACGGGACGTCGAGATACCACGGCGGTTGGAGCGGCAGGAGCTGGAGGTGCTCGCGGGAGAACCTGAGGACCGGGCGAGTGGATTCGTCGGGCTGGGCTTGCCAAGCGGCCTCGATCATTTCCGCAGGGCCGGCGGTGAGCGGCGTGAGGGTGAGGTTGCCGTAGCCCTGACCGCGTCTCACATGGAAAAGTCGGCCGACTTCGAGCGCGCCGTTGAGAAACTCATCCATGCCCGGACCGCGCATTTTCACGCCGTAGTAGCCGCCTTGTTTGCGCTCGATCTGGCGGTAGAGCGTGACGAGCCGGAGATCGGCGTCGTCCATGTATCTCGGCGGCTTGGTGAGGTCTGCTGCGGCGGTGGAGCTCTCGATGGTGACGCTGCCGTCCTTGATCCGGTTGGCGACGCGCAGAACGAGGCTGGGTGCCGGTGGGTTATCGAAGCTGTTAGACTCGATGCAGTAGGCGAGAAATTTCAGGCTAGGCGTCGGTTTTTTCACCGGAGCCGCTTGGGCGCGGACGGCGATTTCCAGCTCGCGCAGCCACGCGCTGGTGAACGGATCGAGCTGGGACTGGGCGGAAAAGGATGCTGCCTGCGGACCGCTAACCACTTCTATCATGTCGTTGGATAGCAACCGGAGGAAGCCACAGGAGTGCTTGCAAAGGTAGCCTACCGGGCACGAGCAGTCGGTCTCGACCCGCCACTGCTGTTCCTTGAGAAAGAAGAACAGCAGCGTCTCGTAGTCGCTGGTGCGGCTTCCCCGAATCCGGGCTTTCAGGCCGAGCAACGCCTGACCCGCCGGATCGGTCCGCTGGATCCGCGTGATGAAGCGAGGGTTTGCGTAGCTGCCACTGCGCTCCAAGGTCAGGCGGCTGAAAGCGCGCTGCCAGGTGTTTTTCGTCAGATAGTCGGTCAGGCCCGGATAGCTCGCGATGATGGTTTCTGGAGGATCCATGAAGAAGGCGGCTTGCGAAAAAATGCCGGAACGGCGGGCGCCGCGACTCTGGAAGCGGACGGGCGCATTGGAAAGAAAAACCCCGTGCGAACTCCGGGGCAGATACTTGTATTGTCAGGGCGTGCCGGCCAATTAGGGTCCGGGACCATGAAATGGCTGCTGTCTTTGCTGTTTGTCTCGTCTGTTTCCGCCGCACCGATCGACCGGGAGGCGCTGGTGGCGCGGCACAAGATCACGCTTGATCATCCGGACAAGCTTGCTCCGCTGAGCGTGGGCAACGGAAATTTCGCCTTCACGGCGGACATCACCGGCTTGCAAGGGCTGGAGGATTTCCATCAGGACGGCGGAGTTCCGTTAGGCACGCAATCGCAGTGGGCATGGCATTCGTTTCCGAATCCTGAAAAGTTCACCGCTGCGGAAGTCGATGTGCCCTACGAGGTGAACGGCCGCACCATTCCCTACCTGGATGCGAAAATCTCCGGCCCGGAATCGCCCCGCCGCAAGGCCGCTGCGGAGTGGCTGCGGGCAAATCCGCACCGGCTGGATCTCGGGCGGCTGCGCTTCGTTTCCGGAGAGGAAGGGGGTTCCTGGAAACCGCTCGGGCTGGCGGATTTATCGGAAACGAAGCAATCGCTCGATCTCTGGAGTGGGATGATCGAAAGCCGGTTTTCCGCTGCGGGAAATGAGGTCAAGGTGTTCACGACCGCGCATCCCGAGCAGGACGCAGTGGCGATACGTGTGGAGTCCGCCGCGCTCGGCAACAAGCTGCCGCTCGCGATCGAACTCACGTTCCCGCCGCCGAGCGGCCAATGGCGCGGCGGGCCCGGCAGTCCCTCGAACCACCAGACCCGCATGAAGGTGGTGGATCACGGCGCGGTCTTCGAGAGGACAATGGATGCGGACGGCTACATCGCGCAGCTTGGCTGGTGGAACGGTGAAGCGGGTGTGAAGGAAATCGCGCCGCACCACTTTGTTCTGCAAGCGTCGCCAGGTGCAAAAAGCATGGAATTCGTGCTGCGGTTTACGCCGCTGCAAGGCTTGTACTCCGTTCCTGATTTCACAAAAACCAAGGAAGCCGCCGCCGCGCATTGGAAAAATTTCTGGCAAAAAGGTGGGGTGATCGATTTGTCCGGCAGCAAGGACAAACGTTGGTTCGAGCTGGAGCGGCGGATTGTGCTTTCCCAATATCTCACGGCGATCCAGTGCGCCGGAAGCCTGCCGCCGCAGGAGACCGGGCTGACGCTGAACTCGTGGTATGGGAAATTCCACATGGAAATGTATCCGCTGCATGCCGCACAGTTCGCGCTCTATCAGCATCCGGATCTGCTGGCGAAGAGCCTCGGCTACTACGAGCACATCCTGCCGAAAGCCCGTGCAAACGCCGCGCGCCAGGGATTCGAAGGAGCACGCTGGACCAAGATGACCGATCCTAACGGCGACGACAGTCCGAGCGAGATCGCCGTTTACCTCATCTGGCAGCAACCGCACCCCATCCTGCTGGCGGAGCTGCTCTATCGGGCGAATCCATCGAAGGAGCTGCTCCAAAAATACGCGCGCGTCATCAACGAAACCGCCACTTTCATGGCGAGCTATCCGACGTGGGATGAGGCGGGGAAGCGCTACAACCTCGGCCCCGTGCTGATACCCGCGCAGGAGAGTTATGGCAAATACCGCCGGACGTTGCTCAATCCCACCTACGAACTCGCATACTGGCATTGGGCGCTGAAGATGGCGCAGACGTGGCGCGAACGCCTCGGCCAAGCTCGCGAACCACTGTGGGACAAGGTCGCGGACCAGCTCGCCAAACCGGCGGTGAAGGACGGGCACTACCTCGCCATCGAGACCGATCCCTATCTGATCCGCGAGGACCATCCGTCGCTGCTGATGGCCTACGGCTGGAATCCGCCGACGCCTCTGATTGATCGGGAAATCATGAACAACACCTTCGACGACACGCTTTCCAGTTGGGATTGGCAGTCCACTTGGGGCTGGGATTGTCCGGTCGTGGCGATGACCGCCGCGCGCCTCGGCCGGCCGCAGGATGCAGTGGATTTCCTGCTGCGCGACTCGCCGAAGAACGGCTACCTACCGAACGGCCACAACTGGCAAGACGCGCGTCTGCCGATCTATCTGCCCGGCAACGGCTCGCTGCTGTACGCAGCGGCGATGATGGCGGCAGGCTGGGACGGCGCGCCGAAAACAAACGCGCCGGGCTTTCCGAGTGATGGCTCGTGGACCGTCCGCCATGAGGGGGTGATCGCCGCTCCGTGAAAACCGAGATGGATCCGGCGGACGCGAGGATGACGGCGCGGGAGGTCAAGGATTACATCGGGACGTGGTGCTGCGACATTCCATCAGCACCCATCAGCGGAAGCCAGCGGCGGGATTTCTAGCAAAGTGGTTTCCGCAAGGGAACTTTGGAGTGCGGTGAGCATCACCGCTTTGAGGGGAAACTCTGGCTAACCCTAACCGCCCGAATTCAGGAAAAAACCCGCACACACGCTTTTTGATCACAGCTCATCGAGGGGCCGCCAACGCTGCCCCCCAAAGCGGTGATGCTCACCGCACTCCAAAGTTCAGCAGCACCCCATCTCCAATCCTTCCCGGCGGAATTCACAAATCCTGAACCACGCCAATAATTAAGCAAAGTTTACAAAATCCGCTTGCAGGCGGGTCAATTTGCGGTATCCAGATTCTCGATGAAACTTACCTTATTGCTCACCGTTGCCACCGTCGGCATGCTGTTCAGCTCCTGCAACACCTTCATCGGCCTCGGCCGTGACATGCGGATCGGCGGCGAGGCCATGGAAAAAACCGCAACCAAAAGTACCGGCAGCAGTGGAGGTGGCGACACTTCCGGCGCACCAGTTTACTAACCAATTTCAAGAAAAAGGCGCTCTCTCGTAAATCACGGGAGGACGCCGGAATTTGAAATTTCCGCTCAATACGCCCGCCAGTAAGCGAAGGCGCATATCAGGACCGCGACTCCGTAAGCAAAGCCAGCTCCTGATAGAACGGTCCAGCGCTTTTGTTCCGCCGTCACCCAGGTGACCGCATCGCGGAAGAGATACGGCATGCCGACGCAAAATAGAGACGCAGTAAGCATGGCGTAAGCATAGATCGGAACAAGCAGGCGGGATTGCGGGTCTTTAAGAAACGCCGCACCTAACAGCGGGGCAGCAGCCATCAGTCCGACGAGGCCGAGCGCGCGCACGGCGAGGAAATCCCGCACGCTGATGGTGACGAGGACTAGGGAAACCGGGACGAGGATGCGCAGCAGACCTTTCGCAGCGTTGAACTCGCCGAGGTCCATGGCGAGGGCGCTGAGCTTGCCCATGCCGGCGGGTGCGATGAGCAGCCAGAACCAAGCGAGGCCGATGCCTAGCAGGATCTGGCCGAGGAACTGGTTGCGCGGGAATTTTTTCAGGAAATCCTGCGCCTCCTTCGGTTTCGCCAGCATGAACGCGTGGCTGCCGATGAGGAGAACGGCCAGTACCAAGCCCGCGGTGAAGAGGGACAAGGTTTGATAAGGGTGCATCAGATCCATGCGGCCCCGGAACTACGGCCCCGCGCGGCAACATTCAAGCGCCATCTGCTTGGCAAGGATTCACGAGATTCTCACGTATTCCGCATCATGCGTTCATAAACCCATGATCTCATCGCACCCATGAACCTCCGCCCACTCATCCAGCCCGAGACGGATTGGCTGGATGCCCCGACACGCGGGCGGGTAGGCGGCGTGGCGCTCACCGCTTTCGTGGGATTGGCGTGTTATGGATTCAGCGTCGGCTTTTGGCGGGACCCGATCATGGGTGCCTATGTGGCGGTGAAACTGCCGCTGCTGGTGCTGCTCACGCTGGGATGCAATGGATTACTGAACGGGCTTCTCGGGTTGTTGCTCGGGACGGGTCTCGGGTTCCGGCAATCGCTGCTGGCCTTGCTGAGTTCGTTCGCACTCGCCGCGTTGATCCTCGGCTCACTCGCGCCGATCACGTTTTTCCTCGCATGGAACGCGCCTTCACCGACATCGCCCGGCGCGACCACAGCCCACGCTGCCTATCTCGTCACGCACACCTTTCTCATCGGCTTCGCAGGCATCACGGCGAATCTCCACCTCCACAAACTGCTCACGGCAAAGGCTCCCACGCCCGCCGCCGCCACGGCCACCTTGCTCGCCTGGCTGGGCGGAAACGGATTTCTCGGCGCGCAGTTTTCCTGGATCCTGCGGCCATTTTTCGGCAGCCCATCGCTGAAAGTCGAGTTCCTCCGCGCTGATCCTCTGAACGGAAATTTCTACGTCACCATCTGGAAATCCATCGACCGGGCGACCGGCGGCAACGGTTTCCCAGCGCTCGTCGTCATCCTCATCCTTCTCATCGGACCCATCGCCCGTGCCATCCAACAGAACCATAAAACCACCCCACGACCATGAACACACCTGATATCCAACCACCGCCACTCGAAGCCCCGCTTCCAGAAAAACTCGACCTGAAAACCCTCTTCGAGGCGCTCCTCCGCAGGCCGCACGCACTCGTCGCCCGCCTGGCCGAGGCAAACCACCACGCCACCGGGCGATTCACGCTGATGGCCGTCGTTTCCATCGCGCTCTTCGGCTTCGTGCTCGGCTGCTTCGCAAAACACGAACAACTCTGGGCCGCTCCCGCGAAAATCACGGCAGGACTCGTTTTCTCCGGGTTGATCTGTTTCCCCAGCCTCTACATCTTCTCCACGCTCGCCGGCGCACGAGTCAGCATTTCCCAACTCGCCGCCTGCCTCGCCGGGGCACTCGCGCTGGCCGGGCTGCTGTTGCTCGGCTTCGCGCCCGCCGTGTGGATTTTCGCAGAATCGACTGACTCGTTCGGCTTTATGGGCGCTCTGGCGATCGGCTCGTGGATCATCGCCGTTTTCTTCGCCCTGCGGTTTTTGAAAGCTGTCATCTTCGCCACCGGCGGCACGCAGAAAGGGCCGCTTTTCATCTGGAGCGTCGTTTTCCTACTCGTCACGCTCCAAATGACCACCTCGCTCCGCCCCATCCTCGGCCGCTCGGATGTGCTGCTCACTCAAGAGAAAAAGTTCTTCATGCAGCATTGGTACGACACCTTCGGCACCTCGCTCCCGGGTGCAAATCCCACGGAAACCACGTCACCAACTCCAGCCCCGGCCGATGGCTCCCGGAATCCCTACAACCGCTGATGCCACCGATGAAAACCACCATCGACCTCCCCGCTGATCTGCTCCACTCCATGGATGAACAGGAAATCGCGCTCCCCGAGTTGATCGTGCGCCTCCTGCGCCGCCACCTCCGGCGGATTTCGAAAAAACCAGTGAAGGAAATTTCTCCCGATGAGTCCCCGGACTGGCGGCAGGAGCTGCTGTGATCCCCTACTCGTAGGAAGTGTAAATCGCGCTCATCCGGTCGTCCCTGTCATACACGACCTCCAGCGGTTGGGTCCAGAAAAGCAGATATTGGATCATTTTATCGCCGGTCTGCATGGGGTGTTTGCTGCCCCAAGCGGATTGGGACGGTTGGATTTCCCGCAGGGTGTAAAGCGAGAGATGCGACTCCATTTCCGCGCGGGTCTTCGGATGCGCCGCCGTCCATTTGGACTCAAGGCTAAGCGCCCAGAAATAGGGAACCACATTCACAAAATAAAACGTGTTCACTAACAAGAGCATCCATCCGGGACCACCCGTCTATTTGCGTAATTGGCACAGCCTGCGCTTCGTATCAGCTATTCCGCGACGTTTCTGCCACCGGCATTTTCTTGCCAGGCACTTCTCCATCGTTTCGCCTTCATTTCCACACTCATGCACAAACCCGTCCGCCTCGCCCTGCTCGCCATTGCCGCGCTTTTCCTCACCCCGCTGCTCTCTGCCGCTGCGCCGTTGAAATTCGTTTCCTGGAATCTCGAATGGTTTCCCGGCCACCGCCCGACCGCTTCCGCTGCCGATGCCGACGCCCACATGAAGGCCGCACAGGAAGCCCTGAAGAAAATCAATCCGGACATCTTCGTCGGCGTCGAGATCCACGACTGGGCGGCGTTTGACGAACTCATCTCAGCCGTTCCCGGGCTGAATTGCCACGTCGTCAGTAGCTTCTGCGATCCAGTCACCGGCGAACTCCGGCCACAGCAAATCGGCATCGCCTCCAAGCTCAAGTGCCACGCCGCCCAGTGGGAAAACTGGGCCGCCAACGTGCCCGAAATGTCCCGTGGATTCTCCTTCGCCGCCCTCGAGCATCCGGACGGCGGACTGCTCATGATTTATGGCAACCACCTCAAGAGCAACCGCGGCAGCGACGACCCAGCAGGTGCACAAAACGTCGCCGACATGCGCAACGACCAAGCGAAGCAACTCCTCGCCCACCGTGAGAAAATCAAGAAGGCCTTCGCCAAGGAAACCATCGTCGGCTGGATCGCTTCCGGCGATTTCAATACGAACCACGACGGCCAGTTTCCCCTCTGCCACGCCGTGCAACTCATCACCGAAGGCGGCTTCACTAACACCTGGGCCAACACCCCCAAGGAAAAACGCCTCACCTGGCACCCCGATCCCAAAAGCAAATTCCAACCCACCACCTTCGACTACATCTTCACCGAAGGCCTAAAGCCCGCCGAAGCCACCCTGATCAAGGTGGAGGAGGGGATATCCGACCACTCGCCCATCAGCATCACCGTCGAGAAGCCGTGACCGGCTGGCCCTCCCGCGAATTCATTTTGCCAGTGTAAGATCTGTTTGACTGTTGGATTGCTCACAGGCGGTTTGACAACCCGCATTTTTACGGAAAGACCTATCGATATAACAGCTTGCCCCTTGACGTGATATCTCCGGCTGATTCTAATCGACCCAGATGTGCAGAATAAAAATTCAAAGTCCGCTGCGGACACTCGCAGGTATTCTCATCTCCGGTCTCGTATTTTCCACCGCTGCCTTGGCGGATTTCAAGGGTGAGGACACGCTGGAGACGGTGGTTGCCTCGAACTGGTATTATTCGTCCTCCGGAGGCGGCGTATTGGATGTCGGCAATTCGAGGCTCGAGTTCTCCGTGAAAACTCCTGCCACCGACAACTCCGCGTTTCTCACGTGGAAGGTGAACAAGGGCGGCGCTGACCAGAACTGGTATGTCCAGGTAGATGCGTATCTGGATCTGATTCGTTTTCCGGACAATAATGACGGGATGGAGCTGGGGATAGGCATCCTCCCGAGTGGGGACAACGGTTTCCGCTTTTTCGCGCTCTCTCTGAATCGCAACCAGTCCAATGACGGGGCCGGCGCGGGAATCACGGTGATCGATCCAGAGGCATATGTGCAGGAAGAAACAACCAACGCGCGAGCCACCCAATTGCGCCTGCACTACAATAAAATCTCCAAAACGATCACGCCGAGCTGGAATACCGGTAAGGGCTGGAAATATGGAGCTCCCCGGCCTTTGACCGGCTGGAAATTGATGCCTTCGGAAACGTTCCGGGCCGTTTTGTTCGGCAGGAACTCAGCCGCCGATGCGACGAGCGCGGGTGTCGATTACGGCCAGGCTTATTTCAAGAACTTCAAGGTAGGCAACGCCGCGCCTGACATCGTCGTCCAGAAAGCGGCATCATCCGAATTAAAGGACAAGAAGGGGACGGTGTTGTTCAATGCCGCGAAAACGAAGGTCGGAAAAGTCACCAAGACTTTCCGAATCCGTAATCACGGGACTGCGGTGCTAGCCGGGCTGAAACTATCAGCCCACGGCGGACAGGCACGGGATTTCACGCTCTCGAAAATCGGCAAAAACAGCCTGACTCCCGGGGATGACACCACCTTCAACATCACCTTCAAACCTAAAGCTTCCGGAGTGAGAAAAACCACGGTTTTTCTCACCAGCAATGATGCGGACGAATCGTCGTTCGAAATCAAAGTGAGTGGTCGAGGTGTGCCGTGACACACGTTTATGGTGTTAGGATCATCAATGATCAAAACCGAAAAACACATCCGGCCGCAAGCCGAAGCGGCTCGCCAGACGCACGGCGTGGTCGGCGGTGATTTTCCGTTCGCCACGCAGGATCATCGGCCAAGCGACAGCCACTTGCCACAGTAAGCACCGCTTCGTTCCTTGCCTTGATCCGCCGGTTATGATTCACTGACCCATGCGCTTTCTCCCTCTCCTTCCCGCCGTTCTCGTTCCGCTTCTTCTCAACAGTTGCGGTGGAGGATACGGTCGCGTCGGCCTCGATGCCGCGCCGAAGATCGTCAACGTTTCCTCCTACGATCCCAAGGAAAAGCAGCGCTCTGGCGATTCCTTTTCCCCGACCGATGTTTCCGCACTCAGAAGAAACGGTGCCCACGGCCTGATCGCACGCTGCGGCAAGGGCCTCGTAATCGATGACAAATGCGCGGATTTCCTCAACTCCGCCAGCCGTGAGGGCCTCAAGCTCGGCACCTATTATTACGTTCTTAAATCCTCCAGCCCCGTCGCGCAGGCCGATCAATACATCGACCGCCTCCGCCAGATCGCGCCGGGGAGAAAGGTCCTGCTAGTCGGCGATTTCGACACGAAATCCAGCTCGGCTGATCTCGTCGCCTTCATCAACCGCGTCGAGCAGCGCACCGGCGTGCTGCCCGTCATCTATCTGGAAAACAGCGACCGCCTCCGCAACACGCTTTGCTGCGCCTCTTCCTCTCAGAAAAACCGCATCCGTCAGTGTCCTTACTGGATCGCCCTCTACGGCCCCACCGGCAGCTTCGAAACCCCAAAAAAACTGATGGATGCCTACGGTGTCTGGGACGATTGGGCGATGTGGCAATACGCCGGCGTCGAGTGGTCCGGCCACTCCATTTCAAAACACTATCATCACGGACCCTGGAAATCCCCCACCTACTTCGGCTCCATGGACCGTCCGCTGGAACACAACGCGTTCAATGGTTCCATCGAGGACCTCAACGAGTTCTGGGAGAAACACTCGTGGGTGGTTCGATAGATTTCGCCTTGTCCGCTCAAAGAAACCCGCCAGTTTTCCAGCCATGGCCGCTTCCCCAAACCTCGTCACGATCAATCCGTATTTCAAAGCCCACACCGGGAAGCTTGAGGAGTTTCACGCTCTGATGAAGGAGTTCGTGGAAAAGACGCGGCCGGAGGAAACCTGCTATTTCTACGAATTCACCATTCTCGACGACCGCGCGTTCTGCCGGGAAGGCTACGAGGGCGCGGCCGGTGTGTTCGCACATTTGGAAAACGTCGGCGAGCTGCTCGGGCGCATGGAAAAAATCGCGGATCTCGTCCAACTCCAGTTCCACGGACCCGCTGCAGAAATCGACAAACTGCGCGAACCACTCGCCCACCTGCCCGCCGAGTTCTTCGTGCTGCATTGCCGAATGGAGCGCTGAGGAAAGTGTCCCGGCTGTCTCAGCCGGGGGCGGGGATTTGTTTCCGGCTGAGACAGCCGAAAACACATTGCTTTCAGGGCCTTGCACGGCGGCCCCAGACTCTCTAGAAATCAGCCCCCGTGGCTGACGAATCCCTGACACACCACCCGAAACGCTGGAAATGGCGGCTGGAATGGCTTGCGCAAACGGGGATGGAAAAGACCGTGAGCCTACTGCCCGGACCCGTGGCATTCCGGCTGGGCGAGGCGCTCGGCGGATTCGTTTGGCATTTCATGTCCGGCCGGCGGCGGACTGTTCTGCGGAATCTGCGAATCGCCCTGCATGGCGAATACGACCTGCCGACATTGGAAAAAATGGCCCGCGAATCATTCCGGCGGACAGGGGCGAATCTGCTTTCCGCCGCCCACACCGCGCGGCTGCCCATTGAGAAGATCGGGGGAATTCTGTCGGTCGAGAATCCGGAACTCATTGAAAATGCGCTGGCTGGCGGAAAAGGTCTGGTCCTGATGCCGCCGCATATGGGGAACTGGGAAATCCTCACGCGCATGAACCGCTTTTTCCCGGCGGGACACGCGAGCGGCGCATTTTACCGGCCGCTGAATAACCCGATCCTCGACGCGCAACTCCTCGCCCAACGCGAGGCAGATGGGACCAAACTTTTCTCGAAACGCGATAGTTTCCACCTCGTCACCGGCTTCATCCGGGACGGCGGGATCGTGGGGATTTTAGCGGACCAACGCGTGGGCGGCAGTGGCGAGCTGGTAAGATTTTTTGGGCGGCTCACTCGGGCGAGCCCGCTGCCGAGTTTGATCGCACGGCGGAGTAAAAGTCAGGTTTTCTCGATGTCGGTCATCACGGTGGAGCCGGGAAAATGGAAGATCCGCTACCACGCGCTGGACGGACCGATTTCCACCGAGAACTGCATGAAGGCGCTGGAAAAAGCAATGAAAGCCAGCCCGCTGGACGTTTTCTGGCTGCAGGACCGCTGGAAACTTTACATCAAAGACCGCTGGCCGCTCACCGATTGGCTGGGGCCGGACGCCCATGGCGAAGGCACGCCCCACCGCGCGCTGCTGTGGCTGCCGGGGACGCCGCCCGACTGGAAGGTGCCGGAAAACTGGACCCACCCCGACGTGCCGTATGAAGTGGTTCCGAGCAACGCTTCTGGTTCGTATTCAAGGGATTACGCAAATCTCTATTTCCACTCTCCGCCACTGGTGGATGATCGAGATGGGTTGCAGAAATTCCTCGCTGAAATCGACCGCTCCAAGCCGCTGCCCATCGATTTCATCCTCACTTGCAACGCGCCGAAGGCACTCGTCAAAGCCGCGAAACGCGAAGGCATTCCACTGATTTCCCTCAAGCCGCAGCCATGAAAGTCATCCAAATCCTCCCCGAGCTGAATGCCGGCGGCGTCGAGCGTGGCACCTTGGAAGTCGCCGCGCACTTGGTGTCGCTCGGCCACGAATCGCTCGTCATTTCCAACGGCGGCAGCATGGTGGCGGAGTTGGAAAATGCAGGATCGCGCCACCTCACGATGCCGGTCCACCGCAAGGCGCTGGCGTCGCTGGCGCAGATTTCCAAGCTGCGGAAAATTTTCATCCATGAGAAACCGGACCTCATTCACCTCCGCTCGCGGATGCCCGCGTGGCTGGCTTATCTGGCGTGGAAAACACTCGATAAACACACACGGCCGCGCCTCGTCACGACGGTGCACGGTTTCTATTCCGTGAACGCATACTCAGCCGTCATGACGAAGGGCGAATCAGTCATCGCCGTCTCCGAAAGCGTGCGGGATTACATTTTGAAAAACTACCCGGCGACGGACTCCGGCAAACTTCGCGTGATCCATCGCGGCGTGGACGAGGCGCTTTACCCGGTCGGTTTCGTGCCGTCGGGCGAGTGGCTGGAGAGCTGGAAATCCGCGCAGCCGGAACTGGAAGGCCGGATTCCGCTGCTGTTGCCGGGGCGGCTCACGCGCTGGAAAGGCCAGGAGGATTTCATCAAAATGGTCGCGAAACTCATCGAGCACGGCGAGCCCGTCCAAGGCCTGATCGTCGGCGGCCCACACCCGAAAAAGGTGGCGTTTCTCGATGAACTCAAGGCACTCGCGGCCAGCCTCGGCATCGCAGACCGCATTTCATTCCTCGGCCACCGCACGGATCTGAAGGAAATCATGGCGGTTTCCACCGTCGTTTATTCTCTGTCGCAGGACCCCGAGGCGTTCGGCCGGGTTTCGCTGGAGGCGCTGGCATTGGGCAAGCCGGTCATCGGCTACGACCACGGCGGCGTCGCGGAGCAGTTGAGTGCAATTTTCCCGCTGGGCCTCGTAAAATCCGGCGATGAGGACCGGGCCATTGACTTGACCCGCGAAATTCTGAAAACTCGCCCCTGCCCTTTATCCATCGAGGCTTTCACGCTCCGGCGCATGCTCGAATCCACCTTCGATGTGTATCAGACCCTTCTCTCCAAACCCCGCACCTAGCCGATCATGCAAGGTCATCTTATAATCTTCGGGGAGCACCTGCGACATCGCAGGTGGTTTTTGGCGCCATCGCCGAAAACCGGGTTGAATCCCCTTCGACGCCAGTCTTCGGCGAGGGCGCCAAAGACAACACGCGAGGCGCGTGTGCTCCCCACCACAGAGTCATGAAACAAGTCATCTGCATGAAATGGGGCACGGTTTACGGGCCGGAATACGTGAACATCATGTGGGCGATGTGCCGCCGGAACATCACCGGGGATTTCACGCTCATCTGCTTCACCGAAGACACCACCGGCGTCCGCCCCGAGGTGAAATGCCTGCCGCTGCCCTCGCTCGGATGCGAAATCCCGCCAGACGTCCCCGGAAAATGGCCGAAGATCGCACTCTGGGGCCGCGACCTCGCCGGCCTCACCGGCACCGCGCTTTTTATCGATCTGGACTCGGTGATCGTCTCAAACATCGACGACTATTTCACCTACGGAAATCCCGAAGACGTCTATGTAGCGCGGAATTGGGTGCGGATGTTCGGCAAACACGGGCAAACCTCCGTCTTCCGTTTCCCCATCGGCGGGAACCCCTACATGCTGGAAAACCTCCAAGCGAACTCCGCCGAAATCTCGCGGAAATACCGATTCGAGCAGAACTACGTCACCGCCAACGTGAAAAACGGCATCAACTTCTGGCCGGAATCCTGGACCAAGCATTTCAGTAAACACTGCATGGGCATCTGGCCGCTGCGCTACCTGCGCCCGCCGGTGGAGCCGCCCGGTGTGAAAATCGTCACCTTCCCCGGCCACCCGAAACCGCCCGATGGCGCGCTCGGCCAATGGTCCGAGGAAAAACCACACCGCCCGCGCTTGGAACATCTCAAGTGGGTGCTCAGCCAGCGCAAGACCGACCGCCGCTGGCGCCGCCACATTTCCCGCTACCTCATGCCCGCAAAATGGGTGGCTGAGAATTGGCGGGAGTGAACCTTTGGAGTGCGGTGAGAATCACCGCTTTGAGAGACAGGCCATTTGTAACAATTACCGCCAAAGCCAGAAAAACCTCCCGTATTCGGGCCTTTCCCCCGAAACATCCATTCCATCAAACGCACACGTCTCCTCTCAAAGCGGTGATTCTCACCGCACTCCAAAGCATGACCGCCAAACGCA
>JBBRYQ010000087.1:0-21490 GCA_038237425.1 Verrucomicrobiales bacterium
CTGGGCGAAGATGCGCGAGGTCGCCGGCGACAAGCCGCTTTGGATGACCGAAGCCTGTTTCAACGGCGTGGACAAATCACCCGAATTGATCAACTCCGCCGGCGAGTTCTGGCTCTACATGACCGAGGCTTTCAACGAGGGCGTCAACGTCTGGATGGCCTACGACTGGGTCTATCCGCCACGCCAGGGCGGCGAGGCGCTGATCCATCTCAATTGGGGAAAGAGTTACTACCCCACCAAGATTTATCACGGCTTCCGCCAATGGTGCGCACCGCTCGTCCCCGGCATGCGGGTGGTGGATTGCAAGGTCAGCGGGCTCTTCGCCAGCGGCATCGCCAAGCCGGGAATCAAGGCATCGTCGTTTCTCAGTGCCGATCAGTCGAAACTCGTCGTCCACATCGCTGCCGTTCAGGATCAGGACAGCGACATCGAGATCCGTATCGCACCGCCATTTGGCGAAGCGCCATTCCGCATGTGGCGCACAGGAAAAAAAGATGACTTCCTCGAACTCCCGCCGGGGCGGGCAACTAACGGCCGCATCACCACCCGCCTGCCAGGCAGGGGATTATTGACCGTTACGTTAGAGAAAACCCAAGTAAAATAAAGCCATGAAAACTTGGATCGCCATCGCCGTTTTCGGCATGCAACTCCTCCATGCCGAAAATACGGTCGAAGAGGTATTCCTTCATCCACCAGCCACGGCCCGTCCCACCGCCATGTGGATGTGGATGGGCTCTAACATTACCCGTGAAGGCATCACGCGCGACCTTGAGGCCCTGCACGATGCGGGCCTCGGCGGCACGCTCATGTTCAGCCTTGCCGATACCACCACGCCTTGGCCGCGCGACATCGCCAAGGCGCCCACTCCCGAGGTCATCGCCTTCACCGCGCCGTGGTGGAAGCTCGTTCGGCACGCAGCCATGGAGTCGCGCCGTCTTGGCCTAGACTTCGGCATGAGCAATTGCCCCGGCTATTCGAGCAGTGGCGGCCCCTGGATCAAACCCGAGTATGCAATGCAGGAGGTCGTGTGGTCCGAAACGCGGGTCGCGGGCGGCAAGGAATTCTCCGGCCAACTCCCCCGCCCTACCCCGGACCTGCGAGGCATCCAGCGCTATCCCGTTTGGAATCCGGAAAACGGCAAGCTCGAACGTCCCGAACACCCGGAACGTCGGTCGTTCTTCCGTGACATCGCCGCGCTCGCACTCCCTGCAAAAGGGCCTGTCAATCTCGATCAGGTGATAGATCTGACGAAGCGAGTGGACCCAGACGGAAAGCTCCGATGGACGGCCCCGCCCGGCGAGTGGATTCTCTATCGCTTCGGGCACACCGTGATGGGGCCGATTCAGCAGCCGCCGCAATGGCAGGCTAACGGATTCGAGTGCGACAAGCTCAGCCCCGAGGCGGTCAGCTTCCACGTGAACCACATCATCGATGACGCGAGACCATACGTCGGCGAGTGGTTCGGCAAGGGGTTCAATTTCTATCACTTCGACAGCTACGAATCGTGGATGCCGCGATGGACGCCGCGCATGCGCGAGGAGTTCAGCAAGCGCCGCGGCTATGATCCAATCCCGTTTCTGCCCACCCTCGCCAAGCGCGAGATCGACGGAAGTGCTCGGACCGCTGCCTACAATGAGGACTTCAAGCTCACCGTCGCCGACTTGTTTCGCGAAAATTATTTCCCGGTCATCGCCCGCCAACTCCGCGCCGCCGGCCTCCGGTTTTCATGCGAACCTTACGGCGGCCCATGGAAGATTCCGGAGGTCACGCCGTTTGTGGATCGCCTACTAACGGAATTCTGGACCCACGGTGGAAATTACCACCGCTCCGGTCATCTGTTGGAAACGGTGCAATCCGGCATCGCCGCCGGATTCAATCCCATCGCGGCGGAAGCCTTCACCGGCCAGCCTGACGTCAGCCAATGGTCGGAGACCCCGGCGTGGCTCAAATCCATCGGCGACGAGGCGTTCTGCGATGGCATCAACCATCTTGTCCTGCACCGCTACACCCACCAACCGTGGGGCGACCGTCACAAGCCTGGCGTCGTCATGGGGCGCTGGGGCACGCACTTCGACCACACCCAGACCTGGTGGGAACCGGGCAAGGCGTGGATCGCGTATCTAACACGCTGCCAGGCGCTGCTTCAGTGGGGAAAACCCGCGCCGGCGGACGCGCCCGCCGTTTCATTCAACGTCACCGGCGGGCAGCCAAAATTGCGCGCCATTCACCGCAAAGATAAATCTAACGATGTATTCTTCGTGGCCAACACCGCCCGCGTAGAAGGCACGGCACGGGTTCGTTTTCCGGTCGCCGACCGCCTACCCGAACTCTGGCACCCGGTCACCGGCGGGATGCGTCCGCTCAACCGTTTCCAAGTGGTGGATGGCGGTATCGAAATGGATCTGGAGTTCGCGCCTTCGGAGAGCATCTTCGTGGTTTTCCGCTCGGCGATCACTGCGGGAAGCAAGTCGGCGAATGATCCGAATTTCCAGCTTCTGAAACCAGTCCTGCCTCTCGATGGCGTGAAATGGACGGTCGCATTCGACCCGAAGTGGGGCGGTCCGGCCAGCGTGGGGTGGGATCGTCTCGTCGATTGGAAAGACCAATCTGATCCGGGAATCAAATACTACAGCGGCACCGCGACCTATTCCACCACCTTCACTGCCGACGAATCTCTCCAGTTAGGGAGCCGCCCGACTTGGCTCGATCTCGGCGTGGTGCGGGACATCGCCTCGGTCCGCCTGAACGGTCGCGACCTCGGAGTGATCTGGACCGCGCCCTGGCGGGTCGATATCACAGCGGCCCTGCGCACCGGCGAAAACCAATTGGAAATCCGCGTCACCAACTGCTGGGCGAACCGCCTCATCGGCGACGAACAACAACCCGCTGACAGCGAATGGAACAAGGGCGATATGGGCTTCGGCGGCCCGCTCAAGGCATTTCCCGAGTGGGTGCTCAAGGATCTTCCCCGCCCCTCCAAAGGACGATATACTTTTACCACATGGAATTACTTCACCGCCCAGTCACCGCTGCTCTCTTCCGGTCTGCTAGGTCCGGTGCGTGTCCTCACCTCACCATGAAAACCCACACCTTGCCTGTTTTTCCGACCTCTATTCTGCTAGGAGTATTTCTGGTGCTCTTCCCGGCATTGGGTCTCGCTGAGGAAATCGAACGCACGCCGGCGGACGCCTACGGTGGCGGAAAATCGGCTCCCCAACCGCTCACACCGGAAGCGGCGAAGGAGGTTTACAAAATCCCCGTGCCCATCGCGCCCGGTCCTTTTGACGGCACTTGGAAGTCCTTCACCGCCGACAAGCTGAAACCCGAGCCTGATTGGTGGCGCGAGGCCAAGATCGGCATCTGGTTCCACTGGGGACCGCAGAGCATGGGCCGCAATGGCGACTGGTATGCACGCTTCCTCTATCAGCAACCGCCGGAAGGGCGCAAAGGCCGCGCGAACAACCGCTTCATGTATGACCAGCATGTCAAACGTTTCGGCCATCCCTCGGAGTTCGGCTACATGGACGTGCTCAATGCTTGGAAGGCACCAGACTTTGATCCGAAAAAACTGATGGATCTCTACGCATCTTGCGGTGCGCGTTATATCCTCGTCCAAGGTGCGCACCACGACAATTTCGATCTTTGGAATTCGACCTATCAGCCATGGAACTCGGTCAAGGTGGGCCCGAAGCGGGATATCGTCGGCGAGATGTTCGCCGAGGCGCGCAAACACAAATTCCGCGTCGGCATGGCATTTCATGCCGACTATTCCTTGTGGTGGTATCAGCCTGCGTTTGGCAGTGACAAGACCGGTCCGAAAGCCGGAATCCCCTATGATGCCGCCACCCGCACCAAGGAGAGCGGCAAAGGAAAATGGTGGGAGGGCCTCGATCCCAAGGATCTTTACGGCATCGATCTGAAGGCTGAGACATTGCCTGGGAAAAACATCCGCGACGGGTTCTTCACTCCGGTTAGGGATGTGTTTATCCATCCCGAAACGCGCGATTTCGCCAAGGCTTACTGCCTGAAATGGTTCAATCGCCTCAAGCAGTTCGTGGACGATTACGATCCGGATTTCATCTACACCGATGGCACCGAGCCGTTCACCGGACGTGGCACCGCCAAGGGCGTGATCAGCGACGCGACGCCGAAATTGGTTTCCCACATGTATAATAAACGCTTCGCAAAAAATGGCGGCGAAGTGGATTGCATGGCAGTGATCAAGGGCGGCCCGAATCTTCCCGGCGTCGCGTCCCCGCGCGAGAATGGATACACGGGAGAAATCATCCGCACGCCTTGGGTCTGGGAGGATACGGTGGGCGAGTGGTTCTTCGAGGATAACACCTTCTACAGCGCCCGACCGATGGTGTTGCAAATGATCGAAGCCATCTCACGCGATGGCAATTTCAACATCAACATCAGCTTGACGCCCGAGGGCGTGCTCGAACCGGGCGGGGAGAAGATGTGGCGGGAGTTTGGGATTTTCCTCAAAACCAACGGATCCGCGATTTACGGCAGCCGCGCATGGAAAGTCCTCGGCGAAGGCCGCATGGCGAAAACCCGCAGTGGTGCAATGGAGTTGGTTACATTTCCGAGATCGGGCATCCTGCCATCACATGATCAATTCCAGATGACCACCAAAGACATGCGATTCACCGAGGGCAAGGATGGAGCCATCTACGCGTTCGTCATGGCCGTGCCCAAACCGGGCGAGGAACTCCTGATCAAGTCCCTCGGCACGGATGCAAAACTCGTTGAAAATAAAATCGGGAAGGTTTCACTGTTAGGTTCTTCGGACCCTGTCGAATGGAAGCAGGAAGCGGGCGGCCTCTCTGTCCACTGCCCCGAATCCATGCCCTCCGGATTCGCGGTGGTATTCCGGATCGACACTCACTAATATCACCTGGCGAAACCCTCAAAAGTAGATTCCTCACGACAACAAAAATCCAATGATGAATTCTCGAAACTTCATGATTCGCGCAATCCTTGCGCTTGCCATGGCCACCCCGGCAGCTCTAACGGCGGTCGCCCATGCGCAAGACCCGGTTCAGGTTGTCCTGCTTGCGGGCCAATCGAACATGGATGGAAATGTTCCCATCGCCGCGCTTCCACCGGAGTTTAAACAACCGCCGGCAAAGGTCAGCCTGATCGACCGCGGTCAACCGGCGCGGATCGCTGGCGGCAAGAATTTCGGGCCCGAAGTGGCATTTGCCGCCGCAGTCGCCGCTGCTAGGCCGTCGGACGATTTCCTCCTCGTCAAGCGGGCAATGGGTGGCACCTCGCTGGCGGGATGGGCGCCGCAGTGGGACGAGTCACGCTTGGCTTCGAAATACGATGCCGCTGCCGGTCCGATCTACAGCAAACTGCTAGAAGATTATGCCGCCGCGATCAAGGGCCGCCCCACGCGGCTCACCGGAGTGCTCTGGATGCAGGGGGAAAGTGACACGCGGTATCCCGCGCTCGGACCGAACTATTTCGAGAATTTCAAGACAATGATCGCCGCGTTCCGCCGCGATCTGAATTCACCCGCCCTACCATTCTTTTTCGGACGGGTCAACATGCCGGCCGACGCCACCGAGGATGACAAGAAGACAATCAAGTTTCCCTATATCCAACAGGTGCGCACAGCCCAAGAACGCGCAGCCCGCGAGATTCCAGGCGTTTACCTCATCGAAACCGATGACTTGGTAAAACAGTCCGACAGGATTCACTACGACGCCGCTGGGCAGATCACGCTCGGCCGCCGCTTTGCCGAGGCATGGCTCAAAACAGTGCCGCAGATGCCTGTGGCAAAGAAACTTCCTCTGCCGGGCGAAGTGTTTTCCGTCGCTGGCCGCCCGGCATTTCTCATTTCCGCTAGTGAAAAAGCCGAAGGGAAATCGAAACCATGGGTCTGGTATGCGCCGACCCTGCCGAACCTCCCCGGTCCGGAGGAACGCTGGATGTTCGAGAAATTTCGCGCTGCGGGCATCGCCATCGCTGGAATCGACGTGGGCGAGTCTTATGGAAGTCCCGCGGGCCGTGCGCTTTTCTCGCAACTGTATGCCGAGATGACAGAGCGGCGCGGATACGCGGGCAAGCCAGTCCTGTTAGGCCGCAGTCGCGGTGGCTTGATGACACTTTCCTGGGCGGCAGAGAATCCGGACAAAGTCGCGGCCTTCGCCGGAATCTATCCGGTTTGCAACATCGCGAGCTATCCGGGAGTTGCGAAGGCAGCCGCTGCCTATCAACTGACCCCGGACGAACTTCAATCCGCCCTCGCCGCGCACAACCCCATCGACCGTCTGGCACCGCTCGCCAAGGTGGGCGTGCCGCTTTTTGCCATTCATGGCGACAGCGACAAAGTGGTCCCGCTGGTGGACAACTCGGCGCTTTTGAAATCCCGCTACGAGGCGCTCGGTGGTTCGATCCAGTTAATCGTCCCGCCCGGACAAGGTCACAATCTCTGGCCGGGGTTTTTCCAATGCCAGGAACTCGTCACCTTCGTCATTACACACGCCAAACCATGAAACGATTTTTCACATTTCAAAATCCCATGAATGCTCAGTGCTTCGGTCGTCTGTTCCTTATGCTCTCTCTTGCCTCCGAGTTGGCCACGGGCGCTGAGTTGCCCGCACTTTCCGCGGGTGTGAAAGTCACTCATCCTGAAATCAACCCTCTCCGGGAGGCCCTCCTGCCAGTCCCGGAAACCGCGATTTTCAAAATGGATGGCTGGTATCTCTGGGATCCGTCCCTGATTAAGGTGGGCGATACCTATCACCTGTTCGCCTCGCGCTGGCCCGTCACATCGGAACGCATGAACGGATGGAAAAAAAGTCATGTCATCCGGGCGACCTCCAAGTCGCTATTCGGTCCCTATCAGTTTCAGGAGGTTGTCTTGTCCCCGTCAACTCATCCGTGGGCGACCCAGGCGATCCACAATCCAAAAGTGATGAGAGCTGGCGGAAAGTATCTGATCTATCACCTCGGCATTCCCCAGTGGAAAACCGGATTCGCCTACGCGGATTCGATCGAAGGTCCTTGGACGCCGGTTTCTCATCCCGTGCTGTCCACCAACAATCCCGCCATCATCGAACGCGCCGACGGCAGCGCCTATGCGGTCGGAAAATTCAAGCCTGCCAAGGCCAAGGACGGCCAGTGGGACGCCTGCATGCAGGCCTTCGAGGCTGACAAAATTGACGGCCCCTACCGGCTGTTAGGCGGACCCGGCAACCGCCTGCCCAATGACTTCGAACTCGAAGACCCGACCCTCTGGTGGGCCAATGGCCGTTACAACGTCATCTGCACCGACTGGGAAGCCAAGGTCACCGGCATCCAGAAAGCCGTTGTTTATTACACCTCGAAAAACGGCGTGGACTACGAGCTTTATTCTAGGATTCCGGTCTGGTCGCAGAACGATCCCGTCCCGCTCGCTAACGGTAGATCGCTGGTGGTGTCCGGAGTGGAGCGGCCGCAGGTTTTCCAGGATCATGGCGGAGCCGTCGTCGCCCTACTGGCATCGGTTTATCCCGCCGACCGGGATAAGGACTCCACCTTCATCATGATCCGACCGGTGAAGGGGTTCATTTCTGAAAATTGATCCGGGCATCCCTGGCGGTGATTCCGCAGGCGGCGCCTTGAAGATGGCGCACTCTCGCCGGGAGCGCCCGTGAATGGAGCGGAAATGAGAAAGCCTGGCCTGAGCCCGGAATCAACTCACGTTCAAGCCCTTACGCCCATGCCACCGTGTGGTGCGCCCCCGCCCAACGCTCCCATCCCCTTTCCTGGTGCTCCACTCCCCGCCTGCAAAAATCCCCCCTGCGGGGGATAGACAATTTCCCCTCCTAGCTTACCTTCGAGATGTCTGAAATCTGCGGAAACCGCTTTTTGACCGTTCCGCAGCGTTTCTCAACCCACATTGCCCAAACCTCGAAAAAACCATTATGAAACCTAAATTCAAGTCTCCCGCTTCCATCGCCTCTGCCATCATCTTCACCCTCGCCTCGGGCCAGACCCATGCGGCACAGCTTTACTGGGATATCTCAGTAGCCAATAACCTGACCCCTGGAAACGGCACCTGGGGCACGGACGCATTCTGGGCGACAAGTGCGACACCGCTACTCGTCGCTCCCGGCGCATGGTCCGATGGCAACGACGCGCTCTTTCAAACGGCGGGGACCAACACGGTGGCCATCGCCTTGGCCGGTGTTTCCGCGAACTCCGTCACTCAAACAATTAGCGCTACCGCTACGACTATTAGCAATACCGGCGGCGGAACCCTCACCATCACTGGCTCTGCCGGCATCGTGAACACCGGCAACTCCGCGTTAACGATCAACGCTCCAGTCAATTTCAACGGAACCAATACTTACACGGTTCAGACCAACAGCACCACCACCTTGGGCGGTGCTGTTTCGGAAACGGGCACTGCCACTATCTCCAAAACCGGCAACAGCACACTCAATCTCAACGCTGGCAACTCCTTTAGTGGCGGCCTCAACATCACCGCAGGCAGAGTGTCTGTTGGAGCATCCGGCAACCTCGGGTCGAACGTCAATACCAACAATATCGCCGTGAGCGCCGGAGCCAACCTGTCTCTGGGTGACTCCACCAATATCGGCTCCAATCAAACCATCAGTATCAGCAGCGCGTCTGCCGCGCTTGGAGGATTGGCTGTCGGCTATACGCCCGGTGCCCTTCCCACACTCGATACCAGTGGCACCAATTCTGATGGTGGTGTCTTTGGAATCAACTACACAGGCACCGCAGGATTTACTAGCCTAGCAGCTCTCGATACCGCGCTCAACGCAGGCGGCGGCTCCGGGCATTGGTATCTCGGCTCCCAGTTGGGCGGCACCTACAATGGTGCCTCGCTCGCTGCGGCCAGTGACAGCATCTACCGTCTCGGTGGCGGAGGAGGATCAATCACCTTCAATCAAACCAACGTAATCACCGGTGCGAACGACCTTCAGGCAGGCTCATCCTCCACCAACGGAGGCGGAACCGTTGTGCTCGGTGCCGCGCAAAATTTCACGGGCGCCACGACTATCAGCGGAGGTACCTTAAAGCTCGGCCACGCCAGCGCACTCGGGGACGCGACCAATCACACTTCGGCAATCACAGTGAATGGCAGCGGCATTTTTGACTTTGCCGGCTTCACCCCCACCTATAGCACCACACCAATCAACCTGAGCAGCAATGCCAACGGCTTCGATGTCGGGGCATTCTCGAATAGTGGGGGATCCGTGTCCTATGGCGGAGCTATCACCCTCGGTGCTCAGACAAGATTCGGCGGCACCGGAGCGATTTTACTGACCGGTGCTATCACCGGCGGCAGTTTCAAAATGATAAAAGACAGCACCGGGCTGCTGGAGCTGCAAAACAGCGGCACGGTCACTCTCGGGCAATTGCAGGGTAATCGCGGCACCGTTCAGGTGGATAGCGGGACAACGCTCAATGTGACGAGCATTGAAATTGGCACCGGCGGCAGCGTAGGGGCCGGGCTGACCTTGAACGGTGGTAATGTGACTTCAGCAGGACAAGCCCGTTTCGGTCAAGGCACCGGCACCGCCTCCGGCACCCTCGCCTTAAACGGCGGCACCCTCACCGTCCCCGCGCTAACAAAAGGCAGCCTGACGTTCACAGTGAACTTTGATGGCGGAACGCTCAAGGCCGGTGCCGCGAGCACTAATTTCCTGACCGCCACCACCGCCACCGTGAAAAACGGAGGGTGCATCGTCGATAGCAACAACTTCGACATCACCATTCCCCAGGCACTGTTGCATTTCACAGGGGCCACTACGGACAAGCTGACCAAGAACGGAAACGGTTACTTATCCCTATCCGGCACGAACACTTATGGCGGTGGGACCGATGTAAATTTGGGCGGACTTACTTATCTAAATACCAATGCAAAAAGCACCACCGGAACCACCACCGTGGCATCCGGAGCTACCTTGGGTCTCGGTGTTGGCGCTGCGGGATTCTTCTCCTCTGTCGATGTTGATTCGCTCTTCACCGGCAACCTCGCCAGTGTGACCAACAGCGCCACGTCGAATGTCGGCATCGACACGACATCAGCAAGCTTTGCCTATCTCTCAGCGGTGGGTCCGACCACCCGGGGCCTGGTGAAGCTTGGGGCTAACACCCTCACCGTCTCTGGCGCCAACGCATACACTGGCGGCACCTCGGCTACAGGCGGAGCGCTGATCCTTCTCGGCGATCAAAGCGCCGCCACGGGCGGAATCTCGGCGACGGGCACCGTGCAGACGACTGTCACTATTGGCAGCGCCACACAAACATCCGTCACCACGGCGGCGGTTGCTGCCGGGAAATCGATGTCATTCGGAAACTCGGGTGGCTTCCTCTTCCAAATTCTCAATGTCTCCGGGGCGGGCGCGTTCCCTACCACCGTTACGAATAATGGTTCCATGTCGCTCGGCCGTTTCGGCGAGGTCAACATCAACGCCTACGGTAACTTGATCCAGAACGGTGATCTCACCATCCAGCCTGCGGGCGGCACCTATGCCGATTTCCTGCTCAAGGCTAACGGAACCGTCACCTACGGCGGAGTGAACCCGATCAATATCACGACAAGCCTGGGAGGTTTGGGGAACGCCTGGCTGAGCATTGCTGGCAACTTCACCACCGCGCAGGGTTTCAATCTCAACAGCAATACCGTTGCCACCTATTATCCCTATCTGATCCTGACCGGTGGCACCGGCACTTTGAAGCTCTCGACAAACATCGCCCAGTTGGTCAATACCACCGGCACCGGCGGCGTTACCGGAAACCTACAACTCGGCACTGGCGGAGGCACCATCGACACCAACGGTTTCAGCACTACGATCGGCGTGAATATCGTCGATGTCGCCGCCCAGACCGGTTCTCTAACCAAAGCCAGCGGTGGCAAGTTAACACTCTCCGGCACGAATACCTACAGCGGCACGACCACCGTTTCCGGCGGCACCCTAGAGGTCACCGGCTCCTTGGGAACCACTGGGGTCACCGTGCAAAGCGGCGGCACACTTGCTGGGTCTGGCCCCCTCGGAGGTAGCGTCACCATTCAATCGGCGGGCCATCACGCCCTCGCCGTCGCCGCCACCTCGGGAGCGCAAACCCCTCGCGTCATCACCGGAACTCTCACGCTCGATCCCGGCAATATCTTGGACCTATCAGCTTCGTCCGCTCCGGCTCCCGGCACCTACGTGCTGGCCACCGCCATGAGCATCGTCGGCACTCCCACCACGGTCAATTTCAGCGGTCTGTCCGGCACAGTGACGGTTGTGGGTGGCACTAGCTTACAACTCACGGTCGCCGCTTCCGGCTACGGCTCCTGGATTGACACCCCGGCCTTCGGACTCACCGCAGGTCAAAAGGGTGCGACCCAAGATCCCGAGAACGATGGCATGTCCAACCTGCTGGAGTTCGTCCTGAACGGAAATCCCTCCATCTCCGATCCATCCATCCTGCCGAAGCTCGGCGTCACCACCACGAACTTCGAGTTCACCTATCAACGCCGTGACGACTCAGTCAGCCCGGAAACCACCCAGACCTTCCAATGGGGCACCACCCTTGTTTCATGGTCTGGCAACATCGTGGTTCCCGCCACCAGTGGGACTGTCGGCGTGGCCACCGTGACCGTCAGCCCCGGCACGCCAAGTGACAGCGTGACCGATACGGTCAAGATCAGCATTCCCAAATCCGAAGCTGGCAGCACCGGCAAGCTCTTCGGCCGCCTGCAAGTCGTCAAATAACCCACCTGCCTAACATTCATTCGCTTTGCCCCTGGAGGGAGGCAATCCCGGGCGGGATCCGTTAATGGGTTTCTCGGATCTTGCCCCATTTCGCTAAACATCATGAAACTATGAAATGTCGAAATCGCAGAAATCCAGATTTCCTTTCGGCCATCAAAGGTTAGTCTGTCTCGTGCCATCTTGATCGCAGTCCACAAAACCCATGACTTCTGATTTACACCGCATCTGCAAAATCCTCCGCTTGGTAGCTCTGGTGCTCGGGCTGGTGCAGATCGCTTCTGCCGCCGATGGCACATGGAACAGCCTTACGGGAGGGACTTGGAGCACTCCTGCCAAATGGTCCGGCGCGATTGCAGACGGCTCCGGATCGACCGCGAATTTTAATACGCTCAACCTAAGCGCCGACATCACCGTCGCCCTCGACAGTGATCGCGAACTCACCAATCTCGTCTTTGGCGACACAGACATTACGACGGCTGGAAGTTGGATTCTTAGCAACAACAGCGTCACTACGAACAACCTGATCCTTTCGGGCACCACGCCCACCATCACGGTCAATGCACTTGGCACCGGCAAGGCAGCCACCATCTCCGCCATCATCCAGGGGACAGGCGGATTCACCAAAGCCGGAGCTGGCACGCTAACCCTGAGTGCGGCCAACTCCTACACCGGCATCACATCGATCAGTGCCGGCATCCTCAAACTCGCTGCCACAGGCTCGTTAGGCGATGGAGTCAACAATACTACAGGCGTGAATCTCGGCGGCTCGGGCATCCTCGATCTCGCTGGCATTTCCCCCGCCGCCACGGTGCCGCTCACTCTCAATAGCAGTGCAAACGGTTTTGACGTTGGTGCACTTTATAACAGTAGCGCGACGGCGGCGACTTTCAACGGAGCGGTCACACTTTCTCGGCATACAAGGATAGGTGCTGGAAATATTAAACTCACAGGATTGATCGTCGGGGGTGGTTTTAATCTAATCAAAGACGGTGTCAGCACGCTGGAATTGGCCGGCAGCGGCACTGTTTCTCTGGGACTATTGCAGGCCAACCGTGGCACCATCCAGGTAAGCAGCGGAACCACCCTCAATGTCACCAGCATCAATATCGGCAGCGGCAACAGCGTGGGTGCCGGACTGAATCTGAGCGGCGGCTCAGTAACATCATCCGGTGCGGTTTCGTTCGGAACCGGCTCTGGATCTGCCAGTGGCACGTTGACCCTCAACAGTGGTGTTCTCACGGTTCCATCTTTAACGAAAGGACCTGTGACGTTCAATATCCTGTTCAACGGCGGCACCTTGAAGGCGGGCGCGGCGAGTGCCACATTCCTGACCAGCGCCTCGGCGGCGAAGGTGCAGGCTGGAGGAGCGATCATTGATGATGGCGGTTTTAATATCACCATCACTCCGGCCTTGATCGAGGACACAGCTTCCACAGGAGGCGGACTGACGAAACTCGGCACGGGAATCCTCACCCTTAACGGCGCAAATACTTATACAGGAAACACTGCGATCAATGCCGGCACATTGACCTTGGGCGCTGCTGCATCGTTGTCGGTAGGCTCTGGAATCAGCATCGCCGCCGGGGCGACTCTCGATGTCTCGGCCATCGCGAACTTCACTGCCACCGCGCCACTCGTAGCGACGGGTAACGGCTCCTCACCTGCGGAAATCCGCGGCGGCTCCACGATCAATCCGGGCACGGCCCCCCTTGCGCTGAATTTCTCACCCACGAATCCTAATGGTGATTCCGCCCACCCGGCGCTTTCCGTTAGCTCTGGGGGTTTCGTATTGAATGGCCCAATCACGATCGCTAACAATAGTCCCTCACCGCTCGGACCCGGCACCTACGTCCTGGTCACCCAAGTGAATGGAACCATCTCGGGGACTCCTACCTTTGGCGGAGTGGTAGGAGGACAGGGCATCCAAGCAGGAGCAATTTCCTTCATTCAAAAAAATGGCGGCAATTTAGAACTCATTGTCGATGTCATTCACCCGACCACGACCACGGTCACGCGCCAGCCGGGCACAGGATCCTCAACGGCGTATGGCGACACCCTGACCTTTGGGGTAAATGTAAGCCCAGCCACCGCCACCGGGCCGATCGAACTCCGCGACGGAGGAGCGGGAGGCCTGCTGCTGGGAACAGCCCAACTCTCGGGCGGTGCCTGCACGATCACCCCCCCGGACAAGGCTCTATCTATCGGATCGCATGCCAACATCGTGGCGGTATATCCGGGAAATATCAACCATCTATCCAGCATCTCCGCATCGCTCGCACCCGCTCAATCGGTTTCCAAGAAAGCATTGACGATTGCCAACGCCGCGGGCACGAACAAATTTTTTGACGGCACCGACACTGCCACAATCACCGGCTCCCTCGCTGGCGTCGAAAGCGGCGATGTCGTTTCACTTGTTCCATCCGGCTACTTCGCCAGTCTCAATCCCGGCACCAATATTCCCGTCACATCCACTGCCACTTTAAGCGGGACATCCGCCGGAAACTACACCCTCACACAGCCATCCGGGCTTGCTGCTAACATTGTCGCATCCAACATCTGGACCGGCGGCGCAGGTGGGACTGGCATGGATGTTGCCACAGGGAGTAACTATTCCCCGACAGCCGCCACCGGGGCGGTCTATAATGCGATCTTCAATGGTAGTGATCCCGTCACCACCGATCTCACACTCGCATCAACTATCGGCGGGGCCGTTGCCACGAACGGCATGGTCTTCGGCTTCGCCGGAAACCAGGTGAATCCCGTCACCATCACTGGCGCGACGGGAGCCACGGCGCGCGTCACCTCGGTTTTGGTCGCTTCGGGCGCTGGCGCCGTCACCTTCCAAGGTGCCTTTCCATTCACGATCGGTGGGCTCGGCTCTTCCAATTCCAATCATAACTTTTCCAACGAATCCGCAAACCCGCTGGTCTTTGATACCGGCGTGAATTGGTCACCGGGTGGCTCCACGCCCCTTCGCGGATTGCTGTTCAATGGTGCGGGCGTTATCATCATGCGGGGCAATATTACCTCGTCCACCACCTCGCGGGTCTTCCTAACAAAGTCAGGAGCTGGAACGCTCACCCTCTCCGGGGCGAACACGTTCTCCGGCGGCACCACGATCAACGCGGGCAAAATCATCGCCAGCACCTCCACTGCCATCGGCGCTGGCGCGGTGGTAAACCAGGGTATCCTTGATTTGACTGCCGGAGCGGTAACTTACACCGGGCTCTCGAATAGCCTCTCAGGATCTGGAGTGAACAACGTGACACTTGGGACAGGCACAGCCTCCACCTCACTTAACGGCAACTACACGGGTTTCACCGGCACATGGAATATCGGCGTGGGGGCCGCCGCCGGTGCTGGAAAGGTCCAGATGAACGGTGTGGATAACCCCGCCGCGACAATTAACGTGCTGCCTAACGGAACTCTCTACACCAATGGTGCGGCAGTGGTTCATGCGGCTGCGCTGGTGCTCAACGGTGGAGACACCGGCGAAACACTCGGTCAGCTCCGTATCGAGGGGAGCGCCACTTGGGCTGGAAACATCACCTTGGCTGGTCCCATTACCGGTGCCGGTGATGGTCACATCGGCGCTAACACCGGCACCGGAACCATCAGCGGAAATATTGGGGAAACTGGCGGCTCTCAGGAGCTCGTCAAGGATGGCAATGGCACTATTATTCTATCAGGAATCAACACTTACACCGGCCCTACTAGCGTCAATGACGGCATTCTTCTCGTCAATAGTCCCGGCTCCATCGCAGTTGGCAGTGCCGTCACCGTGGCAAGCGGGGCAACCCTTGGAGGTGGCGGCGTCATTCATGGCCCGGTGACCGTCGCATCCGGCGGCATACTCGGTGGTTCACTCATCTTGAATGGTCCAGTGGTTGTGGACGCCGGCGGCACGCTCGATGCAACCTCCACCTTGCTTCCATCGGTGAATGCAACCAGCACGCTCACCCTCAACGGCTACCTTGATCTAAGCATCGACCGCACCCGTTCGCCCAGCTCCAGCAACCTAACCATTTCCGGCACGCTCAATCGCGGCGGCATCATGCGAGTCATCAACACCGGCCCAGCATTGCAGTTGGGCGATAGTTTCACCGTCACCATCAGTGCCGCGCAGTTGACCGGAAGTTTTGCCAGCACGCTTTTTCCCGCTTTGGATTACGGATTGGTGTGGAATACCAGTCAGTTTGCCTCCAACGGCACGATCACGGTTGTCGCCAATACCAGCATCACAACTTCCACGGTGACCCTCACACCTGCCACGACGAATCAGCAGATCCACGGCATCGGCGCAAATTTCTGTCTTGGACCGCAAAATATTGCGTGGAACACGACAAACTTCAATCTGGCCTTCTCCCCAAGCGGTCTCAACATCTCTTTCGCCCGCTTGGCCAACTCTTTCGAATGCAGCCTGGATGAACCGAACATCTTCTTTTCCGGTTGGGATTCGGATAACGTTAGATTCATCCAACAATTCCGCGCCATTCAGCCGGACGGGCTTCTCACCATGGCATCTTGGTCACCGCCCGGACGATTCAAGAGCACCGGCAGCGCAAATGGCGGGACTCTTGCGAAAACTGGTAGTGCCTATCGATACACCGATTTCGGGAATTGGTGGCTTCGTTCACTGCAATATCTCAGGGACAACAACTCCACGCTGCCGGTCGAAAAGGCGATCCCCGATTTCATCTCTATCCAGAACGAGTGCGATTTCACACCCAGCGGTAATCCATTTTATGCCGCATGGCAGGCTGGTTGCTACCTAAACAGCGTGGAGACCACCACCAAGGCAGGGTATCCACAGGCGCTTGCCGCAGTGAAGAGCGCCTTTCAGTCCGATGGATTCGGGTTCGTGAAATTCGTCGGACCCGATACCACGACGGCCAGTCCTTCCGTCATTTCCAGTTATGTGAATAATGTTCCCGCCGGGTCCTTCGCCGCCATCGCCCATCACCCCTATCAAGGATCCATCAACAACGTCGGAAACAACACCACAAGTATCTCCGGCCTCCGTGCCGCCTATCCGAACTCGATCCTCTACATGACCGAATTCTTCGGCGACGACAGCTACGGACCAAACATACCCGGCTGGATGCAGCATAGCCTTCCGATGCACAACATCTTCGCCATCGAAAAAGCAAATACCTATCTGATGTGGGGACTTTCCCTCTCACCCACGAGTGACACCTTCTGCGCCTTGGGGCAATACAGTAAATTCATCCGCCCGGGCGACTGGCGCTCCGCCGCGACCAGCACCGACTCGAACGTGAAGACCACCCTCTTCCGCCACTCCGTCGGCACTGGCATTCCCGACCAGTTAATATTGGTAATGATCAACAACAGTGCCGCCTACAATTATCCCACCGTGCAGACCTCCGCCCACTGGGCGAGCGACCCGGCGCGGCGCCTCTGGCAGGTTTATAAAACCGCAAATGACGGCTCGACCCAACAGCGCATCACGCTCACCGAAGATATCAGCGGAGCCGCCCTAACCGGCAATCGCAACCTCGTCCTCGCGCCCTATTCCGTCACGACCGTTTTGATCAACTCCGACGCACCACTGACCAACCAGGAAGCATGGCGTCAGCAATACTTCGGCTCCGCCGCCAACGTGGGCAATGCCGCTGATTCCTTCGATTCGAATGGCGACGGTGAATCCAATTTTTACGAATTCGCCACAGGCCAGAACCCCTCCGCCAACACCCGCGTCACGCCATCCATGCTGCTCAACGGAGCGAATCTCGAATTCACCTACACCCGCTCCAAAGCCGCCGTGCTCGATGGGGTCACCTTCACCGCCAAGTGGAGCGAAACCCTCGCCCCCGGCTCGTGGAGCACCCTCGGCATCCCCGATCAGGCCCCACCGCCCTTCGCGGAGACCACCACCACCGAGACCCTGAAAATCCTAGTCCCCGCCGGCAGCACCCGCCGCTTTGTCCGGCTGGAAGTGGTCCAACCGTGATCCGCCGACTGATACAAACCATGCTTCTCACATGCCTGCTTGCAGGCATGCCCTTCGCACAAGGAGCAGATATGGATGTAGTCAAGCAACGCATCGTCCAAAGCCTTTCCACCGGACTATCAGGATCAACTGTTGTCCAAGGACATCAGTCCTCCTTGCAGCCGGACGGCACCTGGCCGGACATTAATTACGCCAGCACGGCCCAGACCTACTGGCCGCCGCGCAACCATCTGGAACGAATGAAATCGATGGCCAAGGAGTATGTGTGGGGTTCCCTTCAGGGCAATGCCACGTTGCGGAATGATATCTTCCGCGCCTTCGATGCATGGATCGTCCGCGATCCCCAGAGCACGAACTGGTGGTATCAACAACTCAACACTCCGCAGTCATTCGGAGAAATCCTGCTGCTCATGGAAAACGAGGTTTCCCCATCACGCCTCACATCCGGCCTTGCGATGATCGCCCGATCCTACGTGCCGCGCTCGACGAACTCCGGCACCAACACCGGCGCGAACCGCGTGGACCGCTCGTATGCCACGATGATGCGCGGGCTTCTATCAGCCAATGCCGCGCTCACCTCGGAGGCCTTCCTTTCCATGGGCGACACCATCCTCGTCAACAGCGCCAACGCGTTTGCCGAGGGCATCCAGGCCGATGGCTCGTTCCAACAACACGGAGCCCAACTCTATACCGCGGGCTATGGCTACGGCTACGTCCAGGGCTTGTTGAAATACGCCTCCTTTGGCGCAGGCACGCCATTCGGATTCACGCCTTTGCAAACCCGCGTGCTGCTGGATTTCCTGCTAGACGGAGCGCAATGGTGCATCCGCGGCGACACCATGGAATACACATCCTCCGGCCGTGGTCTCGCCCGTGCCGGCGGCGGCGCGGCGGCCCTCGGTTTCATTCCCATGCTGCCCAACGCCATTTCAATCAGCGGCGGATACCGTCAGGCGGAATTGGAAACCTTCCAACAGCGTTTGTCCGGCACACCGTCCACCCCGCTCACCGGCAACCGGAATTTCTGGCGATCCGATTTCATGGTCCACCATCGTCCGGGCTTTTCTATCTCCGTGAAAACCTCGTCCACCCGCACCCTACAGCCGGAGACCGGAAACGGCGAGGCGTTGAAAAACCTGCATCTCGGCGATGGGGTCACTCTCATCCAGCGCACGGGAAACGAATACGATGATATCATGCCGGTGTGGGATTGGCGGCGTCTGCCCGGCACCACCATCGAGCAAGGCACCTACTCGCTCAAGCCTGCCGGCGATTGGGGGGTCTATGGAAACAGCACCCACGCGGGCGGCGTCTCCGATGGCACGGACGGCGCGGCCGCTTTCAACTACAACCGCCTCGGTGTGGCCGCGAAAAAATCCTGGTTCTTCTTCGGCGATGTCATGGTCGCTCTCGGCTCGGCGATCAATGCCCCGGCTGCCACGAATTCGGTTCTAACTACCATCAACCAATCGCTACTCACAGGCAACGTGCTTTACCGAACTGGAGGCACCACCACCACTCTCTCCGGCAGCGCATCGCCATCGGCGCTCGCATGGGTGCATCACGACGGCATAGGCTATTTTTTCCCGACCGCGGTTTCCAACGCCAGCATCGCAGGTGTCACACAAACCGGAAGCTGGCAGTCCATCAATACCGGCCAGAGTGCCACTCCGGTAAGCCTCGGCGTCTTCTCGTTGCATCTCAACCACGGCACGGCGGTCAATGGCGGCACCTACGCCTACATCGTCGCCCCGGGGATCGGGACTGCGGACATGGACACGTTTCCTGTAACGAACTATCAGATCCTGCGCAACGACGAGACGGTCCAGGCGGTGAAGGACGCCAATGCCAACAAGACGTCCGTAAATTTCTGGGGCGCGGGAACTGTCGGTAGCCTGACCTGCGACTCGAAAGCATCCGTGCTAATGAAACAGGACGACGATTTCATCGATATCGCCATTTCCGATCCCACCCAGACCAACACCGGAAACATCGTGCTGGAACTGGCATCTCCGGTGGCCGGCCTGATCCATGCGGATACCGGAATCACCATCGAACAACTGACGCCCACGCTGCGCATCCGGCTCGCGGCCGCTAAATCCTATGGCAGATCCTTCAAAAGTCGCTTCCATCTGCGGGCGAATGCGTTTGAAACCATCACCCTCGCACCCGTTGCGGACTCCTACGTGCACGACGGCAGCCCCACGACCAACTACGGCTCTGTTTCAAACCTGGCCTGCAAGTTGATCGCGACGGGCACCGGCTTCACTCGCGAGACCTTTCTGGGATTTAATCTATCAGAAATCACCCGTGTCCCGGTTGCCGCCTCGTTGCGGCTCAGCCCACTGACCGCTTCCACCGCCGGCATCCACGCCGTGCAGGCGGTCGCTCCCGGATCCTGGACGGAATCCGCCATCACCTGGAACAACCGTCCCCAGCCCACCGCCCCTGCCGCATCCACCTGGCTGCCGGTCGTCTCCACCCGCACCCGGTCCGATGTGCTCTCCGTCGTGCTCGCCCGCAGTGGCGGCGCGCTCGATCTTAACGTCACCACCATGGCACCGACCTTCGACGGATTCGTATCCTATGCTTCACGCGAGAATTCCGATGCCGCCCTGCACCCCACGCTCGAACTGGTGCTGCCCCGTTCGGAAATGGAAATCTGGCGGATCGAACGTTTCGGCGCGCAGTCAGCCAACCCGGTCGTCGCCGGAGACAGCGCCGATGCCGATGCGGACGGTGAATCGAACTTCTACGAATTTTCCACCAACCAGGATCCTCTCGCAGGCTCGTTGATCGCACCGGCGATGGCGCGAAGCGAAGCGGGCATGGAGTTCACCTACACTCGTTCCAGGGCCGCCGTGAAAGATGGCATGGTATTCACCGTCCAGTGGAGCGATGATCTAGCAGATGCCGGTTGGAGCGTCGCAGGGATCCTGGATCAGGCCCCGGCACCGATTTCGCAGAACGGCAGCGAGGAAACCCTGAAGATCCTTGTTCCCGCTGGAAGTGACAGGAGATTTGTCCGTCTCAGGATTACAAAACCATGAAACGACTCATCATTTTGACTCTCGCTTTCACAGGCAAGGCTCTTGCGCTTGCCCCGCTAACCGTCGCCGCGGATGGTTCCGCCGGATTCAAGACCGTGCAGGAGGCGGTGGACGCAGCACCCGCTAACAGCGCTGAACCGGTGGTGATTCATCTCAAACCGGGCGTTTACAAAGGGCATGTCACGGTGCCCGCTAACAAGCCATTCCTCACCTTCGAGGGCGAGAATCCGGAAACGACCATCATCACCGATGACAAGAACGTCTATTCCCTCGATACCAGCGGAGCGAAACTCACCACCAAGGCGAGCTCCACGTTGCTAATCGAAGCAGAGCATTTCTCGGCGCGAAATCTAACCATTGAGAACACCGCAGGAAATCACGGCCAAGCATTGGCACTGTTTGCGAATGCGGATTGCGCGGCCTTCGTGAACTGCCGCTTCCTCGGCTGGCAGGACACTGTTCGCGTGGAGCACGCCCGCCAGTATTTCCGCGACTGCATGATCCAGGGCCACTGTGATTACATCTACGGAAACGCCACAGCAGTCTTCGATCGCTGCCATCTTCACTCCCTTGCAGACGGATTTATCACCGCGGCCTCCACGCCGGAGGATCATCCCTTCGGACTTGTGTTTCTCGACTGCCGGGTGACTACGGATGCGGCATCGAAACGGACTTATCTCGGTCGGCCCTGGCGTCCGTTCGCCAGCGTTGCGTTCATCAACACCGAACTCGCC
>JBBRYQ010000088.1:0-21459 GCA_038237425.1 Verrucomicrobiales bacterium
ATGATGATGTCTTCCGTGAGAGCGATTTCACCAAGCGCGAGAAGTTCAGCGGCGGTGTAAACGGCTCCGGTTGGATTGCCGGGCGAGTTGATAATGACCATCTTGGTCGCCGGGGTCATGGCTTCCTCAAATTGCTCGGGAGTCATTTTCCAGCCAGTGGATTCCTTGGTATCGACGAGGACGGGGATGCCGCCAGCGAGCTTCACCATTTCAGGATAGGAAACCCAGTAAGGAGTCGGGATGATGACTTCGTCACCCTCTTCGATGACGGCGAGGATGGCGTTGAAGCAGGCCATTTTCGCACCACCGGTGACGCAGATCTGGTTGGCGGCGTAGTTGAGGTTGTTGTCGTCCTTGAACTTCTTGGAAAGTGCCTCGCGGAGTTCAGGAATACCACCGGATGGGGTGTATTTCGTCTTGCCTGCTTGAAGTGCCTCGATCGCAGCGTCCTTGATGAACTGCGGGGTGTCCACTTCTGGCTCACCGCCGGCGAGGGCGTAAACTTCTTCGCCTTTGGCGATCATGGCTTTGGCCTGTGCGGTCACAGCGAGGGTGAGTGACGGAGTAACCTTTGCGATACGGGATGAGATGCTGTCCATATGGGCTCGAATGAGTGTTGGGCCGCGCAAAACGGGGCGCAGCTTTGGATGATACGCAGCCCCCGGCGTGAACGGAGCGCTTTTGTGGGGCTTCCCCCGATAGGTGGCAAGCTAAATGGTGAGGCATTTCCTCGGCGTATTTTACCCACTTTCGCAGGCATGCCGCACTTTTCGGATCCGGCCTCCCGAGAAATCACCGGCACGCATCGCAGTCGATAGTTTCTGCTCCAGTTGGTAGCCCCATGAGTCCTTTGAAAGTGCCGAAAATCGAGAGATTTACAATTTCTCAAAGAATCCATCGCCCAAAGGTTGACGTCCTCCCTCGCCTATGTTTCAAACCTCCCGACCCGGTTTCAGGAACGATGGCTGAGTGGTCGAAAGCACTCCCTTGCTAAGGGAACGTACGGGTAACCGTACCGAGGGTTCGAATCCCTCTCGTTCCGCCATTGATTTTTGACGAGTTATGAAAATCAACTGACTGCCAGATAACTTGGCAAAATTTCAGCGCCTAGACATTCTTTTGCCCCGAACCTGTTCAATAGGCGTAGCCGATGGCGAAGTGGATGGTGCCAGCAGGTTCCCCGGGGTCTTTTGTCAGGTTGTAGCCGTATTCCAGACGCACCGGACCGATCGGGAGATCCAGTCTCAGACCGAGACCCGTCGCTACCTCAATGTCCGCAGAGGTGAGCTCATCGTAATTCTGTGAGAGTGAACCGGCATCGACAAAGACCACTGCTGATACCGCGCCGGCGATTTTGCGGCCGAGTTCCACGTTGGCATTCCACATCGCTTCGCCGCCGACTGCGTAGCCGTTAGCCGACTGTGGGCCAAGTTCCCGCTCGGGGAAACTGCGCACGCTGCGGGAGCCGCCGTTGAAGAGCCGCAAGTCGATAGGCAGGTCCGTGCCATCGCCAGAGGGAATGATCATTCCCCACTCGCCGCCGACCCCTAACTGCCAGTTCCGGCTGATCTTGTGATACCAGCCGCCAGTCATTCCTGCTTGGACGTAGGACGTTGATAGATCACCCACTGCGGCACCGATTTCCAACGGCGTTTCCACATGCCAGCCACTGGTCGGCAGCACCGGGCTGTCGCGGTAGTCCAGCGCTTGTGTTAGACGCAGTTTCGGATGAGCGTAAACGGTCTCTCCCAGATCATCGGTCGGGAGTCCATCGCTGGTTAGATTCACAATTGATGTGCCTGCCAGAAGATCCAGAGAATAGTGGTCGCCGAATTTCCAAGTGAGGCGGCCATCGAGCCCGCTCTCGAAAGTGTTGTATCCGTCGCGGCCGTAGATCAGCGCGTAAATACGAGCGGTCCCGGAAACATCCGAGCCGAAAAGCCACGGATCGGTAACCTTCGTTTCTCCCAAAACACCGCGAGAACTGAACTCGAAGCCCGAACTAAAACCCAACAACTCGCCGAATAGGTTTCGGTCCGCATAGGTGACGCGGGTGATGAATCCCTGATAGGAGCCGACGCCGGCGGCTAAGGTGATCTCCTTCGCGCGAGATTCCGTAAAATTCAGAGTCGCGTCGATCGTCCCCTCACCTGCCTCCGAAGTCTCCACCCGTGCCGAAGAAAATGCGCCGGTCGCGAGAAGTCCGCGCAAGTATTTGTTCATCGCCGCCTCGTCATACCAATCGCCTTCGAGCTTTTTCAGGCGCTTGCTGATGCGCTCCGGGTTCGTCCGCTCTAGGCCATCGATCCGGATCTTATCGAGTTTCACCCGCTTGCCGAGATCGACGGAAAACTCCGGAATGAACTGTGGCGATACCAGTGTGCGTCCCATTTGGATCGTTGCGTCCTTATAACCGCTGCTACCGAATTTCTCCTCCACCGCCAGCCGCATTGCGTTCAGGTTCGCCGTCCGCGCTTTTTTCCCGATGAACGGTTTCACTGCCTCCCTCGTTTCGTCGATGCCGCGCCCGTCCGGGCTGGAAATCCGAGGAGTGCCGATTCGGTGGAGCACGCCGGTGGTGACGTTGATCGTCACGTTCACCGCGCCGGTTGCTGGATCGGTTTCACGGGAAGCCAAGACGGCTTCCGCAGACCAATATGCCTGTGCGTTGAGTTCCTGTTTGATGAATGAAATCCCGGTCGCCACGTCCGCCTCGCGGAAAGGCGCGCTGCCAGAGGCGATCGGCCGGCCCTTTTCCGCAGGCGAGCTGTAGAGTTTGACAAATTTGCTCAAATCCTCGGCAGGCACGCCATTGATCGTCACTTTTCCTAACGAAAGTCGAAGCCCTTCTTGCACGGTGAGCAGGATCTCATCGCTCCTGACAATTTTCCAATCCACATGCACCTCGGCGTATCCGTCCTTTTTCATCACTTCCCGCAGCAGGAAAGCGGCGTCGTCCGCCCGCCACGTCGAAGCCGGCTTATTGCAGACGTGCGCCATCCGTTCTCCTATCAGCCCGAGCAACTCGCCCTCGCTCTTCTGCTTGGATCCGGCGATCCGTACGCTCGTCTCCGCACCGGCGATGGACGCGACGGTTAGAAAGACGGTGATGATGCGGTTGAAATTCATCAGCGGAACGAGAGGCGCCAGATGGCCATGATACGGGAATCCCCTTCCCCGCCCATGCCGGCGGATAAGAACCATCGGTCGGAGAGGGCGAGGGTGGCGGTGGAGAAGGAATCGTTTGAATATGGATCCGCCTCGGCGATGCTGAAATCGACGCGATCAAGCAAACCTAACAATGGGCGCAGTTGTTTGCCGAAACGAAACCGTCCGCGCCGGATCTCCTCCGCGAGTAGCTGCATCGCCCGGGACGACGCTGCCTGCGGATTCTCTAAGCCCGTCGTGGTGGTGCCGGTGGCCAGCAGAGTCATGATCTCATTGTCCGGCAGCGGTGGATTCGAAGTCAGGACCAGTTGCGGATTCGACATCCGGCCATAGGCATAAACGGTGATCCGATAGGGACGAGGCTCCGCAGTGCCGCGGATTTCGAGGATGGGGTCAAAGCCCGTCCCCGGAGTGAAGGAAACGGTGCCGGAGCGGACATACAGCGTGCTGAAGGGAAGAGTCGCGCGGAATTCACTGATCGTCATCGTTCCCTCCGGCAGCGGATTTCCCAGTGTGCCGCCCACGCGAATGCTGCCGTTCACCTCGCCCGTCGCCAAGTTTCCTCGGATGAGAAACGGATCCTGAGTGCGCACGGTGACATTGAGCCCCCAATTGCGGAACGGCTCGGGCATTGCCGGGCTGCTGCTCTTCGGTGGATCGATTTTCGGCAGCGCGGCGGCGGACGGTGAATTGAACGGGGTGCCGATGGGCAGTAGCTCGATATCTCGATAGAACACACTGTCCACCGCGCCGACGGTGCCTGATAGAGCCGCCTTTTCCCATGGTCCTTGGAGACGGAGGTCGATGTTAGTGCGCAGGATCAACAGGTCGCTGCGGAGTAACGGTAGGTGGTCACCGCGCAGTTTGAAATCAAGATTGCCCGGTTTGCCCTGTGCGATGGCGAGCGATCCGTCACCGGTCAGAGTGCCGCCTGCGACCGTGGTTTTCAGGCTTTTCAAGGTGATCTTGTCCAATGCCAGATCGACCGCCACTGTCAGATTTTCAATGGCGGGGAAACGGCCGTCCTTGAAACGCATCCCGCCGCCCGAGAGGATGAGCTCCCCCTTCAGCTCCGGTTTGCCGATTGTTCCCTTTGTCACCACGTTGCCAGTTAGAAATCCGGTGATCTGTTCCGCGGAGGGAATCAGCGTGCTGAAACGCGAGAGATCCAGCCGGGGAAGATCCACGCGAGATTCCAGCGGTTCCTCGGCTAGCAGCTTTGGGTCCTTCGCCCATTCCGAAGGTCGGAACGGCAAGTTCGCTTTCATCGTCGCCGCCGGAAAATCGGGTGCGGTGGCGATGGCATTTACTGTCAGTTTCCCATCCGCCCCCTTGAGTGTCATTTTCAGATCAGCGGGTGGCAGCTTCGGTTGCGCGGGTGAACGGAGATCGCGGGCTTCGAGCGTGGCATCGACGACCGGCTCGGCATAGGTGCCGGAAACCTTGAGTTGGAGCTGTCCGGTCGAGCGCGGATCGATCTTTTCCATCGCCGGCATCCATTGCTTGAGAAGTCCCAGAGACAGCACTCGCGAATTGATATCCATCTGCACTGGCCTCGCGTCGTTCGCCAGCATTTCGCGCCATTTGGAAAAATCCTTCGGCACCGGCAGACTGGCGGTTCCTTCGGCGATGTCTTCCTTGCCATCGGTCCAGAGGAAGCGTTTGAGGACTAGCAGGTCATCGGCGAGGGCCGCTTCGAGGGCGATGATCTGATCGTTCGATTGCACGCGCAGTCCCTTGGTCTCGACCTTGCCCGGCCAATCGTAGGCCACGCCGCCAATGGCGGTGATCGGCGCGACGTTTTCACGGGTCCACGTCGCCTGGGTGAAATTGATTTCTCCGTGGTGTCTGCCGCTCTTGATCTCGCCGCCGCCGGACCATTTTCCGGTGAGGTCCGCGATGCCGCCGGGCTTGACCTTCACGATGGTGAGCCAACGGTCGATGCGGGTGTTAGTGAACTCATCGAGATCGAGCGATGCCTGATAGGTGGCGGGTTGGATTTGATAGATCGCTGAAGCCTTCAGTCCATCCACCGCGAGTTCAGCGGTGACGGGCGCGTCCGGCTGCCAGTGGCCCTTGACGGAAATTTCAGACGCGAGCTTCGCATCCGCTGGCTTGATCACCAGATCCGCGTCGGCGGCCTGCGGGCGGTTGCCGGTGAGGGAGAGGTTGAAATTTCCATCCAGCGAGGAAGGAGGGATGGGAGCTGTTGGATCGATGGCGGGCGTGCGTTTCGCTAGCTCCGCGAGGACGGCTGGCACGCTGGCGATGTTGAAACGGCCAACGGTATTACCTAACAGCAGATTGGTGGCCGAGCGCGTGACGGGAGCACCGGCCTCAACGGATAGATCCGTGCCCAGCGCCTTAGCCCTGACTGTGAGCGTGGCCAGATCGGATTGCAGCGAGGTGCCGAGATTAACTTCCTCAGCGCTCCAGTCCTTGAACGCCAGATTTTCTAATAGCACCCGCGCGCTACCCGTCGCGGCCATGGGATCGGGTAGAACTCCGTCAACGTCGATGGCCAGTGAGGTGAGTGTCGCGCTGGCGGGAATCTCCACGCCGAAACGTTTCGCCGTTTCAGCGATCTGGAGTTTCCCTTCGCGCAGGTCAATCTTCGCGGAGCCAAATCCCGGCGAGCTGCCGATCACAAAAACCGCATCATCCACTCGCACTTGCGTGTCCAGCGAGGGCAGACCACCAGCGGGAAGCCGCACGATGAGATCGCTCACACTGACGCCCGGTAACGGATCGAGGTGGGCGATGGAAATAGCGTCCACATTCCACAGCACGGCCGATTTCTGAGAGGGCCAGGTCTTTCCTGTTGGATCGGTGATGGCACCCAGCTCCAGCGAAATTTCGGCGCTGCCGGGACGGTGAGTTAGATTGCTGGGAGCGAGGGAAAAGGCCGGTTTCCCATCGCGAGTGGCGGAGAGGCTGATGTTCTTGAGTTCGATGGCGGCGGGCAGTATCCGCGAGCGCACGGTGCGCAGGGTTTCGACGAGTTTTGCGAGATCGAGCGGCGGTTTTTCCATGGTTTCCTTTTTCAGGCCGAGGCGGAGATCGGCATGCAGCCCATCAATCGTTAGACTGTCGATTTCGCCGTGGATCAGTTTCGAAAGTTGGTAAACCGGCATCACCTTGTCCACCGAGAGTCCGGCGAGGTCCTTGTCACCACCAAGCCGCAGGTCCGAAATGGAGAGCCCGCTGGTGAGACTGCCTTCCAGTTTGAAAGTCCCCTTCAGCCCGGCTTTTTCGAGGAAATGCGATGCCACCATCGGCGCGATCCACCGCAGGCCGGGGCCGTTCAGCCAGACGAGACCGAGCAGAAACACCGCCAGCACGAGCCAGCGCCGGATTTTTCTCCGCTTCTTCGGAAGCGGTGCAGGTTCTGCGGGAGGTGTTTCGTAATCAGGCAAGTGCGGCAAGTTTGCCCCACGAATCGGCGGGGTCAATCGCAGGCTTCATCTGCCATTGCCAAAATCGGCTGGAGCCCCTATCTCAAGTGACATGGAGCCAATTACCTTCACCCCTCTTTACATGGAACGCGTCTGGGGCGGACGCGAACTCGAGCGCGTTTACTGCCGCCGCCTGCCGAATCCGCAGCAGCCATTCGGCGAGTCCTGGGAAATCGTGGACCGTGAAGAGGAGCAATCAGTCGTCGATCAAGGCACTCACGCAGGAAGCACATTGCACGATTTGTGGATAAATCACCGCGAAGAAATTTTCGGTGAGGGCTTCCACGACCACCCGCGTTTCCCCATCCTCATCAAGGTGCTCGATGCCCGTGATGACCTCTCTATCCAGGTCCATCCGCCGGCCAATCTGGCGGCCAGCCTCGGGGGTGAGCCGAAGACGGAAATGTGGTTCATCGCCGATTGCGATTCGGGCGCGAAACTTTATGTAGGCCTGAAAAACGGCGTCACTCGCGCGGATTTCGAAAAGTCCATCGATGACGGCAGCGTCGCCGATGTGGTGCATGCGATCACCCCGCAAGCCGGAGATTCGATTTTCATCGCGTCCGGGCGGCTGCATGCGATCGGTGCCGGATTTCTGATCCACGAGATCCAACAGAACTCGGATACCACCTACCGGGTCTTCGATTGGAACCGCCTCGGCCTCGATGGGAAGCCGCGCGAGCTGCATGTTTCCCAATCCCTCGCGAGTATCGACTTCAGCGACTTCGAGCCAGCCATGGATGTCCCTAACGGAGAAAACCTTGCCACCTGCGAGTATTTCAAAACGGACAAGAGAACGGTGGAAATCGGTGAAACCATCACCAACCCGCAGGACGACCGTTTCTCCATTCTATCCGTCGTGGAGGGCGAACTGGAAAGCGACGGCGGCCGCCGTTTCACGAAAGGCCAATTCATCCTGCTCCCACGAGACGGCGCACCACTAACAGCGCTGGAAGACTCCGTCGTCCTGCAAGTGACACTTCCGGTGTGAGACGGGCATTCCTGCCGGTTCTTTGGCCAATCGCGTCCTTCAAATAGTTCACAACGAAGACGGATGGCCGCCCATTCACCGCAGGATCTCATCCGGCAGTTCGTTCACATCGCCATCCTCGCGCGGCCAGTGCACGGATAGAACATCACCCACGCGGCGGAGCCCCTCGCGGAGGGAGTGCAGCGCATCGGTTTCGTGAATTTCATGAATCATCGCAGCGACAGTTGTTTTCCAAAAATCCGACGGAACCACCGAATCGATTCCAGTGTCGCCGATGATGATCACTTTTTTCATCACCGGCATCATCACGATGAGCACACCGTTTCGCTGGCGGGTGTTGCGCATGCCCGCTCTATCAAAAACCTTCCACGCGTAGCGCTCATGGCGCCACAAAAGCTTGTAGGAAAGACAGATGCGGATCTCCGCGCTGGTGCGCAGCTCCTGCTCGCGGATCGCATCCACCAGCATGAGCTCCTCCTCGTCTGTTAAAATCGGTTTCATTGAGATGTCGTGTCGATCACCAGCCGCCGCTCGCGCCTCCCCCGCCGCTATCGCCGCCACCGCCGGAAAATCCTCCACCACCACCGCCGCCGCCGAAACCACCGCCGCCTCCCCATCCGCCGCCGGATGAGCCGCCGTCCCACCAGCCACCGCGGGTCCGCGATCTTCCGCGATCCGTGAAAATCACGTCCGCTGCCGCGAAAAAGCGCGGGAAGATCAGCGCCGCGATGATGATTAGCGTAATCAAAAACAGCAGGGTATCCGCGCCGCCGTCCCCCGGCTTTTTGTCCAGCCTCGTCTTGCCGGTGCCGGTATATTCGCCCTTTGCCGCGGCGATCATCGCATCCACGCCGGCATTCACGGCCGCTTCTTTGTTGCCTGCGCGAATTTGTGGTGCGACGACGTCCTGGATGATCTGCTTGCACCGCGCGTCCGGCAACACGCCTTCCATCCCGAATCCCGTGTGGATTCGCAGTTTGCGGTCGTTCGCAAAGATCAAGAAAATCGCACCGTTGTCCTTCTCCGCGCCACCGGGCTTCCACGATTGATAGAGCCGCTGGCTGAAATCAAACAACTCCTCGTCCTGCGGGATCTCCGGGAAAATCGCCACTACGAACTGCGACGAAGTTTCCCGCTCGAATGCCTGCAACTTCGCATCCAGCGCCGAGAACGCGGCCGGGCCCAGCCAATTCGCGTCGTCGCGGATATAATGCGGCGTCGGGCTCGCGGGTAAAGGCGCCGCCGCATGGACGGCTGCTGCCACGCTCCATATCAGGGCGGTCCATGTCAGAAGCCACGCCGGGCAATGCCACGAGCGAGTCATCATCCGCTAAGACTTCCCACCGAAATCAAACTTCACCTCGGGGGCTTTTTCGCTTCCGGCGTCGGCTTGGAAATACGGCTTCGATTGGAATCCAAGCATCCCCGCAAAGAGCACTATCGGGAAACGGCGCACGCCGATGTTGTAATCCTTCGCGGCTTCGTTGAAACGTCCGCGCTCCACCGAGATCCGGTTCTCCGTGCCTTCAAGCTGCGCCTGCAAGTCGCGGAATCCCGCGCTTGCTTTCAGGTCCGGATAGTTTTCGGAAACCACCAGTAGCCGGCTCAACGCACTGCTGAACTGCCCCTGCGCCTCTTGGAATTTCTGAAGCGTCGCGGCATCCGTGGGAGCCTTGCTCGGATCGATCGTCACCTTGCCCACCGAGGCCCGCGCGTTCACCACCGCTTCCAATGTCGATTTCTCGAAATTCGCCGATCCTTGGACCGTCTTCACCAGATTCGGCACCAAGTCCGCGCGGCGTTGGTATTGATTGAGCACCTGCGCCCACGCCGCATCCACCCCCTGCTGTTTCCCGACCAGCCCGTTATAACTTCCCGCAACTGATAGCCCGATGACAACGACCAGCCCGACTACGGCAATGAGGGCAATCCAGAGTTTATTCATGTGTGGGAGCCTAGCTCTCTGACAGACCGTGTCCAATGATAAATCAGAGGTGGAATCCGGCGGCATGACCACGGTGGTTCCCTCCCATCTTACTGCCGAAGCCATCGCCCGATCCCCACAGAAAGATCAGTTCTTTGCGTTTGCTTTGACTTGGTTGAAGGAACGGACTGAAGTCCGCGACTACATTTATGATGAAACGAGTGATCATTCATACGGACGGCGGCTGCAAGGGGAACCCCGGGCCTGGCGGGTTCGGCGCGGTGCTGGTGTCCGGCAAGCATCGCAAGGAACTGGCGGCGGGCTACCGGATGACCACGAACAACCGGATGGAACTGCGGGCGGCGATCGCCGCACTGGAGTTGCTGAGCGAGCCCTGCGAGGTAGAGCTGCACTCGGACTCGAAGTATCTAATCGACGCAGTTTCCAAAAAATGGATCGACGGCTGGAAAAAGCGCGGCTGGCAGACGTCGGCGAAAGAGCCGGTGAAAAACCAGGATCTGTGGCTGAAACTGCTAGCGGCGATGGCCGGGCATAAGATCGACTGGCGCTGGGTGAAGGGGCATGCGGGCCACACGGAAAACGAGCGCTGCGACGAGCTGGCGAACATCGCAGTCGTGGGCAAGGATCTGTTGGAAGATGTGGGATTCGAGGTCGGGCGGAATTGAAATGGAGGAAGAGCACAAATCACGGTTAGGCGCGAGGCTCGGGGTGTTCGGCGATCTGCACACGCGGTTTCTGCTGCATCATGCGATGCGGGTGATTCCGTGGTTTCTGGAGCCGGTGCTGATGACTGGCTGGACGTTTTTGTTTTTCCTGATCGCGAAAAAGCAGCGCCGTGCGGTGGCGGGAAACCTGCGGGCACTGCATCCGGGATGGGGACCGTGGCGGGCGAGGCTCGGTGCATGGCAGGTTTTCTGGAACTTCGCGCTGACCTACGCGGACGGGCTGCGCTGCCAGACGGAAACCGGTGGCGTGGACTGGCTGGTAGAGGGACTGGCACCGCTGGAAGATCTTTCTCACAGAACGGAGGGCTGCATCATCCTAACGGCCCACATGGGGAACTACGATCTGGCAGCGCCGATGTTCGCATCGCGGTTCAGTCGCACGCTCTACACCGTGCGCGCCCGCGAGCGCGAGCCTGAGACGCAGAAAATCCGCGAGGAGGAGATCCGGCAGAAGGAGAAACGCTATCCGAATTTCCGCTCGCTTTACAATCAGGAGGGAAACCTGCTAGGCGTGGAGCTAGCGCGTCTGCTAGGCGATGGCAACATCGTGGCGGTGCAGGGTGACCGCGTGATTTTCGACGTCTCACCGATGGACGTGGAGGTGGAGCCAGGGCTGCACATGCGCCTGCCGAAAGGACCGCTTTTTCTCGCAAGAGCGACGAACGCACCGACCTTTCCGCTGTTCATCGTGCGGGACGGCTGGCGGAGGTACCGCGTGATCGTTTTCCCGGCCATCGAACTGCCACCGAGAAAACGCGGCGAGAACGACGAGGCCGCGAAGGTGTGGGCGGCGGCGATCCTGCGGGTAGTCCGCGAGCATTGGCGGCATTGGTATGTGTTTGAGCCACTGCTGACGCGGGTGGATTGAATTGCGCGATTGTTGCCTTTTCCCGCGCGGAATTTCGGCTATAGGAGGAGCATGAAATTCAAGATCACTCTTGTTCTTGCGGCATTGCTCGGTATTTGCGGACCGCTGGCGATGGCAGCGCAGCCGGTGCCGCCGCTCAATCCGCCGAAGCTTCCGCTGAGCACGGTATTTCAAGGCGAGTCGAAATTTTACGCGATCATCGCCAAGGCCGAGCGCGAGAACTGGCGGGCACTGCCGCTGAGCGAGCGCATCATCCGGGTGGCACGCGAACTGGTCGGCACGCCCTACACGAACTACTCGCTGGAAGTGGATGACAAGATCGAATCACCCGTCGCCAATCTCAAAGGCTTAGACTGCTGGACGTATTATGAAAACTCCTTGGCGATCGCCCGCATGCTGCGCTACAAGCCCGGCCCATACAAACCGCAGGACATGCTCCAGATGGTGGAAATCGAGCGCTACCGCAGCGGTGTCTGCACCGGCAGCTACCTGAGCCGGATGCACCATTTGGAAGAGGTTTTCTACGACAATCAGCGCCGAGGCTACGCCACCAATATCACCCCGCGCCTTCCTGGAGCCGTTAGGATGCACCGGGAAATCCATGAAATGACTGTAGCGTGGAAGGATTACCGCTACCTCCGTGCGAATCCCTCGCTGATCGAGCCGATGGGTAAAATCGAGTCTCAAGTCTCGAACCTCCCCGTCTATCAAGTCCCGAAATCCAAAGTGCGCGAAGCGGAGAAGTATCTCCAGAACGGCGACATTTGCGCGATCACCTCAAACGATCAGAACGGCTACACCTCACACGTTGGGATGATTCTTCGAATGGGAGACCGCGCCTATTTCACCCACGCCACGTCGGACCACGACAAGGGCCGCATGGTGATCATCGACCGACCGATCACGGATTATGTGAACGGCGCAAGTAAACATCAGGGCATCATCGTCTGCCGCCCGGCAGACGTGCCGCCATCCGCGCTGTGGCAGAGCAACGTGGCGAAGCAGTGATTTCCGTCACAACGTTCGCTCTTGAACCACCGCATGCAGCGGCGGATGCTTCCGCCATGCCCGCCCGCGCCACCGCTGACTATTTCGCCCGTCGATTGATCGACGCGGGGCATGTGGCGTATTTCGCAGGCGGCTGTGTGCGGGATAAATTGCTCGGTCTGACGCCGAAGGATTACGACGTGGCGACCTCTGCGAAACCAGAGGAGGTGAAAGCGCTTTTTCCAAAATCCAACGAGGTGGGCGCACACTTCGGGGTGATGATCGCGAAGCACAACGGGCAGCATGCGGAAATCGCGACGTTCCGGACGGACGGCAGTTATAAGGACGGTCGCAGGCCAGAGACGGTAGAATTTTCCACGCCTGAGCACGATGCACAGCGCAGGGATTTCACGATCAACGGGTTGTTTGAAAACCCACTAACCGGCGAGGTGATCGACTTCGTGGGTGGCCGTGCGGATCTGGACGCAAAGGTAATCCGGGCGATTGGCGATGCGAAGGCGCGCTTCACCGAGGACTCGCTCAGACTGCTGCGGGCGGTGCGGTTTTCCACCTCGTTAGGGTTTGAAATCGAAGCCAGCACATTCGCAGCGATCAAAGAATGTGCGCCGCTGCTAGAGCGGATTTCGCCGGAGAGGATTCGTGATGAGTTTTCAAAGATCATCGTTTCTCCAAGGCGGGGCAAGGGATTGAAGCTGCTAGTGGATAGTGGGCTGATCGATCATTTCTTGCCGGAGGTGCTGAAAATGATCGGCTGCGAGCAACCGCCGGAATGGCATCCGGAGGGCGATGTTTACACCCACACCTGCATCATGCTGGAAATGTTGGAGCCTGACGCGCCGCTGGAGCTTTGCCTCGCTGTCCTCCTGCACGACATCGCGAAGCCGCCGTGCCAGACCTTCGACGCAGACGCTGGAGGACGCATCCGTTTCAACGGCCACGACGCGATGGGCGCGGAAATGGCGGACACCATCCTCCGCCGCTTGCGCTATTCTAACGATACCATCGCCGCGGTCGTGCCGATGGTCGCCCGCCACATGCAGTTCATGAACGTCCAGCAGATGCGCACGGCGAAGCTGAAGCGCTTCATGGCGGAGCCGCATTTCGAGCAGGAAATGGAGCTGCACCGCGTGGATTGCGGGTCTTCGAATGGATTTACGGACAACTACGAGTTTCTCCAAAAGAAGGCGGTGGAGTTCGCCGCCGAGCCGTTGATCCCGCCGCCGCTCGTCACCGGGCGTGATCTGATCAAGCTCGGCTTGAAACCTGGTCCACGTTTCAAAGAGATCCTCGAAACCATCCAAACTGAACAACTCGAAGGACGAATCCTTGATCGCGAGCCTGCCATGGCCTATCTCAAGCGCCTCGCAGGGGAAATTTCCGCGTGATTTGCCCAGCATCCGGTAAATCTTGCGGCGCAGATCCCCTGCCCGATCCACCACCTTTTCCCTATGAATTCCACTATACCCGTCGAACACAACGAGCCGCTCAACAGCAGCATCTTGGCCGTTTCCGAAGATCTCATCGCCGGATTCCAGCGCCATCCGTTCCATGTGATCGCCGAAAAATCTGGAGTGCCGCTGGCCACTGTGATCGAGCGCATCCGTGCGATGGTCGAGGCCGGAGTCGTCCGCCGAGTGCGGCAGACGCTGCTTTCCACGAAGCTGGCTCATGGGGCACTCGTCGCTTGGAAGGTGCCCGAGGAAAAGCTGAATGCGGCGTTTGATTTCATGTCGAAGGAGGATCCGTTCTCCGGCCACGTGGTGATCCGCTCTACAGACACCGAGGTTTCCGGCTCTGGCTATCGGCTCTGGACGACGCTGAAAGTTCCAGTCGGTGAGTCGCTGGACGAACACGCCACTGCCCTGCTCCGCCTCACCGGTGCGACGGAATATTTGCTCATGCCTGCCAATGGAGTTTTCGCCCTCGGCGTAGGCCACACTCGCCGGAAAACCTTGGAACCCGGTGACAAATCCGACGAGCCAGCGGAAATGATGACCACCGTCCCTGTCGAGCTGACCACGGAGGAGTGGGACGTCTTGCTCGCACTCAAGGAAGAGCTGACGCCCGACGAAATTTGTGAGGACCCATGGGTGAAACGCGCGGAAATCGCCGGAGTTTCGCTTGATCGCTTCTGCGAGGTTGCGGAAACGCTGAATGCGAAAAAAGTCATCGGCCGTTTCTCCACCTTCCTCGAACACGTGAAACCGTCCGCCAGCGGCGAGCGCGTCACCCGTTTCAACGGACTTTTCCACTGGGCCGTGCCGAAAGGTCGCGAGATCGAAGCGGGCGCACAAGTCGGCCGCCATTTCTGCATGACTCACTGCTATTGGCGCGAAGGTGGCCCGCAGTTTGGCGATGTGAATATCATGGGCGTCGTCCACGGCACCGAAAAACCGCGCGTGCTTGAACACAAGGCCGCCATCGACAAGCACCTCGAATCCGTCGGCATTCCCGTCTCTTACACCAACGTTTTCTGGGGCGGTCGATCGGAAATCAAGCCCTCGGAAATTTCACCGAAGGTCTATGCTGAGTGGCACGCGCAGCACGCGGAGGGTGCTCACTGATTGGATGTTACGGCACCCCGGATCGTTGTTTCGGAATCCCGAACCAAGTCTTCCAAAATTCTAGCGCGCTGATGACCGCGCTGGGTCTGGAAGGATGAGAAAATTTCGGGTTTTACTGAAAATTTTCGTGTATCAGGAATTGGATCGTGATGGACTGTCGTTAACCCATGCAGGCAACTCTCTTACCTCCCCGTAATCCAGCCCTTTGTGCTCCCATCACGTCCAACCGCGATCTCGGTTCTTGCTTGATTGCAAACATACCGATGAAAGACCTGCTCTCTGCAGATCTTCGCCAAGCGGGATTGCAAATTGTTGAGCCAATCGATGCCGGCGAACATACTCTCAGAATCCCGATTGATAATTGGATCGATGTTGCCGCACTGATGCTGCTGGGCAGCAACCAGCTTAGCACCTGCTTGGTGGACAGCGCAGGCAATATCCTGGCTTGGAAAGGCGCCGAGCTCCCGCAAGATTGCGTCGATAAGATCGTCACCGACGAGAATTGCTTTGCTGTCCTCTACCCATGGGATCTTCTCCGCATGAACGAAGAAGCACTCGCCCTGATGGATGAAACTTCACTGCTCGGAGAAGTCAGCCCGCTTGCCAGCTTGTCGGGCACCATCCGCCTTGCCAACGGCTCGCGGATCCTGCCCGGGACGGTCATCGAAGGGCCGGTGCTCATCGGCTCGAACAGCCAGATCGGCCCAAACGCCTACATCCGTGGTGCCACCAGCATCGGCGCAAACTGCTATGTCGGCAACGGCGCTGAGGTGAAAAATTCGATCATTTACAACAACTCCTACATTTCTCGTCAGTGCTACGTAGGCGATTCCATCATCGGCACCCACGTCACGCTCGGCGCAGGAACCTGCACGGAAAACCACCGCAACGACGGTCGCCACCACGTGTCGATGATTCAGGGGAAACCCGTGGATACCGGTCGGCTCAAGCTCGGCGCGATCCTCGGTGACGGCGTCCGCACCGGCGTGAATACGTCGCTCGCCGCTGGGGTGAAAATAGGAATTGCCCGCACGACCCAACCCGGAGCCTACGTCAGTAAGGATATACTGTGACCAAATCGTCACATGCGAGGGTTTCGCCCTGTGACAGTATGCCCGCTAGTTTGTCTTCGAAATGAATCGAATTCTGATTGTAGAGGACGAACGTGACATCGCCGACCTCATCGGCTTCAACCTCTTACGAGCGGGATACGACGTACTCAAAGCCCATGACGGAGTGGAGGGCACCGAGGTAGCCTTGCGCGAACGGCCGGACCTGATCATTCTCGATCTGATGCTCCCCGGCCGCGACGGTTACTCGGTTTTCCGCGAACTACGGCGCGACAACCGCACTGTGAACATCCCGGTTATCATGCTGACGGCCCGCGCGCAGACCGAGGACCGCATCCAGGGACTCGAAGCCGGAGCCGACGACTATTTGACGAAGCCTTTCAGCCCGAAAGAGCTGATGCTGCGCGTGCAGGCCATTTTAAAACGCTCGGACGCGCCTCCGGGCAATGTCGATTTCACTTACGGCCCGTTCCGTTTCGACAAGAACTCCCTCAAATTCTATCTGGATAACGAACCGGCCGATCTGACCGCCACGGAGTTTAAGTTGCTGCTTTTCCTCTGCGAGCGCTCGGGAAAACCACAGGACCGCAACGACCTGCTCCGCACCGTCTGGGGATACAGCGATGCGACCCACAGCCGCACGCTGGATACCCACATGAAACGCCTCCGGCAGAAACTCGGAATTCATGGTTCATGGGTTGAAACAATTCGCGGGATCGGCTATTGCGTAGCGAAAGCCGACGGATGACCAACGAAATCGCCATCATTGCCACTGTTTCGGCACTCACCGCACTGACGCTCTTTGTTTATCGTCACCGCAATTCCCGCAAGGAAGCCGAAGCCGAAGTCAACGCATGGAAACTCCGCCTTGAACTCGATCTCAAACAAGCCCGCGAAGAACGCAACCGCCTGCTCGATGCACTCGGCGATGCGTTCCTGCTCGTCGATTCCGATGCTAACATCCGATTCGCCAACGAGGCCGCACGCTCTCTTTTCGGCAACCGGGAGTTACTCAACCGCCCCGTCCGCGAAGCGTTCATCGATCCCCGACTGGCGGATGCGCTGCTGCGCTGCTTGGAAACCGGCGAGCCAGTGCAGTCTCGCATCGTCCTTCCCCAACAGACTTCCCCGCGCGGCGACCTCGAAACCCGCGGCGTCAATGCGTGGATCATCGATGCCGCTCAGCTATCCAATCCCCCGGACAGCGATCCTATCACCCGTGTCATCATCCGCGACGTGACCACGCAAAACCAGATAGAACAGGTGAGAAAGGACTTCGTCGCCAATGCCTCGCACGAACTCCGCACGCCATTGGCCATCATCAACGGCTACCTGGAAAACCTGTTGGACGATGACATGCTGGACGACAAGGAGATGTCGCGGCGTTTCCTAACGGTCATGCGCAAACACGCAGACCGCATCTCTCGCATCGTGGAAGACATGCTCGTCATCTCGCGGCTGGAGTCCGGTGAGGCCAGCGCGCTCAAGGTGGAGCCGTTCCGTTTCCGCTCGTGCGTGAATGACATTCTCGAACGGCTAGAGTCCGTCATCCGCACCCAGAAAGCGGAGATCATGGTCACCATGCCGGACCCCGCAGTGACACTTCAGGGGGACCGCTTTTACTGGACCCAGGTACTTTTCAACCTCGTCGAAAACGCCCTCAAACAAAACCCCTACAGCGGACTCCGTGTCGAGATCGGCTGCCAGCTCATCGGCCAAGATTATCACATCTGGGTGGCTGACAACGGCGTCGGCATTCCGAGCGCGGATCTGCCGCACATTTTCCGGCGGTTTTACCGAGTGGAGAAGCACCACTCGCAGCAGGAAATCAAGGGCACCGGACTCGGGCTCTCGATCGTCAAGCGTGCCATCGAGGCGCACCACGGGACCATCGGTGTCACCTCGGTGCCCGGTCGTGAGACGAAGTTCCTTATCACCGTACCCAAGGACGGCCATTGAGCGGACGGACGCTTTTCCAGCAATCGAGATTTCGCGGAAAATTAACCGTGCCACATTGGGTAAATTTCTCCTAAATCGCGGTGAAGCAAGGTCCCGGACCTTTTCACACCAACGATTTCCGACAAATGTCCTCCTCTCCGATTCAATTCATTCACAAGGAACGCCTCCCATCAACCGGCTGCCTCGTCATTCCTGGCCGCCTCGAGCTCGATTTGCTCCTCCAGATCGAAAAACTTTTCGCCGGCCGACAGATCACTTGGCTCGTCGAGGAAACCGCCCACTACGATCCCGCGCTCACCAGCCACCTCCAGAAATCCGGCTCCGGCGCGATGTTCTCCGCCGCAGACGCCGCGCCCGCCGCCGCTGGCACCCAACTCCAGCCGTATCTCGCGAATGGCGGCGTGCTCATCTACGTTCCCGGCAGCGCCATCACACGGAATGCGACCTCCTGCCACATTCCTGCGTCGCATCTCAAGGCGCTGTGCGCGTTCGGTTTGCCGGTCCTGCCGATCGCCATCGACTGCCCACGCGAATCCAGCCTCAGCGTCGAGCGCCAGTCTGCGCTGCCCATCGCTGTTTTCGGCATCGCCCCACTCATTGCTGCCGCAGATGCAAACGTTGCCTCCTATCAGCAGGCGCTTTTTTCCGCCGCTGAAGAAGCCTACAGTTCGCGAGCGCTCTTCAAAGGCTCACTCGCCATGTCCCTGCTAAGGGGCCTCAAGAAACATTCGAAAAACCGCATCATCGACGGCGCGGACGATTCGGAAATGACCTACGATAAGGTGCTCGCCGCCGCTATCGTTTTCTCGAAGTTCATCAAAGAAGAAACCGACAAGCCGCGCGTAGCAATCGTTCTTCCTCCGGGGAAAGCTGGACTCATCGCCAACCTCGCCGTGATCTTTGCTGGAAAAACTCCGGTAAACCTCAATTTCACCGCCGGACCCGAGGCAGTAAAATCCAGCATCCGCCAGGCCGACGTGGATCGCTTCATCACTGCGGATCCATTCGTTAGAAAAGTCTCATCATTCCCATGGCCGCCTAACCGAGACCTCATCTTCATCGAGCGCGTGCTGCCGACACTCAAGAAGAAGATTATCTCCTGGGCCATAATTTCAAAACTGCTTCCATCATCCGCATTGATCGTCCTGCTAGGATTGAATAAAAGACGTGCGCAGGACGAAGCCACCTTGCTTTTCACTTCCGGATCCTCGGGCGAGCCGAAAGGCGTGGTGCTCAGCCACCGCAACGTCCTCGCCAACGTCTGCCAGTTCGGCTCACGCCTGAACTTGACAAAAGGTTCGGCGATCCTCGGCTGCCTACCGTTGTTCCATTCGTTCGGCTGCACAGTCACTCTGTGGTTTCCTGTGATCGAAGGTGTGAACCTCGTAACCTATCCGAGCCCGCTGGAAACAAAGCGGCTGGCCGAGCTGATCGCGCTCCATCAGATCAACATCTTCCTCTCCACCCCGACATTCCTTCGCGGCTACATGAAGCGGATCGATCCCTCGCAGCTTTCATCACTGAAGCTCGTCGTCACCGGCGCTGAGAAACTGCCCCAATCACTGGCTTCCGCTTTCGAAGACAAGTTCGGCGTCCGTCCGCAAGAAGGCTACGGACTAACTGAAACATCGCCCGCCACCAACGTCAACCTGCCAGATCCCGAACCTGCCGGCGACGCCATTGTGCTGCCGTCATCGCGCCACGGATCTGTCGGCCAACTCCTCCCCGGCCTGGCAATCAAGCTGACGGATCCGGCGTCGGACCACTCAATCCCTATCAGTCAGCAAGGCTTAATCTGGTTCAAGGGCTCCAATGTTTTCTCAGGCTATCTCGGCGATCCAAAAAAGACCGCCGAAGTCCTCACCTCCGACGGCTGGTTCCGCACCGGCGATGTCGGACGCATGGACGAGGACGGCTTTCTCTACATCGAGGGCCGTATTTCGCGCTTTTCCAAAATCGCAGGTGAAATGGTGCCTCACGAAACTGTCGAAGCCGCCATCAACAAGGTCCTCGGACTCGACTCCGAAGTAGAGCGCAAGATCGCTGTCGTCGGCGTGCCGGATGAACAAAAGGGCGAGGCCATCCTGCTGCTCTCCACCATCGCCGGCCCCGCCCTCGAACAGGAATGCATCGACCTCCGTTACAAACTGTTGGATGAAGGTCTATCCTCACTCTGGTGCCCCAAGCACATCATCCCCGTCACGGAAATCCCCGTGCTGGCCTCCGGAAAACTCGACATCAAGTCCTGCGAAAAACTTGCTAGGAAAATTTGAAGAAGTGAATGGTCGAAAATTGATAAAAAAAATCAGACTCTCGCCACTCAAACTCTTCCTCTCGACTCTCAACCATCCACTCTCAACATCTTCCCCATGCCCAACCGCATCGACTCTACCTTCGCCCGCCTTCGGGAAACCGAAAAAAAAGCCTTCGTCGCCTACGTCGCCGCTGGTGATCCGAATTTCGAAACCTCGCTGGAAATCATCAAGTCCCTCGCGGACACCGGAGCCGACATCATCGAACTCGGCCTGCCGTTCTCTGATCCGTTAGCCGATGGTATCGTCAATCAACTCGCCGCCGACCGCGCCCTCAAGTCCGGCATGACCACCATCCGCGTCATCGAACTCATCCGCCGCTTCCGCGAAACCCACGAGACGCCCATCGTCCTCTTTACCTATCTGAATCCCATTTTCACCTATGGTTTCGAAGCCTTCCACCACGACGCCGCAGCCGCTGGTGCCGACGGCATCCTTCTCCTCGACCTTCCACCGGAGGAGGCAGCGCTCAACAAGGACCTCTCCATCGGCGCCGGTCTCAAGCACATCCGCCTCATCGCACCGACGACTCCCCCGGAACGGGTGAAAATCCTCGCGCAGTCCGCGGAAGGATTTATCTACGCCCTTTCTCGGACGGGCGTCACCGGCTCGCACGGTGCTCCTTCAGCAAATATCGCCGCTCTCGTTTCCTCGATCAAGGCCCACACGGGCGTCCCCGTCTGCGTCGGCTTCGGTATCACCACCCCGGACCAAGCAGCCATGGTTGCAGCCGCAGCAGATGGCGTGATCGTCGGCTCCGCCATCGTGAAACAAGTGGAACTCTATCCAGAAAACGCCGCCCAAGCCGTCCGCGAATTCGCGGCCCCTCTCATCGCCGCCACCAAGGCTTGATCCCCCGCTGTAGCGGCGTGTCTGCGACCGCCGCACTTCACCATCTGCCGCCAGAGGCCTGCCGACATTTGCCACCTCCTCGAACGTGCGGGCTTCTCCCGCAAACCCGGCAAAGGCAGCCATACCCTCTTCCACAAGGACAGAGTGGAGGAGACTATCAATTTGCAGCCCATTGGAAATAAGGCGAAATCCTATCAGGCCAAGCAGGTCCGAAATCTGCTTCTCAAGTATCAACCCCAAATCGACTGACATGCGCTACGAACTCAGATACCAATGTCTTGCTTTCTGCCTTCTGGTCGGGAAGCGGCGCATCCCACCAAATTCTGCGCCAGTTAGGCTGGAGAGGGTTTGTGCGAGCCATGGCTGGCACGTCCACGCCTGAGTGCTGATGGGCAACCACCTTCATCTGTTACTGGAGACACCCGAGGCGAATCTGTCGTCGGGCAAGCGGGTGTTGTTGGGGGGATTCGGCCGTGGGACTGCAGCGATCGGGTGTAAGCTTGTGCTGTTTCAACCGATACGGGGTTGATTGACGATTGATG
>JBBRYQ010000089.1:0-21128 GCA_038237425.1 Verrucomicrobiales bacterium
TCCTGCCCACTGATAGGATCCGTGCCAATCGGTCCGCCTGTTCCTGACCCTCTGCACCGAGCGCGAACGTCACACGTTTGGAGGATGCTGGGCGTTGATTCTTTTCGTAGTTGGGGCCACGGCCCGGAGTTCCGGAGGATTGGTTTTCGCTCACGATCAAGACGATGGCGGTAAATTGTCGCTTCGGTCAAATTCTTGTTGCTAAAGTTATTGCCAAACGGTAACTAAGTCGCCCGGCGACTGCCAACCCGGCTTGGCCGATATACCAAAACGCAACGAATACCATGACCACCCGTCCCAATCCATTCGGCGGCAGCAGCCGCAAAAAGTCGAAACCATCGTCCGCAATTCCCGTTTACAAACACCTCCCACGGGGCATCTACCTACTTGAGTTGGACTCGTCCGTCGTGCTGGATTCCGCATTTCAGAAAGCCAACCCGCGATATGTTCCGGGTAGTCTTTGCCTTTACGCGGGTTCATCCAGCCTGCGACCCTCGGATCGTTTCTTGGAGCACGTTTCCGGTGGCCGGAACTCGTCCCGCATTGCCCACCGCTACGGACTGCGGCTCCGCATGGACCTCGTCCCTGGTACCGGAAAACGCATGCCCCGGGAGCGGGCGATCAAAGCGGAAGTGCGGCTGGCCCGGGAACTTCGCGCTAAAGGTTTTGGTGTGTGGCAGGCATGATCGCATTCAAGCGGCATTGATGCCGGGTTGCTTGTTGTTGGATTCAGGAGGGGACTCCAACCAAACATCGCAACAATTTTGAACCTGCTGATGCGCAAAATACCGACTGCGCGGTACCTCTGGCTCGGCGGTGGTGTGGTAATCCACGAAGACGAAATTTCCGGTGTTATGCCGGACTGGCTTCATCCGATCAATGCGCACTTCTGTTCGGTTCAGGGATGTGAGGATCGTCGTGATTTGTATTTCCAGGCTCATCAGTGTTTTTTTTCCAAGGTTGATTTTCTTCTTCATGCATGAACCCCAATCTCCCGAAGGCACGCGGACCGGAAACGGGACCGGGCTTGCGAAGGGTGGATTTCTTTTTGCCGGACGGCATCAAATCAAAGGTGGGCAAGATGGTCGCTTCTGAAAGTGGTGAGCCGGGTGTCCATGCGACTCCAACAGGACCGCGAGCATCAATTCTTCAAACACACGCATCCCAAGTCCGCCATCCATCGCCTGTCGGATCATCGGCGTGGCCAGTCGGTTCCACGTCGCGCGCATGCAAGGTTCGGGGAGTTCCGCCTGAATGCGGGCGGACACGGTGTGGTAGTCCTCACCGGACATCGGGGGAAGCCAGCAGATTGAGTCGCGAAAACGCTGGCGAAGTTCCGGTTTTATCATTGCGAGGATCTGATCGGCTCGGGGAAATCCAATGTCCGGAGCGGTACCACCGAATCCGATTTTCGGCTTGGCCATGCCCGTCCATGCCGACTGCCAGGCACCGGCAGCGAGAATGAAAACTGAGTTTCTGAGGCGAGCGGAGAGCATCGTGCGGAGTTGGTTGTCCGGGACGGCAGCGGGCGCGCATTCCCAAGCGTCGGTCTCCGGTTGGTTTGGCAGGCGTGCCGCCAATGGGATGACGCCATCGAGCAAGTCGTGGATTTCAAGTATGATGTGATTGAGCCATGAAGTGTCGCCATCGGCGTTGAGTTTGTCGACCTCGTCGAGCACGAGAATTCCGCCCGCAGAACCGTTGTTATCAAGCCACGAACAAATCTCCGAGTAGGTCCATGGCTCATTCCGAGCCGACAAAACTACCCAGGACGAGACGTTGATGACCATGGTCGGGATGCCGAGCATCCTGCCGATTTCCCTAGCGATGTGGCTCTTGCCCGAGCCGCTTGGTCCTGCAATGAGGGTGTGAGTGCGCGGGCGCACCGGTAGATTGGCAACCGTGCCGCTGGTGGCAATTTTGGCGATCGGAAGAATCTGGCGAAGGGCTTCTTCCTGCTGAGGTGATAGGATGGTGTGGGTGTTGTTTTGCTTCATGCCCCTGCGAAACCGCCGACGGCCCCCGCGCGCGAAAGCGCGCGGGGGAAGACAAGGCGGAGGAAGAAATTGTGAAAGCACTCTTACATTTAATGTGCGTGCATCCTGATATTTTTGTTTGACACAAGGGTGTCGGGAGTATTTTTTTGACGTGTGGACGTTACGGCCTAATCCAAGGCCAAATCAGTGAGCGTCCTGTTAGTACGAGTTTTGGCCGCCAGCCAGACTCCCTACGGGCCTAAGTTGCCCAAAATCCGCGCCGGGGTTTTGCCCGATGATTAGCGGTCCGGCATAACGAGGACAATGGTTCCAAACACCCAGATGGGTGCTGTCGATTGTCTTCCTAACCCAGAAAAACAAAAATATGGATACCAAAAATGCAACCGCATCGGCGAACGCCACTCCTGTAAACAGTGCGCCTTCGGAAACTAAGAAAAAAAATAAAAATGGTAAATCCTCCAAGACTGGAGTGATGAATTCGCAGGTCGTCAAAATGTTGGTTGGAGATGAAATCGCCCAACTCGCACACCTGTGCGAACCCATCATCGGGAGCAAATACGCAGAGGTCGGAGAGATGATTGCCGAAGACTTGGCGGCTAACTCGCCTGACCTGAGGGGCATGCTGCTCGAGGAACTCGTGGACATCGAGCGGGAGTCGAGTCCCAGTCAGCTCTCCAAAAAGTGGGTGGACTGGCGGGAAGCAAAGGCTCGCGCCAAAGAAGCCGAAGAAGAAAAACGCAGACAGGAGTTGGAGGCCAAAAAAGCGGCTAGGAAAGAAGCTGGAGGACAAGGTAAAGCCGCGGAAGCGGTGCATCCTTCTTATCCAGAAAAATCTTCTGCCGCGTCGGAGGCCAGCCCTGCGGATCAATCGCAGGCCGGTGCCGTGCCTATGGCAAATTCGGAAAAACCTTTGGCGACGGCCACCGAACAGATTGGCCTGTAGGCAGGCGATTCCCCCGAAGGGGCCAGATAGCGATAGCGAGCCTTTTTGGCATCTTTTGTCAGCGCAGCGGGTTTTTCGGGACCGAAAAACGACAAAAGTGCCAAAAAGGCATCTGGTCTGAATACCGGGGCCTCATCGCCCCGGCTTCCCAGCGGTAGCAAAGAATAGAAAAAACAACTTATGGCAAAAAAAAAGGGCAGCAAAGGTCGCCGCAAAGGTGCCATCAGCCAGTCATATGGTGCGCTGACCAAGCATGCAGAATTGGAGCATCTTGATGGTCTATCCTACATTCACTTCGTCGACGTCCAGAGCAACTGGGATCTCCTCAATCCTGAGGAAAGAACTGCCGAGCGTAACCACGCGGCGCTTCTGGAAAGCTATTTTTTCGGTGGTGGAGGACGATTCGATCTGATTGGCAACCTCTGGTTCGGCGACGACTTGAAAGGTGTTTCCGAGGCTGTCTTCATGCCCAGCGCGAAGTGGAAGGCGAACATCAGGAAGGCTGACGATGCTCGCAGAAAATGGCATGACGGGACGCGGACGCGGACCGCTCCACGCGGCGAGTTCAGTGGGAATCTTGGCAAAGTATTCTGCCGCTTAACACCCTGGAACGCCTTGGCGGCGGGTCAATTTTTGACACGCGAAGATGCCTTGGAAGCAGTTCGCGAGGTGGCTATCCTCATTGAGAAGGAGTCCGGCTTGAAGGTTCTCGGAGCGGTGATCCACCGGGAAACCGATCACGACATCCACGTTCATTTCATCGTTTCCAAGATTGGTCCTGTGGAAATCGTGGAAGATCCATTCAGCGAAGATTACATCAAAAAACTCACCACGGACCAAAGGAAAATCATCCGTGAGGAACGGCGCAAACAAGGGGATGACATCTCCCTGAAGGCCGTGGATCAAGAGCTCGCCAGAAGAAGGAAAAAGGGAGAAATGAAAGATCCGACAAATCGGAAAGCCATCGAGTACCATGTCCTCGACCGGACCAAAGCACCGAGGCGAGGCATCGTCTGCATGGGGCAACAGCATTGTTCAAAAACGAATTTGTGGGAAGCATCGGGGCGCGATCCGGCGGTCGCAGCCGTCCAGGAGGGCCATAGCAAAGTTTCTTTCCGGTCTGTCGTGCAAGATGCGGCGGCAGTCGCCCCCGACCGCGATCCCGCGCACAAATATTTCGATTATTGGCTCGCCAAACAGTGGAACCAAGCGGTTCTTGAGCGGCTTCCAGAGGAGGTTCGTGACCAGATGCCCGAGGTCGCGCGCCAGGCGGCGCGACGCTATGTAGAGGATGGTTCCTCCCTCCCCAATCCAACTCTCGACGCCGCCCGCAAGAAAGAGAACCAGATTATTCGTGCTGCCGCCCGCGCTGCTTCTGGAATTGAAAAACTGGCTGCGGAGGAAGCAGAAAGGATCATTGCCGAAGCGGGAAAAAAACTTCGGGACACCCAGACGGAGTTGGAAAAAACCCTCGAACGCAACCGGCAACATGAGGCATCACTCATAGAACTCAAGGGCACCACAACCACGGAGATCAATCAGAACAAGGTTTTTCGAGACAAGCTTGATAAAAGGAAGAAAGCCTTAACACAGAGAGAGGATACCTTGAAAACCTGGCAGCAAAAACTGAGCGGACAACTGATCAATCTCGACGCTCAGGTCGAGAAGTTGAAGGTCGAGAGGGAGGAACTCCGGAACGAACGCACCAGATTACGACGCATTCCCATTGCGCTCGTCGCTGAAAAACTTGGATTCGTTTTGGATGATCAGGGGGATCTCTCAGCCAAACTCCCCGACAAAGCCGATGTTCTTTTCAAACACAGGCTCATCCTCAAGGAGGAAGGTTTTGAAGTCCAAATCAATCGCTACCTGGGTAAAGGCAATTACGTTTGGGAGCATAAAAGTAAGGGAAAAGGAGCCATCGACTTGATGCAGGCATGCATGCCGAAGCGTCCGGTTTTGGAGGCCTGCGCTCGCCTTGCGGAGCTTTTCCCGGAATCCAAAGCGGGAATCATTCTGGAGCTTTCAGAGTCCTCCAACTTGGACCTCTGGAAAGAACTCGCCCCGCAAAATCCGGTCAGCCCACCTCCTGCGGATCCCAATTTGAGCCGTGAACCGGATTCAAAGAGTGCGCCGGGATTGTCGTGATCTGTTGGAGAAAAAGCATCGAATCATCAGGCCCACTCCTCCACGGCGACCATGGCCCTGCCCAGCGTGTCTTGAATGTCCTCGTGATTGAGCATTCGCCCGCGCAGCAACTCCTGGACCATCCGCTTGGGCAGGCACTCGGAGAATTTCAGCTTCTCCATGAATTCGTCCGAGACGATGAAGGAGGAGACAATTTCATCGGCCGTCTTCTGCCGGACCCGATCCACAAGGCTACGCGCCCCCGTGTTTTCGGTGACCTTCACCAAGTAATCGCTCGACGAAACCTCGTTTACGCCGCAGGCGCGGACGGCATCCGCAAGCGCGGTATTGATCACTCCGCCCGCAAAAGTGAACCATCGGGTTTCGTTGCTGTGGCTGTTGATGAAAACCACATCCTGTTCGGCATGGAGGAAGGCATACTCGGCCCACAGCAAGTCCATCGACTCCCTCGCCCGATTGGACCAGCGCGGAGAAACTTCCGGGTTCGTCAGCACGCCGTGGACGGCGCGCGAAAGCCGATACGACATCCCCATGCCGCCGCCGAGCCACTGGCTCTTCCCGCGTCCAGATGCGGGCACGACGAATGCCTCGCGGCGGTTCCAATCCAAAACGGTCACCACCCAACTGCGCCCGCCCATGGAGAGCGTCGCGGGCTCGTCGTCGCGGTGCCGGAGGAATGTCACCTGATCCACGGTGCCCAGTTCCTTGCGGCCGTGCAAAACCTTGAAGACGGGGTCGGAGGTGAAGACCGAGACCAGCTCCAGGAAATGCCTCCGCCCATAAAGCGCTTGCCCGGCATCGCCGAAACTCAGGCGCGCGCCGTCCGAGAAAAGAATCTGTTCGTGCAGGAGGAAACGGACGATCTCATCGAGGACCTCCCGGCTTTCGTTGGCAAACGCAGGCAGTCTGCCCAACCACGAAAACCAGTCGTTCACCCCGATCCCGCCCTCCTGAAGCGAAAGCGCCATCAACTGTTGAGCGAAAAGGTGCAATGGCCTGGCCGGAGGGCGGACTGGTTCAACAAATCCTTCAGCCCAGAGGTCCAACAGCGCGGCGGCCTTCAGCAACGCATTCTCACTGGTGGCAAGAAACAAGCAGTTTCGAGTGGAGCCGGAGCGTCGCCCAGTCCGTCCAAGTCGCTGAAGGAACGACGCCACTGAATGCGGCGCGTCAATCTGGATGACACGATCCAAGTCCCCAACATCAATGCCCAGCTCAAGCGTGCTGGTGGAAACAATCACGCAATCCTGTGCCTCAGCGAATGCCTGCTCCGAGGTTTTGCGTTCTTCTGCGCTCAGGGAGCTGTGAGAAAGAAACACCGTGACGCCAAGCTCGCGAAGCTCGTTTCCGAGTTCTTCCACCCGTCCCCGGCTGTCGCAGAACACCAAACGCTTCTCGCCACGGTGCAAACGGGAGATCACGACAGCCGCGTTTGAGAGTGTGCCTACGTAGTCCAATTCGATCCGTGTTTCCGCCAGATTGGCACCTGCGTCGGGTTGGACCACCTTCCTGGAACCTGAGCAGTGCCCGGCGAGCCACGTCAGCAACTCATCAGGATTCCCCACTGTTGCCGAAAGTCCGATGCGCTGAAGTTCGCGTCCCGCCAATCTCGTGATCCGTTCCAGCACTGCGAGCAAATGCCAGCCACGGTCGTCACCGGCGAAGGCATGGATTTCATCAATCACCACGATCCGCGCTCCCTTCAGAATTTCCCGCCCCGCCGGATCCTTCGAAATTAGCATCACCTCAAGTGATTCAGGCGTGGTGAGCAACACGTCCGGTGGGTCCGTTTTGATCCGGGTCTTCACCGAGGGTGCGATATCGCCATGCCACACCTCGCATCGCCGCCCCAACATCCTGCAATATCCATCCAGTCGCACATGGAGGTTGTTGAGCAGTGCCTTGAGTGGACACACATAAATCACGCTGAGGCCGGTCCAGTTTTCACCACAGATCCGCGAGAGCACCGGAAACATGGCGGCCTCGGTCTTGCCGGCGGCGGTGGCTGCCAACAACAGGCAATGTTCGCCCGCCTGGATCGGTGCAATGCTTTGCTCCTGCAAGGGCCGCAGCTCGCGCCACCCCAGCGTGTTGACCACATGGTGCTGGACGAGTGGATCGAGTTGGTCGAAGGCGCTCAAAGTTTCAGGGAAATGTCGTCCACGGACGATGCCGCCATCAAGTTCCTTTCTTCCAGACTGAGTTCTTCCTCGCGGATCGTAAGCCGGTAATCACTGAGCGGATTGAAACTCGGATGGTCCTCGATTCGGTCCAGCAAATCGGCCACCAGCTTCTTTAGGAAAATTCGTGGTGCGATTCCCGTCTTGGAGCCCAACGAACCCGCAACGCCACGTGCCAAGGATTGAATCAACGCATCGTCCGCGAGCTGAAGCATCCGGCCGCTATCTTTGGAACCTTCCGCATAAACATCCCGGACTTTCCTCCCCACCTCCAACAGCATCTCATGGTTAAAGGCATTCAACCGGATTTGCGGCGCGCGGGCATTGTCGAAGCGGCTGTCCGTTTCAAAATCCGTGTGCAGCCGCTGGGCGAGGGGAGGTGACTTCTTCAATCCTTGTGGTCCATCGAAGAAACTCGGGGTCCCCGTGATCACCAGATAGAGCCCCGGAAACACCCCGGCATCGAGTTCGTCGATCAACTGGCGCAACGCATTCAAACCCTTCTCCCGCGCATCTGATCTCACCCGTTGAAGTGTCTCCACCTCATCCAGCACCAACACCAACCCCGGATGACCCGAGTCCTTCAATACGACCAGTAACCCTTGCAGGAAACTCAGCGCCGTGAAGTGATCCACGTCACCCTTGATGTTGGCCCGCTTCTTCACCGCTGCGGCGACGTTTGGTTGTCCTGACAGCCAGGCGATCAATCCCTCGGCCATCGCGGACTCACCGTTTGCCAGACACTCCCGGTACGCGCGGAGTGCTGCCGAAAAACTTGGAGCCTTGATCGAAATCACATCCAGCCTGCGCTCCATCAATTCTCCCGTCGCCTTGATCAATGCCTCCTCGTCATTCGGGTCAATCTTGCCCGAGCTGATGACATCTTCCTCCAACGCATAAAACCAACCATCCACGATCCCCCGAAACGCGCCTGAACGGCTGCTGGTCGTCGCGAGTCGTTCCATCATCCTGCGATAGACAGTCTCCAACTTGTGCAAGGGGGTTTCTGTTTCTGAAATCTGCACTTCCGCCGTGGCGAATTTCATATCGCGTGCCTCTTGCTGCAACCACCGCGAGAAGAACGTCTTGCCACACCCGTATTCACCGCGCACCGCCTTGAATCCACAGCCACTATCGGCGGCACGTTGTAGCTCATCGTCGATGGGTTGCCGGAAGCGTTCCAAGCCCACCGCCAATACGTCGAGCCCATCCTGGGGTACGGTTCCGCGCCGCAGGGCGTCGAGGATTTCGATTCTCTTTTTGGGACTGAGCATGGTTACTTTGTCTTGATTTCAAATTGAGTGCATAACAGCCGGACGTTGAGCGATACCGTATCCGAAGCACGGTCAAAACCAATCACCTCGTATCCATCCACGTTCAAGATCCGGCTGACGTTCTGAATCAACCCATCCACCCGGAATGCGGGCATGCCCAATTCCAGTGCAAGCGCGGGTTTCAAAAGCGAACCGCCCCGCGTATCCAGGGAGCCCAACAGCTTGCGCAGCAGCTCTTCAGTCGGAGCCCCCCGCAGTGCCAACTTCGATTGCTCCTGGAACAGTGGGCTGGCCAACAGCGCGCCAATCCAATCCGCGCCGCCGCTTGCGATCTTCACCTGCGCATGTTCGAAGAGTTCCAGCTTCGGCGCATCCTTCTTTGCCTTGCCCTTCGTCGGAACGACTTCCGGCTCGGCAAAAGCTCCGAGGTACCACCAAGGCGGCTGATAGGCTGCCACCTCGCGCCAACCATCGGGCACCTCGGCACGCGCATCGCTGATGATGGCGAAGGGCACGACCATCTCCTGCGGATTCGCACCGCCATGGTAACCCCGCTTGTCCTTGCCATAACGAATCTTGTCCGACCACGCTAGGGTGATGCGGTTTTGTCCCGTGGCCTGATAGATCCTGCTGCCCTCGAATTCCAACTCACCCTCGACGACCGCATCGGTGGACAAACGGAACCGGTCGCCCCGCTCATCCTTCGGGCTGGCAAACATCTTGGTTCCGGTATCGAGGATATGGCCGTGATCGCTCGTGATCATCACCAGCCTGCCCGCCTCGGACGCCTGACGCAAAATGTCCTTCAATCCGCGGATCCGGTTCACCTCCCACGAAAAATCTATCTGTTTGCCGCTGTCGAGATGATCGTCGATGGCGTTGAGCACCACCGAAACCACCCGGCACTTCTTGTCGCTGATCGCCTGGCGGACCTGGTTGGCAATTCCTCCCTGATCGTCATCAGTGAGATCGCCCATCCGGAAAAGTTGCGGACGCACCTGGCCGCCACTGCCCTTGAAGAGCAAATCGTTCTTCTGGAATTCTCCCTGCTCGGTGCCGTTGGTAGAGGAGTTCAGTTTGCCAAGAAATAGCGAGCGTCTTGAAATCGCGGTGACCGACGGCAGCGTCGCCAGCACCGGTTTTGGAAGAGGATCATCTTCGCGCACGATCTCCGTCCAGTCCTGACGAAGGATGCCCTGCATGAGCTGGCGGAACACCGCCACGCTCATGCCATCGAGCACGAGTAGTAGGACCGCTTGCTGTTTCGCGACCGGTGTGACTACCTTCTCCAACACATCTTCGATGAGAATGAATCGGTCCGATTGGTGCTCGCTCCGGGTCCAATTTTGTAACTGGATCGCGAAGTCCTTCTCAAACGCCCGCGCCCGCTGATCGACCCGTTCAAGGATGGCATCGAACGCCTTGCGAACCTCCGCGCACAGGTCCGACTCCTTGAGCCGATATCTTGCCCAGTCGATGAATCCGCCGTCATGATGATAGAAATCCACCATCTTATCGAAGCTGGCCTGGTTGTCCGGCGCGGCCGTGGTTTGTAGCCAACGGATCATCCGGCACGCCATCTCCATCCGCTCCAGTCGCTCCGTATCCTCCGTGCCGAGCAGGTGTTTCTTCACCCGGGAAATGGCATCCCGGACTTCCCCGAGTTGCGAGGAATTCTTGGCTGCGAGCGCTTGGGTTAAAAGCTGTCCCAACTGTTGGTATCGTTGCTCCAATCCTTGCGGTGATTGCTCGCTGGCCCACGCCTGATAAAGCAGTCCGAGTTCTCCTATCAGATCATCCAGTCGATTGAGTGTCTGTCGCCGAAGCTGCGGACCAAATGCGGCCGGCCATTGGCTGAGCAATGCCTGGGAAGCGCGATGCCAACCCATCGCAGCTTCCGCATCAATCATTCGTCCTTGCAGGAATTTTTCCAGCCTGCCGCGAGCCGCCTGATGCTCGGCATCACGGAAATGTTGCGGATCGAAAACCAACCCCATCACCGCTCCTAACGGAACCAAATCATGGCCATGGCCGGATTCGAGGGCCGCCATGATGAACCGCGCCGTTTCACCGCGAACCCGCACGAACCACTCGGTAAACGCCGATTTTAGGTCCGGATCCATCTCCATCAAGCGCCGCATCCGCTCGGGGGATAGTGACCATTCCAGAACTTGGGTGAGGCTGGGAAACTCGACGGTTTCGCCGAGAATCTGGCTAAGGAGCGCGAGCCACGCGGTCTGCAAGTCGAGTGTGCCGCCCGGCACCGGCGCGTATCCCTGAACCGGCACTTTCTCTAGCAGCCCGTGCATCAGAGGCTTCGTCTTGAGCACCCTTGGATCAATGATGCGGGCAGAGAAAAGCTCGGCCACCATTTCCCGGAGTTGGGGGGCGAACACCTTGTTCTTGGCGAAGCGGCTCAGGACGTCATCGCCGAGCGTGTTCTCCGGCATGGAACACAGCAGCACGGCAGACTTGTTGTCCGTCTCCGCCCGCAGCAGGGATTCCCGGACTTGCAAGTCGGACACGCACGGGAAAATCAGGTGTTCCACGCCGTCGATCAGCAAGCGATTCGGACCGTTCCACTCCTCGGTAGCGCGGATAGCGAAGTACCTGGAGCTGCTTTTCATGCTCCGGCGGATCGCCGAAACCTGGGCCTCGATTTGCTTGGTGGAAAACAGGCTCATCAGGATTCCAAATGCTCCGGGTGGACGGTGAGTTTCAGTTCCTTGCCAAAGCGCGGCAAGGTCAGTGTTGCAGAAGCCAAGTCCAACTTGGCACCAGCGTCCAACCGGATCAGTTCATCATAGAGCGGAGAAACCACAATCAACGAACGCCAGTCGCCCGGATGGCTTCCGATGCAGCGCACGCGCAGGAGGTTCATCACGTCGTCCGGTTTCACCCAGTCCGGCAGGTCATCCCCATCAATCTGGCTCTTTCGATAGAGCTGTTTGAGTTGCTGTGTGGTCTTTGCCGGCAAGGGGTCGGGTTCGATCGGCTCGGGCTCAAGCGGCGCGGATACCGCTGGTTTTGGTGTCGGCGCGGGACGGGTCAATAGCTTCACCGCCAGGCCTCGCAATTCGGTCATCTTTGGCAGCAGCGCGATGGCGTGCTCATCGCTGACAAAAGCGGTTTCCAGTTCCTGCCAGATCCCGACCGCCGCCGCCGAACGCTCGTCGTTCAAATGACGAACCCCTTCGAAAATTTCCCAATCCGCCATCTCCAGCGCCTCGTTCAGCTTGGCAGCGCTCGCCATGCTCGATGCGAGCACCGCGGGTTTCCCGGTGAGATCGAATCCGGCCAGTCTGCCAATGAGCGTGTTTCCCTGCACGCCCTCCAGTGCCTTCAATAACATCAGCCCTTCGCGCGCCGTATCCAGCCTCGCACAAGATACCCCGCCAAACGCGCTGACCCGGATCGACTCCAGTCGGCCGATCAGCGATTGAAGCGGACCAGTTAGATCCGTTACCTTCTTCTGCACCGCCTCACCCAGGGACGTGACATTCGCCGCATTCAGCAGCGGCGAAGTGGGGATGCCAAACAAAGCCTTCGCCCGTTCCAAGGCGGTCGCCCAATCCGGCTCGTTGGGCAGTGCCACTTCTTCGAGAATCATCTCGTCATCCAGACTGCCGATCTCCGCCGTGGCCGGCCCCAGATGATACTTGAGTATCCGGTTCGTTTGTTCGGCGTAAGCGAGGATGAGCAGGTCCTGGACAGGCTCCGGCAGTCCCATCGGCTCGGGTTCATCGGTCCACCTCCGGAGTTTGCCTACCGTGATGGTTCCATTGCCTTGGGCGGCCAGCCGGTTGAAATGGTTCTTCCACGTTTGACCGAGCTGGAAGCGGGTTTCACCCATCTCCCCGAGCTTGAGCAGATTGCCGAACTGCTGCATCTGGCGCCGCATCACCGGATCCACCATCACGCTGGGCTCCGGACTGCCCGCCGCCTCACGCACTACTTCCAACACTTTCGTCAACGCACCTTTTGTCAGGCTGATTTTTTCGTCGAAATGTGGGTGCTTCGGAAACTGCTGGCGCAATGCCTGATCGAGCAACGCGGTAAGCCCCTGTTCGAGGTTCGCCGCCACGGGCGCTTGCAGTTGGATCGTAGGGTCAAGACTGCGAAACTGTTCAGACGCGTCGAGCAGGTTCCCGGAATCCAGATAGTCCTCGCCACCGCCCCGGATGCCGTAGGCCATTTCGATCCGCGAGAGAATCTGGCTTCGCAGTTGGTCACGCTGGCTCTCCAGTTGGCTCTTGGCCGATTGCCGGTCGGTCTCGTTGAGGTGTTGGACGTAGTTGGGAAACTGGCTGTCTTTCAGGATTTGGTCGAGCCGCACCAAAGTTCCCAGCGCGTCCATGGTTTGCGAGTTGAAGAACGATGGAATCCAACAGATGGTCCGTGTTGCTTCCTCCTCATTTTGAAAGGTTTCGATTTTAGCGATGTCGTCTCGGACCGTGTGGCCGCTTTGATCGAAGGGATAGTCGATGATCACTTTCCAGCCATTGCCTTTGCAAATCAGCGAGTCGGAGCCGAGTTCTCGGATGTTGGTGAAAATCACGCTCGCCTCCCGCGGCGTGCCACGCCATTTGAATTCGTGAGTGTAGTAAAGCTGGTCCTCGTTCTCACGGCCGAGCGCCTTGAACATCAGCTCCTTCACCTTGCGGATGCGGTTGCCGTTGTTGTCCACCGCGCTGGCCTTGGCCAGGATCTGCTCGGTATCCACCGTGGAAAGCTGGATCGAGATGAGCGTGGAGCCCGCGCCTTCAGTGATCTTGATCTGACCTGCGGCCGCTGCCCATTTCTTGAACTTGTTGATGACCGTCGTGGCTTCCTGCCCGGGAATCGGCGAAAGGATGGTGCCATGGTTTAATGCAGCCAAACGGGCCGGAGTCATATCCTTGAGAGCTTCCACTTCAGGAACCAGCGCTGCTAACAGCACCGTCTTCATCAGCCTGTCATCATTGCGCAGCGCGGCGCGTTTCGGATCGTTCCAATCCATCTCCTCCGCTTCCTCGAAAGCCAGGTTGTGTTCCTTCTCCAGCAACGGCTTGAGATGCTGCCGATAAAGCCGGTTCGCATTCTCAAAGTGGATCTTCATGTCGGAACTGAACGCCTCGTCTCCTTGGGATACTTGGTCGAAAAGGTCACCCACCGGAACCATTTGCCCGAGTTGCAAGGTTTCCTTTTGTGAGGAAAGCAGCATCGCCATGACTTTGAGCGCCGTGCGCTCCCGTTGCAGCAGCGAGGAAACCGCCACCAACGTATCCACCAGCGCCGGGCTGAATGGATAGAGTTTGCGGAAATCATCCCGGTTGGATTTCCGGGTGAGCAGGGTTTTCATCACCTCCTCGCGCAACGTCGAAGTGCGGGCAAACTCGGCATCCATCTGCTGCCTCGCGGCCTCGGATTTGGGTAGAAGAATCCGCTTCTCAGCGATAGCCGGTAAATTGCGGTCCTCCAGATTGATCACGCCGAAGCGGCCTTCGTGGTGGTCGAGCACATCCGCGAATGCCAGGCGTTCGGCACCGGCGATGTGCTGGCCGATTAGATCCCGCAAGTCCCGCTGCCGTGCGATGAAGCTGATGATCGGGACCGGCCTGTCGGCGCGATTGGATTCCACCAGCTTGACCACCTTGTTGCCCTCGCGGCTGACAAAGGCGGGATCCCCGGCTTTACTGGCCAGCCACAGGATCAACTCGTCGAGGAACAAGACCAGTGCGTCGTAGCCGATCTCTTTGGCGTGGGCGCTCAGAATCGCGAGACCATCGTCGAGATCCACGAACTCCTCGGTGTTTTTCATCGCCGGGAGGTGGGTGTCCACCAGATCGCGGACCAGCTTGCGGCATTCTTCCGAATTCGGGTTGGCTTGCAGAGCGTTGGCGTAGCGCACCGCGTCCCACTTGGCATTGATGGTTCCCCAACCGCCTCCGCCGCTGATTGGAACGATCTTCTTCTCATTGAGGCCTTCGAAGAAAATCGCGTCGCCCATCTTGGCGCGCAGTTGTTCGGCGTTTTGAAGCAGGCCCTCCGCCCGATAGATCGCCGGGATTGGCGCGTCGGGATGATTTCGTTCGATGTAGCTCGCGTAGCCACCGAGGATGGCTGACTCCAAATTCTTGGCGTCCATCAAGTGAAAAGGCACCATCAGGAATTTTTTTCCCTGCGTCCACTCGTTGTGCTTCGTGATCACCTCCGCCAGTTCCGGAATCGACCGTGCGTTGGCATCGCCGTGCAGCAACAGATAGAGGATGGCCATGAAATGGCTCTTGCCGCTGCCGAAGCTGCCATGGAGATAGGCGGCCTTGCTGCTCGTCCTGCTGTTCGCTCCTATCAGTGCCCCTTTGATCAATCCGAGCGCCTCGTCGAAGTTCTTCACCAACGGAGGTGTCACCTGATAGTGCTTCACCGTGCCGACCGGGTCGGTCACGCCTTCGCTCAAGCGCAGGACAAAGTCGCCACGGCCCACATGGTCGCGGATGTCGATGAGGTCTTTCAGGTAGGTCATGGGAAAAAGGGAGTATCGGGAGGCCAGTTAGAGTTTGGTGTAATGGACGGAGCGCCCGGAACCGTGGCGGACCAGCAAACCCGTTTGCAGCATGCGCGTGAGCGTGGCCTTGACCGTGTTGCGACTGGCACCGGTGGCAGTGACGATGGAGGCCACCGAAACGCGTGCCTGGCGGGCGAGAAGCTCGCTGATCGAGCGCGCCAGCGGCGTGAGGGTGGCGAGCGCTTGTTGCTCCGCATCCAGACGGCTGAGAAGCCGATCCTTTTGGGTTTTGAGCGCTTTCAGAAAAAACAAAAGCCAGGGATGCCATGCCGGGTCCGGCTCCTTGAGCGTCGTTTGGGTTTGGCGGAGAGCCAGATAGTAAGCCTCCTTGTTGGCCTCGATGACACTCTCCAAGCTGGAATATGGGACGTAGGCGTAGCCGGCTTGCAGCAGCAGCAGCGTGGTCAACACTCGGGATAGCCGACCGTTGCCATCTTGGAACGGATGCACCGCCAGGAAACGGACGATGAAAACCCCGATTCGAAGCAATGGATGCCATTGATCCGGCACCGCCTCGGCCTCCCGGTGCCAATCCAGCAGCTTCCGCATCTCGAACGGCGTGTCGAAGGGGGAACTCGTCTCGAACACGATGCCGAGCATGTTGCCGTCGGGGCCGAAGGCCGCCACATGATTGGGGTGGGTCTTGTATTCCCCACGGTGGCGAGTGTCCTTGTCGCTGAATTGCAGCAATTCCGCGTGAAGCTGCATGAGATGGTTTTCGTCCAGCGGAAGTTCGGCCCAGCTCTCAAAGACCCGTTCCATCACCCGGGCGTAGCCCGCCACCTCCTGCTCATCGCGGGTGGCGAACGACGTCTGGTTCAAGCTCGCCAGCAGCCGTTCCACCTCGTGATTGGACAGCTTCACCCCCTCAATTCGCGTGGAAGAGCCGATGCTCTCAATCGTGGCGCTATGCCGCAGCGCCAGCAGACGCTCCGGGGCCAGCGTCTTCAACGCCTGCCACTGCCCCTTCGCCTCATCGAGCTGGGCGATGAGGTGCAGCATTTCCGGGGTGATTCGCGGCGCGTCCGTCATCCGATACCCGATTTGTATCCAATTTATCCAATTGGGCAATAGGGAATGCGAGCAACCTTACTATCCAGGCTTCTATTTCAAGCTCAGGATATTCAGAGTCTTCTCCACTCAGTCACCATGCACATTAGCCACGTAGAAATAAGGAATTTCCGCCGTCTTGCGGCGACTCGAATCGATTTTTCTGAAAAAACCACCCTCTTCGTTGGAGCAAATAACAGCGGCAAAACCTCCGCGATGACGGTGCTGCGAATGTTTTTAGCCAAAAAGGGAAACTTTTGCCTGAACGATCTGCCGGTAAGCCTCTGGCGGCAAATCGACGAGATCGGCAAAAATCTAGAAACTACCACTATTACCGAAAGCGCCGAAACTGACTGGTGTTCGATTCTTCCCTCCCTTGATGTTTGGATTCGTGTCGAAACGAATGAACTTCACCGCGTTTCCCACTTGCTCCCGACCCTTGATTGGAATGGCGAGCCAATCGGAGTTCGCCTGCAACTTGAGCCGACCAGCAATGAGGATTTTAAAAAACGATACAGGGAGGCCAGGAAAGCATCAACTGACACAATCATCGCAGCCCAAACCGCTGCCATAGATGAAGGGAAGGAGTCCGAAGAATACACAGTGAGTCTCTGGCCTGCCTCCATGTGTGAGTTTTTGGAACGCAGACTCAATTCCAACTTCTCGGTTAAGGCGTATCTACTTGATCCGACGTTGATGGCCGCGCCGCAAAACGGTGTAGCAAAACCACAGGAAGTCGCGTTAGATCGAGATCCTCTTGAAACCGATCCATTTCGAGGCTTGATCCGAATCGACGAAATCAATGCTCAACGAGGATTCAGCGATCATCAAAGCGCTACAACCCGATCGGATAGAGATGACACGCAGGGCACAGTCAGAAATGAGAGGAGCAGGCTTTCTGAGCAACTTCGTGACTACTATCGAATACACCTCGACCCAAGTGAACGCCCTGCGCCTTCCGATGTCGATGCGTTGCAGGCGATCCATGCGGCCCAGAAGAAATTCGATGAAAAGCTCAGGTCCGGATTTTCAGGACCTCTCAGAGAATTGGAAAATTTGGGGTATCCTGGCGTGAGTAATCCACACCTAAAAATCTCCACGCGGATCAAACCGACCGATGGTCTTTCTCACGACTCTGCGGTAAAATATGAAATTTCAGCTCCTGCTGAAGGCGTTGTTCTGGAGACCTATGGTTTGCCAGAACAGTCGAATGGGCTTGGATACCAGAATCTGATCTCGATGATCTTCCGACTAATTGGCTTTCGTGACGCATGGATGCGAGTCGGCAAGGCGGGCGTCGCCACCGATGACACGACAACGGATTTGAATGCTCCGCCGCCAATTCATCTGGTTCTTCTGGAGGAACCGGAAGCGCATCTACATGCTCAGGTGCAACAGGTATTCATCAAGAAAGCCCATGATGTTCTTCGTGACCACCGTGACTTGCGAGAAAATGTGAAGCTAACAACCCAACTCATCGTGAGCACTCATTCGAGTCACATTGCTCACGAAACCGAGTTCGCCAGCATGCGCTACTTCCGTAGGGAGCCTGCTTCCGGAGTTTCTGGCTCGGTGCCAACATCAACGGTAGTGAACCTGTCAGAGGTGTTTGGGAGCGAAGATGAGACAGCGCGGTTTGTGACTCGCTACCTAAAGGCGACACACTGCGATCTTTTCTTCGCGGATGGGGCGATCTTCGTCGAGGGGGCTGCCGAAAGGATACTCATACCGCACTTCATCAAAGGTCACTTTCCTGAATTAGCCTGTTGTTATCTGACATTGCTCGAAGTCGGTGGAAGTCATACCCACCGATTCGAACCATTGATTAAGCACCTCGGATTGAACACACTTATCGTTGCTGATATTGATGCTGCATCTCATGAAGGGAGGCACCCGAAGAAGAAACCGCAGAGAGGAGTAAATCTAATAACTCGCAATCCGGTTTTGAAATCGTGGATTCCTGGAAGGGCCGAATTGGATGTCTTGCTCGACTTGCCGGCATCTGAAAAAGAACGGTATAACGATGGTATTTTTTCGATTCGAGTTGCATACCAAACACCAATCAAAATCCAGATAGGAACTAGTGAACCTTCAGAGGCTCTCTCGAATACATTTGAGGATGCGATTGTGCTCGCCAACATCACAACCTTCAAAACCATTGATGGAAGCAATATCTTAGAGGTGTTCAAGGCAGCGGTGAACGATGCCACCTCTCCGGCTGACCTCACGACAAAATTATTCGAGGCGTTATCGGGAAGCGTCACCAAGGCTGAGTTTGCGTTGGATATGCTGACATTGAAAAAAGATCCTGCTGAACTGCAACCTCCCGATTACATATACGAAGGCCTCACTTGGTTGCAAACCAAACTCAGACACCGCCAGCAAGAGACAATCGCGCCGCATCCAGTAACCACTCAAACTTCGAAGGCATGAGTGTTCCTTTCACCACCAATGACGACACCTTCGACCTAGCCGCCGATGATGAGATCGCGGCATGCCTCAGCGAGGGCGCTCAAACGAGCTTTTTCCTGTTCGCAGGAGCTGGCTCGGGCAAAACCAGTTCTCTCGTTGTGGCTCTGAAGCGAGTGCGTAATGAGAGGGGTGACCGATTCCGACTCTATGGACAGCGGATCGGAGTCATCACTTACACCAACAAGGCCAGCGATGAAATCGAGCGCCGCCTGGATGCCGATCCACTATTTGCAGTCTCCACGATTCACAGCTTCGCCTGGTCATTGATCGAGGGATTCGACGATGACATCCGCCAGTGGCTCAGATGCAACATTCAGGAAGAAATTGAAGAGCTTCGCGCTAAGGAAGCTAAGGGACGAGCTGGTCAAGCATCGGCGGATCGAAAGGCCTCAATTCTATCAAAGACGAATCGACTGGCTCGCTTGTCCGAGATTCGGCGGTTCACTTATAGCCCCAACAGCGACAATCGAGGTCGCGATGCATTGGGGCACTCCGAAGTAATCAAGATAGCGGCGAACTTTCTTGAAACAAAGCCATCGTTGCGCGGCATTCTGGTGAACCGATTTCCAATTTTGTTGATCGATGAGTCCCAAGACACCAACAAACTCCTGATCGAGGCGCTTCTTGCGGTGCAAGCCGAGCGCAAGAGTGTTTTCGTCCTAGGACTGATTGGAGACATGATGCAGCGCATCTACAATGATGGGAAAGCTGACCTTGACCGAAATCTTCCTGTAGATTGGGCGAAACCGGTAAAGGTCATGAACCACCGTTGCCCTGCACGGATTGTTTCCCTGATCAATCACATTCGTGGCCCGGTGGATGACCAATCCCAACGTCCCCGATCTGACAAGGTCGAAGGCACGGTCCGTCTGTTTCTGTTGCCGAGTAGCTTGAGCGACGACGCCAAAATCGCTACTGAGCGAGCGGTGAAAGACAAAATGGCCGATTTGACGGGCGATGAGGGTTGGACTGGCGGCGGCGATGCAGTGAAGACACTAATGCTGGAACACCGGATGGCTGCTAGGCGATTGGGTTTCCTGCCCCTCTTTGAGGCACTTTACGGCTCTGACAATCTCAAGAATGGACTTGTCAGGGGCGACCTTCCAGGACTTCGCATTTTCACCCATATCATCCTTCCATTGCTTGAAAGTCGTCGCAAAGGCGATTCGTTCGCCGTTGCGGCAATACTACGAAAAAACTCGCCACTTCTTGACTCTCGAGCATTTGAATCAGGGGATCAAATCCAACAGATTACAAAGACACGAGCGGCTTTGGAATCGCTTGCATCACTCTGGGATGCGGATTCCAGTCCCAGTTTGTTGAAGGTTCTCATGTCGGTCAGCCAGACAGGGCTCTTGAAAGTTCCAGAGAGTCTGCGGGCGTTTGCAATCGCCAGCGGTCCCGTCGGAGAAGTGGTGGTTGAGTCTGAAGACGGAGGTGATCAGGTTCCAGATGAAAGTGATTCGCTGACGGCTTGGCGTGCGGCTTTGGAGTCCCCTTTCGAGCAAATTCGGCACTACGACGACTATATCAACGGAAGGAGCGCCTTCGACACGCATCAAGGAGTGAAAGGGCTGGAGTTCCCCAGAGTCTGCGTCGTAATGGGCGATGACGAAGCCAGAGGATGGCTGTTCTCTTACGAAAAACTTTTTGGTGCCAAGGACGGAGCACAGGTGAGCGACGCTACCAGGCGCTTGTTCTATGTTACCTGTAGCCGAACCGAAAAAAGCTTGGCTCTGGTGGATTATACTTCCTCACCAACAGTCGTGCGAGATCATGTACTGCGTGAAGGCTGGTTTCGCGAAGATGAGATTGATCTTACGATCCACTAATACACGTATGAATCGAAATCTATACTCTAATCTCCATTTCACCACCACTGAGGTTCCGAGCATTCCATGTCCATCCTGCCCAAACGGTCGCCTGGTTCACTCGAAAGGCTTTGTCCGAGAGGACACCAATGCCTGGACGAGTCGGAATAGCAAGGACGACGAATGGGATCCCGAATGGACTCAGTCTCATTTCTCGGCGGTGCTTCGTTGCAACAACTCGGTCTGCGCCGAAGCCGTCCACATGGTTGGCACAAGTAGCGTGGAATCGGTGACGGTGGAGATTGACGATCACTGGGGCCCGGTTGATCAACTCGATACCGTATTCACTCCAAAGTATTTCGTGCCTCCTCTTCGGATATTTGATTGTCCGAGCAAGACGCCAGAGGCCGTTCGGCAGCAGGTGTCGGAATCATTCGCGGCATTTTTTTCAGATGCTTCTTCCGCCGCCAACCGGGTTCGAAGCGCCGTTGAGTTCCTACTTACTTCGTTGAAGGTGCCCAAAAAGGAGAAAATCAAGAGCGGCAAGTTCAAACCACTCACCCTGCATTGGCGAATCGAACGGTTGGGTGCGAAACACTCCAATATCAAGGATCTGCTTCTCGCGGTGAAATGGATTGGTAACACAGGGAGCCATGCCTCGGAGATCTCCAGGGGTGCCGTAATGGACGCCTACGACATGCTCGAA
>JBBRYQ010000090.1:0-20866 GCA_038237425.1 Verrucomicrobiales bacterium
GAGAAATTGAGCAATCCCGGCGCGGTCTTGATGACGCGCAGGTAGCGGAAACCATTGGGATTCCCGATGTCCTTGAGCCATGAGTTAGAAAGCCCGACCGCCCGAAAGGCAAAGGGGACTGCATCCTGCGCGGCGAGCACCGTGAAGGTCGCAAAGTTGCTTTGGTTCGATCCCTGCACCTGGAAATTCCGGCGGGCTTCGGCTTGGTCGAGATCGGTGCGGGCGGAAATTTCGATCCGCTGGATGACGTAAGCCGCACCCAGATCGACCGACCACCAGCCTGCATTATCGCCGGAGGCAGTGTGCCACTTCGATCCGAAATTCCAATCCACGGCGCGGGATGGCGTGCTGTTGCTGTCCCACTGGCTGGAAGCGGTGGCGGTCTTGCCGCGTGCCAGATCGGCCGTCCGATAGATGCGGCTGGCAAGTCCGGAGTAGGCGGGCTCGAGACCGGCGGCATCCACGATGGCCTGTGGGGCGGCTGGCAGTGGCTGGCCTTGGGTGAGCTGATGGTAGTTGGGGTCGGTGACCACCTGGAACCAATTGACGGTGGAATCTCCCCAGTTGCCATCGGCGCTATTGACCGTGGGATCGTCATTGAGGGAACGCACGAACTTGTAGCCCATGCTGCCGGCCTTCACGCCGCGCATCACATTTCCCGCGATGTGGATTCCATAGCTGGAATTATCCAGATAGAACCCGGAAACATTTCCGCTAGATATATTGATGGTATCCATGTCATTGCCGGAGACGATGCTGTCCGGCCAGATGCCATAGGTGTAGATATAGCCGCCGTCGCCCACGCCATGGCGACCGCCGGCATTGGCCATGGCGATCTTGTTGGACGAGACCTCAGTGACTCCGATGCCGGTAGCGATGGCGTCTGCCAGAGATAAATCATTGCGTTGATGGAAGCCCATGTAAGGGGCGTCCGCCATATCGTTGTGGGTCACCCGGAAGCCCTGGTGGCGCAGGTTATCGATCAAAGCAGCACCCATGAAGTCCCGACCGATATTCCGGATGACGTTGTTGGTGACGAGCGTGTTGGCTGGCATTTCCGGCTTTGGATCGGCGAGGCCAGCGGCCAAGCGGCCGCCTAACACGGCGGCACCCGTGATATCGTAAAACACGTTTCCTTGGATCAGCGTGTCACTCGCGCCATCATGCGGCTGGATCCCGCAACTGCCCAGATGGCGGATGGTATTGCCGAGAAACTGGATTTCCCGGGTGTAATCGAGCACGATCTGGCCGGGCATTTCCCATAAGCCGATATTGCCTCCGGAAGGCGCTCCATAGATCATCTCTGCCTGTCCTCCGCCAATGTAGTAGTCGCCAGGGAACAGCCAGTTTCCATGTTCGATGACGAGCCCTTGAAAGCGAATGTTCCGCACCTTCGCTGTGCTGGAGGACCCGGTGAGACGGATCAGGGTATCGACGACTGGCGCGTCCACCGTGGCGGCGGTCATGTCGTCCCCGGGGGTTGGCCAATAGTAGAGTTGGCGGGTGACGCGGTCCAGATACCACTCGCCGGGTTCGTCGAGTTCCTGGATCGAGTTCACAATCATCCACTGGTCGGTGGCTTCGAAAAGCCCGCCTCCGCGATCATAGCGAGTCTGGCAGTAAGGTTGCTGCAACTGGATTTGTTTTAGGCCAATCGTGGCATCGTCGCGGATGGCCATTATCGGGAATTCATCCACCTTGAAGCTGCTGACGTGAGCGAGCCGGAGATCGGTGACATTCGTGTAGTTCTTCAAAGCGGCGGCGGGGAATGTGATGCCGTCGATGTTCTGCGGGGTGGCCGGATCATTGAAGTAGGCGACGCCGGTGATAAATCCCGAGCGGGCGCGTTCCGCGCGGATGCCATTCACGTAGAGCTGGCGGAAATAGTCCGCGAATCCCGCTGACAATGGGACCGGCGCGGACCACCAGGATTTGCCCGGCACCTGCGTCCAGCCGCTCACGCGTTTTCCGCCGGTGACTGCGGCGGTTTCTCCGGGATAGGACCGATAGATAATGAAGTGGCCGTTGCTGCCGGAGTCCGCTTCGGTGAAGAGCAGAGGATTGGTCAGTTCGTAGCGTCCGCCGTGCAGATAGACGATGATGTCATCCTGCATGTTGGCGTTTGCCCCAGATGAGCGGATGGCATCGCGAGCGGCGGCGACGGTCTTGAACGGCGCGTTGCCCGATCCATCGCCGGTGGCATCGTTACCCGTGGGTGAGACGTGGATCACCATCCCGGTCGGGGCAGGCGACGTATCCTTCTGGCTCACCACGAGGTGGCCGGAGAGGCTGCCGCCGGGTGCCACGCTTTTTGGAATGCTGATGGTAATGGTATCCGCCGGGCTTCCAGGGGTCACGGTGATGACGGCGGCACCGACAGTTCCGCTAGTCGCCGGAACGAGGACGTTCGTCCAGCCCGTCGCATTGCTGCCATATCGGAAAATTTGTGTCGTATCGATGAGCGAGTCCGTGCGGCGTTGGTAGGTGAAAACAAAGGCCGTGGAGGTCGTGGTTTGGACGGGAAGGATCGCAGCGTTCGCGGTGCCCGGATTGCCATTGAGTGCATATTCGAGCAGGTTGCTAATTCCATCTCTATCAGGATCGCCGTCGGGAGAGATGGAGGAAAGCGTTCCGAACGCGGGGTCGGCGATCCACAAGGAGAAACCGGAGGCAGGAGCGGTCAGGGAGAGCACGCCGGTGGCTTCGACATATTTCCAGATGCCGGAACTTCCCGTCGCGCTCCAGACGCCGGAGGAGTTGGTGAACGAGAGCGCCGGCGTGGTGGTGATACCGGCGAGACTGCCGCTGTGGGTGGCCACATTGACCAGCGTCCAGGAATTTCCCGGAGCCGCTTCCGCTTGGGAGAGGTCAAGGTGGAATGTGCCATTCAAGATCGCGGTTCCTTGGCCGGTGATCCTGTTGCAAACCCCGTTCGCGGTGGGGACGAATTTCAAACTGCCGGCGGCACGCAAATCGAAGGTCCCGTGGCTGACGATGGTGTCTCCTTCGTAGGTGTTAGCACCGGAAAACGCCAGCGTGCCAGCGGCAAGCTGGGCGTATGTGGTGGTGCCGCTGGTTACTGGCGTGGAGGTGCCTAGCAGGTTGATCGAACTCTTTCCGGACACCGCCCCGGATATCTCCATGACGCTGTTGCTGCCTTCTACTTTGACATAACTCGTCGCCCCGACCAATGTCACGTTCCCGGAAACCGTGCTGGTGCCCTTGGCTTGCAGGGTGCCGCCATTGTTGACGAGGCTGTTTGCGAGCAGGATGTTCGGGCCAGCTCCGCTGTTATCGAGCCTCAGGGTGCTGCCGTCATCCAGGTTGATGTTCCCGGTTCCTGCGGCATTGCCTTTCGCCAGCACAAGCGTTCCACCGGACACGGTGGTCCCACCGCTGTAGCTATTAGAACCGGAAAGCGTCAGTGCGCCGGCTCCCTGCTTGTTGAGAGCAAGGGTGCCGGATCCGTTCTGGATGGTGCCCGCATAGGTGCTGTTATCCGCGCTGTTAGTCGTCAGCGTGCTGGAGGCTGCCGAGCTGGTGGTGATCACTCCCCCGCTGCCGCCGCTCAGCAGGCCGACTTTTGGGTTATACCCATTCAAATTCAGGCTGCCGCCATTGATCGTCAGCCCCGAGGAGGTCCCAAGCGCACTCGCATTTCCCAAAAGCAGCACGCCAGAAGATAGGGTCGTCCCACCCGTGAAGGTATTGATTCCAGAGAGCGTCAGCGGGCCGACCCCCGCTTTAGTCAGGCTCCCGGCACCCGAGATGGCCCCGCTTACCGTGAGCCCATTGACGGAGTGATTGGTCCAAGTCTGCGCGGCGTCGAGTTCCAGGTTCGCCGCGATGCTGCTGGCTGGGACGGAGCTGTTCATGGTGATGCCGCTGGTTGAGACCGAAGGTATGATCGTCAGGGTGTAACCGTCCGAGTTTAATCCCAAGCCATTCGTGGTATCGGCAAGAGTCAGACTATTGATGGTCATGTCCGCTCCCAGGACCGTTGCAGTAGGAGCGGTGGTGACGGCGGAGCTGGAGAGGGTCACGGCGGTGGAGGCACCGGGGACGAGTGCTTGGACTGCACCGCCGGAGGTTACGGTCCAATTGCTCGTGGAAGCACCGTTGGAAGCCGCCCAGACATGGGTGGCACCCGAAAAGCCGCCTTTCCAGAAAGCAGTGGTTAGAGCCGGCCGCGAGGTGATGCCGACTTGCAGATCGGTCGTTGATTTAGAAAGCGCACCGACGGTGAAGTTAGTATTGTTATAGACTGCTCCCAGCACATAGGTGGCGTTATTGAGGGTGCTACTGGCACCGCCGCCGCGGATGAGCGTGTAAGTGTTCGTTCCAGCAAGAGCCGAGACCCCGCTGATTCCATAAACATTCACTTTCACGGCGGCTGCCGTGGTGGTCGCGTTTCCGGTCACGTTGATTTGCGCGCTGGTCGCCGTCGAACCGATGGATGCGCCGATGGTGGTGCTGGTGCCGCCGGTGATGGCCAGCGTCGAGCCGAGGTTCAAGGCCGTGTCGCTGGCAGCGATGTAGGAGAGGTTGGCATTCGCCGAAACCGATACGGCACTGGTGCTCCCAAGGGCGCTGGCACTGCGGGCGATCAGCGTGCCAGCTTGGAGATTGGTCGCGCCGGAGTAGGTGTTATTGCCGGCGAGCGTCCAGGTCCCCGCATCTTGCTTAAAGAGATTATTGTTATTAAAAGCCAGGTTTCCCGAGTAGAGACCGCTGCCGAGGCCTTGAAGGTATAAATTCCTGCCCGTGGTGCCAAAGCTGTAATTTCCTGCACATTCCAGGGTGCCTCCATCCACCCGAAGATAGGAGTTGGAAGCCCCGCTGTTGATGCTGAGTCCCGAAGTGATCTTGTTGTTTCCCGCCGCATTGACGAGCGTCCCGCCGTTGTTCGAAAGGCTGTTGGTGAGCAGGATATTTCCGCCTGTCCCGTCGAGCCTGAGGGTCTGGCCGAAAAAAATGATCCTCCCAGTCCCCGCGGCGTTGTTGTTCGAAAGCACCAGCGTTCCAGCCGCCACGGTGGTGTCGCCGCTGTAGGTGTTGGAGCCGGACAGGGTGAGCACGGCAGCGCCGGACTTGGTTAGACCTACGCTGCCCGCAAGCGTCGAGGAAATCACCGCATTCGCCGCAGCGGTAACGGCTGGACCGGACAGGGTGATGGTGCCGCCGGATAGCGTGGCGGTGTTACTGAAGGTGATGCCGTTGGTAAAGACCACGCCGCTCACGGATGCGGTGGCTGCGCTCGTGTTGAAAATGGCACGATTCGAAGGACCATTCGCCGCATCCCATGCCGTGCCGGAGACGCCGGACCAGTTGGATGCCGTAGTGTTCCAAGTGGCAGCGGCGCCGCCGGTCCATGTGCCGTCTGCGGCAGAGAGGGTGGCGGGCAGCAGGCCAATGAGCAGGGCGAGCGAATGCACCCGACGGATTGGGAAAGGCGGGAATGGACTCAATCGGGAGGATGGGTGGCCATTTGAAAGCGGTATGAGACGGTGGAACATGGAGGTTGCTAGGATTCAGCGAGTGGGAACAGGCACACCCCGGACGGACCAATCGAAAAACAAGGCGTCGCGCTGATTGCCGTGGGCGGGTCCTGCAGGGCCGGAATCGGCTCCCCAAGCATTGGAGAGAAGGGCGTCCTGCTCGATGAGGGCCATGGTGCGACCTGCGGATACGGGGTCGAATTCATCAAGGCGCGAGGGCGGCTCCGGCTGGGGAGTGCCCCAGGGTTTCGGGTAGGTCCATGGGTTCACGGTGCGTCCGTTGGTGAGTTGCAGACCTGAACCGATTTGATAACAGATCGCGTCTTCAGGTTTGGTGGATTTAATTTTTTTAAGCCAAGCGGGACAACCGAAGTTCCGGATGACCTGCTTGCCATTGATCATGACGTCCGGCACATCGAGATAGGGTGCGATGAAAGTCGCGAGATTACGCGGTGGACCCACGACGGCGCTCTGACCGTTATAAAGCGGTCCAGGGAGACGATTTCCATGCTCAAACGCGTAAGTTTGGATGGACTGGCCCACAGTTCGCAGATTGCCCACGCATACTGCCTGATTTGCCCGAGAGATCATGCGGGAGGACATGACAAAACTGATGGCCGCGAGGACCACGATGATGGTGATCACCACCAGCAATTCGACCAGTGTGAAGCCTTTTAAATTTTGACGCGGTTTCATAGGATGACGGGGAAGGGAGAGAGTAAGTTGGGGCGGAATCCGAAAACCCAATAACGGACTCCGCCCCGGGTTTGCCTCCCTCCAGAGGCAAAGGATGGAAGGTTGACTGCTGCGCATTGGATGTTGGGGAAACGGGTGGAATGAACAGCAAGAAACTGGCAGGGACCGACCTCCGGGCGGTCCTGAGCATGAGTGGAGAATGAGGTGACCGTGGGAATCCCTTCAGGCTTGTGATCGGCTGGGCATTCGCGGTTCATGCGCCGGACCGCCCGGAGGTCGGTCCCTGCCATGGGTGGTCCCTGCCATGTGCGGTTCAGGGTTTGACGACCTGCAGACGGCCGAAGAGCTTGCCAGTGACACCGGCCTCGGTTTTCGGAATGCTGATTTTCACGGTATCGGTGACCGCATTGTTCGGCGTGCCGGGGCTGACGGTGATGGTGGCTGCACCGACCAAAGCACTGGCGGCGGGGATGACCGCGCTGCCAGGCCAGGAGGCAAGGGTGGTGCCCCACTGGAAGGTCTCGGTGGTTTCTGGCGAGACTGAATCGTCGCGGCGCTGGTAGGTGAATTCGAAATCAGTGGCGGTGACCACGAGCTTGGGCAGGATCGAGTTGTCCGAAATGCTCGGATTCCCGTTGAGGACGAACTCCAGCAGGTTGTCCATGCCGTCGTTGTCCGGGTCATCGGTGGGATCCTTGTCCGCCGGGGCGAGGCCGAAGGCGAGAGTGTCGATCCAGGATGCGTATCCGGAGGAGGCGGTGACGGTGAGTTCGAGGTTGCTGCCGTTTTTGACGACGCTTCCCGAGACGCCGCTGAAGGTGACGGAGCCAACCGATCCGCTGATGCCGCCGGTGGCGGTGAGGAGGATGTAGGGGCCACCGGGAGCGGGTGGAACGGCGGCGGTGAGGTCGATGACGGTATTGGCTTCCAAGGTCAGCAAACCGGTAATGGTACGGAGGGGCTGGGATCCGGCGGTGGCGGCGACCGCGAATTGCTGGTGCCCGCCTGGACGGACAGTGACGCTCCCGCCGATCGCCCCTATTCCTGCCAGAACGCCGGTGTTTTTCACTTCTACAGCGGTGGCTCCGAGCGAACCTGTGACGGTAAGAGTTCCGGCATTGAGGGTGGTGGCTCCGGTGTAAGTGCTGGCACCAGTGAGCGTTTGAGAACCGCCATTGAGGACAAGGGAAACCTTGCGAGTGCCCGAACCGACAGTGTCGGCTACCGCCCCAGCAAAGCTCTGGGGACTGGCAGCGGCGATGGTGATGACCGAATCCGTGGCGGTGCTGCTGTTACCGATGATACGTGTTACAGGGCCGGAAAGACCGCCGACGGTCTGATTAAAGCCAGCAAGGTCGACCACTCCCGCGCCGCCGCCGATTCCGGTAACTGCGGTGACACTAAGGGCATTGTTCGCGCCGAGGACGATGTTTCCACCGCCGTAGATCCCGGTGGTGCCCCAAGTGCTGCCGCTGCCGCTGAAAGTCCAGTTGGTGGTGCCGTTCAAATCCAAGTTGGCATCGGACGGTAGAGTGATCGTGTTGGTGGCGAGTCCGGTGCTGCCCACTCCGCTGCCACGGAACGAAAGCACGCCGCCTGCGGTGCTACTGGTAATCGTGTTGCTGAGCGTCATCGTGGAGGCATTGACATTGTTGGCGATGACCACTGTATTGTTAGGCCCGCTGCCGCTGATGGTGATGGGACCGCTGAGCGTATTATCCCCGGAAGTGAGGGCGGAAATGCCGGCGCGTTGTGCGCTCAAATTAATTGTGATAGCCTTGGAGAGATCGACGCCGCCTTCAAGGCCGAAGCAATCGATCTGATTGGTGGTGTTGGCGAGCGTGAGAGCGCCGGAACCCAGCGCAGCGGCATTGGTGGTGATGATGTCTCCGTTGGTGACGGTGGTGCCACCCGAAAAGTCGTTGGATCCGCCGAGTCTTTGTGCTCCGGTGCCGACCTTGGTGAGGGACCCACCGGTGCCTGAGATCGTGCCGTCGTAAGTGCTGCTGGCATTGGCAGTCCCTATCGTGAGGTTAGCGGCTCCAAGATTGACGAGGCCAGTGCCGATGAGAGCATTAATGCGGGTATTGAAACCGGTAATATCAAGGGTGCCGAGCGCGTTGACGGTGACTGAAGAATTCACGCCGAAAGCCCCGGAGTCGGGAGCGGTGGTGGAGGCGACGCCAGCTTTGAGGGTTCCGGCACTTACGATCGTGGCGCCGGTGTAAGTGTTCGCACCGCTGAGCGTCCAAGTGCCGTTGCCAGTGTCCTTGGTAATCGGCAAAGAAGCGCCACCATTCGATATTACTCCCGTGATTTCTCCATTAGACACTCCCCTGAGAAATAGGGTCCGGACTGTTCCACCGGTAATCTTGACAGTTCCGGCGAGAGTCAAATTTCCTGAATCCGAAGAAAATGCAGTGCCCCCCGTACCGGAATTTAGAGTGACGTTACCATTGATCGTATTATTCCCGGCAACGTTGATGATCGAGCCGCCTGCCTGAGTGCCGGCGGTTTGCAGTCCGGTTTCAGCCGGAATTGACAGGTTTCCGGCGCTGCCGTCCAATCTCAAGGTGGCGACGCTTGCGGTGTTCATGACGATGGTCTTGGTTCCGCTGCCAAGAGCATTGCTGTGGGTGATGGTGATACCACCAGCGACCGTATTGGTGACGTTACCTGTGAAAGCATTGTCCCCCGTGAGCTTCAAACTACCTGTGCCCGCCTTGGTAAGTCCTACACTACCCGCGATGACTGAGGAAACTATGGCATCCGCAGTGGTGGTGACGGTTGGTCCTGACAGCGTGATGATGCCGCTAGACAGGGTGGCGGTGTTGCTGAAGGTGATGCCATTGGTGAAGACCGTTCCGCTCACCGATGCAGTGGCTCCTGCAGTGTTGAAAATGGCGAGATTCGTTGGGCCGTTAGCGGCATCCCACGGCGTGCCGGCGACGCCGGACCAGTTGGTTGCGTTGGTGTCCCAGGGGTCTCCGGCACCACCCGTCCAAGTCCCATCGGCGGCGATGGCGGACTGGGTGAGCGTGAGGACACAGCCGGCTGCCATCAGGCAGATGCGGGTGAAAAACGGTAAGGAAATGCCGGGATTGCGTGGTTTCATGGGTCGATCGGGGGTTTTTGGATTTTGCGAGGATGGCCCGCTGTGGGACACGCTCGAATCATCGTCAGATCACTTAAAGCTAGAGGGTCCCCGCACCGCTGGCAAGATGGCCTTTGTCGTCCATTCGGACGACACGGCTCCCGGAAAATTTGAGGCTTCAGGCAGCGGCATACGGCTTGCTGACACGCACCGGGCGGAACGCTCGGAGCTGCTGCCGCGCATGGGGATTTGTGGATTGTGAGTTCAAAACGCGCAGCGTTGGGGAGCGTAAGCGCCCTCGCTTGCAATTTCTGGCGCCCTCGCCGGAAATGGGCTGGGGCGGCGATGGGGCTCTGGTTTTTGGGTAAAACAACGTCTGTCCCGTTTCCGGGCAGTCCTCGGCGAGGGCGCCAAGGACAACACGCGAGGGCGCGTGTGCTCCCCTTTCAAATCCACAAATCCTGATGCGCTACTGAATCGGCCATTTGAACGACACGGCTCCCGGGAACTGGCGAACCTTGTGGCAGCGGCCTATGGTTTGCGGACAGTCACCCGGAGGAATTTCCTTTCCGCCGTGGCGTTGGTGGTGGTGAAGCGGATGCGCCGCAGCAAGCCGTCATCACTCAAGAGCGTGCTGGTGCCGCTGGCCGGGGTCCAGGAGCCGCCGGATAGGTCCGGGCTTTCCTCAACGGTGAAGACGAGGTCGGATGCGGCGACCGCCGTTTGATAACGGATGCTGAGCAGCGGTGCGGTGTCGTCCACGCTTGGCAACTGGTTTCGGTCGGGCAGGTTGGGATTTCCGCCGAACGCGCGTTCCTGGAGGTTCGAGATGCCGTCGCGGTCCGGGTCCGCGTCATCGGCGGCGTTGCCGGTGTTCGCGGTGGTGGGGGGGAAATTCTGCCTGCGCCAGGTTTCCGCCTGATCGAGCAGGGTGAACTGGAATGTGCGGGAGGCGGTGGCGGCGCCGTCGCTGGCGGTGAGGGTGAGTGCGGTGGTGCCGGTCGCGCCGCTGCCGGTGATGGTGGCGGTGCGGGAGGCACCGGTGCCGGTGAAGACGATGTTCGACGGCGGGACGAGCGCGGCGTTCCCGGCGGAGCCGCTGAGAGTCACGGCGTCGAGCGGCGTATCGGCATCGGCGACGGTGACGGGAATGACGGCGGAACTGCCGAAGTCCACGATCCGGTCGGTGATGGCGGACAGCGTGGGTGCGGCGTTAGGCTTCGGGCCGCTGGGGCCGAGCGTGTAGTTGGTGGTGACTTGCGCGGCGGTGAGAGCGCCGCCGTGGACGCGCACGGTGTTAATGGTTCCGGTGAAATAGACCGCCCGCGCGCCGTTTGCAGACTCCCGCTGGCAGCCGATGTTGATGGGCTCGTTGGCAAAGGTGTTCAGCGCCGCGTCGAGCGTCTTCGTGTTTGCGAGCGCACCGTCGATGTAAACCCGGACGACGCTGGAGCTATAGGTATAGACGAGGTGATGCCACGCGCCTGCGGTCGGCGGCGTGCCCCAGCCGACGTCGTCGTCCCAATGGGTCGCCGCGCCCCATGAGGCGTTGTTGCCGAAATTGAAAGCCATGTCCTGCCGGGATGAACCGCGATGCCCCCATGAGACGGTGGTTTCCTCGGCGTCGAGCGCGGGATTCCACGCCCAGACTTCGATGCTGCGGTCGCTGCTGCCATGAAGGTCGGCCACGCTGTTCGGGCCTTGGAATGCGGAGCTGCCATCGAAGGAAACGCCATCGTAGGGTGTGCTGTTTGCGCCGCTCACTTTGACCGGTGTGCCGACGGCAGTGAAGCTACCGAGCGTGCCGTTGTTCGCCCAGGTCGCGGCACCGGCGGCGAAATCGGAGGCGCGGAGATCGACATAAAGCGTGCCGGCCACGGCGGGTGCGTAGGTGGGAAAGGTGACCGGCTGCATCGCCGTGATCTCGGCGGCGGACAGGGCCTTGGCGTAGAATTGGACGCCATCGAGCGCGCCGGTGAACATCGGCTGCGCGGTGCCTTCGCTGCGGGCGAGGTAGTTGTGCTGCACGCTGGCATTGTCATTGGCAGCGAGCAATTGATCCGCGCGGATCGTAACCGCGCCGGAAGCGGCGGCGGTGCCGTTGAGATAAAGCGTGCCGGTGCTGCCATCGAGCGTGATGGCGACGTGTGACCACACGCCGACGGGGAGCGCGGTGGCGGCGGTGAGTGTCTGGTCGGTGCCGCCATTTGCGATGGAGAATTTTGCGTGGCCGGTGCCGTCGTTCGGCGTGAAGACCATGCGTTTCGCCGGGGAGGCCCCCATCCAGAGCAGCGCTTGATTCGCGGTGTGGCCGAGCGGTTTCACCCAAGCCGCGAAACTGAACGTCTGGGTATCGGCGAGCGCGCGGTCGAGCAGGAGTGATTGGTTAGAGCCATTAAAGGAGAGGAAGCCGGTGCGCTTGGCATCCGCCGCGGTCCAAGATGGATTGCCACGGGCAAATGCGGTGAGCCCGCCGTGGGTGTCGAAGGCATAACTGTCGTGTGCGGCGGCGAAGTCATACGCCGCGAGGATGCGATCCGGCGCGGCGCGGATCCACTCCGGCGGCACGCCGACATAGGGCGCGTGGCCGAAGGCAAAGCCATTGGAGAAACTTGGTCCGCCCGCCAGGTCGCCATCCACCGATGCGCCACCGGTGAGTGCGCCATCCCATAGAATCGCCGTGCTGCGCGCACTGGCGGAGTCCGTCAGCGTCGCCGGGCCGTAAGCCTGCGCCCGCTGGAAAACGCGAGCATTTCCTGAGATCACCGCCGTGTCATAAACCTCCGCCCAATCCCGCACCCGCGCCGTATCGCGCACGGTGGCACTCTCGCGCACGGTGGCGTGGCCGCTGACGATGGCGCTATCGCGCACGATCGCGGAATCGCGGACGATGGCGTAGTCCTCGATGCGGGCCGTGCCGAGCACCTGCGCCGAGCCATAGACCCGTGCGTTCGGGCCGAGAAAAGCGGTCGCGTCCACCGTGGCGGTCGAGGCTTTCCAGCCGCCGCCATTCGCGTGCGGCACGAGGCCAGCGGTGCCCGCCGAGGTCTCGACCGGCGTGGCACCGGTGAGCTGCACTTCGTAGTGCATGCGTTGTTTCCCCGGATGCGAACGGTAGGGATACGCGAGGTCGTCGATTTCCGCTAGAGGGAAGCTGTCGGGCGTGGCGGCGACGACGAGATACAGCGTGTTTTCGTTCGCGGCGAGTGTCACGGAGTGGGTGCCGGCATTCCACAGCGACGAATAGCGTGCGACCCCGGAGTCGTTCACCACCACGAGCGACGCGCGCCAGTCCATGCCGCGGGCGCTGTCGGCGAGGCCGCGGAAATTCACCGTCACCACGCGCCCGGCACCACTGCCGCTGGGGAGGATCGGGTGGATCGTGTAGCCGCCCTGCGCGGGAGCTTTCTCCATCGCCGGCCGCCACCACGTCGAGTCGTCCGAGACGCGCACCAGTTCGGTCCGTGAGGCGGCGAGCGAGGAGCCTGCGGCGGCGGTCATCGCGGCTTGGCGGCCTGGGAAGTCGAGCGTCGCCATGCGGCGCGCGTAACAACCGAGGATGTCTTTAAACGAAGTCTGCGGCGTGAGCGCGTCGAGCGTGGTGTAGGGAAATGCCCCGTCAGGGTTTTGTTGCCAGAGGCGCACACTGAGGCCCTCGCCGAGATCCGGGAAGCCGTCGGGATTTTTGTCGAGATAGAGATAGAGCGGCCAGGTGAGGTAATAGCTGCGGCCCGGGTTGATGAGCAATTGTGAATCGATGAGCGCTCCGCCTTCGAGGTTGCTCGTCGCTGGGTAGAGCACGTCGTAATGTTCCAGCCAGCGCTCGCGGCCGTAGTTCGCGTGGCTTTCCCAGAAGCTCCCCGGCATCCCGCCGCCCTGGTGCATTTGGAAACAATGCATCAGCTCATGCGGGACGACCCAAGTGGGAGGATCCACCCGCAGGCCGATGGGACCGATGTTGAGCCGCGCCAAATTCGTGCCCGCATCACCGTCGATGCCCGCCCAGAAACCGCCGTGCCAGCTTGTGGCGTTGAGTTTGTAGTCGGGGCCGGTGCTTGTCCCGGTCGCACGGGACGGTTCCCGATAGCCGAGTTTTTTCACATACACCTGCCAGGCTTCCTCCAGATTGCGCAAGGTTCCGTGCGGCATGTCGGCCGTCCAGTTCGGATCCGCGGCGACGGCGGGGTTCCACAGGAAACGGAAGTGCTTCGACTCCATCGAGCTGACCGTCTGACCCGGCCCGAGCAAGGCGGCTGCAACCGTGGTGCCACCCGCGGCAGGGCATTCCACTGTGAACCGAGGCTGATAGACCGTGGCCCCTGGCTCGTCGCCGATGCGGATGTAATCGATGGCGAAGGCCAGCCCGGCACCTTCCACCGGATCGATGCGCAGGTCGCGCAGGGTCCCACGCCACCACGGCTCGAGCCCGACATCGATGCGGTAGGTGTGAAACGCGCCGTCCTGCGGGATGCTGGCGGCGGGAATCGCAAGCACGCGCGCCGTGCTGATGCCGGGGGTCCCGGCGGTGCCATAGAAGATCCGGATCGGGCCCGCATGGCTGGCCGGCACCTGGATGCGGAGTTCGACAAAATCATTGTAACCGAGATCGAGATCCGGCCCGCCGGAGAAATTCGAGAGCTCGATCCGAGGGGCCGCTGTGGTGGACGTGCCGGAAACGACGCCGCCGGAGACGTCGGCCGAGGTGCCGACTCCGCTCCAACCTTCGAGGTTGCCATTGGTGCCCCACTCCGCCGACCAGGAACCGGACAGAGGAACCGCAGGATCCGCGGTGATCCACGATGCGAAACCGGAGGAAGTGGTGGACACGGATAGCACGCCCGTGGCTTCGACATATTTCCAGGTGCTGGAACCATCGGTGGCGGTCCAGACGCCGGACGTTTGGGTGAACGAGAGCGCCGGCGTGCTCACGATACCGGCGAGACTGCCGCTGTGGCTGGCCACATCGACCAGCGTCCAGGTGTTTCCCGGGGTCGTGTCCGCATTCGAGAGGACGACACGGAAGGTTCCGTTCAAGATCGCGGTGGCCGGGCCGGTGATCTTGTTGCAAACCCCGTTTCCGGTGGGGACGAAGTTCAAACTGCCGGCGGCATCCAACTTCAAGATCCCAGTGCTGACGATTGTGTTGCCGGTGTAGGTATTCGCGCCCGCCAGCGTCCACGTTCCCCCACCCTCTTTATAGACGCTATTGTTCCCGAAAGTCAGATTGCCCGAGTAAAGGCCGTTGCCGGCACCCTGGAGGTGGAGATTCCTGCCCGTGGTTCCAGCCCCGTAATTCCCCGCACACTCCAGCGTGCCTCCATCCACCCGGAGGTAGGAATTGGAAGTCCCGCTGTTGATGCTGAGGTTGGAAGTGATCTTGTTGTTGCCCGCCACGTTGATGAGTGCGCCGCCGTTGTTGACCAGGTTGTTGGTGAGCAGGATGTTCCCGCCCGTTCCGTCGAGTTTCAGGACGTTGTTGCCGTTGTTGCCGCTGAAATTGATGGTCCCGGTTCCTCCGGAATTGCTTTTGGTTAGCACGAGCGTGCCGGCGACGCTGGTCCCGCCATTGTAACTGTTGGAACCGGAAAGGGTGAGCACGGAAGCGCCGGACTTTGTTAGGAAAAACGCACCCGAGATATCGCCGCTGAAGTTGAACGAAGCCGTGCCCGGCCCGGTGAATGTCGTGTTCGCAGCAAGCGCCAGATTGGCCGCGACCGTGTAGTTGAGCGGCGCGGTGCCATTCACGCCGTTAAGATTCACCGTGGGGTTGGTGCCGCCGAGAGTCCAGGTGGAGGCGTTCGTGCCGATCCCAATCGTCGATGCGCCGGAAGCGGCACCCTTGCCGTTGAGCGTCAGCACGTTCATGGTGAGCGCCGAGGGGACGCTGGTGGTGATGGAGTTGGTGCCGTTCGCGAGTGCGGTGGTGATGTCGTTGAAAAACGTGAGGGTGTCCGTGGTTGTGCCGGGGCCGCTATCGACGCTACCGCCTAACCAGTTACTGGTATCGGTCCAGGTCTGAGTGGCTGCGGAATTCCGCGTCCATGTGAAGGGAGCTGCGTGGGCGGCGGATGCGCTGAAGACGGCCACTGATGTCGCGTAAAATACAAATTGGCGAATAAGGAGGCACGACCTTATTGTCGTGCTGCCCATGGCTCGTGCAAGAGTAGTGCTTCGCGCTGATTCTTGCTCACCGCATTGGCGAGGCGGACAGAAATGTCCGCACTCCTTAGCCGATCCGTTACATTGTATTTTACGCGCCACCAGGATGGCGCGTGCGAAAAACGAGAACAAAGTGCGGCGATGGCTGGCGTCCATGGGTTTGGTTGGGGTTTGTGGAAATTGCAGCTGCCGTTCCTTATTGGAACCTTCATTTTTCAATTCCCAGTCCCAAGCTTAAGCGACAGACGCGCGGTAACCAAGGCTGCCCGTGTCGTCCATTCGGACGACACGGCTCCCGGCGGATGAGTGAGACGCTTCCTTTGATTTCATGGCCTTTTCGGGTGACAGATGGGACATAAATTCCGTGGTTCCCAGCTCCTCATTCAGGTTGATCCGTCCCGACGGAAAATTCCTGCCAGGCGGTGTTTTCCGCATTAGAGCTGATAGGGTTGGTTTCCCAGACGATCCAGCGGAAGACGCCGAGGCTTTGTCCGGACGGAGCGCGCAGGCTGGATGCGGTGAACTTCGCGGCGGGAAGCGAGGCGGTATCGATGCTGCCGAGCGGGGTAAATTTCCCGGCATCCGTGGTGTTCCAGCCGGGATCGGTCCCGGAATTGCTGCCGTAGAGGGTCACGAGTTGGCGGCAACGATTGCCGTTTTGATTAAACGACCACGCGCTGATGGAAAAAACGGGTTTTGCGCTGCCAAGGTCCATCTTGTAGGCGCCGTTGCGGACGCCGTTGCCAAAGACCGGGCCGTAACCCTCGGCGATGACACCATCTGTTAGAATATCTAATGGATCATTGTTCACCTTTTGGCTGGCGGTAACGATCACATCCTTGGAGGGGCACGGGATGAGTTTGGTGAACCCTTTCGCGTCGTTAGCGGATTCACTTCCAATGAAGGGAATGGCAGTTAGCGCCACCTCGACCGGCTGCTGGTTGCGGATGACGCGCAGTCCGAGTGGCGAATCGGCAGCCGCGCTGAGCGCAGCGAAAAGGTGATCCGTGTTAGAAACTTTCCGCCCGTTCACGGCTTGGATGAGGTCGTTCTCGCGTAGGCCTGCTTTGGCGGCGGCGGCGTTGGCAGGCACCTTGACGAGCTGCACGCCGCCCGTTTCCCGGGTCACTCCAAACGCGGAGAATTCCTCGCCTATGAGGCTGTGCAACGGAGCGCCGAGCCAGAACAGATTCAATGCGGCTTGTTGTGGCAAGCCACCGGCGGGGGTTTGCACGGCGGGAATGACCGGAGTTTTGGCGATGGCTTTGAGCGATGCTTTTTTCACGCCGAACTGATCCATCGGGAAATTCTTGAAGCCCAGCTTGAGAGCGGGCGATTCGGCTTCGACCCGAAAGTCTCCGGATGCCGGATCGACGAACATCGGATCGCCCGCGAGCGAGTGGGCATCGGCTCCGGACCCGAGGTTTCGGGCGCGGTCCGCCTCCGAGGCGAAGAAGTTTTCGTCCACGGTTTCCCCCCAGTTCTCGGGCTGGCCAGTGGGAGCATGGGCCTTCATGACGATGTTGCGGCGGAATTCACTGGCGCTATCGTCGAACCAGACGTGCGGGTGAAAGCCGCTGTTCACGAGGATGTTGTTATAGGCCTTGCGGCCGTAGCCTTCGCGGAACTTGAGGCCGCCGGAGAGCATGAGGTTGTTATAGATTTCGTAGTTAGAAGAACCGTCATCGAGGTCGATGTCCCAGCCGTGGTCGCAACGCCAGCGACTATCGCGGAGGACGATGGTTTTGATGACATCGAGATAGGGCAGCTTGGGGTCCTTCTTGACCTCCGGTTCGGAAACACTGCGGTGGTTAGAGGCCCAGAAGCGATCGCGGCCCCAGGAATTGAAGGAGCCGTGGTCGTGAGTTTCGAGCACGGTATCGAAGACATCGCAGCGCTCGATGAGATGGCCACCCCAAGTGCCTTCGCTGACGTTGATGCCGGAGCGGGCGCAATCGTAGATGGAGGTATCCCTAACGGCGATCTTGTAAGCCATGGAAATCTGCACGCCGGCCGGCTGCCGCTCGACGCGGCCGATGCCGTGGATGAGGCAGTCTTCGACGGCGCAGTCCGCGGGGTAGTTGTCGGTTTGCGGGCCGGGCGTGCGGTCGATTTTTGTGAGATCGTTTGTTTGCGCGTATTCAAACAGCGGATTTCGGACCGCCTTGGGATCGCCGACGAAGCAGACGCCGCTGGCTCCGGCGTCATGGATGTGGCAGCCTTTGATGAGGGTGTGGCGGTTATAGTTATTGACGAAAATGGCGTTGCCGCCGGGTTGGTCGAACTCGCTATCGAGGATCCTAACATTTTCCGTGCCGGTGAGAAGCACGGCACCGCCGCGATAGATGGTCCAGTCCGAGCGCAGCAGCGGTTCCTTGGTGTCCATGAAGGTGCGGGCGGCGTGGCGATAGATGAAACCTTGCAGCGTGATGTATTTCACTGCTTGTTTGGACGAGCGTTGGAACTCGACGAGATGACGGAGTCGGACGACTTCGACCTTGGCCATCGCGAGATCCATGCCGGGCTCGGGTTTGAAATAGAGGGTGTTAGTTTTCGCATTGTGGAACCATTCCCCGGGCGCATCGAGTTCCTCGAAGATATTTTCCACCATGCGGAAGTCCGGATGCATGCCCATCTGGCGGTTGTTTTGCCAGCCGCCTTCGTAGGCGACGCTGCCATCGGGATTCTTGCCGGTGATGCGGTATTGATATCCACCCCAACGGGCGACGTGCATGGCGTGGATGTAGCCGCCGGCGGGATCGGCCCATTTCGCGGCGCGTTCATTGGAGAAAGCATCGGCCGAGTAACCCTGATAGGCGGCGGTGGTTTTCGCCGGATCGAAGTTTGGATAACGCGCCATGTGCTGGCGGCGGCCATCGATGAAGAGCTGGTCGATGGCGAGGCCCGGCGGGGTGCTGGCTTTGAAAATGCCATCGGCTTGCGGCTCCCATTTCAGGTCGAGCTTCAAGCCTCCGCTGAGTACGGCTTTGCCTTCGTTGTCGGCCTGATAGATGACGGGATGATTTTCCGATCCCGAGTCCGGCGGGGTGAAGAGCAGGGTCTCCGGCAGGTAATACACGCCGTCGGCCACGTGGATCGTCACGGCTTCCTTGCCGACAAACTTGCGCGCGGCATCGCGTGCGGCGCTGAGGTTTTTGAAGGGCGCTGTCTGAGTGCCGGGGTTGCTATCCTTGCCATCCGGTGAAACGTGCAGGTCCGCCGCGTGGGCCTGCCACGCGGTAGCCAAGCACACTGCCGTCAGAGCTTTAAGGGGTGCAATTATCTGAAGGAGTTGTTTCGTAGTCATTTGGCTGGTGGCTGACGATCTTAGCTTTGGCGACAGCTCTAAGCCACTCTGATTATTCCGTCCGGAATGGCGTCGCGGGCAAGCCCTCTTTGTTCCAGAGGTTGACGTCGGGGACATTGCTCCACCCGTATCGAACCGACACAGGGGCGGTCACCGAAGGGCTGGAGACCACCACGCTGGCACCGGCTACGGTCGCTTGAGCGGGCACATACTGATGGTCGGCCCCAGAGATTTCGAACCCCTTGAGCTCTCCCCCTTTTGCCTCAAGGCCGGTTCCGACATGGCTGAAAGCGAGAACTACCTTGTTGCCCTGCACGGCCTTGGACTGATAAACCGGACCCGAATACTCGAGCTTCTCACCATAAGCGATGGCCCGGGCAGCCAGAGCAAGGCGACCGCCCACGGGCTCCTTATGCTTGGGGTGAATGTTCTCGCTATCGCCCAGATCGGTAATCACCACCATCCCGGTCTTGGGCACCGATTTCCAACTTGCCAGTTGTGCTTCACGAAGCTCCGGGGTCATCCCCTTGTGTGGCGCTATCTGAACAAAGAGAAATGGAAAATCCCCCTGCCCCCACACCGAACGCCAGTTGCCAATCATCGCAGGAAAGAGCGTCTGGTAGGTCTTCGGATCTGCGACGTTGGATTCCCCTTGGTACCAGATGGCTCCTTTGATGGCGTAGGGTTTCAACGGAGCAATCATCGCGTTGTATAAACCTGATGGCCTTTTGTTATCGGCTGCCGGGGTTGCGTTGATCCGGGGTCCTTTGGGCACGGGTTTGCCTGCGGCTTTGGCTGCCTCCGCCTCTTGTTGGTATTTCTCCCGGGTGGCTTTGACGTATTCGCCGAATTTGACAGGATCGAAACTTGCGAGGTCTTGGGCGTGGCGATCGAGGATGGGCTTGAGCAACGGGTTACTGTCCAGAGTTTGTTTGTCGGTCCAAGCTTCGGCAGGAGTGCCTCCGACGTTGCTGCTGATCAATCCAATGGGAACGTTGAGGTGCTTGCGCAGGTCGCGCCCGAAGAAGTAGGCAACTGCCGAGAACTTCGGCACACTTTGGCTGGTGCATTCGCTCCAGGCGGCCTGAGTTTCGGTTTGGGGCTCGTCCTTAGCCATACGCGGAACGGTGAGCAGGCGCAGTTGGGGATCGTCTGCCGCGGCAATGGCAGCCTTGCCGGTAAGCGCCGCTTCGACGGCAAACTGCATGTTGGATTGGCCACTGCAAATCCATACGTCGCCTACGAGCACGTTCTTGATCTCCACTTTGTTCTCGCCAGCAACAGTCATTGTTTCGGCGGGCCCCAGTTTGAGCGGGCGCAGGGCGACCACCCATTGGCCATTCCTGGCGGTGGTTGAGACCATTTGCCCTTGAAACGAAACCGTCACCTTTTCGCCCTCGGCTCCCGTGCCCCATACCTTGAGCGGCAGGTCCCGCTGGAGCACCGCCCCATCGGAGAAGAGGGAATTGGGTTTGACCGCGGCATGGAGCGGGGCCGATGCGCACGCCAGTAAGAGAACGAGGGTAATTATAACGGATCTTTTCATCATTGGGATTGGGTTGGCCATCACTTTCCTTTGGGATCGGTCTTGGAGTTTAACTCCCGGAAACTCTCAAAAGCACGGCCCCGTGCTTGGGCACAGGAACCGCAAGCTGCCCACCCGGTGCGCCCATCATTTCCCCGGTCCAGACATTCTTCAAGCGGTAAGACCCGCCTTTCAGCAACCCGGCCTCATTTGCGTCCAATGTGACAGTGGCTTCCTTTTCGCCGCGGTTGAAGAACCCCACGGCCTTCCCGCCGTCCTTGAGGTCGCGGACCCAAACTTCGGTGCGATCCTTTTGAAACAGACGACGTCCGGGCTTGCCCAGCGGATCCTGGTTGATGGCGAGCATGTCGGTGTTCGTGATCAACGACAAGGTCCATGCGTCGTTGCTCGGTTGGTCGCCGCCCAGCATCAACGGCGAGGGCATCAGCGCCCAGAGCGACATCAGGGTGACTTGTTCATCCTTCGTGAAATGAGTCATGCGATCCTTGCCCACACATCGGATGCCGACCCGCCCCAGAATGAGCATATCGCCATCGGGCCAGCGCCCGGGCCCGGCCACGCCGCTC
>JBBRYQ010000091.1:0-20796 GCA_038237425.1 Verrucomicrobiales bacterium
CGCACGACAAGTTTGTTTCTCTCCGCATCGGTAGTTGATCACCGCGCGACTTTGCTCCGCTGGTGGGAAGACGGGAAGGAGTATCAGGCGTGGAGTAATGTAGATTTCAAGTATCTCACTGGCTTCGCTTCGTTCAGCAAGGGGGATCGTAGCTTCGTGACTTTCATGGGAGTGGGCGATGTTTCATCGGTCTCACTACGCGAGGAATCAATGTTTCACGTCCCGGCGGACCTTCCAACGGGTGCACCAGATTTTAGAATGGTGCAGGGAGCAGCGGGCGAGTCGGAAGGCTACGATGCGATTGTTGCCTTGCATGAGCTTTACGCCACAGACGGCGAGCGACTCCGCGAAGCCTATGAGTTGCGAGAGGCGCGACAGAAGGAGGCGGAAGCGGAGCTTCTCGCCAATCCTCCGGTTCCGAAGGACATCGTTCTGAACTTCTGGAAGGTAGAGACGCCGAAGAAAGAAGCCGAGGCGCAAGCGCCTCGGTATAGCAAGACCAAGGAAGAAGGGGGAACCGCCAAATGAGAACACTCATCACATTCGCTATTGCGATATTCTTAGCGTTCCAAGTATCGGCCCAGCAGACTATTAAAGTTGGGATTGTCGGCGATGCCGACAATCATCAAGTGAGCTGGACTACTGAGCGCGGCTTGAATTACCTCGTGGAGGTCAGCCCCGATCTTGTCGATTGGATGGATACCGGTATTGTGGCACCGGGGACAGGTGAGATTGTCACCTACGGTTTCTCCACTCCCACGGAGCCGAAGATGTTCTACCGGATTCGAGTTAGACCCGGAGCTGTGCGACCTGGATTTGATGCTCTTTCACTTATTCGTGAGGATGACGCGCCGTCCGCGCTTTCGCCTCTTGGCTTCTCAATCAATCTATTCGGAAGCACATGGACCAGTTGCTACGTCAACTTCAACGGAAACATTACGTTTGGGAGTTCATTGCGAGATTTTACTCCTACTCCACTTCAAGTGGTTGGGCGTCCTATCATCGCACCGTTTTGGGCAGACATTGATACGCGTGGAACTAATTCTGATCTTGTGAAGTATTCACATGGAGTGGAGCAGATCAATGGACGATCAGCGTTCGGTGTCAACTGGATCAAGGTTGGTTATTACGAAGCCAAAGACGACACATTCAAAATCCCAGACAAATAGAAAAGAATTCTCTTGCCATGAGGGATTGAAGGAATAGAAAGGGGCGTGAGCAGCAAGCGATGGTTAGTAGCACCCGGGAAGGATTCGGCGGAGAAACCTGCGATTTACCACTGCATCAGTCGGGTAGTGGACCGGCGGTTTGTGTTTGGCGACGCTGAGCGCGAGCACTTCCGCATGTTTATGCGCATACAGGAAAATTTCTCGGGCTGCCGGGTGCTGTCTTACTGCGTGATGTCTAACCACTTCCATATCCTGCTGGAGGTGCCGCCGATGCCGGTGGGGGGCCTATCGGACGAGGACTTGTTGAAACGGCTCTTGACTACTAACACCGAGGCGTTTGTGGCGGTGTTGGCGAAGGAACTGGCGGATGCGCGGAACGAAGAACGGGCCGAATGGGTGGCGGAAATCCACGCCCGTTTCACTTACCGGATGCACAACTTGAGCGAGTTCATGAAAACGCTGCTACAACGTTTCACGCGTTGGTTCAACCGAACCCACAAGCGCAGCGGTACGCTGTGGGAGGAGCGCTACAAGAGCGTGATCGTGGAAAGTGGGATCGCGGCGCGGACGATGGCGGCGTATATCGATCTCAATCCCGTTAGAGCGGGGATGGTGTCCGATCCTGCAGAGTATCGCTGGAGCAGTTATGGAGAAGCGGTGGGAGGCGGGCCGAAGGGGAATGGGAAAAAGGCGCGTGAAGGACTGGTGAGAGCGTGCATGAGTCATCAGGGCACGGGATTTGAAGCTGAGAGATGGAAGGATGTCTCGCGGATCTATCGGCGGACGATGGGCCTGGCGTTGGGAAGGAAGAGCGGTCGGGCGGAGGTGGAGAAAGGCGTGGTTAGGCCGCAGATGAACACTGCGGAAGCATTGAACGCGAAGGACAACGGCACGGTTTTAACGGATCTTAAAATGGCGGCGATGCTGAGATGCCGGGTGCGTTATTTCACGGACGGAGCGGTGATCGGCAGTAAGGAATTTGTGAATGAGGCGTTTGCTGGAGCGCGGGAACGGTTCACGGCGAAGCGCAAGGACGGGGCGCGGAGAATGAAGGGTAGCGGTATGCCCGCAGCTGGGGTGCTGTGGAGTGTGCGGGATCTGAGGGTGGGGGTGTGATCACGAACGACTAGTCTAGGTGTTAGAGCTGCCTTAGGCGTTGTCTATCTCTCTGCTGCCGTTTGGCAAGTTCAGGGACAGGCTCTATCACATCATGGCGCGCGGCGACGGCGGCAAGGCGGTGTTTGAGAACGACGACGACCGGAAGTCGTTCGTGTTTCGTTTGGGGCAGGTTTGCTCAAGTCACGGCTGGCGAGTTCACGCATGGGTGCTCATGGGCAATCATTTCCACCTGTTGCTGGAAACGCCCCAGGTGAACCTCGTTTCCGGCATGCAGTGGCTGCTGGGCACCTTCAGCCAAGGCTGGAACCGCGCCCGTCTGAGGCGGGGGCATGTGTTCCAGGGTCGATACAAATCTGTGCTGGTCACAGGCACCGATGCCGATGCCTACTATTTCCGGATTGTGGCCGACTACATCCACCTCAACCCGGCCCGCGCAGGACTCGCCGGGGGAGGCGGGCGTATGTCGCATGGTTGGAAGCGAGAGCCGCCAACTCGGGGTGAGAAATCGACGAGGAGGCGATGCAGGCGATCCGGCGTGGGTGGTATCTTGGCAAGAAAAGTTCAAGGAAAAGTTTCAAGGATCGGCTGCTGAAACTTTTGGAAAAAGCCAGCCAGACCACAGGAGTCACGCGCAACCGCACGAGCCAGGTGCAAAGGGAACACGGAGAGGCGGAAGCGGAACGTATCGTGCGCAGTGCCGTGAAAATTCTGGGCCTTCCTGCCACGGCGGTGGCCCTGACCAAACTGCCCAAGAGCGATGGCCGCAAAGTGGCGCTTGCCGCACTGCTGCGCGATCGGACGAGTGTGGGAAACCCTTGGATCGCCACGAGGCTGGCCATGGGGCACCCCGGATCGGTCACTCGGATGATCGGCACTTGCCGGAAGCCCGGAGAGCTGGCATCCAGCATGAAACGACTGGCAAAGGCGCTCGATGACGTATGGAAGGTGATCTAAATGTGAACGCGCGAGACCCGGTACCATTTACTATTTAAGCCGCGAGTGAGGCGCAGATTCGCCGGATTTGCGATCCAGAAAATCCACCGCCGCATCGACCGATCCGGCGGGCAGTAGGAACGCCGCGATGTGATCGCGCCCCTCGATCCAATATACCTCATGCGCCACCTTGTTCTTCTCCAAAGCAGCGATGAAATTCCATGCGTGTTCCGGCGGCACCAGCGTGTCCGCGCCGCCATGATAGATGAAAACCGGCGGGCTCTTGCGTGTCACATGATAGACTGGCGATGCTTCGTGGAAACGTTCCGGAATCTGCTGCTTTGTGCCGCCGAGGAACTGCGGGACAAGGTCGCCGCCCGGATAGAGTGTGAGATCGGCGGGGGTTCCTCCGGCGACGATCGCCTTGATGTGCTGCGTTTCATCCAGTCCCACCAGCGCGGCGAGATAGCCACCCGCCGAGTAGCCGAAGGTGGAAATGCGCTGTGGGTCGATCCCCTCCTCCGCGGCGTGCGCTCGCATCCATTTCACCGCTTGTTTAAGATCGTCCACCGGTGCCGGATAGATCCAGCGCGGGGCGAGGCGGTAGGTCACGTTGAGAACGACGTAGCCGCGCTTCGCCAGTTTTTTCGCGATGCCGGTCATCTGCCAACGGCCGTCCTTGCCGGTCCAGCCACCGCCGTGGACCAGCAGCACCGCCGGGGCGGACTTCGCTGCCACTGGCCGATAGAGATCGCCCATCACCGGAGCCGGCCAGTTGGCGGGGGTGTAAACAATGTCGCGGCGAACTGTGAAATCGGATTTCACCACGGACTTCTGCGGCGGTCCGCTGCTCATCGGCTGACTCACGCAACTGGCGAGTAACATCGTGAAAAGCATCGGTGATATGATTCGAAAAAGCGGCATCGTGCCACCGTTGGCCGGGAATCCTAGAAGTCAAACGTGACTGGTGAGTCCCGTGGGGCACTATAACAGCATTGAAATCGCGCAAACCTCGCCCAAATCTCCATCCGACGAACGAATCCCGCGTTCGCCACCGTTATTCCCGCATGAAACCTTCGCTTGCCCTCGCCCTCACCGCCTTTTCCCTCAATTTCGCCTCCGCTGCGGACGAGAACTCGACCGAGGCCCCGCGATTTGGCACTTGGGGCTTCGACCTCGCCGGACGCGACGAATCGGTGCAGTCCGGCGACGACTTTTTCGCCTACGCGAATGGCACCTATCTGAAAAACACGGAAATCCCCGCAGACCGCCCTCGCTACGGAAATTTCGATGCCCTCGCAATCCTCTCGGAGACTCGCGTCCACAAGATCCTCGAAGACACCGCCGCCCGTCCAGACGCGTCCACCGCGAAGATCGGCGCTTGGTATGCGGCATTCATGGACGAGACCCGCGTCGAGGCTGCTGGGGCCACTCCGATCGCGTCTCAACTCAATGAAATCAAATCCGCCGCCAGCCGCGAGGAGCTCGCGAAAATCATGGGCAAGCCGGGCGGACTCGGTCGCGGACTGTTTGGCGCAGGCATCAGCCCGGATGCGAAGAACCCCACTCGCTACGCCGTCCACATGGGATCAAGCGGGCTTGGTCTGCCGGACAAAGATTACTATCTGAAACCCTCGTTTGCCGAAACGAAGGCGAAATATCAGAAATACACCGCCACCATGCTCAGCCTCGCTGGTTGGCCAGATGCGGAGAAATACGCGGGTGAAATCCTCGCTTTCGAGACGAAACTTGCTGAAGCGAGCTGGGACCGCACCGAGCTGCGGGATCGAGACAAGACCTATCATGCGATGTCGCCCGATGAGATCGCCGCACTCGCTCCCGGCTTCGGTTTCCGCGAGCTGCTAGAAGCCGGCGAGCTGGGCCAGGTAGAGCGCATCATTGTCTTTGACGACTCCGCATTTCCGAAAAAAGCCGCCATTTTTGCCGCTACTCCGCTCGATGTCTTGAAAGCCTGGATGGCCTTCGGCACGGCGGACGCCTCCGCGCCCTATCTATCCAAAGCCTTTGTTGATGCCAGTTTCGACTTCCGCGCGAAGACCCTCTCCGGCCAGCCCGAGCCACTCGCCCGTTGGAAACGCGGCGTGGCCACCACGAATGCCGCGCTGGGCGAGGACGTCGGAAAAATTTACGTCACTCGCTATTTCCCAGCGGAGTCGAAAAAGCAGATGCTCAACCTCGTTTCTAACATTCGTGCAGCACTCGCTGTCCGCATCGACGGACTTGAATGGATGGGCGCTGCCACGAAAAAGGCCGCACAGGAAAAGCTCGCCCGCTTCACCGTGAAGATCGGCTACCCCGATAAGTTCCGCGACTACTCGGCCCTCGTCGTGAAGCCGGACGACCTCTATGGCAACGTGGATCGCTCTAACCGCTTCGAATGGAAATACGAGCTCGACCGCCTCAACGAACCCGTAAACCGCACCGAGTGGGGCATGCCACCGCAAAAGGTGAACGCCTATTACAACCCCACTCTCAACGAGATCGTCTTCCCCGCCGCCATCCTGCAGCCGCCATTTTTCGATCCCCAAGCGGATCCGGCCATCAACTACGGCGGCATCGGTGCCGTCATCGGCCATGAAATCAGCCACGGCTTCGACGACCAAGGCCGCAAGTCCGATGGCGATGGCGTGCTCAAAGATTGGTGGACTGAGGAGGACGCAAAAAATTTCAACACCCGCGCTGACAAGCTCGTGGCCCAATACGCGGAGATCGAAATCCTCCCCGGCGAGCACGTGGATGGAAAACTAACACTCGGCGAAAACATCGGCGACATGGGTGGGCTCAATCTCGCGCTCGCCGCCTATCACACCTCGCTCGACGGTAAACCCGCACCGATCATCGACGGCCTTACCGGTGACCAACGCGTCTTCTTCGGCTGGGCCCAAGTCTGGCGCAGTAAAATCCGCAAGGAAGCGCTCATCAAACAGATCCACTCCGATCCCCACGCCCCCGTCGAGGCCCGCGTCAACGGCGTCGTCCGCAACATGGACGCTTGGTACGAGGCCTTCGGAGTGAAACCGGGCGACAAGCTCTACGTGAAGCCTGAGGAACGAGTGAAGATCTGGTAGAATGGAGGAAGTTTAACCGCAGATGAACATCGATTTGAATAAGCTCTAACGATTTCAACAAAGATTTTGTAAGTGCTCCTACAACTCCATCCCGCTCTCATCTTATCTGCGTTCATCTGCGGTTAAATTCTCTTTCTCGATTGAACGGTTCCCCTAGCATCCTTGCAAAATGAACGACCTCAAAACCTGTGCGGACTCCCTGGGCATCGGTAAAATCGAGCGCCACCTCTTCCTCTGCGCCGATCAAACCGAGCCGAAGTGTTGCGCCAAGGAAGCCGGCCTCGCCTCTTGGGAGTATCTCAAAAAGCGCCTCAAAGAACTGGGCCTAGCAGGTGGAAATCATTCGAAAATTTACCGCACCAAGGCGAACTGCCTGCGCGTCTGCCTCCGAGGCCCCATCGCCGTCGTCTATCCGGAAGGTGTCTGGTATCACTCGTGCACACCGGAAGTGTTGGAGCAAATCATCCAGCAACACCTCATCGGCGGGCAGGTCGTTTCCGAATTCGCCTTCATGGAGAACCCGCTGGGCGGAAGCAAGCAAGCTCCCGACACGAGATCTATTGAATAAGTTATCTCTCCTGTCTCTCCGATTGGAGCGCGGAATCTATTCTGATAGATCCGGAAGCTATCTGGGGTGAAGAACCGCTGGACTCTGGGGCGATGGGAAGATGGGGCATGGTTTTTGGATTCGGCCTGCGCGGGTTTTGGGAATGGAGTCCGGCGCTTTGGGGAGTCTTCGGGAGGCGGAGGGAGGACGCTCTGAAGGGCTGGACTACAAACGGGGGGTAATTCAGGGGGGGCGTTTCATTTCAGAAAGGTTTAAAGCTTGGAAACTTGAGCTAGAAATTCAGGTGGATTGCGGTAAATTCCGCGGCGAGTGGAAAACCTTGGATACATCCTGCTGGCGGGTTTCATTTTCGGCACCATCGGCTGGGGGGCGAATTCCTACGGCAAGCGCCTGGGATTGTGGCAGCCGCGTGCCATTGGGTGGACGTTGATGATTTATCCTTACATCGTCTTCAATTTGTGGGCGCTGTGGGGGGTGGGTGTCGGCCTGCTGGTGTTGCTGTGGTTCTTCCACAGTGAGTGAAAACGCCGGATTTCCCTTGGCAGACCGGGCATTTTTCTCGCTAGATCGCGCCGCCCATGCCTACCGAAGCGATCCTTTCCACCGTGCGCCAATTCCTCGGAGTGGACCCCACCGTGCGCATCACCCTCGAGCCGATCAAACGCGGTGCCTCGGGCCGCACGATCGTCCGCGTGAAAACCCCCGGTCACGAGCCGTTCATCGGCGTGCATTGGAACGAGGAGCGCGAGGATAATTCGCAGTTCGTGCCGGTGGCGCAGTTTCTCAAACAGGCGAAACTCCGCGTGCCGGCAATCATCCATGACCGCTCGCGATACCGCGTCGCGCTGGTGGAGGACCTCGGCGATGTGGATCTTCTTTCGCTGAAGAGCCGGCCCTTCGCCGAGCGGCTGCCGTATTACCGCATGGCCTTCGAGCAAGTGGACAAAATGTTCTACGCAAAGCCCGCTAAGGACTTCCACCTGATGCCTCCCTTCGATGCGGCGCTCTACCGCTGGGAGCAGAACTATTTCTTCGAATTTCTCGTCGAGGAATTTCTCGATCTGTATGGCGTGGCTGCCGCGCTGCGGAAAAACCAGGCGTTCATTGATCTATCCGAGCGCCTCGGCACCGTCGCCCGCCACCTGGTGCACCGCGATTTCCAATCGCAGAACCTCATGATCAAGGATGACAAGGTCTGGCTCATCGATTTCCAGGGCCTCCGCCGTGGCCGCCAGGAATACGATCTCGCCTCGCTCGTTTTCGATCCCTATCTGGACCACTCCGCCGACGAGCGCGAGCAGCTTCTATCACTCTGGGAGGAAATCGCCGACGAGCGGCCGCTGGAAACCCTCTTCCACGAATGCGCCGCCCAACGCCTGATGCAGGCACTCGGCGCTTTCGGAAACATCGTGAAAAACCGCGGCGACGAATGGTACCGCCCGCACATTGCCACTGCCGGACGTTTGTTAGGTGAGGTGACGCGTGGCACGCCGCTCGAGGCGCCGCTGGCCCCGGTCCTCGCGAAGATCTCCTGACCCAACTCCGTGACCCGTTCGTTCCAACGCCGGTTTTGGGTGCTGCTCATATCGGCAGCAGTCGCCGCGGGGTGTTGGATATGGCTGCCAGGCTCAGGTCCGGACCGGGCACTCTTTTCGACAGTCGCCGGGAGTTTCTCCAATCCACCGCTTTTCGTTTCGGGAAATGGCACGCACGCATCGCCGTGGAGGCTCAACTCGATGTCGGCCGTGCCGAAGCCAGACAAGCGCGAGGCACCGGTAGTGGTTTCGTTAGGCGATGACCTCGCAAACTTTTTCCAATCATCGCCGCCCGCGCCGATCGATCTAGCAGTTATCTTTTCCAACTTCCACCGCCTCGGCGCGAAAAAGGCAGCCACCGCCGCTGTGCTCGCGTGGGAAACGCCGGATCCCATCGGGCTGGCCGCGCTGGACAAGGCGCTCGGAAAATTCGATTCGCTCGTCATGGCCGCGCCGCTCTCGCGTGGAGCCGCCTCCTCGGCCATGCCCGGCGCCTTCCGCAGGGCATCGCTTCCTCTAACGAAAATCGACGGAGACACCGCCGCCCTTCCAGCTGTGAACCGGATCCCGCTGCCCGGCGTCATCCTCGGCGGGGAAACTGCGGTCGCCGGATTTACCACGCTGGAGTCCGAGCCGCCTTCCGAATTTCCTCCACTCATCGCGCGCTGGGAGGACCGCTTGGTGTTCGCCTTTCCGCTGCTCACCGTCCTCCAGCGGAACAATTTTCCTCTCGATGGCGTAGAAATCCACCTCGGTGAATACATCAAACTCAGCCCAGCCGGACCCGTCATTCCACTCGACAATTACGGGCGCCTCGCTGTGTCTATCAAGTCGATCGCCGCCCTCAAGCAAATCTCAGCCGAGGCCCTCATCGATGGTGGCGACGGGCTTTTCCCGAAAACCGCGCCCGAGCCCGTCATCCTCCGCGACGACCAATCCGCCGCCGAGCCTGCCACCCGCGCGTTCTCGAAAAGACTCTCTGCCATGGTCGCCGCCATTGCATCGGATCAGGGATTTGCCAGCTCTACCAGCTACCCACGCATCACGCTCAACAGCGAGTTCGTCCTCCTCACGCTCATGGTGCTCCTCATCAACTTGGTCTGTTTCATGCCAGAATTCCGCCGACATATTGGCTTGGGCGTGATGGCAGGAATTTTTCTAACTGCCCAGTGGCTCGGCGTGGGAATGGCGTCTGTCTGGCTGCCGCTCCTGCCTGTTCTCACCACGATCGCTGCGGCGGCTGTCGTTTGCAAATTGATCCTCGAATGCACTCCCACCGCCGTTCTTGAAATCGCTACGCCATTGATCGAAGCGGAACCCACAATCGAGATCACGCCCGTTCCTGCCGTGATCCAGCCGGTGATCATAGAGCCCACGCCTGTGCCCGAACCACCCGCCAAGGAAAAGAAACCGCGCGCACCAAGAGCAAAAAAAGCTTCTGTCGAAACAATTCCCGCCGACAAGCCGGCGAGGAAAACTGCGGAGAAAAAGCCACCTGCGAAAAAAGCAGCGGCAAAAAAAACCGCTGCGAAAAAAACTGTCGCCAAGAAAACCAGCCCCCGCAAGAAGACGGAGGAATGAATTTCCTCAGTGCCCTCCGCGCGCCCGGTGTTGCGACTTCACCAGAACGGGAACGCGGCGTTGCAGCTCCTGATCCTGCCGCCTCCCTGCTGGAACTCCCAATGAACTGAAATACCTTTCCGCTTTTCGCGGGCGGCCAATTCGACCTAGGCTCCCTGCCGTGGACCCCATCGAAAAAGCCAACTCACTCATTGAAGCCCTGCCCTACCTGCAAGCTTTCCGCGGGAAAACCTTCCTCATCAAAATGGGCGGCTCCGCGATGGAAGATCCAGAACTCGTCGCCAAGGTCATGCGCGACATCGTTTTCCTCGAAGTGGCCGGCATCAATCCCATCGTCGTCCACGGCGGCGGCAAGGCGATCTCCGCTGCGATGGAAGCCGCCGGGCTGGAGGCGAAATTCATCGGCGGGTTCCGCGTTACGACGGATGAGGCGATCGACATCGTCGCCCGCGTTCTATCAGAAGAAATCAATCCCGGCCTCGTCCGCATGATCCGCGATTTCGGCGGCAAGGCGGTAGGCATTCCGGGAAACGACGTTTTCCTCGGTGAGAAAATCAAAGGCACCGACAAGGATGGGAGCAAAGTGGACATCGGCCGCGTGGGTGAAGTCGTCGGCTGTCATATGGAATACATGGATGCCGCGCACAAGGCGGGCATCGTCCCCGTCATTTCCCCGCTTGCGTCAGAGCTCGCCACTGGCAAGCCGCTCAACATCAATGCCGATCTCGCCGCCGCCGCGCTCGCGAAAGAGCTCCGTGTCGCGAAACTCGTCTATCTATCCGACGTTCCTGGCCTTCTATCCGATCCAAAGGACCCGTCCACTTTGATCAAATCCGTCACCCGCAAGGAGGCGGAAGCCCTTATCGCCGACGGGACCATCTCCGGTGGCATGATCCCGAAGATCCGCAGCGCCGTGGATGCGCTGAACGCGGGCGTTAGAAAAGTCCATTTCGTCGACGGCCGTCTGCCACACGCGCTGCTGTTGGAAATCTTTACTGACGGCGGCGTGGGCACGGAAGTGGTGCGGTGAGAAACCTTGATAAGGAGAGACGGCTTGTTACCCTATTCTCAATAGTTGGCCGTATCGCGCCATCCCCACATGCTTACCCTCATTGTTGTATTTGCCGCTCTACTGGTTACAGGTCGAGTGATGGATGAAGTGAGCTGGCGTGGCATCGGCACATGTTTGCTTTTGGCCGTAGGAGCGTTCGCCGCGTGTGCTGTCTTCCGCTGGAATGTCGCCTTTTTCACGACGATCCTCGGCCTGATAGATGTGTTCCTAGTCATCGCCATTTTCAAGGGCGATGTTCAGATCCGCTGAAAGGGTGTGGACGATCAGCTCTCGAAATAGGTGTAGCCGGAAAGGCCCTCGCGGAAGAGGTCGAGGATCTCGCGGCGTTCTTTCGGTGAGATGCGGCCTTCGGTGACGGCTTTTTCGGCGAAGGTGCGGAAGCGGGTGACGAGCTCTTTCGGGTCGAACTCGACGTAGGTGAGCACGTCGGCGACGGTGTCGCCCTCGACTTCGTGAGTGTAAACCGGCTTGCCTTTTTCGAGGTGGACGCCGACGACATTGGTGTCGCCTAGCAGGTTGTGGAGATCGCCGAGCGTTTCCTGATAGGCTCCGACGAGGAACACGGCGAGGTAGTAAGGTTCGCCTTGTTTGAAGTCATGGAGCGGAAGGATTTTGGCAACGTCCTCCTTGTCGATGAAGCGGTCGATCTTGCCGTCGCAATCGCAAGTGATATCGGCTAGGACGGCGCGGTGGCGAGGTTTTTCATCGAGCCGGTGGATGGGCATGACGGGGAAGACCTGGTCGATGGCCCACGAGTCCGGCAGGGACTGGAAGAGCGAGAAATTTCCGTAATAGAAATCAACCAGGGTGGAGGACAGCTCGCGAAGGTCTTCCGGGATGTCGTCGAGTTCAGCGATGAGGTTAGAAATACGTGTTAGGATATGCCAGAACCAGGCTTCTGCGAGGCCGCGCTCGCGGAGGGTGGCGGCACCGTAGAAGAACTGGGCGCGCATCTGGTCGCGGTAATACATCGCGTCGTTGAAGCACTCTTGGAGGTTCTTCTTATTGATGACTTTGTTCACCTCGATGATGTTCATGAGGTTCTGCGGGGCGTTTTCCGGGATCGGCGGGGCTTCCTCGCTGGTCTGGGCGCTGGTGACATCGAGGATATTGAAAACGAGCACCGAGTAGTAAGCGACGACGGCGCGGCCGGATTCGGAGATGAGATTCGGGTGTTGGACGCCGGCCTTGTCGCAGATCTGGGAGATGACCTCGACGATGTCGGTGCAGTATTCTGCGACGGAGTAGTTGCAGGACGAGTGGAAATTCGTGTGTGAGCCGTCGTAGTCCACGGCCATGCCGCCGCCGATGTCGAGCACGCCCATGGGTGCGCCTTCCTTGACGAGATCGCAATACATTCTAACCGCCTCGGTCGCGCCTTCGCGGATGGCGGCGATGTTAGGAATCTGTGAGCCCTGATGGTAGTGGAGCATTTTCAGACAGCCGATGTAGCCGGAGTCCTTGAGCTGATCGACGACGGCGATGACCTGCGAGGCATTGAGGCCGAAGACGGACTTGTCACCGGCGCTTTCCTGCCAGTGGCCGGAGCCCTTGGTGGAGAGGCGGACGCGCACGCCGAGGTTTGGCAGGATGCCGATCTTGCGCGAGCGTTCGAGGATGAGATTGAGTTCGCTGGGCATTTCCAGCACGAGCATGACGCGGAGGCCCATCTTCTGGGCCTGGAGCGCGAGGTCGATGAACTCCTCGTCCTTATAACCGTTGCAGATCAGATAGGCTTCTGGATCGTGCATGTGGGCGAGGGCGGCAATGAGCTCGGGCTTGGAGCCGGCTTCGAGGCCGTAGTGGTATTTTTTCCCGAACTCGGCGATCTCTTCGATGACTTGGCGCTGTTGGTTGACCTTGATCGGATAGACGCCGCGGTATTCGCCGCGGTATTTGGTTTCCTTGATCGCCTTGCGGAAGGACTCGTTAATTTCCGTGATGCGGGAATGCAGGAGATCGCGGAAACGGAGCAAGACGGGGAGGTGGGTGCCACGGTCGCGGAGGCCGTCGATGACGTCGTAGAGGGAAACCTCTGCCTGTGCTTCATCGTCTTCGAGGCGGACGGTGACGTGGCCTTTTTTGTTCACGCCGAAGAAACCATGGCCCCAAGTCTCGACTCCGTATAACTCGGAAGACTTGTCGGGCGTCCAAGCGTTTTCGGATTTACGCTTGGCGGGCTTGGCGGAAGGAGCGGCAGACGGCGGAACCATAGGGCGCAACCTGAACACCGAACGGGGAACTTTCAACAGCGAACATTGTGACGCTGTGGAAAGGAAATTTCCGCGACCGTTGGATGACGGCGCGGGAATTCGGGTTTCCAACAGATTTTGCGCCGCGGCTCAGTTCGCCGGAGCGGGGGCCGGGGCTTTCGGCTTGGTGATCATTTCGAAATCGTCGGTGCGGAACGGGGTGACCGGGAAGCCGCTCTCGCTGTAGAGATTACAGACCGGATTGTCCGCCCAGGCGTAGCGGACGGCGACGGGAGTGGCGACGTCCGGACTGGTGACTTCGATGGCGTCCGCCCCCTTGATTGTTCCAACAGCAGGGTGCCAGACCTTGTCCTCGCCGCAGATGGTGAAGCCCAGTGCCTCATTGACATCGAAGGGGCGCAATTTGCTATCGAAGCAATCCAGAGTGATGGTGGCGGTATTTCCGGTGACTGAGAGGGCTTTGAACTCTGGGCTGCGATAGGGGAAATTCAGGCCGTAATCCTTGACCAATGCCCAGCGGACGAGGCGTGCGGCGACGGCCTGTTTGTTGCGCGGGTGGATGTCCTTGCCTTCGCCCACATCGATGATGACAGCCTGCCCGGTGTTAGGGAGTTTCATCGTGAGCGTCTGGGCCTCGCGGAGTTCAGCCCACGCGCTGTCGGCAGGTGCGGTTTTTTCGGCTTTAAAATCGGCGAGCTGCACCCAGTAGAACGGGAAATCCCCCTGGCCCCATTCCTTGCGCCACTGGCTGATCATGAAGGGAAAGAGGCTGCGATATTCGAAGGCCCGGTCGGCGTTGCTCTCGCCCTGATACCAGATGACGCCCTTGATGCCGTAGCCGAGTGTGGGGTGAACGACGCCGGCGAAGATGTTGCCCGGGCGGGAATTGCCGGTGAGGTAGGTGTCGGGTTTGCGTGGCGCAGGGGCGGGCTCGGCGGTTGTTTTTTCGGCGGTTGGCTTGGCTTGTTCGGCTTGGATTTTTTCCTCCCGTTGCACGGTGGATTCCATCAGGCCCTTGAATCCAGGTTCTTTTTCGAGCGTCTCCCGGCGGACCCAGGCTTCGGCAGCGGAGCCTCCCCACGAGTTGTCGATGAGGCCGACGGGGATTTTCAAAATCTCCTGCAAATAGCGACCGTAAAGAAATCCGACAGCGCTAAATTTCGCGGAAGATGCGGCATTTGACGGCTGCCACTGGCCTTTGAAATCCTTCTGCAGTTCCTGAGTTCCCACCTGTGGCACCTTGATCAGCCTGAGGTTTGGCAGGTCGGATGCAGCGGCTTCGATGTCTCCATTCGTTTCGCGACCGAGGGTGTAGCCCATGTTCGATTGCCCCGAGCACATCCAAACTTCGCCGACGAGCACGTCCGTGATCTCGCGCTTCGAGGTTCCTGAAATGCTGATGGATTGAGGGTTCGCGTTGGCGGGGAGTGGGGCGAGTTTCACAGTCCACTTGCCGTCAGCGCCTGCCGTGGTGGCGAGGTTTTGCCCGGCGAAATTGACGGTGATCTTCGTGCCCGGCGTGTCCCAGCCCCAGATCGGATTGACCTGCTTTTGTTGCAGGACCATGTGATCGCCGATGATGGCGGGAATGACGAGCTCCGCCCGCAGGACGGGCGTGAGAAGGGCGCAATAGAGAAGGCAGGTTTTCGGATTCATAGGCAGGCATGATGATACGGGCAGGACGGCAGGACTCTTCAATAAATTTCCATTGGGGTGCAGGGCCGCCCCAATTTCGGTCAAATCGACCAAATCCATTGATATTTCTGCTATAATCAGTTGATACATTGCGCACACATGATTGCCGCTTCGCGAATTTTCACTATCGGCCTGACCGTGATGGGCGGATTGGCATTCTTGGGATTGCCGATTGCGAAGAGCGCTCAGGTCCGCCTGTCCGACGAAACACCGGTCGCCATCACCCGCCCCGAGAGCCGCATCATCCTTGTGGACTTCGGTCGCGTGGCTTTCGGAAATCTGCGACTCGTCCCGCCAGCCGGCGCGAAGGGGAAACTGCGCGTCCATATCGGCGAGGCGATCAAAAATGGCCGGATCGATCGGAAGCCACCGGGTTCGGTGCGCTATGCAGCGGTGGAAATTGAAATCAACGGCAAAGCCATCGTCGTCGCACCGCCCGCCGATATGCGGAATACGAAGCAGCCTGCCGCCGTGCTCACCCCGCGCGAGTGGGGCGTGGTCCTGCCTTTCCGCTGGGTGGAAATCGAAGGCTGGCCGGGCGATTTCATTCCCACCAACGCGGTCCGCCAAGCGGGCTATCTCGCCGCGTGGAACGACAGCGCGGCCGCTTTCAAGTCATCCGATCAAACACTCGACCGCATCTGGGACCTCTGCCGCCACTCGATCAAGGCCACCACCTTTGCCGGGATTTACGTCGATGGCGACCGCGAGCGCATCCCTTACGAGGCCGATGCCTATCTCAATCAGCTCGGCCAATACGCGACCGACAACGACCTCGAAATGGCCCGCGACAGCTTCGACCGGCTCATGCAACATCCGACTTGGCCATCCGAATGGGCACCCCACATGGTCTTCATGGCCCATGCCGACTGGATGCGGACAGGCGACGCGAAATGGCTATCCTCCCGCTATGAGTCATTGAAAACCAAGCTGCTCATGGAGCGAGTCGGCGACGATGGGTGGGTCCGCAGCGACAAAAAACAGCAAGGCGCGACCGATATCGTGGACTGGCCGCAAGCTGAACGCGACGGCTACGAATTCCGCGAAGTGAACACCGTGGTCAACGCATTCCACCTCTCCGCCTTAGCGAAAATGGCGGACCTCGCCCGTGCTGTGGGGAAAAGCACCGATGCGGACGACTACACCGCTCGTTTCCAAAAAGGCAAAGAGCGATTCAACACTGCTCTTTTCATCGCAGAAAAAGCGGCCTACCGCGATGGAATCGGCAGTGCGCACACCGCCTCACACGCCAGTATGTTTCCGCTGGCCTTCGGCCTTGTGCCTGAGGATCACGCCCCCGCCGTCGCCAAGAATCTGGCGCAGCGAGGCATGACCTGCTCGGTTTACGCCGCCCAATACCTGCTCGAAGGACTCTTCCAAAACGGCGCGGACAAGCCAGCGATGGACCTCATTCTCGCGAAAGGCGATCGCAGTTGGCGGCACATGCTCGACAGCGGCACGACCATCACCTGGGAAGCGTGGGACCAGAAATACAAGCCAAACCAAGACTGGAACCACGCCTGGGGAGCCGCGCCGGCGAACCTGCTGCCGCGCTTTGTGCTCGGCGCGGAACCGTTGACCGCCGGTTGGGAAACTGCCCGCATCCGGCCGTCCCTCGCTGGCCTGACGGAAGCAAATGGAAAAATCCCCACCCCGCGCGGACCGGTGGCCATTCATTGGATCAAAAACAGCACCTTCAATCTCAAAATCGAACTTCCCCCCGGCATGACTGCTGTGGTGGAAATCCCTACCGCCGGTCCGTCCAGCAAGGTGTTTGTCGATGGCAAGGAAACCCCCGCCACCATGAAAGGCACGCGGCTTTGTCTAACGCAGCCACTCGATGGCAGCCGCGTAATCACGGTGAAATAGCCGCCTTATTTGCCGAACAACCCGCCGAGGCTGCCGAGAATGCCGCCGAGCTCCGGGGATTTTCCGGCGAGCACGTCATCGATCATCGAGTGGTAAGAAGAAGGGATTTTCGATTTCACGAATTCCGCCACGGTGACGATCGCCTTGTCCGTCATTTCCTCGCTGAGTCCGAGGGCCATCAATTTTTGCTTAAGTTCGTTCATGACTTGATTTGTGAATTGTTAGTTCCGGCGACCCTCCAGAGAATGAGAGAACGCAACCGGATATCCGCATCAAAACCGGCAGCGGTCAAGCTCCCACCATCCTCCTAACCGACGCAGCCAGATGCCGACTGGCTTGCGCTGGCGGGCAGAACGGCTTTTGATTGCTCACATGTCCATCCACACGATTCATCTCCGGTCGGAAAGCCCTGAATTGTTGATCGAATTTGATTTGCCGCCGGGCACGCACGCCAGGATCGGCGCATCTCCCAAAGCGGAGGTCACTCTCCCGCTCGGCGGCATTCCCCCATTTTCGTGCATCATCGGACGCTTTCACGACGGCCGACTCTATCTCGCGGACTTGGACGAAGCAGTTTCACAGCGCCTTGATCTCCCCACCACGCTCCTCCTCCCGCCCTATCAGTTCGATGTTTTTCACCCGGAAGACGAAGTGGAAGCGCTCGACGACGCCGTGCCTCCACTGGCAGCCGACGTTGTTCCACCCCGCAAATCCGGTCTATCCGAGAAGCTGATGAGCGTATTGGCACATTTCACCAAACCCGCCTCGCCACGCCCACCATCAGATCCTCCACCGCCGCAGGATCCAGCTTGAGCCGGCCCTAACTTGCCAGTCACCCGCCTCAATCAGACCGAAGCACCTCGCGGATGGATCTCTCTTCCCTTGGTTCCAGCGACACGGCGGCGAACCTTGAAAAATACGTCCAATCCTTCTCCGCCGATGCCCGCGAGATATTCGAGCACTTCAAGTTCACCGAGTTCGTCCGCCTGCTCGACGATGCGAACCTGCTCTATCTGGTCGTCCAGCGCTTCGCTGCGTGGGATCTTTCGCCCAAAGCCATCGACAACCATCACATGGGGCTCGCCTTCGAGGAACTGATCCGGAAATTCGCGGAATCGTCTAACGAAACCGCCGGGGAGCACTTCACGCCCCGCGACATCGTGCGCCTTACCACCGCGCTGGTCTTCATCGAGGATGACGCGTTGCTCACGCTGGCGGGCATCGTCCGCTCGATCTACGACCCCACCGGTGGCACCGGCGGGATGATTTCCAGCGGCATGGAGGGTGGCTCACGCATCGGCATCATCCTCAATGGCTCGCCGCTGTTCACCGGCGGCGCGGGTTCCGGTGAATCGGAAATCCGCCGTTACCTGCTGGAAAACGACCTCGTCGAGGCCATCGTCGCGCTGCCCACGGACATGTTCTACAACACCGGCATCGCCACCTACATCTGGATCCTTTCCAACAACAAGCCCGCCCACCGCAAGGGCACCGTCCAGCTCATCCACGCCGCCGATTGCAGCGAGAAGATGCGGAAAAGCCTCGGCTCTATGAAATCCCTTTTAACCGCCACTTCTACACCTACAGCCCGCCGCGCCAGCTCGAAGCCATCGACACCGAACTCGCGGAAGTCACCGGCGAGATCCAAGCCCTGCTCGTGGAGGTGAGCGGAGCATGATCTGCTAATCCCAAGATTTTTTCACAGGAGGAAACGGAGCAAACAGAGAATGAATCATGATAGAATATCCTGAAAACCCAGCTCGGTCACGTCGAAAAGTCTTCGCCCCAACGGGGCAACTCATACCAGCCCAGGGCAGCGCCCTGGGTTTGGCCCCACCACAAAATTCAAGCCCTGAAGGGGCGACACAACACGTTGAATAATCCTTGGTTTGACCTTACCCTGCATTCGCCCTACACTCATGGCCAGTGAAAGCCACCCACCCACAGGAAACTCCCATCCGCCCGCTCATCAGCGAGGAACGGATGCGGGAGATCTTGTCCTCGCGGCGCTCCATCACCTCCGAGGAAGCCTATCGGGAGATGGAGAAACATCTGGGCCGCCCCCGCTCGCCCGGCAGGAAACCGATCTCCGTGAATGGGCAGACCGTCTGGGTCTCCTGCTGAACCCTTCGTCGCTACCGACCAAGGTGGTCCGAGGCGGACAGGAACATGACTTGTTCCACGACGAGACGACCGACCGTTACTTCAAGGTCACCCGCAATGGCGTCTTTGGCCTCAGTCCGGGCATCGAACTCGCGCTCGTCTCCTCCGCGCAGGACGCCCGCCGCTTTCATCTCTGGGAAGCCTCGCCCATCGAGTATCTGGAACGCCTCCACCTTCAGAACCTCCTCGTCCCCGGCCTCAACCGCCTGGAGGGCGTGATTCATCAGGCAAACGGCGAAATCGCCATCGTCACCTCCCAACCGCGCTTCGAGGTCATCCCCGTCAGCACCGCCGAAATCGACGCTTGGTTTGCCACTCGCGATTTCCAGAAAATCACCGACAGCGCCTACTACCGCCGCGAGGACAACCTCGGCGTCTTCGATGCCCACGATAAGAACCTCGTCCGTGCCGGAGAAGATCTCATCCCCTTCGATGTGATCCCCTGTCATCCCGCCGGAGGATTTCTCGCCTTCATTGAGGAAACCCTCGCCGCCGGCCACACCCTCCGCGCCGTGCGCACCGTCACCACCCATTCTCACTCCGCATGAGCGATCTTCCCACCATTCATTCCTCTTTTTCCCCAACGGGGATTAGTCCCAAAGCCCAGGGTTGCGAGGAACGAGCTACCCTGGGTAGGGTATTTCTAACATCCCAACCCCAACGGGGTTGTGCCTCTTCAACTCTTCACGCGTCGCCATGCCCCAATCCCATTCCGCCGTTTACCTCCATCTCGTTTTCTCAACCAAAGAGCGCCGTCCATTCCTCCGCGATCCATCGCTGCGCGAAGCTACCCATGCCTGGCTGGGTGCCGCCTCCCGTGAACTTGGATGCCCGCCCGTGCAGGTTGGTGGCATTGAAGATCACGTCCACATTCTCGCACGGCATGGCCGGACGATTTCCCAAGCGGATTGGGTCAAGGAAATCAAACGCACCTCATCGATCTGGATTAAAGAGCAAGCAGCAGCACCCCGTGAGTTTGCGTGGCAGGCGGGATACGGCGTATTCTCAGTTAGCGCCTCCAACCTCGATACCGGGCGAGATTACGTTGCAGGGCAGGAGGAACATCACAAACAACGGAGTTTCCAGGATGAATATCGCACCATGTTACGGAAACACGGTGAGGAATGGGACGAGCGTTACGTTTGGGAATAATTACAAAATTCCTCAACGGGTATCGTGCCCGTTGGGATACATGGGTTTGTTTCCCCAACGGGGATCTGCCCTACAGCCCAGGGTTGCGAGGCACGAGCTACCCTGGGGAGCTCCCCAAATATTAATCCAACCCCAACGGGGTTGTGGCCGCATTCCGTGCCGATCCACCGGGACACAACCCCGTTGGGGTTGGAATCGTGCCGCATGCCTACCCAGGGTAGGCCGGCGTTCCGTCGTCCAACCCTACCAGGGTAGGCCGAATACGGCCAACCCTTCGCTTTGGGACGGAATCCCGTTGGGATACAAATGCATAATTCCCCAACGGGGATCTGCCTCACAGCCCAGGGTTGCGAGGCACGAGCTACCCTGGGGAGCTGCCCGGAAATTAATCCAACCCCAACGGGGTTGTGGCCGTATTCCGTGCCGATCCACCGGGACACAACCCCGTTGGGGTTGGATACATCACCGCCGCATTCCCAGGGTAGGCCGGCGTTCCGCCGTCCAACCCTACCAGGGTAGGCCGAATACGGCCAACCCTTCGCTTTGGGACGGAATCCCGTTGGGATACAAATGCATAATTCCCCAACGGGGATCTGCCTCACAGCCCAGGGTTGCGAGGCACGAGCTACCCTGGGGAG
>JBBRYQ010000092.1:0-19566 GCA_038237425.1 Verrucomicrobiales bacterium
GAGCTTGGTGAGGATGATGCCGGTGATGCCGACTGCCTTATCGAAGTGTTGGGCGACGGAGACAGCTTGCTGGCCGGTTGCTGAGTCGGCGACTAACAGGGTTTCTTTCGGGTTGACGAACGCGTGGAGACGCTTGAGTTCGGCGATGAGCTTTTCATCGATTTCTTGGCGGCCGGCGGTGTCGAAAATCAGGACGGTGCCCTGCTGTTTCTCCGCCCAGACGAGTGCGTCTTTGGCGACTTTGACGACGTCGGTCTCGGTGGCTTCCGGCGTGTAGCAGGGAACATCGATCTGCTTCGCGAGCAACGCCAACTGGTCGATGGCGGCGGGTCGGTAGAGATCGCAGGCGATGAGCAACGGGCGACGGCCTTCCTTTTTCAGGCGGTTTGCCAGCTTGGCGGAAGTGGTCGTTTTACCCGCGCCGTTGAGGCCACAGATGAGAATGCGGGCGGGCGGATTGAGATCGAGCGGGGCCTGATCGCCGCCTAACAAGGCTTCGAGTTCGTCGTGGAAAATCTTGACGATTTGTTCACCGGGTTTGATCGACTTGAGCACGTCTTCGCCAAGAGCTTTTTCCTTCACCTTGGCGATGAAATCCTTGGCGACACCGAACTCGACATCCGCCTCGAGCAGGGCGATGCGGATGTCGCGGAGCGCGTCCGCGATGTTTTTTTCCGAAATGCGGCCAACGCCACGAAGGTTGCGGAAAGTTTTGTCGAGGCTGTCTGAAAGTGAGGAGAACATTTGAATTTGATATTTGATATTTGAGATTATTCCCCGTCGGGAAGGTAGGCGGAATCGAGATCAATCTGGAAGGACCAGCGGAGCGGGACCTCGGGGGCTTTTCCGGCGGTATCCTTCCAGGCAATGGAAACTTGGCACGTGGGCAGGCGCAGGCGGCGGTTGGTCTGCCAGGTGAACTTTCCTGTTTCCACCGCAAAATTCGCGGGGACTTCGCCGAAGCCAGCCACTTTCATCACCAGAGATTTAGGATCGAGATTCGGGACTTTCGAAAGGTCTGCTGAGATCTCCGGGAGTCGGGAGTTGATGACCACACCGGGCTCGGGTGAGACGGGAAACGGAGTGCTTTGCGGTGCCGCGGAGGCTGCTCCTCCGGAGGCGCCGGGGATGCTTTGTCCGTCACGGAAAGAGGTGGCCATGACGAAGGCTCGGTCGTCATTGCCGAGCACAATGTAGCGCGGGAGTGTTTCGTCAGGCAGAGACTTCTTCACTTTGCCCGGGATGACGGTGAACATAAAATTATAGCCGAGTTCATCTCCCAGTTTTTTCATCTCCTCGGTGTAATAGCCGCCGGGATAGGCATACCCGCCGACCTTTACCGAGAACTTGGACTCCAGAAAAATCTTCGATTCTCCCATCTCTTTGCGCAAATAGGCATCGTAAGCTTCAGGGCCTTTCTTATGATAGCTCTTCACCGTGATCGGATAGGGATGGCTGATAGAATGGCTGCCGATGTTGGCTCCGTGGGCCATCATTTCTTGAATCATGGGGGTGGTGAGCGCCTTGCCGCCGCCGTCCACGTAGTCCTTGTAGAGAAAAACAGTGAAGGGAAAACCGAACTCCTTGAGGACCGGATAGGCATCAGTATAGACGGATTTCCAGCCGTCGTCGAAGGTGAGCATGATGGATTTTTCGGGAAGCAGCTTGGTGCCCTTTTTCCATGCCGTAAAATCATCCATGGTAATCACGGTGATACCGAGCTGACGGATTGCTTCCATCTGTTTACGAAATTTCGAGGTCCGCGTCCGCATCGCAGTTTCGGGTGCGGTTTCGGATAAATCATGATAGCCGATGACCGAGACGCGCACGCCGTCGTCCGGCACCGTCGGAGTTTCCACAGAGGGGGCGACGGGCACGGGGGCGTCTTGCGCCCACAGGCAGGCGCTGGTGAGAAAGCTGAAAAACAGGGCGGATTTCGTCATCGATGTCGCGAGCGTAAGCAGGGATGAGGATTTTGGAAGTCCCAAGACGGGAGGCCGGTTTGATCGTGAAAGACCGGAAGAAACTGGGCGGTCCGGTTGGGATTCCACGTGGAGCTAGAAACGGCTTTCAATTCAGTCCGCCGAGCGCATTGAGGACCGCCTTCTGCACCGGCGGGGCCGCCAGATTGCCGAGGTGGCCTCCATCAGGGAAAACGGTGAGTTGGGAGGGGCGGAAGGTGGATTTCAGCCAGGAGAGATCCTTGGCGGGGAGCAGGAAATCGTTGCGGTTGACGAGCAGGCGAATCTTCGGCTGGCGGCGCAGCAGGGATTCATGCGAGCGGAGATTCCGCTCGCGGAGGATTTGTTCCATACTGATGCCTCGTTGCTTGTAATAGGGCACCGCGAAGTTGAGGAAGTAGTCCTTGTAGGAAATGTCCATGATTTCCTGATAGGCAGGCTCTCTCCGCCATTTCGAGAGCGGCGTGTGCAGTACGCCCATGTTGTTTCGCATTTGGCTGCTGAAAACGATGTCGCGCAGCGTGATGCGGAAAGTGAGGCCTAGCAGATACTTCGACTCCACGGCGTCGAATGGCGGCACATCGCTGGCGGCGGAGTTCAGCGCCCCGATCGCGGCCGCTTTGTGCAGTGAATTGTTCACTAGCTCTTGGCGCTGCGCTGCGGGCCATGCCATCGGCGCGTTCAGATAGTCATCGACGATTCGCTCGCCGTGAATCACGTCCACCGGTGCGTCGATGGCGACATAGCGATCGAAATGCAGAAGCTCCGGCGCAGTGCGGCTTTCATATGCAGCCAAGCGCAGTGTAAGGAAACCTCCCATCGAACAACCGACCAGCGCACGCTTGCCGAATTTTCCCGGATACTTCGCGGCGAGCGCATGGTCTGCTTCCGTTAGTGCGACCAGCAGATCGTTACTGTCCACTGGCGGATAGATGGGAAGTGCCGTGGTGGAGGCGTTTTCCATGAACTCGGGATGGAACACGCTGGTGGTGGTGACGACAGAATATCCGTTGTTGTATAGGTATTCAGCGAGCGAGAGCGTGGTTTGGGAAAGCCGATGTGAGCTGAGGCCGGGGGAGATATAGACGAGCGGCGCGGTTTCCTTCTGAAGCCAATAGTTGAATTTCAGTTTCCTTCCAGTGCTGGGGATGCGGACGCTGATATCTTTTCCCTGGTTGAGGAAATCCGGGCCCTGATAGGAAATGCGGACCGCCCCAAGTGTCTGGAGGGTGGGGACATCGACGGGGCCCCGGAGCGTCCAGTCAGGCTTCTGGTCCTTCGTCGCGTAGGTCCACGCGTATTTGACCAAGGCATAAGAATCCGTCTCGCTGCGGGTGAGGCGGAGGGCCTCCTCAGACACACCGGTGACCTCGTTGTAGGCGGAGCCATAGGAGGCATACGTGTAGGGAGCCTTATAATTCCACGGCGCGGCAAGTTCGTCAGCGCCGAGACCGATGGCGTGGCGGTCGTCGCTAGGGCCGAAAAACGGCAGGACCAAGAAAGAGTTGGGTTTCCAACCCCAGGTGCCGAATGTTTGGCTGAAATCGGCTTCGGACTTCGGCATCTTCCATTTGCTGGCGACGTCGAAAATTCCACCGATGCCCACAGTGGTGTTGCAGACGAAGCGCAGCGTTTCGTCTCCTGCTCCCGCCCAGCGGCCTTGCAGCGCGTGGTTGATAAAACGTCCCGGGTAGGTGATGTTCCGGCTGAAATCTGTGATGGAGCTGCGGACCGGCTTGGGAACCACCGTCCGATAGACCCTGCCACTGGGCTCGATGACTCCAGTGAGCAGTCCTTTGTTCACCGCCCACATCCCGCGGTTCAGCGGTTCGAAAGGATCGGCCAATGAATCTGGGATCGGCGTGGGGTGGGCGATCTGATTTTTTTTCCCAACCGCCACCTCGCCGCCTTCGGGAGGTGTGGTCGAGCAGGCAGTGAATAACCCAGCCGCCAGCACCCAGGAGGAGTGCTTGGTAAATCGACGAAAATGGGAATGCTGGGGAAAATTACGGATCATGGGTGACGGCTGAAACGCTTAGAAATTAGCCTGCATCTCTCCCGGGTAAAGTGCGGATGTGGTTTGAAAACGGCGATTCACCCAATTTGGGCAGCATCATCTAGGCCGGGATTCACCGGAAATGGACTGCCGCCGGGATTCCGGAGCTTTATTCGACCGTCAATTTCGCCAACAGATCATCGCTGTCCACCTGATCGCCCTTTTTCACGAGGACCTCTGAAACGACACCATCCACGCTCGCGCTGACGGTGGTGAGCATTTTCATGGCTTCCAGAATGACGAGCTTGTCGCCGGCTTTCACCGGCTGGCCGATGGAAACGGCGACCTCGGTGACCATGCCCGGCATCGGCGCGCACGATTGCGCGGGATCGGCCGGATCGCCCTTCACGCGGGAGGCTTTCGAGACGGATTTGAGCGAATTATCCATCACCATGGACTCACGCGGCATGCCGTTGAGTTCGTAGAAAAGGGCACGGCGTCCGGCGGTGTCCGCTTCTCCGATAGAGATGAGCTTGATGATGAGCGTCTTGCCGGTGTCGATCTCAATTTCGATTTCTTCGCCGATCTGCAGGCCGTAGAAAAACGCCGGAGTCGGCAGGCCGCTGAGGTCGTCGTATTTCGCGCGGAAGGCACAGAAGTCGGAGAAAACCTGCGGGTACATCAGATGCGAATACAGATCGTCCTCGGTGGCGGGGCGGTTGAGTTTTTTCGAAAGCTCGGTGCGGGTCGCTTCGAGATCGATGGGCTCCGCGAGTTCTCCCGGGCGCTTGGTGGTAGGCTTGCGATTTCCTAACACCACGCGCTGCACTTCCACCGGCCAGCCGCCGTCGGGCTGGCCGAGTCCGCCGGCAAGCATGTCGATCACGCTCTCTGGAAAATCAATCGAGCCGGGTTTGATGTTAGGAACGTCCGCTGCCTTGATGCCGCGGGTGACGAGGAACATGCACATGTCGCCGACGACTTTCGACGAAGGAGTGACCTTCACGATGTCGCCAAAGAGCTGGTTCACCTCGGCATAGGTTCTAGCAATTTCGCGCCAGCGCTGGCCGAGGCCCATCGAGTTCGCTTGTTCGCGGAGATTGGTGTATTGGCCGCCGGGCATTTCGTGTTCGTAAACTTCCGCCGTACCTGCGCGCGGGGCGGAATCGAAGGGTTTGTAGAAACCGAGCACTTCCTCCCAGTAATCGGAAAACTCGTTGAGCGAATCGAAGTCGAGCCCCGGATCCCGTTCGGTACTGGCGAGCGCGGCACAAATCGAGTTCATGTTAGGCTGCGAGGTTGAGCCGGACATCGAAGCGATGGCGAGGTCCACGATGTCCACGCCTGCTTTGGATGCGGCGATCGCGGATGCGGCGTTGAGGCCGGATGTGTCGTGCGTGTGGAAATGGATAGGAATGCCGATTTCCTCCTTCAGCGCGGTGACCAGCTTGAAAGCGGCGTGTGGTTTACAAAGGCCGGCCATGTCCTTGATCGCGAGGATGTGCGCGCCCATGCGTTCGACTTCCTTTGCTTTTTCCACGTAGTATTTCAGCGAATACTTGTCGCGTTTCGCGTTGGTGATGTCGCCGGTATAACAGATCGCCGCTTCGCAAAGCACCTTGCCATGCTCGCGCGCGGCTTCCATCGGCACCTGCATGTTCGGCAGGTAGTTGAGCGAGTCGAAGATCCGGAAAATGTCCATGCCGGAGTCCGCTGCATGTTTCACAAAACCGGCGACGACGTTGTCCGGGTAGTTTGAATAACCGACCGCGTTCGAGCCGCGGAAGAGCATTTGGAAGCAGATGTTAGGAACCTTTTCGCGCAGGCGGCGGAGGCGCTCCCACGGGCACTCGCTGAGGAAACGCATCGCCGTGTCGAACGTCGCGCCGCCCCACATTTCCAGCGAGAAGAGGCTCGGGATGCGGTGGGAAATGGCCTCGGCCACGCGCAGCATGTCGAAGGTGCGCATGCGGGTGGCGATCAGTGATTGATGGGCATCCCGCAAGGTGGTATCCGTGATCAGCAGGCGCTTTTCGTTGAGGATCCACTGCGCGAATTTCTCCGGCCCAAGTTCCAATAACAGATCACGCGTGCCTTTCGGAACTTCCGCGTGGTGTTCGATCAGCAGCGAGTCCGGCACGTTCGCCTTGGGCATCGCGGCGGCGGGTTTCCAGCCTTTCGCGGTGGGATTACCATTGATCGTGATGTCGGATAGATAGGAGAGCGTGCGAGTCGCGCGGTCGCGGCGACGCTTGAATTGGAATAGCTCGGTCTTGGTATCGATCAGCTTCGTGTGCGCCTGTCCGCTGCGGAAAGTTTCATCAGCGATGACGTTTTCGAGGAAAGGAATATTCGTCTTCACCCCGCGGATGCGGAACTCGCGTAGCGCCCGATCCATCCGCTGGCAGGCCATCGGGAAATCGCGGCCCATCGCGGTGATCTTCACTAACATCGAGTCATAATACGGCGTCACCACCGATCCCGCATCGCCGGATGCGGCATCTAACCGGATTCCGAAACCAGCGGCCGAGCGGTAGTTGAGAATGCGGCCGTAGTCGGGAGAGAAATTTTTCTCAGGATCCTCGGTTGTCACGCGGCACTGGATCGCAAACCCAATGCACGGCATGTCCGCCTGCGCGGGGATGGCGATTTCCTCACTGAAAAGCGAGTGCCCCGCAGCCACCAGAATTTGCGAGCGGACGAGGTCGATGCCCGTCACGCACTCGGTCACCGTGTGCTCCACCTGGATGCGTGGGTTCATCTCGATGAAGAACCAGTCGTTCTGGTCCATGTCGTAGAGGAACTCGACGGTGCCCGCATTGTTGTAGCCGATACCCTTCGCCAGCGCGACCGCCGCATCGCAGAGTTCTTTTCTAACTTTCGGATCGAGATGCATCGCGGGTGCGACTTCCACGACTTTCTGATAGCGGCGCTGCACCGAGCAATCGCGTTCGTAAAGATGGACGACGTTGCCATGTTGGTCGCCGAGGATCTGCACTTCGATGTGCTTGGCGCGGGAAATGTAGCGCTCCAGGAAAACTGCGGAATTTCCGAATGCGTTCAGCGCTTCGTTCTGTGCCTCGGCTAACAAGCCGGCGAGCTGCGACGGCTTTTCCACCACGCGCATGCCGCGTCCGCCACCGCCGAACGCGGCCTTGATGATGAGTGGAAAGCCGATTTCGTGCGCGACGGTGAGCGCCTGATCCGGATCGGTGATCGGCTCCTCGGTGCCGGGCAGGGTAGGGACGTTGAACTTGTGGGCCAGCGTGCGAGCCGCCGTTTTGTCTCCCATGTTTTCCAACAGATCCGGCGATGGCCCGATGAAAGTGATGCCCTCACGTGCGCAAGCCCGAGCGAAGTGTGCGTTTTCTGAGAGAAATCCGTAGCCCGGATGGATCATCGTCACGCCCTTTTGTTTCGCCAGCGCCACGATGCCTTCGACATCCAAATAGGCGCCCACCGGCCCCTTCGATGAATCCAGTTGATAGGCCTCGTCCGCCTTGAAGCGGTGGATGGAAAAGCGGTCTTCTTCGGCGAAAATCGAGACGGTCCTGAGGCCGAGTTCGTTGGCGGCGCGGAAAATCCGGATGGCGATTTCGCCACGGTTCGCGGCCATGAGTTTTCCTGCGGGTCTTTGGGTATCAAGCATGTCGGCGATCCTTCTAGGGGTTGCCGAGGCGTTCGTGAAGCGGAAAACCGGGCGGAATTGAATATGGATGGGCCTTAATTCATTCCGGTTTCACCTTGCCGCCAAGACGGACGCCGGGCTTCGCCAGAATCTCGATGAAAACCGTTTCCGCACCGGCTGCTGCTGATTGGTCAATCGCTGCGATCATTTCATCGACGTGCTTTTTCTCCGGTTCCGCCGCACCTTGGCCGATCCGGCAGTCGAAATCCCAGAAATCCACGCCATCCGGCAGCTTCTTTTTCCGCTCGCGCTTCACGTATTTCCGCACGTCGGCCTTGATCTGCTCGACGACGCGCGCCGGTTGGTGGGTCGGAGAGGTGAGCGGAAATAGTTTTTTCATGGCACACGCTTGTGTGTTTCTGCGGTGGGTTTGTCTAGTCGGGAGATTTCCTCGCACCGCATTCATGGAATATTTCCCCGCAACGACGTCCGCTTGAACTAAGACGAATTAATGAAAGTAGTAAACACACACGAGGCCAAGACCCACCTGTCTCGGTTGCTGGACGAGGCCTCCGCCGGTGAGGAAATCGTGATCGCCAGGGCTGGCAATCCGGTGGCGCGACTGGTGCGTTACGAAGCTGCCAAGAAGCCAAGAAAACTGGGAGTGCTCAAAGGCAAGATCGTGGAATCGACCGGCTGCTGCTTGCCCAAGCAAGCGCGGAAGGCCCTACCTTTGTCACATCAGACCGGCTTTGCCTCCGATATCTGCAGATGCTGATGGAGGCGTAGTTCTTGCGAACCGTTGCTGGTTCGCTAGCCTCGCCACATGGCCATCGAGACTTTTGCAGGGATTTCTCCGACGATTCATGAAAGCGCGTTCATCGCGGCGAGCGCGGACGTGATTGGACGGGTGACGTTGGGTGAGGAAACGAGTATTTGGTATAACACTACGCTGCGTGGCGACATCAACGAGATCGTGATCGGGCCGCGCTCGAACGTGCAGGACAACGCGGTCATTCACCTGGCGGACGACTATGGCTGTTATGTCGGCGAGCTGGTGACTGTGGGGCACTCGGCGATCCTGCATGCGTGCACGGTGAAGGACGAGGTGCTCATCGGTATGGGCGCGATCGTTTTGGACGGCGCGGTGATCGGCGAGCGGTCGATCATCGGAGCTGGCGCATTGGTGACCGGCGGCACCATTATTCCGCCAGGGTCGTTGGTGCTGGGCTCTCCGGCGAAAGTGGTTAGGACGCTTTCTCTGGATGAGCAGGCGAAGGTGAAGAGCTGGGCGGAAAAATACGTGAAAGGCTCGAGGATGTATCTGGAGCGGAAATAACGACTGTCCTCGCTCCTTACTGGAGAGGATTTCTCACCTCGGTGTTTGCAGATGCTGCGTCACTTGGTCCCGGGTATCCGCAGGCAGGGTTTTCACCCACTGGGCGACGGCCTCCGGGTCGTATTGCTGCCAGTTGGCGGCCACGTTCTTGCGCGCCCATAGCTTGGCTTCGCCTTCCGGCAGGGTGTTGATCCAGGAGGTGGCCGCCGCCGGGTCGCTGATGGATAGACTCACCGCATAGGTCGAGCTGGCCATGATAGGGTCGCCGCCGCTTGGTCGGCTGGTGACGGCGGGCGGATGGGTCACGAAGAACCGGATCGCGTCACCGGCGAATCCCGGGTCGATTCCCGACTGCATCCCGCTGCCAGTCACCATCATCCGGGCGATGTTCTGTTGTTGATCGACAGGGAGCGTGTTGAACCGGGCTCTCAGCTCGGCAATTTTCGACCTATCCCAGCTTCGAATTTGATCGAGCACTTCATAGGGACTGTTCAAAGCACCGTCGATACTGCCGATTTTCTCCAGCCATTCCGTCGGGTTTTGCACTTTGCCAGCGCTGGCGGCGAGGTCCTCCCGCTTGAGCTGGTCCCGGGCAAGCTGTCGGTCCGCTTCCGAGCCCATCATTCCTATGAGCTTCTCCGCCTCCACGGCATCGTCTTTCACACTGCGGAGGGCGGAGGAAATGATGTCTTCTTTCGTGCCGTCGACGCCGGCTCCACCCAAATTTTTCAGCGCGAATCCGGGGTCGCTCGACGCCAGTTCCATCAGCGCCCTTTCCCGGATGCTTTTCGCTTGGGAAGAGGAGAATCCAGCGCCTTCGAGATCGGCCTCGAACCATTGTCTTCCGTTCTTTTCGCTGACGAAATTGTAGGGACTGTCGGCCATGCCTGCCCTCCAGCTTTCGGGGAGATCGGCGATTTCGGCGATCAGTTTGGTGCCCAGTTCGCTGTTTCCGGACAAATTGTCCGAGAAGATCTTCAACCCGTCGGGCCTTTCCCACAGCGCGCGGACTTCGGTCGGGAACGAAGCGGCGAGGCGCTGCCCGCTCAAGGCCCGCTCCGCCTCTTGTTGCAAGTGCGGCGCAAGGTTGGCGATCGCCGCCTCCAAGGCGGCAGGTGAGTTTTTGGCAAGCTCGTCCAGCAAGCCCTTGGCGATCCGCGTCGTCCCGGACGGGAGCCCTCGTTCGGAGAGCTCCTGCAATCGTTGAAGCGCGAGCGCGGGATGTTTTTTTGCCACCTCTCGGAGAGTTTGTAGCTCGGTTTTGTCGTCGGGATGGCTGCGATAATGGTCGATTAGGCTCTGAGGATCATTGTTGGCAAGGGCAAGCAGGGCGCGTGAAGCCTGGCCGTAATTGTGTGTAGCTGCCCACGGAATGAGGCTGGCGGGATCTTCCTTGATCCAGCGCTCGAAAACGATCATCCGGAAAACGCTCATTTCCGGCCCTTTTCGGAAGTCGAAGCGGTCTCCTTCCATCCACGCGGCGAACTCCGAGGGAGGCAGGGAATTCGCCAGGGAGATGGCCATGCGCATCCTTTCCGAAGGCGATCCGGCGTTGCAAACGGCGCGCATTTGCTGTGCGACGATGCCTCCGTTCCGTGGCGATTTCGGCGGGTGCCGGTGATCCCGGGGAGCGCCTCCGTTTGCCGCCGCTTGTGCCGTGGCCGGAGGGAGCGCTGGCTTGGCCAAATACCAGCCAAGCGCGGCCATGCCCAGAAATCCGAAGATACCCGGTGCGATCGTGGAGATGAGAGCGGGTTTCATTCGTTGCGTTCGATGAAGTTCCTGAGGCTGGCTTTCTCCGCCTCCGGGAGGTCCACGGATTCCAACCAGGCTGCAGCTTCCGCGCGGTTGTTGAGGCTCCATTGATGAGCGAGATTGTAAAGATTACCGGGATCCGGCTTGTCCCCGCTCATCGCCCATTCGGCGGCCTCGTGGAACTGACCTTGGGAGGAAAGCTGGCTCACCACTTGTCTTGCGGCGGGGTTACGAATCCGGGGATCGGTCTGGAGGTTCACCCATTCCGAGTAGGCGACAAGATCCTGTGCAGCCCATTTTCTGGCAAGGTCCTTGAATGTTCCTGAAACAGGATCCGTCCCGGCCGTGGTCATGTCCAATGTTCTCGCGGGATCCTTGATCAGCAGCGATTCCATGAAGGTCGCTGCCGGGTTTTTTTCCGCACCATAAAGTTGAGTGTATCCTGTGGATTGGATCTGCATTTCAGGACCCAGCTTTCCCGGACTCACAGCAAGAATGTCCGCGCCGATGCCAAAAGCTTTTTCCGGATCCGAGGCCAGCAGCGAGGCTCCGATTTCCGCGAACCGCCTTGCCGCCACCAGCGGGGTTTTCGTGGCTTTCGCTTGCGCCAGGGCAGCCTCGGGATCCGTGGCGAGCAGGTTTGCGAAAACGGCATCATCCAGTTTTCGCTTCAGCGCGCCGGACGAGGTAGTGGCGGCCAAGCGCTCAAGATCGTCCGGGTGCGCGGACTTCATGGCGTCGAGCAGGATGTCGATCGGTGCGCCGTCTCTCGGGTTGAGCTTGTCGTTTTTTTCCAGCCAATCGAAAGCTGCCCACGGATCCTTGCGGGCGAGAGTCCTGAAAAGAAACCCAGGGAAGCCGATTCCCTGTTTCTTGAGAAAATCCAAGGTGGCCACGGAGTCTCCATCCTCCGACCAGGTCATCACCCCGTTCAGAGCTTGTTCCCGAAATGCTTCGGGAATCTGGTCGAAATGCTCCCGCAGCCACTCCGGCTGGAACTCGCCGATGCCGCGGGCGACGTCCTTCATCCGCTCCGGTCCCGCCGCAGCGAGCGCGGCCTGCGGGTCCTGCGCCGCCCACGACCACCATGGGACACCCGCGTTATCCGTTCCTGCGACAGCGGCGATCGCGGCCTGCGGATCGAGCCGCGTCCAGTTGAGGAAAAGCAGGCGTTTCATGTCGCCGTCGAATTTGCCGTTCTTGCGGAACTCCCAGTAAGCCGCGATGTCCTGCGCGCTGGCATCGAGCATCCACAGCGCGAGTCCGGCATAGGTGGCGCTCTCGCCGCGGGCGACCATCGTTTCCAAGGTTTCGTCGGAGTGGATCTGCGGCAGTTGGGCGGCAACTGCGTTTCCAGCGGATTCGGTGTCGAGAGACCTTCGTGTTTCCGATTTCGAGACAGGCACGCCATTTGGTTTCTCAATGCTGTGCTTGTGCGCCGCATAACCGACAAGCAGACCGAGCGCGCACAGGAAAAGGGTGATGGTAACGGACGTCTTGTTCATCGAGGTTTTCGATCTATCTGCGTCTACTATTAGAAGCTTCCATCGCAGGCGATCAATTTCCGCGGGGCAGGCGAATTGTCCGACCATTGGCTGGCAAAAGGGAGAGTCTGGTGGACTTTTCGTTGTCCCTCATTCGCCTGCGTGGGCAGGAGTGGCTAGTTCCTTATAGAAACGGATTACTCACTCGTTCCTCGCCGAGAGTCGTCGCCGGTCCGTGGCCGGGTAGCAGGACCGTTTCATCCGGCAGCGGGGTGAGCACGTCCCGCAGGCGGTGCAGCGCGTGTTGATAGAGTTCCGGCGTCGCGCAGCCACCGATGGATCCGGCGAAGAGTGCGTCTCCGGTGACGAGCACTGGGTGTGAGAGGCCATCGACGAAATAGCCGAGCGTGGGCGTGCAGTGGCCGGATAGATCGCAGGCGCGCACGGTGAGTTGAGCGCAGCGGATCGCGTCGCCGGGTTTCATCGGTTTCGCACCGTCGATCTGCGCGCCGTTAGGAATGATACCGCGGGCGAGGAAATCACGGACGCCGCCGATGTGGTCGACGTGGCCGTGGCTGATGAAAACCTGCTCAAGCGGCGGCGGGCCGATGGCATCGAGCGCGACGGTGCAGGAGAGGGGATCGAAGCCGGTGTCGAACAGGATGGCGCTATTGCCGGACCAGACGAGCCATGCATTTACCCGTTCATCGCGGAACGGCAGGTCAATGCGGTGGATGTCCGCGCTGGACTGTGGCCGGGGCTGATAGGTGAGGTGGTTCGCGAGAGCTGTTGGACCGAGTCCGAGGACGGGCGCGAGCCTGCGTGCCGTTTCGGCTGAGAAATTGCCTTTGGAAAAGGACATGACGTCATGCTCCGGAAGTCCGGCACGGCGGGCGGCTTCGCCCGGTGCGAGGGCAAGGCCTTTGAAGGCCTTACGGATGACGTAGGTGAAATCGTCTTCTAGCATTGGAAATGAAACGAAGAACAGGCAGGAACGCCTGTGTTACGTTAGGTCTAGCGGGTGCGGTAGTAGCTGTCGGGATTGTAGATGAAATAGACGTCCTTGGGAGTGAGGCGGGGCAGCCAGGCAAAGGGCTTGCCGTTCGCATCGACTTCTTCTGATAGCGCTCCGGGGGCGGTGGGCTTGCCAGGATCGGCCGTGTCTGGGTCCTTGGTGAATGAGGTTTCATCGATGCCGTTGACGATGTGGGTCACCCATTTGAGTTCCTTCGCCTGTTCACCGAATTCACTCCAGTCGCCATTGGACGAATGTTTGTACATCTGTTTGATGAGCTCGTCGGTGCTGATGCCCATTTTGTTGGCGATGGGAGTGCCGAGGCGTGCCCACCAACGTTCGCTTTCTTCGTGGAACTCGCGCTGCTGGGTGAGGTTGAGTTGGCCCATCATGATTGAGCTGATCTGGTGATGGAGGATGACCGCATTCGGATAGGCGTAGGATTCCTTGGCGAGAGTGGTGATGGCGGCGGCCATCGACGCGGCGAAGGATTTCACCACCACGTGCACCGGCGCGTCGCTGGATTCCATGGCTTTCAAAATCCGATAGCCCGCCATCACTGAGCCGCCGGGGCTGGCGTCGATGACGATGAAAATGGGCAGTTCGCGGTCCTTGTTATTCCAATACTGGATGCGGCTGGTGACATAATCCGCGGTGGTGGCGGAGATGACTCCATTCAGCGGAATACGGCGGTCCGAAATGACGACGATGCCGTTTTCCTTGAGCGGGTGGGCAAGGAAAACCGGTTCTGCATCGGCGAATTTCGCGCGCTTATCGGCGGTCTCGATGCGGGTGATGTCGTTCTGGAGGCGGGTGATTTCCAAAGCGGCTTCGGTTTGCACGGCTTTCAGGTCGTTCGCGAGCTTCTCAGCCCGGACCTTGGAGAGCTCGCCCTGTTCGGTGAGCAGTTCTTTTTCCTCCTCCATTTTCACGAGCTTGTCTTGGAGGGCGGACTGGCGTTTCGCGGCTTCAAGAGTCAGTTTTTCCGTTAGTAGCTCCCGCTCTAACTTAAGGCGGGTGACTTCCGCACGCATGGCGTTGGTGGCCTTGGTGAGGCGCTCGGCTTCGAGCTTGTTGTCGAGCGCGAGGGCTTCCTGTTCTTTTGATTTCGCTTCAAGCTCGGAATTTTTCGGCGCTTCCACCGATTTGGCGGTATCAGCGGCGGCAACGGCGGCAACCGGAGGGGCGACGTCCTTGGCGGGAAGCCAGGTGGTCAGGGAAAGTCCTAACAAGGCGGCGGAGGTGGCGAAATTTTTCATGGTTCCGGTGGGAGCGTTGCGGTGAGTTGGCTTTGTCTTGGCGATCCTACGTGTCGGATGCCTTGCGAGCTTTCGCCCGGAGTCCGATGGTGACGATGATGCCTGCGAAAACGAGAAAAATGGTGGCGGCGAGGCCGAGCGAAAGGAAGAGGCGACTGCTGGCGGAATCGACTTGTTCGTTGGTGATCAGGTCCGCCGGGTTTTCCTTGGGGTTGCGGCTGAGGACGACTTTTCCATCCGCCACTCCGATGTGGGTGAGCTTGGCCATCGCCGGGCCGAGGATTTTGTCGGTGAGGTAGCGCTCGGTGATGCGGTAGGGCGACATCTGGTCGATGAATTGGGGTGGCACTTTGGCTCCGGTGACTTCGATGGTATCGAGGCGGAGCACGACCTCCCTTTTTAGCAGAAACGGCCGGGCGACGAGAGTGCCATTCAGATAGCGGAAATCCGATGCGATCCATCCCGGTTCACCGTTGCGGGACAACCTAGGCTTGCCGTTGAGTTTATAGGAAATGGCGATGTGAATTGTTTCACCCTCGATCTTCGTGACCCGGAAGGTGCCACGGAGTTCTGAGAAAGCATGGTAAGCCGCGATGGCGAGGTTCAGGTCGTCGGCTGATAGAGCGAGTGACGATTCCTTATCTTCTGATAGATCCACACGGAATTTTTCCAGCCGCGCCGTGAGATCGTTGATTTCCGCAGCTTTGTTGTCAGATGGGGAAATCTCGATGGGGATGGGCTTGTCTGTGGTAAACTTTTCGATTTCTGCGGACTGCCGGAACAATGCGAAAACAGAAAAACCGATGAGGAAAACCAACATCGCCACTGCGGCGATGAGGATGGCGCAGCCTGCGAACGGGGAACGCGCGCCAGCTTCGTAAGGGGCCTTGGGCTGGGTCATCTGCGAGAAAAATCAGGTGTCCTTGTTGCGGCGTTCTTCCTCTTCGGGCAGGTGGTCGGGCAGGGAAGTCGTGGGGATGTCTTCGTGCGGATTCGTCTCGCCGATTTCCGCGTGCGGGTCCTGTTGGGGAATTTCCTCGCTCCAGCCGTCATCGCCATCGGTCGTCCCATGATGGTCATGATGGGGATTCTCGTCGTGCCATGGATCGTGCTCCGGTTCATTGGCAGCGGCGGCCTCGGCTTCGCGCTCGCGGAGCAGGAGACGCTCCATGTTTTCACGGGCTTCTTGCTCTTCTTTCACTCGACTTTTTTTCTCATCGAAATAGGCCAGCCAGATGCAGACTTCGTAAAGGATGATCATCGGCGAGGCCATCAGCAGCATCGTCGGAATGTCTGGCGTTGGCGTGAGGACGGCGGCGGCGATGAAGATGGCGACGACTGCGTAGGAGCGCGTCTTGGACATTGTCTGATAGGTGAGCAGTCCCAATTTCACGAACACCATGACCACCACCGGCAGCTCAAAGGACACACCGAACAACAGAGTGAACTGCGTGGCGAATGAAATATATTCGCCGATCCGCCAGTCGTTGGAGATCCCCATATCGCCGCTCCATTGATAGAAAAACAGCAGCGTGCGCGGCAGGATCAGATAGTAGGCGAAGCTGGATCCTGCAAGGAACAGCCCGAAGCCGATTGCCATGGCGGGCCACAGCACGCGCTTCTCATGACTGTGTAGCCCTGGTAAAATGAACTGCAGGATGAACAGCAGCAGGAGCGGGAATGAAACGACGATGCCGGCGACGAAGGACAGCTTCATCGAGAGCATGAAGCCCTCGGTCGGCTTCAGCGCGGACATCATGTTGAGATTTCCGTGCTGTTGGGTTTCCGTGTTAGGCTTGGATTTGATCAACGATCTGACCTGCTCTTTCAGCTCGGAGGTCTCGTTGAGCGAGGCCACGAAAATTTCCCGCCGCTCTTCCGGCAGGCTCATCGCGGCACGCAGGAGGCTGATGGATTTCGCATGGAAGGCCACGTTGTCGTCCTTGAGAAAGCGATAGTAAACTTCCTGCTGTTGGAGCGTGAGATTCTCCGCGGCGTGCTCGACTTTTTGCGCTTCCTTCCAGAGATCCGCCGTGAGCGGGCGTGGCGCCTTTTCGGGAAGCGTGGACTCCAACTGGGTCAGCATCACCTGGTCCACCGGATGCCGGAAAAAGGCCATGATCCGGTTGTTGAAAGCAAAGCAGGCAATCATGGCGATGATCAACGTCACCACCACGCGGATGATCATGACGCGGAGGTCCTCGAGGTGCTCGAGAAACGGTTTTTCGTGGTCTGGGTGCGACTTTTCCCTGAGCTCGATCGCTTTTTTCAGTAAATACATGCTGGAACGCGCGCATTCAACGCGCGCACGATACGAACCGCAAGGGCAGATGTTTTTCGTTGGAAATTCCGGCATTGCGGCAAACCCGCGGCTGTTCCAAGCTGCGGCGTCGCCCCTACTTTGGAAAATTCCCCATGTTTGACCACGAAACGCTGATTCTCGATTTCCCCATCCTCGATCAAACGATCCAAGGCCGGCCCCTCGTCTATCTGGACAACGCCGCCACCACCCAGAAGCCGATGGCAGTGCTCTTCGCCTCCCGCCACTACTACGAGGCGATCAATTCGAACATCCACCGCGGCACCCACCACCTCGCCCGCCTTGCCACCGAGGCCTTTGAAAAAGCCAGGCAAACGGTCGCCACCCACCTCAACGCGGCCACCTCCGACGAAGTCATTTTCACCTCCGGCACCACCGACGCCGTCAACCTCGTCGCCAACGTCCTCGGTCTCTCCGGTCGTATCGGAAAAGGCGATGAAATCCTCATTTCCACCCTCGAACACCACTCAAACATCGTCCCGTGGCAGATGCTTTGCGAACGCACCGGCGCCACGCTCAAGGTCATTCCCTGCCTCGAAGACGGCACCCTCGATCAGGACGCCTTCCTCTCCCTCCTCAGCGAGCGCACAAAATTCCTCTCCCTCACCTGGATTTCCAACTGCTTCGGCACCGTCAATCCGATCCAGGAAATGACCGCTGCCGCGAAAAAAGCCGGTGCACTCGTCATGATCGACGCCGCCCAGGCCACCGCCCACCAGCACATCGACGTGCAGGCGCTCGGCATCGATTTCCTCGCCTATTCGGGCCACAAAGTTTACGCCCCCACCGGCATCGGCGTCCTCTGGGGCCGCGCCGAGGTCCTGAACTCCCTCCCGCCCTGGCGCGGTGGCGGCGAGATGATCAAGGAGGTGACCTTTGAAAAAACCACCTACAACGACCTCCCCTTCAAATACGAAGCCGGCACTCCCAACATCGAGGGCGCCATCTGCCTCGCCGCCGCGCTGGACTACGTAAACGGCATCGGCCTGCACGCCATCCATAAGCACGAGAAAAATCTCATCCTCTCTGCCGCCGACGCGCTTTCCTCCATTCCCGGCATCCGTTTTTTCGGCCCCGCCGATCGCTCGGGCGCGCTCTCTTTCAATATCGAGGGCATCCACCATTACGACCTCGGCACCCTGATCGACCAGATGGGCGTCGCTGTCCGCACCGGCCACCACTGTTGCCAACCGCTGATGGCCCGATTCGGCATCACCGGCACCGTGCGCGCCTCCTTCGCCTTATATAACAGCCAAGAAGACGTCGAAGCCCTCGCAGAAACCACCGCGAAGGCCGTGAAAATGCTTCGCTAACGGAAAATCCCCATGCACATCGTTCTCGGTATCTCAGGATCTATCGCCGCCTACAAGGCAGCCGATCTCGCCTCACAGCTCGTGAAACTGGGCCACGAAGTCCACGTCGTCATGACGCACTCCGCCACCGAGTTCATCACCCCGCTCACCTTGCAGACGCTCACCCGCCAGCCGGTGCTCGTCTCGCTCGAGGACGAAAAACAATCCTGGAAACCCGGCCACATCGACCTCGCCGACCGCGCCGATCTCCTGCTCGTTGCCCCCGCCACCGCCAACCTCATCGGGAATTTCGCCAACGGCCTCGCGCCGGATCCGCTCACCTCCATTTACCTCGCCCTCCCGCGCACCACCCCCGTCCTCATCGCCCCCGCCATGAACGGAAAAATGTGGCTTCACCCCGCCACCCAGCGCAACATCGCCCAACTCACCGCAGACGGCTGCCACTTCATCGGCCCCGCCGAAGGTGACCTCGCCTGCGGATACGAAGGCATCGGCCGCCTCGCCCCGGTGGAGGAGATTCTGGCGAAAATTTCGGTGATCGCCTAATTGGCTGCGGAAATCATTCCGCCAGCCAATGAGCTGCGAATGAAAAACGCCCGAGCTCTCCACTTTCCCTCTCTGTCGCCCTCGGCCACCAGCGCAGGCCCCACTGGCGAAATAAATTTCCCGGTCCGTCAGAGGATTTGCCGCGGAGTTCCAGCATCCCGACAAACGGAGTCACGCAAGGCCCCACCTCCGAGGTGGGTAGGCAAGTCCACGAAAATGCGCGATCCACTGGAAATGAGCGATTTACGAAATCACCTCCAGATTTAATCCCGCACGGAGCCACGAGGAAAATTCTGCCCTCCCTAGTGGTCCGTAAAACTCACTTTAACGGATGGTCATGCCCCGCCGTGGTTGCTGCGTCTCGCAGCAACGAAGCATCTCGTTGCCCCGAGACGGGGCGACCAAGTTCACCTTTGTCCGCCAATCATCATTTTACCGGCCACTGGATCGCTTTCCTCACCCTTCCGGGCAGACCAAAACCAAGGAGCGGTGCTCTCCGAAGCGCCGCAGCCAATGGAAAGCCAAAGAATCGAGGCCGGCCGCTCTGCATCGTCACCTCATCGTCTTGGCGGTTCAATTTCTTCCACCCGACGCGGCATTTTTACGCTGATGATCCCTAATGGAGGAGCTCTGGGGGTAAATCTGGTTCTTGAATCGCAGGGGTATCTGGTTGGGTGCGCTGCCCTAGGAAGTCTTGCGCTTACGAGGGATTTTCAATTTGTCAGTCACGATGAAATGGTCCGGGAACTTGAAGGGGATCGCTCTTGGTGGGAGTGCTGTCAGCGGTCTGGAGGCAAGTTGCTTTCTTCAATTAGTCTGAGAACTTGAATTAACCTTCCTTCTCGGATGATCCCTACCGCCACCCCGCGACTTCCGTCGAGACTCCCGTGACCACCCATGCGGATTCCCTGCTAAAACTCCTCGAGGACGACACCCGCCCCGTCGCCGAC
>JBBRYQ010000093.1:0-19488 GCA_038237425.1 Verrucomicrobiales bacterium
ATAGACAAAGACCGGGCCTTCCGATCCGCATTGATCGATCAGACTTTGGGTGAAGGCTTCGGAAGGATCCGCACCGGATAGATCAAGGAATTCGGAGTGGTGAATGTTTCCGGGTTTGTCGATTCGATGGAGACTGAATTGAAATGGGATTTGTCGATAGGGACGCCAGCCTTTCCAGATGGGCACGGCGAAATTGACTGTTTCGAAATCGAGAAAATAGGCGGGAAATCCGTACGGTGCGAGATCGGCGGCGGCACCTTGGGCATCGAAGAAGGGTTCACCTGAAATCGAGCATTGTTTGACGCGATTCTGAAGGGTGTTGAGAAAATCATCAGGAACGTTTCGGAGGTCGTCGAATCCATCGGCTTTGATCTTTTGACGCTTGTTGGAACGCATTCCAGGCAAGGAGCTGAGCGGAAATTCCGGGGACACGACATCCCGGTTGCAGTAGTCACAGAAGCCGCAGGTGAAGGGCTTGGAGCATTGCGGGCCGGTTTCCACTACTGGCTCCGCTTCCAGCGCGGCGACGGCTTGTGCTTCCGTGATCCATTCCTTCACCTCGCCGCTACGGGAGAATGCCTCTTCGGTCAGATCCACCTCACGGAGCAGACCCCGGTAGTCGCCATCGCCTTGATAGACGAAGCTGTTGTCGATGTGTGCCAGCGAGACGGACGACAAGGTGATGCCCGAGCTTGCGGCGATATGCGACTGCACGGCAATGTCAGCGTGATGATAATCCTTCACTTCAGTGGAAGATTTCACCTCGATCATTTTCCAGCGCAGCGTTCCATCGGAAAGGTCCGGTAGCATCACGTCCGCGTAGGCAAGGGCTCCTTCAATCGTGACACCGGCTTCGAAGATGGGCTTCTGTCCCAGTGCCAGGAGTTCGGCACTGCGGGCAAGGGCTGCGCTGTGGCCGAGTTCGTTGATGTCGATTAGATCGCCGGTGTGGGTCGGGTCATAGATGTCGCGGGCGACATCACCGACTTGGTTGCCGATTGCAAACACCACCTCGGAGCCGGAGTCATCGCGGAGTTCGGGTTTGTGAATTTCTAACCAGAGGCGTTTAGGACACTGGCGATAGGCAATGATTTTAGATTTGGAGAGGTTACGCATGTGTGACTTGGATGATGGCTGAGAGGTGCGACGGAACACGTCGCGAAAGAATTGTATTTTTTGGAAGCTAGATACTTGAACAGGACTGGAAATACAGGTGGGGCTTTGGTGAAATCTACGATGATCATTCTTGGCGACGAAGACGCAAAAGGGCCGCCGCTTCCTCGTTCGTTAGTAATTGTAATCCCGACTCAAGCGGCAGTCCGGCATCGACGATATCCTGCATTGCTTGGTTGCGATCATAATCTATTTTTCGAAACTCAACGATGCTTTCCGAGGGCTCCCACAACAACCATGCCGCACGTCGGTCGGTCTCGTGGCGTGGTTGGCCCACCGCACCAATGGTGATGGCGCATGCCAGGCCCGGTGGGATTCTCAACCTTGTTTCATCAAGCCATTCCAAAGCATCAGAATCATCGGTGAAAATACCGGTCGCATGCGTGTGACCAAAGAATCCGATCTTGATATTTTTTCGACGCAGAACGGCCAATGTTGGCTCGGCGGTCCTAGTATCCAGAATCGCATCGAATGCTTCGGGTTCATGCAGACTTGCATGAGCGAGAACCGCGCCGGGAATCTTCATCACGTAGGGCAGTCCCGCTAGCCATTCTGCCTGGGCCGCATCGAGGCATTTGGCGGAGTGTGCCAGCCCGGCCAGATAGGTGCTGCGTTGCCAATTAGGGTCATGGAAGGTGCATCCGTTTCGGCGGACCTTGCGGATTTCTACATCGTGATTTCCCATTACTGAACGACCGCCACACCCCCGGACAAGATCCACGCATTCGGCGGGTGAGGCACCATATCCGACGATGTCGCCGAGGAATACGATGTGCTCTGCCCCGCTATCCCGCACGTCACTCAGGACGGCAGTTAAAGCCGGAAGATTGGAATGGGTATCTGCTAGGATGGCGATTTTGCTCATGGCTGGGTGACTTCGTCGGCGGAATAATTCGAGAGGCTGGATTCGAGAGATGCGATGATCTGCTTCCGTAGTGCTAACGGTTTCAGCACGGTGATCGCCGGTCCTTGTGAGAGAATCCAGAAGTGAAGTTGCCATGATTCCATCACGGTAGCGGTGAGTGTGCGCACTCCTGCACGGGTGCTAAATTTCTGATCATTGGAAATCGGCGTTTCATCTAGCAGGCGGGCGAGATCATCGGAAACCTTCGCCTTGAGCGTGACTGATTTTCCACATCCGAACTGGGTCGCTCCGGCGGCGATGTAGGCATCCAGGGTAAAGCCTTTGGGTCGCTGGGTAGGCGCATCAAGGACCGTGGCCGTGGCGATGCGGTGGACGGCGTAAAGTAAGGGCTCCTTGTAATCAAACGCGGTGGCCACCAAATAGGATCGTGTGCCTTGTTGGATGAGTGACAACGGGTGAAGGGTATATTCCTTGGCAGTGGCCGCTCCCGCTTTGAGGTAAATGACCGTCAGTTGTCGTTGCTGGAGCAGTGCTTCCTGGATGGATGGCAGCACCCCTGGTGCGGTGGCTGGCGGGACGAATGGTAGCCCCGGCGGCACGTAGCGGACGAGATCCGTCCAGCGGGCGTGCGGGATTTTCGGCAGGGCGGCGAGTTTTTCCCGTGCCAGGGAGAACTTGCCTTCCAGCGCGGAGAGAAACGCGGGTGGCATGATTTGGCGGAGCACATCCTCCATCAGGCCGAGCGACACCGCCTCGGAAAGATCCATGCCGAGGGTGTCGAAGCGGGCGTTCTCTTTCCAGTGCCAACCGTAGGGAATGGACACTTCGTTCCGGCCAATCGGGAAAATGCGGGACAGCTCCTCCATGTCGCGCTCGATGGTGCGCTTGGTCACGTTGTGGCCGGCCGCGTCGAGTCGGTCGCGGAGATCCCGCGAGGTTCGCCCGGGCGGACGGGAAGGAAGGTGGTTGCGCAGCAGTTCCCACTGGCGGGCAAGGGTGGTTTCGTGGTCGGAGCCTGGCATGGGTGGATCGAGTTGGAGTTATTGGAAACCGATCTGCCGGGAGCGATTGGTTTTAAGTTCGGATTCCGCGATCACCGCCTGTAACAGGCTCAAGGCATCGCGGAACGGTTGGAATCGGTGCTGCCGCGCAACGGCGGCGAAATCCCCGGGCGCGGAAACATCCATGGTGGCGGCCAAGTCCAGATCCGCAGAGGTCGGTCGCGGGAGCTTGAGATTCTGGCAGTAGGAGACAAACAGGCGGCAGGCTTGGTCCGGGAGGAGATAGCCGAAGTGCAGTTTGATGTCGAATCGTCGCATGCTCGCGGGATCAAGCTGATCGATTAGATTGGTGGAGGCAATCAAGATGCCGGGAAAAGATTCGATCTGCGTGAGCATTTCGTTGATTTGGGCGCCTTCAACACCATGACTGACATCGCCTCCCGCCCGCCGCAGAGCCCGCGCTTTCGCCGAGACCGGCCCACCCTCGAACGCCGCGCCGGAGCTTGGCTGCGGGATTTCAGGGTCGCTGCGTCACGGCCAGGGTTCAGCATTGGCGGGCATTTGTTGGAACTTCAGAACCGATGAGCGGCTTCCTCCACAGGGTGCTTGGAGCTTCTTCAAAATCATCGAATCCATAACATTTCCACGCCTTTTCTCCTCGTAAGCTATCAGCCATTTCGCTTGAATTAAACCGCACCGCTCAGGTGGCTTTCTGTAATTCATCCACGCTCTCCCCAAATTTTCCAAATCATGCCCGCCAAACCGAGAAAAGCGCCCAAGCCGACGGTCCTCCGCGACTTCTTCGGATCCTTGGATGACAAAACCAAGGGGCTCCTACTCTTGACTCTAAATCTGGAAGCCGACTCGGAACTGTCCCAGAAGAGCAAGCAGGAGAAGCTGGAAGCCGAACTTCTCCGGAGAGTCAAATAGCCGTCCACGACCATGATTTTCGAACGACTGACTCTTCACAACTTCCAGCGCTACGGCGGCACGAACACCATCGAGTTTCCCGATCCCGAGGAAACTTCTCTTGTCGTCATTCTGGCTCCTAACAACACCGGCAAGACCACCATCCTCCGCGCCATCGACTTCCTGTTTTACGGCTCGCTCGGCGGGGAGGGATCGGAGACATCATGGAAACTCGTCACCGACGTGATCCGGGACGAGACGCAGCCGGGCACCGAGGTGAAGGCCTGGGTCGAGGCCCGGCTGAAGTTCCCTGATAACCAGACGCTCACCGTTCGCCGGCAGATCACCGCCCGCCGTCCCACCGAGCACCAGTGGATGGTCGAGAGACCGAAACTCCTGTGGAGAAAGACTGACAGCCCGAATGAAAAATTCCAGGCCGACGATGGCCACTATCAGGTGAAAATCGACAACGCCGTTCCTCCAGATCTGTTCTCTTGGTTTTATTTCCAGGGCGAACCCGCCAACGGGAAAATGGGCCGTGGAGCGACAGCCAGCGTTTTGGAGCCGCTCAAAAAAGTGCTGCAAATCCGCCGATGGAAGGATGCACGAAACAATGTGCAGGCCGTGATCCAATCGCTCGCCCAACAAGAAGCCAAAGAAGCCGGCGCAAACAAAGCTTTCCTCGACATCCGGCACCGGGAAAGCGTGGTCCGCAAAGGTCTCGAAACCAACTGCCTCGACCTCAATGTCCTGAAAACAGCCGAGTCCGAGCTTGGCCGATCCAAGGCCCGTTTGGACACGGAACTCGCGGAAGTCAGCGCGCAGGCGAAGGCCTCTCAGGAACTCTACACCCAGCTCCAGAAGCACAAACTCGACGAGCAGCAGGCCCAACAGGCGATCAAGACCGCCGACAGCCAGGTCTGTGACCTCGTCAAAAGCACTCTGGCCATCCCTTTGCTCGAAGCGGCTTTCGGCCCCGCCGACCGCCACCTGGAAGACCTGCGGACGCGCAATCTGTTACCTGCGGACGTCAGCAAGGGCTTCATCGAGAGGCTCCTCAAAGGCGAGCAATGCGTTTGCGGCACCTGCCTCGACGCGACGAAACGCGAGGAACTCACCAAATACTTGGGGCTCACTCTAGCGGCCCAGACCAACCGTGACCTTGTCGCCCTCGCCGACGCCCTTGAAGGCGGCAAGGAAAGCACTTTGAGAAAGAAGTCCGCCGCCTTTCCCTCCCGCCTCACGCGCTTGAGCGCAGAGCGCGGCGCGGCCGTTGCCTTACTCAAGCGGGCGCAGGACGCCATCGAAGGACTGATGCCGAAGATCGAGAAAGCATCCATGGACCGCTTCACCGAGCTGGTGAACCTCGTTCGCAAAGCCGAGCGGGAAATCTCCGACAATCAGCGGTCACAAGCCGAGAAGTCGGAATCCATCCGCCGCCAGGAAAGCACCTTGGCCAGCCTTGCCACCGAACTTGCCAAAGCCCGCCCCAAGAAGGGGGCCGACAAAATGGAGGGCATCGCCAAAGCCATCGAGATGGCCGAGACGCTGCGGGAAAAGCTGAACGAAGGCGAAACCAAGTTCCGTCAGGCCGTCCACGGCATCCTTCAGGAGCGGCTCACCCATTACTTCGGCGTCGCCACCAGCGGCAACACCGCATGGATCGACAAGGAAAACTTCCTGCCCTCCATGCACGACCGCAACAATCTGGTCGTTACCAATCCGGGAGGCGGCGAGCAGCAGGTTCTCAACCTCGCCTTCGTCATCGCCCTCGCGGAAATGCGGACGATGATCAATGAAGACATGACCTCCGCCGGCCTCGGCGTGCGATTGCTCGGTGACCAGTCATTCGTGCTCGACTCCCCGTTCACCAGTGCCGACCCGAATTTCATGAAGGCCATCGCCGAGTTTCTCCCCGGCAAGGCTCCGCAAATGCTCCTGCTGCTGGCCAAGCAAAACTGGCCGGACAGCGTTCGCGAAACCTTGGAGCCACACATCTCCCGGGTTTACGGCGTCAGGCGGTATTCCGAGCCAACAGATGTGGCCGCATGACAAAGGAATTGAATTACGAGACACTTCAAGTTCTCCAGAAGGAGCACCCCGCTTGGCGGCTGCTCAGATCGGATTATGCCCCGTTAGTGGTAGCGTTTCTGAACCGTGTTTTTATCCGACCCAACATCCGAGTCATGTCGGAACCCGACCTTGCTGAATTGCTAGAAGACGAACTCTACGGGTTACGGCAAATTAGCGGAGCCAACGCATTTCCACGCAGCGCCCGGGACTACTTGAACGACTGGGCTTCCTCCGAAAAGGGCTGGCTGAGAAAATACTATCTTCACGGCACCGATGAGGCTCACTTTGATCTTGTCCCCGCCACAGAACGGGTGATCTCGTGGATCGGAGACCTCGAAGCGCGTTCGTTTGTCGGCACCGAATCCCGACTACTAACGCTTTTTGAACTTTTGCGTCAGATGGTCACCGGCTCGCAGGCGGATCCGGCGGTGCGGGTGGCGGAACTCCAAAAGCGCCGCGATGAGATCGATGCAGAAATTTCACTCGCACTCTCGGGTGAAGTGCCCCTTCTCGATGACACGGAGATGCGCGACCGTTTTCAGCAGTTCAACCAAATGGCGCGCGAACTCCTCTCCGATTTCCGCGAGGTGGAACAAAATTTTCGCCAACTCGACCGCTCGGTGCGCGAACGAATCGCACTTTGGGAAGGCGGGCGGGCTGCATTGTTGGATGAAATCCTTGGCCACCGTGATGCGATCGACGAATCCGACCAAGGCCGGAGCTTCCGGGCGTTTTGGGATTTCCTCATGTCGGACAGCCGCCAGCAGGAACTCACCGGATTGCTAGACGCCGTTCTCGCCCATGCTGCCGTCCAGGCGAGCGATCCCGACCCGCGTCTCCGGCGCGTGCATTATGACTGGCTGCAAGCGGGGGATCACACGCAGCGCACGATCGCCGATCTATCCAAGCAATTGCGCCGGTTTCTGGACGATCAGGCGTGGTTGGAAAACCGTCGCATCATGGACTTGCTGCGCAACATCGAGTCGAAATCCGTCTCCATTCGTAACACCCAGCCGATGGGTCCGTCGTTCATGAGCATCCGCGAGACATCGGCAAGCATCGAGCTGCCGTTCGAGCGTCCCCTTTTCAAACCGCCTTTCAAACCCTCGCTGGTCTCCGAAATCCTTGCCGCTTCGGGAGATGAAATCGATGCCTCCGCCTTGTTTGCCGTGCAACTTGTAGATAAATCAGCGCTGAAGTCGCACATCCGCCAAGCCCTGCAGGACGCCCCGCAGGTCACACTTTCCGAGCTGATCCGCTCCCGCCCGCTGGACCACGGACTTGCGGAAATCGTCGCCTATCTGGAACTCGCCTCGGGCGCGTTCACCATGACGGTGGACGAATCCCAAGAAGAAATACTAAGCTGGATTTCAAGTTTCGAGGACGGCAATGTCGTTCGTAAAACTGCTCGCTTGCCACGCGTGATTTTCATCCGATGACCGATCCCTCCACCCAATCCCAATCCGAATCTACCTTGGAGCCGACACTCGCTGCGGTCGTGATTCCCTTGCTCAAGGGCGTGATCTATCAGGAAAGCGATCCGACACTCTGGAGCCGACTGGTGGCGTTCGATGCCAAGGTCCGTGATTTCATTCGCGTTCTCGATCTAGACCTCGTCCTCGATGAATCCGAGGGCTACGCATTTCTCCGTTCTAGGGAAAGCGAGCCCGACGATGACGGCGGCGGTGCGCGTCTGCCGCGGTTGTTTCCCCGGCGACAACTTTCCTTTCCGGTCAGCCTGTTACTCGCGCTTTTGAGGAAGAAGCTGGCGGAGTTCGACGCCTCGGGTGGCGACGCCCGCCTCGTTCTATCAAGAGATGAAATCGTGGAAATGTTGCGCGTCTTCATTCCCGCCCAAGCGAACGAAGCTCGCCTCACCGATCAGATCGAAACTCACCTCAACAAGGTTTCCGAACTGGGTTTCATTCGCAAGCTCAAGGCACACTCAGGGAGTCCGCAACCAGCGGCTTACGAGGTTCGTCGCATTTTGAAAGCCTTCGTCGATGCCCAGTGGCTGGCTGAGTTCGACGCCCGACTCGCCAGCTACCGCCATCATCTGGAAGCCCCTGACAAAACCTCCGATGACGATTGATCCCGACGATCTGACGCTCGAATTCGCAGGCGACAACGCGCTCACCGGCTTCCGGCTTCAACGACTTGAAGTGTTCAACTGGGGAACTTTCGACAAGCGTGTCTGGAGTCTTCACCCGAACGAACGGAACAGCCTGCTAACGGGTGATATCGGTTCGGGGAAATCCACTCTCGTTGATGCCATCACCACCCTGCTGGTCCCAGCGAACCGCATCGCCTACAACAAGGCGGCGGGGGCCGAGTTCAAGGAACGCAACCTCCGCTCCTATGTGCTGGGCTATCACCGGAGCGAGCGCGGGGAAAACGGTTCCGGCGCTGCAAAACCCGTTGGCTTGCGCGATCAAAACTCGTTCACCGTCCTGCTCGCCGTGTTTCATAACAGCGGCTACGATCAGACCATCACACTAGCCTGCGTGCTGTGGATGAAAGATCCGCACGGCCCACCGGCACGCTTCTACGTGGGTGCCGAGCAGGATCTGAGCATCGCCGCCGACTTTTCGGACTTCGATTCGGACATGAGCAAACTCCGCCGCCGACTCCGCCAATCCGGTGCGACGACTTTTGACTCTTTCACCGAATACAGCGCATGGTTCCGGCGCAGATTCGGTATAGAAACCGAGCAGGCACTCGATCTTTTCCACCAGACGGTCTCGATGAAATCGGTCGGCAACCTAACGGACTTTGTCCGAGATCATATGCTCGAACCCTTCGAGATGGAGCAACGGATCACTGCATTGATCGATCATTTCGATGATCTCGACCGCGCTCACAGCGCCGTGCTGCGTGCCAAGCGTCAAGCCACGCTGCTAGATCCCATCATCGCTGATTGCGACCGGCATGAGGAACTCAAATCCGAGACCACCGAATTGCGAGCTGCACGGGATTTTCTGCAACCGCATTTCGCCAACCTTAAAGTCGCGCTGTTGGAAAAGCGGGCCGCCAATCTGGCAACCGATCAGGAGCGCCAATCCCGCGCGATTGCAGAGATCAACGAGACCTTGGGCACCCTCCGTCGCGACGAATCCGATCTCGTTAGACAGATTTCCGAAAATGGTGGCGACCGCATCGCTGTTCTCTCGGCCCAGATCGAGGATCGCTCTACGGAACGTGATCGACGCAGAGAAAAGTTCGCCCGCTACGCGAAACTCGTTGGAGCCTTGGGAGAACCTCAGGCACAGGATGCCGACGCCTTCGCCATCCAGCACGATCGAATCGCCGAATTAAAAAACGCCACGGAAGATGAGCAAGCCGACCTTGAGAACCGTATCACCGACGACAGCGTCGCGATGAGGAAGCTTCAGGATGAACGTGAGAAGTTAGCGGTGGAAATCGAGAGTCTAAAAGCCCGCCGGAGCAACATTCCTTCCGCACAAATTGCCGTCCGTGAGGCACTCTGCGGGACGCTCGGGCTGGCGGCGGACGAGATGCCATTCGCCGGAGAACTCATTCAGGTGCGGGAAGAAGAAAGACAGTGGGAAGGCGCGGTTGAGAGACTTCTTCATAACTTTGGACTCTCCTTGCTTGTCCCAGATGCCCATTATCCGGCAGTCGTCGAGTGGGTTGATCGAACGAACTTGCGTGGACGGCTCGTGTATTTTCGCATCCGCAAGACGCGGCATGAGGAACTCCCAAACACCCATCCGGATTCTGTGATCCGAAAGATCGCGGTCATTTCTGACTCACCGTTCTATGATTGGATGGAGCGCGAGCTGACCCATCGCTTTGATGTCGCGTGCTGCGAAACTCAGGAACAATTCCGCCGGGAGAACCGTGCCATCACCCGCGCGGGACAAATGCGGATGCCAGGGGAACGTCATGAAAAGGACGACCGCCACCGTATCGATGATCGCTCCAGATTTATCCTCGGCTGGAGCAATGAAGCGAAAATCGCAACCCTCGAAAGCCAGAAGAAGGGCATTGAGGAACAGGGTTCCGCAATTGTCTCCCGCCTCAAGAAGGCCGATGACGACCGTCGTGCGATCCGAGTCCGCGTGGAATTGCTTTCCAAGCTCGAGGAGTATCGCGATTTCCGAGAGATCGACTGGGCCACTGTCGCCTCCGAAATCGCAACACTAATCGAAGAGCGGCGTATGTTGGAAACATCCTCCGACGTTCTCCAGCAACTCAACGAACGCCTCCGAGTCGTGAAAAAGGCCATCAAGGAAGGCGAAGAAAAGCGAGCAGCCGAAGACAAGAAGCTCGGAGGCATTGAGACGAAAATCTCCGACACGGCAGCCCTCCTTGAAGCCACCCGCACCTTGCTTGGTCAGGCCGAGACGACCGTGTTGAAGGAATGGAGCGACCGCCTCGACACCATGCGACATGAGGCGCTTGGCGAACACACACTAACTGTGGAAGGCTGTGATTCACGCGAACGCGAAGTGCGGGAATGGCTGCAAGCGCGCATTGATTCACGGGAAAAAGCGACATCCTCCGTGCGTGATCGACTTATCGCCCGCATGAGCGATTTCCGCCGGGAATTCGAGGCGGAAACTCGCGAGATGGATGCTGCGGTGGAGTCCGCCGGAGAGTTCCGCGCTTTGCTTGCCCGTCTCCGCGAGGATGATCTTCCGCGTTTCGAAATCCGCTTCAAGGAGTTACTCAATCAGAACACCATCCGCGAAATCGCCAACTTCAATGCCCACCTCAACCAGCAGCGGGAAACGATCCGGGAACGCGTCGAGCGGATCAATCAATCTCTTGTCGAAATCGACTACAACGCAGGCCGCTACATCGTTCTCGAGGCGACCCTCGTGCCGGACCAGGACCTGCGCTCGTTTCAAAATGAGCTGCGGGCTTGCACCGAGGGTGCTCTAACTGGCTCAGAGGACGATCAATATTCCGAGGCGAAATTCCTACAGGTCAAGGCGATCATCGAGCGTTTTCGCGGCCGGGAAGGAATAACGGAACTCGACCGGCGGTGGACCCGCAAGGTGACGGATGTCAGGAACTGGTTCGCCTTTGCCGCGAGCGAACGTTGGCGCGAGGATGGTACCGAGCACGAGCACTACTCGGACTCAGGTGGCAAGTCGGGTGGCCAAAAGGAAAAACTTGCCTACACGATTCTCGCCGCGAGCCTAGCCTATCAGTTTGGCCTCGAGTGGGGCCGCGTGAAATCCCGCTCGTTCCGCTTCGTCGTCATTGATGAAGCCTTCGGGCGAGGTTCGGACGAATCCGCGCAATACGGCCTGCGCCTTTTTGAAAAACTTAACCTCCAGCTTCTCATCGTCACCCCGTTGCAAAAGATTCACATCATTGAGCCATTCGTTTCATCGGTCGGCTTCGTCCATAATCAGCAGGGCAGTGATTCGCGGGTCCGCAATCTAAGCATCGAAGAGTATCGCGAAGAAAAGGCACGCTCCGTCTCATGAGCAATCCTGCCTCCAACCGCTGGACCAGCCCGCATGATGTGAGAGCACGTCTGCGGCGACGCTGGGAGCGCGGGGAGATTCTGGCAGATTCGTTGGCGGATGCCTCGCTTTTTCCCCTTCGTATTCCGATCAAAGGCCCGGGTTCTAAGGAAATCTCGGCGGATTTTTCCGCTTCACGCGATTGGATCGCGACATGGCGTGATCAGCGCGGGGTGGATTGCGAGTGGAAAGCCTTCACCCACCGGCTTTTCGGAACTAATGAAATTCCGTCAGCGGCTTTGTTTTCAGACCTATCGTCCGTCGTTCGCTTGCTCGGTGTCCGGAACGAATTGGAGACATTCCAGACCATGATCGAGTACACACGCGGCACGTTCCCCGAGTTGCTGCCATGGCTTGCCAAACGGGCGATGCTAGCCATCGCCATCTCACCCGATTGGGAAGCGCTTCTAACCGTGGTGAAGTGGGTCAAAATTCATCCAGAGTGCGACATCTACCTTCGCCAGATTGACGCGCCGGGTGTCCACACCAAACTCATTGAACGCCATCGCGGCAGTCTGACTGAGTTGCTTGACCTCGCGGTGTCGGCTGAGTCGATCCGAGACGAATCGCGCGGCGTTTCTGGCTTCAACCGCCGCTACGGATTCCGGGAAAAGCCAGAACGGATACGGTTGCGTTTTCTCGATCCTGCAAGCGCCATCGAGTCTGAGCGACTCGGCATGGACCTCACTGTGACCGCCTCCGCACTGGTGACTATGAAACCAAAGGTGGATCGTGTTTTCATCACCGAAAACGAAATCAACTTCCTTGCCTTCCCGGATCACCTGGCCAGCCTTGTGATTTTCGGGGCAGGCTACGGATGGTCCGCCTTAGCAAACGCCGATTGGCTGCACAACTGTGAAATCCACTACTGGGGCGATCTGGACAGCCATGGATTCGCCATCCTCAATCAGTTGCGCGCCCACTTTCCACACGTCCGCTCGCTATTGATGAATCAGGAAACACTGGATTCCCTGCGCGAGCTCTGCACCACAGAACCTAATCCTAACTACGGCCAATTTCACAGACTCACGAGCGACGAAAGTTTAACCTTGGAGCGGCTCCGTAATGACCCGAATTCCACGAGACTACGTCTTGAGCAGGAAAAAATCCCATTCGGAATGCTCCAAAATGCACTTTGCGAAATCTCAAACGATGAAATAATACCCATCAAATCCGGTGGGTTTCCCGATGCCATTCAAGATGCTTTGGGTCCGGTCTAAGGTTCGCGTTATGGTGGAATCGCAATGGCATTTGGTCGAAGTCCCCCAGGATACGACCCAAGGGCGATGACTCTGTAAATTTGCCTATGGCTACACGGACAATGAATTCATCACCATTTGGAATAGCCGTCCAAAGTCCGGCATCGAACATCCAGTGGGCGTCGGGAGTGAGAGCAAGCCCGTTGCGTGGATCATCGTTGCCGCTTTTGGCGTGCTGGTGGATGTGAGCTGCTTCGACGATATAGCCGGTGGTGGCTTGTAGGCAGTAGCCAGTGAGGGCGCAGGTGTATTGATAGCCGGGACCGACTTCAGCTTTGAAGCGGCTGTCTCGGCCTTTTTTCTGGCTGGCTTTGAAGGCTTCGCGGTTCTCTGCGAATTCAGCCATTTCTGCGGTGTCCGGCACGGGCAGACGGAAGCGTGCGCAAAGCTCTGCCTGTTCAGGAGGCGTGAAGTAAGTGGCGATGAGCACGCGCCGCGCGGCGAGTCGGAAGATAGGGTCGAGCAAGCAATCGTAAAAATCGAAATCCAAATGACAGAGGCAGGTGGTGAGTTTGGATCTCGACGGATTACCGTGTTCGTCGAACCGTTCCCAGATCGCATCGCGGTCGCTGCCGAGGGCGTTGAAGGGCATGGTGATTTCCGGGCGGTTTCCCCTTCGTTCCACCACGAGATCCCAGTATCCCCGGAAGCGGGTCACGAGGTCGGCGTTATACGAAACCCAACGGTCACGGAGGACACCCATTTCGATGAGGTCCATCACACTAAAGATCATCAGCGGTTTGTGCGGGGCGACACCGAGGCCGGGTGTTTTCGCCGCGTTGAGGTTGGCGAGTTTGCCGAGCCAGTAGGTTTGCTTCTCTTTGTCCAATAGATCGGTCATTTCAAAAGTGATGTTGGAGGTGTGAGGCCGCAAAGATCTAGCAGACGTCGGGTTCTATCTTCACGGAGTGCGGTGCGGCTTTTGGTATTGGCAGCTTGGCTAGCGATGGACCAGTCGAATTGTGAGAGTCTTTCAAGGCAGGCGTCTGCTGAGTGGTTGGGGCTGGTTAGGATTTTAGTAAGGACAGTGGCCAAGGCTTGGAGGGTCGGCGCTTGGGTGAGGATGGAATCTGCACGAAGTTGGGAGGCTTTGATGCGGCCTTCAGCGTAATCGCCGAGGGCAGGGATTGCGGAAGGGAGGCGATCCCAGAGCGCGGCGAATTCGTGAGCTTCCTCAACAGTGCCTACGAGAGTGCGGGAATCAAGGATTTCGGCAAGTGCTTTGAGCAGCGCTGAACCGGCCCACAAATGGCCGCTGCGCGGCGCGAGTGATGATTTCCTAACGGCGACGGCTTGGCGGAGAAAGTTAGATCCGGCGAGGATGACGGTGAGCCATTTTCCGGCATCGTGCTGAACTACGGGAGCTAGACGCCCCTTGGCGATGGATTGTTTGCGTAGGTTGGCAGTAAGTGCCGCGATGTCGTCTGCGCCGTGTGTTTCGATCAAATGAACTGGCCATTGGTTTGCGCTGATGTCAGTGGGTTTTATTAGGGTGAACCGAAGCGCGGCAATGCGCTGGATGCCATCGCAGACATCTAGGAATGAGGAGAATGGACATTCAAGCATACCGGCTCCGGCGTGATTGATTTCGTCCAGAGCCTTGAAGCGGCATGTTTGGTCGATGGCAATGACGATGGGTTTGATAGACTCGATTTCACCGCGTTGATCCCAAAGGGTGGCTATTTTTTTTGCGGCGAGTGAGTTTTCCCGGAGTCCGGCACCCGTGGTTTTCCTTTGAATGATCGGCTCGACGAGCATACCGATAGATTTGAGAGAGAGTGTCGTAAGGAACTGACGTCTCTTTGTGTTTCCTGCGGCGAGCACGGGAATATTGATTGTTGGCTCTTGGATCATGCGGCGAGGCGATAGTGGCGGGCGACAAATGGTGCGAGGGCCTTGTGATAAGGGCCGACGATTTCCTCGTCGGTAGAGAGCAGCAGCACCTGATGGGAGGCCATCGGGAAGTAGCGCTCGACGAGGTGGCGGCGGTGGGAGGAATCCAATCGACCGAGTGGTGTATCGATGACGGTAGGCACGGGGCGACCTGAGTCACGGGCCAGTCCCCAGAGCAGTGCGGTGGCCAACAACTGGCGCTCCCCGGCCGACAGGCGGTCGAAGGGCAGGACTTGGTTGTTCGGTCCGGTGAGGGTGACGACGAAGGATTCAGGATCGATGGTCAGACCGTGGACGAGATCGCTCTTGCGGAGTAAAGCGCGGAAGGCTTCCAGCATGAGCACCTCCATGTTGGTGACATGGCGGCGGATGACACGAGTGCGGAATTCGGCGAGGGTGTCGCGAACTTTTTTGGAATGGCGGAGCATCCGGTGGCGGTCGTCTTCGGCCACCCGAGCATCGATATTGCGATCCCCAAAGCGGTCGAGCCGGGCATCCGCTTCCTTGTGCTGGCGTGCGAGCACCTCGGCCCGGACTTTGAGCGTGTCCAGTGCGGTGATTTTTTCCGCATGGGCTTTGCGGGCCTCGTCGAGTTCCATTTGCGAATGGGCGATGCGGTCCTCGTCCGGTACGCGGCCAAGTTCCGCCTCCAGGCGGGCGATCTGTTCTACCAGATCCTCGATAGTGCGCATGACGTTGCGCGCGGTTTCGCCGGCGTCCGGCAGGACTTTGGCGCGCAGGTGGGCAATCTGGGCGGACAGGTGACTATCCGCATCCAAGACAATCGTTCCTTCCGCGCTGTCCAAGCGGTATTTCCGGTCCAGCTTGAGATCTTTTTCTACCCGTTTAATGGCTGCCGCCGACAAATTCTCTGATCTGAGGATTTCCAGCAAGGCCTCGTCGCGCTCTTCCATGGCATCGACCAGCAATTGATTGTGGCGGATCTCGTTTTCCTTGAGGGCCTGTTGCTCGACTTCTCCGAGAATGGAATCGACCATTAGCATCGGCAGCGGGCCAGCAGCGAGTTCGCGCAGTTGTTCTTCCGCCGCGTTCTTCTTGGCTTTGAGTTCGGCCATTTGGGATTCGAGGCTCTTGCGTTTCAGGAACAGTTCGCCGCCTTGTTGTTGGAAGTTCTTCTCCTTGTCGCGGAGGTCCTTGCCGAGGCGACCTGCCTCGTTGACGAGACCGCCGATCTCCATGGCAAGGCGTGCTTGTTCCTTGTCGAGGTGATCCAACTCCGCCTGGGCCTGTGCAAGCAGACGGGCGGCCTCGGGGTCCAGACCTTCCGACTTCTTGCGGCGCTCGAAAATGCGCAGGTCCGCATCGAGCCTGTCCACCAGGTCGAGACCCAGCAGCGAGCTGATGGCGGTGCCAAGGATGGCGGCGGCATTCCCGCCCTCGGCAAGATCCTTGATCTGCTCGCCATCGAAGAAAAAGAGATTGGAGATACCGACCGGAAGATAAGCCTCGATCACCTCATCCCAGTGACTGGTGAAAACATCATCGAATTCACCATCGCGAAGAACGCGCAGCGTTTCCTCGATGCCTTTCACGCCGACCCGCCAGGAGCGATGCAACTCGAAGTGGCTGACCTTGCCCTCCACAGTGCGCCGGAAGCGGAGTGTGATCCCGGCTCCTTCGCCGGGATCGGCGCTGCGGTGGATGGAGTCCTTGAGGTATTCCTTGTAGCCCATGCGTCCACGGTTCGAGACCTTGGCCTTGGAGCCATAAAGCGCGAGTTGCATGGCGTCTAGCAGCGTGGTCTTGCCGCCGCCGTTCATGCCGCCGAAGAGGATGACAGGGCGTCCTTCTTCCGGCGTTAGCATCGCTTCCTGATAGCCTTCATAGGCTCCGAAGTTTTCAAGACGGATGTAATCGAGAATCATATTTGGTCAGAGTTTGAAACGTCAGATGAGGCAGTCTCTTGAAAAAGCACTCCAAGTAGTTTGTCCTTTTGTTCGCGAATTTTATCGCGTTGTTCAGTAATACCCCGCGCTCGTTGCAAGGCATCTTGTTCATCGTCGTAAAAGTGCTTGCTGAAGGCCTTTTCGAATTTATCAAACAAGCCAGCACGTCGAGCAGAATTCCGTTGCTGCCGGGTGAGACTGAGGAGTTCGCGCGACAACTCGTAGTGAAGACGGTCACCATCACAGATTTCCGAGAGGTGGGTCATCTCGGATGCCCCCAAAACCAGGTCGTCGTCTAATGGTGCGCCTGGATAAGCGCTGCCTATGACTTCTTCGTAGATTCGTGGGAGGGAGTCTTCCAACTCGTGTTTATCGACTACCCAAATCCGTCGAATTTCCTGAAGTTCTTCAAGTGTGATCAACTCGATATTACTTACATCCTCAGGGCCACGCTTTCTAACTTCCGTTTGAGCTTTGAGTAATTTGGTTAGCCATTGCTCACGAGAACTCTGAAGATAGGGTCCGGGAATCACTTTATCATTTCCCATGATATTGACAGCTCCACTCATGCGCCGGAAATCGCGAAGATCTCTATCCGTGCTTTCCGGATCACCATCTGCACCTTTGCCCCGGAAATCCAAATCGTTCCTAAGATCAAGTAGAGGCATCATCCAATCCTTCTCCTCGTCGTTTTGGATCATCGCCGTCATTGACTTGTCCTGTTCAACTAGGGTGCAGACCCAACACCCAAAACGCGAATCCCCACAGCTTGGTGTGGAGGAATCAACTACGAGAGGGCACTCACCATCGGCCGAGGCTCCGGCATACATTCCTAACAAATCCCGATTATTGTAGCCCCACGGATTTTTCTGCTGCATCAAGCAGAACCAGACGTCGTCATTGGTCCAATCTTCAATCGGAGAGTAAACGAGCGATCCGGGAAGGCTTGAGTTTGGACTGAGCCGATCACGAACCCGCCCCTTCTCGTGCTTCTTCATATTGGCTGCGCGTCGTGTGCTTTCAGCTTTGCGAGTTCCCAATACAAGAATGGCCTCACCACTCGATTTCACCATTTTATTGATGAAAGTATTTGAGGGACGAATCTTGAGGCGCTCTGTACACCAGCGAAATTTGTTTCTCGGTGCTGGGTATCCACGCCCAATTAGATTCACCCAAAAGGTGCTCGCGACATCGGGTGTCAGGCGATGGGTTTTGATTGGTAGTTCCTGAGCTGCTGCGGCGGAATTCATAATCGCCAGCGACTTGGAGACCCAAGCGGCCACAACCGGATTTTCAACCAACGTGTCGGTCGATATGACATGAATGATCTTGGTTCGCTGGTCGGCCGGGATTCCTGCTAGGGCGGTCCACACCAGTTGCAGCGTCGCCGTGGAATCTTTACCACCCGAGTAGCCAAGGATCCACGGGACTTCATCGGCCAGATACAGTTCTTGGATCTCTTCACACAAAAGATCGATTGTGGGTTGGAACCCGAGGTCATTGAAGGCCGATGCTCTGACGGCTATTGGTTCCTGAGTCCCGGACGGGTCGGGCGAAGCGGCTTGTGTTTTTGTCTTGGCGGGCATTGGGAAAGTTAAAGCTGAGATTTTAAAAAGCTGAGAAGCTGAAATTCAAGAGTGCGGCGTACCGGGAGGCGGTTGAAGAAGCGAAGTGGCGGAAGCCCGGAACGCATCAGGGCCTGCTGCACGAACGGTTGGAAATCGATCCAAGATCCTATTGACTGGTTCAAGGGAGATGCCCAACCAGCCGATGGCCTCGACGGATTGCTGATGCACTGCCCTTAGCCTGGATGGTGCCAGATCGCATGGTGGTGAAAGGTAAGATTCCGGAGTTTTCTCACGGAGTGGAGATGACTGGAAAGATTCTGGCGCGTGCGTTGTCGCCTCGGCATGAGCGGCACCACCTGCCGGATGATCCGGTGCCAAGTCTGATCGTAAGGACTATCGAGGAGGCAGGTCCAGAACCCAAAGCTGAGTTTCGCCACCAGTCGGGCCTCGTCCACCGGTTTGCGCTCTTTTTGCAATCCCAGGCGGGCTTGATCAATCACACTCAATTCGCGGGCCTGGACAAAGTGGGGAGTGTGCGAAAGCCAATGCGGAACTCCGGTCTCATTGCCGATTTCCGTGTGAACGGCGTTGCGGAATCCAACCTCCAGTATTTGAAATACCGGGTAAAGGGATTCGCAAAGGGCTGTATTCCAAAGGTAACGGGCGAGGGCCTCGGCATCCGTTCCTCCATCTCGAAACGCATGGTATCGAGGAGGTGAAACGAGTCGCTGGAAGTCGGTCAGAAATGATCCTTGCATGGTCGGTAGTCTCAATTAAGCTCTTTGCACAGTCCGGGGGCCACTCCTCTCTCCGCCGCAAGGTGGATGAAGAATCCCCGGTCTTTTTTTTGCCCTGAAGTCTGCATGGATTTCATTTTCCCTGAAGCTCCCTTCGGTTGGTGGCGGATTCGACCCGCTCCTCGGCCTCATCAAGCGGCAAAGACAATGCCTGCTTGATAACATTGGTGGTGAGGATGACGTTGGTGGTGACCTTTGAAACCTTGCCTCCGATTAAGGCGCGGCCTTCCCAGACTTTGGCGTTCGCGCGGGACCAATCGATTTTTTCAAGAGCGGCGAGTTTGGTTTTCCAGTCCTTGGGATGTTGCTTCAACAAAGCGTTGCCAGCCTTACCGATGGCTTGAAGGGCGATGCCGTGAGAGTGGATGAATCCTTCTCGGACTTCGCTGGCGGGTAACCGCCCATCCTTGACCTGCGTCCAAGCCGGGAAGTGTGAGGCGACTTCCTCCCAGAACTCGCGGGCCAGTTTGGCGTCGTCGTTGAGGTCCCCCTTGGCGAGGCCCTCAACGAGGTCGGCACAGGAATTGTAGAAGGCGGAAAGG
>JBBRYQ010000094.1:0-19089 GCA_038237425.1 Verrucomicrobiales bacterium
ACCACTGGCTAACGGCGTCACGCAGGTGATGTATGAAGGCGCGCCGAATGCTCCGGATTTCGGGAGATTCTGGAAAATGATCGAAGAATACGGCGTCACGATTTTCTACACCGCGCCGACTGCGATCCGCGCGTTCATCAAAGCGGGCGACCACTTCCCCGCGGCTCACGATCTTTCCTCACTGCGCCTGCTAGGTTCTGTTGGAGAGCCGATCAACCCGGAAGCCTGGAACTGGTATCACAAACACATCGGCGGCGGCAGATGCCCGATCGTCGATACCTGGTGGCAGACGGAAACGGGCGCGATCCTGATTTCCCCGATGCCCGGAGCCACCCCGTGCAAGCCGGGCACCGCGACGATGCCGTTTTTTGGAATCGATGCCGCCATCCTCGACGACGCGGGCAACGAGTGCAAAGCCGGCCAGGACGGCCGCCTCGTCATCCGCAAACCGTGGCCATCGATGGTGCGCACGATTTACGGCGACAAGGACCGCTACAAGAAAACCTACTGGTCCGACTACCCCGGCCTCTACACCGCCGGCGACGGCGCGCGCCGCGACAAGGACGGGAATTTCTGGATCATCGGCCGCCTCGATGACGTGCTCAACGTTTCCGGCCACCGCCTCGGCACGGCGGAAATCGAAAGCGCGCTCGTCTCGCACCCCGCCGTCGCGGAAGCGGCGGTGGTGGGTCGTCCGGACGACATGAAGGGCCAGGCCGTCGCCGCGTTCGTCACGCTGAAGACCGGTTTTGAGGAATCACCCGAACTCCAGGCAGAACTGCGCAACCACGTCGGCAAGGTGATCGGCGCGATCGCCAAGCCAGATGACCTTCATTTCGCTCCCGGCTTGCCAAAAACGCGCTCCGGGAAGATCATGCGCAGGCTTTTGAAAGAGCTCGTCAGCACCGGGAAAATTTCCGGAAATGTGACGACGCTGGAGGATATCTCGGTGATCGAGAGCCTCCAGCGCAAGATCGCCAAGTAAGTCATTTCCCCCATGACCTCCACCCGCTACTACTTCGCCCGCTTCGCCCAGGCCTTCGGCTACTACCGCCGGAACCAGCGCATGGGCGATGCCGCCACCGAGATGCACCTCCTCCGCGAGGCAGAAGCGCAGCTCGGCTATTCGATCTGGGAAAAGGTGGAGGGCATTGAGGAACTGTCCGTGGAATACTGGAATTTGCGGAAATTCATCAAAGAGCGCAAAATCGTCCGCGAAAAACTCGCCGAGTGCCAAGCCCGGCTCGACATCGCCCACGCGGAGCGGTCGATGGTCATCAACAACACGCCGGAACTGCACCAAGAGCTATTCGACCAGCGTGTCGCCCTGCTGATCAAACTTGAAAAACTCGCCCAACAGCGCGACGAAATCATTGCCCACGCCCGCGAGGTCCGCCGGAATTACGACGGCCTCAAGATGAAGCTCGAAGTTCTCACCAAGGAATCTACCGATTCCGACGCCAACAAGGAGCAGATCGAAAAAGTGAAAACCCGGCTCACCGAGCTGAAGGTGAAATTTTCCCAACTCAAGGACGAGCGAATCCGCGTCGGTCAGCAAATCGAGGAGGGCGACGCCAAGGTCGATATCGTTGACGCCCAGCTCAACGAAAAGAAAATGGACCGCCGGTCCAGTGCCTCGGAAGCCTTCCAAGTCATCGGCGACGGCAATCGCGAAATCTCCCTGCTGCGCGCTGAAAATAGTCTGCTAGAAACTCAGATGCGCCAGCTCTACGCGGAAATCGGTCGCTACGTCAGCCGCAACGCTAACAGCGATCCCGCCTGTGCCGCCGCCGCCGCCTCCCACCAAGGCCTCGTCGATGTGATGCGCGCCATCCGCCGCTCCATCGCGCTGAATCATCGACTGGCGGGATCCACGTGAGTCGTTAGGCCCTCACGCGCTCATCAACGAAGCCCCGCTCTTACTCTTCGGCTGATTGTCGCGCTGCTCTAGCAGGTGGACGAAATGCCGCACCATCAGGGACGGGCTGTTCGCCTGCCAGACGGCCCACATCCGGAATTCGAAATCCGTTTTAGCGGACTGAAGCGGGACGATCGTCACCCCGTGGTTCGCTAGATCGAGAATTTCCGGCAGCATCGCCACGCCTTGATCGGCGGCGACCAGCGTGACCAGCGAATCAAATCCCTCGACCTGCCGGAGCTTGTGCGGCTTCACGCCTTCGCTGGCGAAGAACCTCAGCGTGTCCTCACGGTGGATCGAGCGCGGCTCCTTGCCGAGGCAGAGCACGGTTTTGTTGCCGACCTTGCTCAGCGGGACTCCAGAGCTTTTGTTGCAGGTATTGAGCTTGGAAACAGCAATGCCGAAGGTGGACTGAATCACGCAGAGGCTATCGAGACCGGGAATGCTTCCCGCGTTCTGGCCGTAGGCGAATCCGATGTCAATTTTCCCAGCAGCCAGCGCGTCCAACTGTTCGGGCGGCAGCATTTCGACGAAAGTGACCTCCACTTCCGGATAGGTTTGTTGGAAAAGTTTCAACGTTCCTGGGAGAAAATCCGTCGCGATCACCCCCACGCTGCCGATCCGCAAGCTGCCGAGATTGCCATCCTGAGCCTCGCGGGCGCGAGAAATGGCTTCATCCGCCTGGCTCAGCACCTCGCGGGCGTCGGCGAGGAAAATCTCCCCCGCTTTCGTCAGTGCCACGCTCACCGTGTCGCGGGTGAGCAACTTGACGGAAATTTCATTCTCCAAGTCCTTGATCTGCTTGCTCAACGCAGGACGGCTGATGTGCAGGCGTCCGGCCGCCTTGCGGAAGTTTAAATCCTCCGCGACGGCCACGAAATATCTCAAATGTCTCAGCTCCATCCCGCCGCACTGGTAATCTATAGTTACCAGCTTGGAAACATCAAAATCATTCCGGTTTCCCGAAACCGCTGCATATTCACACCTCCAACGCTCCATTTTCCCGAATTTCCACGCCCCTTCCTCATGCGCCCCATCTTCTTTCTCCCGCTGTCCCTCCTCTGGCTGCTTCCCTCCTGCGGAAAAAAGCCCGCCGCCGGACCTCCCCAGATGCCGCCCGCCGCAGTGACCTTCCTGCCTGCCGCCGCTGAGACGGTCCACATCACAAAGGACCTTCCCGGCCGCATCGACGCGCTGCGCGTGGCCGAAGTCCGGGCTCGGGTTTCCGGCATCCTTTTGGAAAAAACCTTCGAGGAAGGCATCGACGTCCAGGCCGGCCAAGTCCTTTTCAAAATCGACCCCGCCCCGCTCACCGCCGCCCGCGATAGCGCTACCGCCAATCTTGCCCGCGCCGAGGCAAACCTGAAAAAAGCGCAGAACGAATTGAAGCGCTTCATGGAGCTCATCGCCACCGACGCTGTCAGCAAACAGGAAACCGAAACCGCCGAGTCCGCCCTGCAAGTCAGTTCCGCGGACCATCTCGCCGCCGAGGCCGCTTTAAAAACCGCCGAGCTCAATCTCTCCTACGCCACCGTCACCGCGCCGATTTCCGGCCGCATCGGCAAGGCGCAGGTGACCGAAGGCGCACTCGTCGGCCAGGGCGATGCCACACTCCTCGCGGTCATCCAACAGCTCGATCCGATCTACTTCGATTTCACCCAATCCAGCACCGATCTCATCGCCCTGAAAAACAGCGGCGCGGGCAGCGAGCAGAACAAGGTTTCACTTCTGTTGGAAGATGGTTCCACCTACGAGCATCCGGGGAAAATCCTCTTCTCGGAAGTTTCCGTGGACCGCACGACCGGCATGGTTTCACTCCGCGCTGAGTTTCCCAATCCCAAGCGCGATCTGCTTCCCGGCATGTTCGCCCGCGCCCGCGTGCTCCAGGCGGTGCGGGAAAACGCCATCACCATCCCGCAGCGCGCCCTCACTCGCACCGCCGGTGGTGGAGGCAGCGTGCTCATCGTCGATGACGAAAACAAGGCACAGCTCCGCATGGTCAAGACCGGCGAGATCATCGGTGACAAATGGATCATCACGTCCGGTCTCAAGGCGGGTGAAAAAGTCATCATGGAAGGCCACCTCAAGGCCCGCCCGGGTTCGCCCGTCGTGCCGGCACCGTTCGTCGCCGCGCAAACTAACAAACAGTAACTCTCCAATTTCATGGCCCGCTTCTTCATCGACCGCCCCGTTTTCGCGTGGGTCGTCTCCATCCTCATCTCGCTGCTAGGGATCATTTCGATCACGAAACTCCCAGTCGCCCAATACCCGGCGGTTGCTCCGCCATCGATCTCTATCACCGCCAACTACGCTGGTGCATCCTCGGAAACGCTGAGCGATACCGTGACTTCTGTCATCGAGCAGCAGCTCAACGGCATCGATAACCTACTCTACATGTCGTCCGCCAGCGATGCGAACGGCACGGCGATCATCACGCTCTATTTCAAACCCGGCACCAACGCGGACGTCGCACAGGTGCAGGTCCAGAACAAGGTCCAGCTCGCCACTCCCAGCCTCCCGCAAACTGTCCAGCAGCAGGGCGTGGTGGTGGCAAAGGCGACACGGAATTTCATGATGTTCATCGCTCTATCAACCGATGACGGCAGCCTCGATGCGATCGCACTCGGAAACTATCTTGCCTCCAACGTGCTCGATCCGATCCGCCGCGTGCAGGGCGTGGGCGAGGTCATCCAGTTCGGCACGCAGTATGCCATGCGCATCTGGCTGGACCCGGACAAACTCGTGAGTTTCAGCATGACACCCGGCGACATTTCCGCCGCCATCGCCGCACAGAACACGCAGGTGCCGGTCGGCCAGATCGGCCAGTTGCCCGCTGTTCCCGGACAACAGCTCAACGTGATTCTCCAAGGCCGCGCGACGCTACGCGAGGTGGACGAATTCAAAAACATCGTGCTCCGTGTGAACACCGATGGCTCCCGCGTCTATCTGCGCGATGTGGCCCGCGTGGAGTTGGGCGGCCAGGACTACTCGATCAAGGCCCGCATCGACGGCAAGCCGACCGCCGCCGCCGCCGTGAAACTCTCGCCCACCGCCAACGCGCTCGATACCGCCGAGGGCGTGCGCAAGGAAGTGAACCGCCTCACACAGTTCTTCCCACCGGGCGTGAAGGTGATCTATCCGCTGGATACCTCCACCTTCGTGAAAATCTCCGTGGAGGAAGTGCTCAAGACGCTCGTCGAGGCGATCATCCTGGTGTTTCTCGTGATGTATCTGTTCCTCCAGAATTTCCGCGCCACGCTCATCCCGACGCTGGTGGTGCCGGTGGCTTTGTTAGGCACCTGCGGTCTGATGGCGGCGTTCGGTTTCTCGATCAACGTGCTCACCATGTTCGGCATGGTGCTCGCCATCGGCATCCTCGTGGATGACGCGATCGTGGTGGTGGAGAACGTCGAGCGGATCATGAGCGAGGAGGGCCTGCCCGCGAAGGAGGCGACGCGGAAAGCGATGAGCCAGATCACCGGCGCGTTGATCGGCATCACACTCGTCCTAACAGCCGTTTTCCTGCCGATGGCCTTCTTCGGCGGCTCCGTGGGAACGATCTACCGCCAGTTCACCATGTCGATGGTGTCGTGCATGATCTTCTCAATCTTCCTCGCACTTTCCCTCACCCCGGCCCTCTGCGGCACGTTGCTCAAGCAGGTGGACGCCGGTCATCACCACGCGAAACGCGGGTTCTTCGGCTGGTTCAACCGCACCTTCGATGCTGTCACGCATCGCTATCAGAGTTGGGTGGCCGTGTTGGTGAAACGGACATTCGCCGGCATGCTCGCGCTGGTCTGCGTGATCGGCGTGGTCGTGGTGCTTTATAAAAACATGCCATCCGCATTCCTGCCGGAAGAGGATCAGGGATACTTCATCACTCTGATGTCTCTGCCAGTCGGCGCGACCGATGAGCGGACCAACGACGTGCTTCTGAAAGCCGAGGAATACTTCGCGAAACAACCGGAAATCGAACACTACTTCACTGTCGCGGGCTTCAGCTTCGCCGGACGCGCACAGAACTCAGGACTCTCGTTCCTGCGCCTGAAGCCTTGGGAGGAGCGCCCTAACAAGGACAGCAAGGTGCAGGCGGTGATCCAACGTGCAATAATGGGCCTCGGCGGCATCAAGGACGCGATCGTCTTCCCGGTGAATCCGCCGGCGATTCCCGAGCTGGGAACCTCGTCCGGTTTCGACTTCTGGCTCCAGGACATCGGCGGTGTCGGCCATGAGGCACTGGACGCAGCGAAAGGGCAATTGCTCGGAATGGCCGCGAAGAATCCGAAGCTGCTAGGCGTCCGTCCGCAGGGACTGAACGATGCGGCGCAGATGAAGATCGAGCTCGATCAGGACAAGGCCAGCGCGCTCGGCGTTTCGCTCGCGGACATCAACACCACGATGCAAACCGCCTTTGGTTCCGCCTACGTAAACAACTTCGTCAACGGTCCCCGCGTCCAGCGGGTGATCGTCCAGCTCGACGCGAAATTCCGCATGACGCCCGAGGACATCGGCAAGGTGTACGTGCGGAACAAATCCGGCGGCATGGTGCCTCTATCAGCAGTGACGAAGGTCGAGTGGTCGTTCGGCTCGCCACAGCTCCAGCGCTACAACGGACTGCCCGCGGTGAACATCGTGGGAGCCGCCGCGCCGGGCCTGAGCTCGGGTGACGCGATGGACGAGATGGAGAAAATGGCGGCGCAGCTTCCACCGGGGCTCGGCTTCGAGTGGTCCGGACAGTCGCTCGAAGAACGGATTTCCGGCAACCAAGCACCGATGCTCTACGGCGTTTCAATCCTGATCGTTTTCCTCTGCCTCGCCGCACTTTATGAAAGCTGGTCGATTCCCGTGGCCGTCATCATGGTGGTGCCGTTAGGAATTGTCGGCGCGCTCGCCGCCGTGCATTTCCGTGATCTGCCGAACGATGTTTATTTCAAGGTAGGACTCCTAACAACAGTCGGGCTCTCGACGAAAAACGCGATCCTGATCATCGAGTTCGCGCTGGATCTGCAGAAGGAAGGACTCGGTCTGATGGAATCGATTCTGAAAGCCGTCCGCCTCCGTCTGCGCCCGATCTTGATGACCTCGATGGCATTCATCCTCGGCGTGCTGCCGCTGGTATTCAGCACCGGCGCGGGTTCTGCCAGCCAGAATGCGATCGGCACCGGAGTAGCCGGCGGCATGGTTTCCGGTACGTTCCTAGCAATTTTCCTCGTTCCTGTTTTCTACGTGGTGGTCCGCAAAGTAGTGGCTCGGTTATCCGGTCACAAGATCAGCGATGAGACCTCCATGCAGGCGGGCGACATCTGACGCCAACGACTGATAGAATTTTGCCTGCCACTTTCATGGTTGGCACGGCAAAAGGCCCGACTGCACCTGGGGGGGAGCGGTCGGGCCACAGTTCGCTCACACCAGCCCGTCTTTGCGCGCTTGTTTCCAATACGCGTATTCAGAGCGGTTGAAATCCACGTATTCGGGCGAGAGATCGCTGGAATACATCGTGTAGTCGGCGTCGCCTTGGTTGAGATCGATGACAATTTCAAATTCAGGATTCGCGACGATCGCGCGCAGCTCGTCCATCGGCGTTTCCGCCTGCAGGCCGCCGATACAGGCCGCTTTCCCGCCGATGTGAATATCCACGAGTTCCTCACGGATGCGAGCGCGCGAATAACCGACTGCATGGATGATGCGGCCCCAGTTCGGATCGCCACCGTTCCAGGAAGATTTCACAAGCGCGGATTTGCACACTGCCTCGGCGACTTTTTTTCCATCCAGATAGGTGCGCGCGCCCTTGACGTTTACCGTGACAAACTTCGTAACACGCTCGCCATCGCGGACGACGGCCTTCGCGAGTTCCAGCATCACCCAGCGGAGCGCGCAGCGGAATTGCTTGCAGCGAGTGCCGTTGCGAGTGATCGGAGAAGCTCCGGATGCGCCGTTAGCGAGCACGATCACCGTGTCGTTAGTGGACATGTCACCGTCGATGGTGATGCGGTTGAAACTTTCCTCCACGCATTCGAGCACCGCCTTGCGTAGGACGTCGCTCGGGATGTTAGCATCAGTGGTGATGAAGCAGAGCATGGTGGCCATGCTGGGGGAAATCATGCCCGCGCCCTTCACGCAGCCGCCGATGCGGACCCGCTTGTCGTCCATCTGGAAAGAGATCGCCACTTCCTTCGCGTGGGTGTCGCTGGTGATGATCGCGGCTGCAACGTCAGGGCCGTTTTTCTCACCAAGACCGGCGACGAGATCGGCGTATTTCGGCTCCACGCGGACCATCGGCATCGGCAGACCGATCACACCGGTGGAAGCCACGCCGACTTCCGTGCGCTTGAGGCCCAACGGCTTGGCGACGGCGGCGCACATCGAGTTTGCATCGCGGATACCTTGGACGCCGGTGCAGGCATTCGCATTTCCGGAATTCGCGATGATGGCGCGGAGGTCACCCTTTCTCAGATTCGTCTGCGACACTCTAACCGGAGCGGCCTTCACGCGGTTCGTCGTGAATGCTCCAGCCGAACTGCACGGTTTTTCCGAGCAAATCAGCGCGAGATCGAGGCGCGTGGCATCGGGATTCTTGATTCCGCAGCTTACCGCGCTGGTGAGGAATCCTTTGGGCGCGCCGACGCCTCCGGAGATACGGGAAAAGGGGAAGTCCATTTGATTTGTAGGGAAACAGCGGGGCAGATTGTGCGACTGTTAAAAATTTTGCAATCCATCAATCTCGTTGAGCCCGAACATCAGGTTGAAACTTTGCACCGCCTGACCGCCCGCGCCTTTTCCGAGGTTGTCCTCGGCGCTCATCAGGATCACCCGGCCAGTCCGCGGATCGTGCTGCCAGCCGATGTCGATGAAGTTGGTGCGCGTGACGTTTTTCGTATCCGCACAGCCGCCCCTGCCCAGCAGCCGGACGAACGCGGTGCCGGTGTAGGCCTTTTCCAACGCCGCGCCGATGGCCTCAGGGGAAACGCCTTCACGCAGCTTCGCTGTGGTGGTGGTGACGATTCCTGCGTTCACCGGGATGAGATGCGGGAGGAAGGAAATGGTGACCTTTTCGTCAGCGGCGAGGCTGAGTTCCTGCTCGATTTCCGATAGGTGACGGTGTTTCGGCACGCCGTAAGCCCGCGTGCTTTCATTGCACTCGCAGAACAACAGCGTGAGATCTGCTTTCCGGCCCGCGCCGCTGACGCCGCTCATGGAGTTGGCGACGATCGTTTCGTGATCAATCAAATTCTCCCGCAAGAGCGGCAAGAGCGGCAGCAGGATGCTCGTCGGATAACAACCTGGCGACGCTACCAACCGCGCCGCCTGGATCGCGGGCGTGCGGACTTCCGGCAGGCCGTAAACTGCCTCGCCCAACAGATCGGGAGCCGGGTGGGCATGGCCGTAGAATTCCTCATAGACCGCCGCATCCCGCAGGCGGAAATCCGCGCTCAGGTCGATGACTTTCAGCCCGCGCTCCAACAAAGCCCGCGCGATTTCCGCCGCTACCCCGTGGGGCAGCGCAAGGAAGGCCGCTTTCGCCCCGGTCGCAGCGATCGCATCCGGGTCCGGCTCCATAAACGTGAGTTCCGCGCCCGGTGCGTTTTTGAACCGCGGGAAAACCGAAGCGAGCGATTTCCCTGCTTCCTGTCGCGAGGTCACGGCGGTTAGTTCCACCCCCGGATGGGTCAGGAGGATGCGGAGCAGTTCCATCCCGGTGTAGCCGCTGGCTCCGACGATGGCGGTTTTGATGCGATTCATGTGCTGGGACATGCCACGATTTTACGTGCTTGCCAATCCGCATTTCCCCTGTTTCCTTCGCCCTCCGTTCACAAGGAAACGGGCTGTAGCGCAGTCTGGTAGCGCACCTGCCTGGGGGGCAGGGGGTCGTGGGTTCGAATCCCGCCAGCCCGACCACCACTGATTATCAGTGCTTTATGTCGAATTAGACCCGCTGAATGGGTATTTTGGCAACAATTTGGCAACATGCGTAAGACCTTGTAGGCCAGTCAACTATGGCCGCTTGATTGAGTGGTCAGCTCAGACAAAGCCGCTCGATGAGGTAATTGCGACAGGCTGCATTCCGTTGTTTGCCGGTGAAGTTTCCTGAAATGCAGAGGGACCAATTTCCGCAAACTGATCAGAAAGACCCGCTTGACTAAAATCCCCGCGATTGTAAGTTTTGACTATCTTTCATCTGGATCCTGCCCGCGTTGGGCGGCAGAGGAACTGAGGTGCCGATGCTTGCCTCGAACGGGATTTTAGAGTCAAGGACTACCGCCTGATTACTTGCTTCAATGAGTTCGATATGAACCAAGAAGCACATGAAAAATGGGAATGGGCGCGAGCAAAGTTGATCCGGCAATGCAAAGGAATCACTGCCCCACAGTTGGGGCGGTATGCCGCGGATGGATTGATTCGCACGTCGCACATTCGCCGACCAGGCCAAACGCGAGGCGTCAGACTCTACAATGTCGGCGATCTCGAAAAACTGATTAACGCCTCCATCGAGGACTACTCGATTCAGGATCCGCCGTCTGATTCACCCGGCAAGGCAGCAGTTCCCGGCGGCCCCTTGCCGACGCCTGCAGTGCGTATCAAGCGGAAGGCGCATCGCCGGAAGATCCACCACGATATGCCAACCACTCACGGCAATCCTTCCCGTTCTGCCGACGAAGCACCAAATCCATAAATCGATGAGTGACAATCAACTTGAACCTAATGATCTTGAGGGTTTCTGCCATTGGCCCGACTGGGTCATGAATCTTGCAGATGCGGGACCGCAGGGGCTCCGTCCTGCTGCAACCCACGCTGTTGTCCAAGCTTTCATGTCGGATATTCAGAAAAAGGATCGAATCCTCAAAATTGCATACCGGATAGAAACTGTCTTGCTATCTGATTTTCTGGAAAATCTTCCAAAAAATCAGAAGTTCCAAAACCAGCTATGGAGTGCGATCAAAGACGCGCTGCGACTCTACTTCATTGTGGCAGTCAAAGACCCAGCCAGCGTTCGTGATTTGCTTCCTGGAGATTGGGGCAAGAACGGATATCCCAATGTTTGTTTCGTCCTCATTACTGATGATTCTCCGGATCGCAATCGCGAGAACATGTTGGTTTTCAAAGAAATTCAGGCTCGGTTTCACGCGCTTTGGATCCACCCTCAATCACAATTTGCAGGCATTGATAATTTGACCGATGGCATCGACTGGTTAATCGCTGATACCTGTATCCAAGCAGCGGACGGTCCTCTGACCGAAGTAATCCAAAAATGGGTCAATAGTTATCGCACTTTCGGTCAGACAACAAAAATCCCTGTCTTTCACAATCCACCTGGGTGTTCAGGCGCGTCAATCCTAGAACTTCAATCGAATTTCCCAGAACATCCATTTCCCGCGGGTGTTGATCTACGTCGTCCGCCGATATCTTCAAATTCGAGTGGGTCCAATGAGTCAGAGAAGGCCACAGTGTCAACGCTCGTAGAAATGGCGGCGCAGACATCCTCTATCGAGGCTTCAGAGCACACCATCTCGCAGACTGTTGAGTCTGTGCACCCGTCATCAGGGGATCCAGCCCCTGATGGTGCTAGTTCCGATCTTGTTTCAGTTCCCAGCTCGGCCACGGAGAGCCTGAACACTCAATCAGCTCTACCGGTGTCTGTGGAAGTGATATCCGAAAAGTACGCGCGTTTTCTGACTCTACACGAAATTGCATTAGGGTTCCTCGGGGCCTTTACTGCTACCGGAATGGCGCTGTGGGAGATTCGTAAAGACGGACTCTGGCAAGAGGGGGGATATTCCTCGTGGGCCGACTATTGCTCAGCAGTGATCGGGCTATCCAAAAGCTACGCGAACCGGTTGATTCGAGACGCTGAAATCGCACGCGAACTCCAACTGGGAAAGATGCCAAAAAGTAGCTGTGGTGAACCCATTCTGCCTGCGAATGAATCACAGGTCCGCCCCCTAGCAAAACTTGAGCATTCCACCCAGCGGCGAAAGGCATGGAAAATTGCAGTGAAACGCGCGGAGGGCCAGCCCACCGCCGCCATCGTCGCCGAAGTCGTCTGCGAGATAGTGGCCGAGGAATATCCAGCCACTCCTCAAATCCCAAATCGCAAAGAGCGCCGAGCCGAACTGGTTTGTGAGCTGTGCAAGGTTGCTGAGGCGGAATCCTCATGGGATGAAGTTCGCTCTATCTGCGCCAATCTCAAGCTCATTTTATAATTCTCAAAAATAACAAAAACTACCAATTATGAATAATGCGAATAATAAAAAAGGAGAGTCTTTGGCTGATGTTTACTGCCGCGGGTGCCAAGTTCGTCCCAGTTACAAGAACATTAACACTTACTACTGCGGAACGTGCTGGGATCGCTGGAATCAACTGAGGCGCAGCGCCGAAGTTTTAGAGGACTCCGAAGTTGATGGCTTCAACAAAGAGTTGATCGAGTTCATCAAAAGCCTCGGAAGGTATGTCTGGCACCCAGAAGTATACTTGTATTTTCGACCTATAGCATTAAAAGAGTTTAAGCGCCACAACATAAAAGTTGCTGTAATATGCCGCGAACTTGGATTCTTTGCTCCGGCTGATGACAAAATCATTCGTCAGCACGTGCAACGCGTCGAAAGTTTTGTGGCTCACTTTATGAAAATCCACGGCAGGACGCCGAACGTTCGCGAAGTCATTGCGGGGACCGGATTGGACCACACGACCCTTTGGAGTTGCATGGATTATGAAGCTTACATTGTATCACTTGGTGGAAGGATTCTTACGAATGCCCGCCATCGTTTTCGTGACCATGACGAGTTCCTACAAGCGGCCGCTGCCGTCGTGAGGGACGCGGATTGCCCATTACACATGACGGTGATCCTTGATGAACTCGGGATGAGCTATCCGACCTACCTCGACAATTTTAATTCCGTGAATCCAGACGCGATCCACAACGCAGCGGGAGTCGTTCGCTCTTGTGATGGCTTGGCATCGTTGCTAGAGGTTGCGGCATACAAGGTTCTCAATGAACTTGGCTGGGAGGCAGAGCCCCAAGCGGGGTTTCCTGATCTCGTAGGCCCAGGAGGCAGGCTTCTTCGCTACGACTTCCGGTTGGTTGGTACAACCACTCTCATTGAAATCGATGGGGCGCAGCATTTCGACCCTAACGACACGTATTTCAAGAAGGGAGTAAAGAAGGGCGATGAAATGAAGGATGCTTACGCTATGCGCAATGGCTACCAACTTGTGAGGGTGGATACGCGCATTCATAAATCTCCAAGGTCCATGAAGGAGTTTCTCCTTCCGCGCATCGGTTATGGGCCATGTGGACCACTCAACCCGTCGAATGCGCTTAACGCCACAGGCCCAACCCGCCGTGGCATCGTCCGTGGAGAAACACGGGACCGTCCGGGACCGCGGTAATTACCGCTCAGCGATTTGACCGGAGGTCCTCACCACCCGCGCTTCAGGGCTTCCTTGGCGGCGACACGGTAGAGGACCTCCGCGCAGCTTTCCCAGTTGATGCTGGCGATCTGGTTGTATTTGGCCTCGATGAGATGCTTCTCCGGAACGAAGTCGACGGTGTCCCAACCGACAAACCATCGGCGGCCCCCGCCACACCAGGTATTGAATCGCACAAAAACCTAGCCAATAATTCATTCAGCAACCGCACAAAAGACGAAAATAAAGCGACTTGTGAGATATTTTGTTGATTTTAAATGACTTGCAATTAATCGCCTGTTGGCCAAATGCGCGATTAAGATACCCTCTAAATACCCCGTTTTGTCGCCTGCTCAACCTCCCCCATGCCCGCCCCCTACACGCCGCCCCACACCATCACACCCGCCATTCTCTCGCTCGTCGCGGAGATTGCCGGCGAGGTCGGTCGGCTTGGTGCGGTGAGCGGCGCGGCGCATGTGCCGAAACTGCGACGCGAAAACCGCATCCGTTCCATCCATGCCTCGCTGGCGATCGAAAACAACACGCTGAGCCTGGACCAGGTCACCGCCGTTATTTCCGGCAAGCGTGTCCTCGGTTTACCCAGGGAAATCCAGGAGGTGAAAAACGCCTTCGCCGCCTATGAGTCCATGCCATCGTGGAAACCTTCCGCCGTGAAGGATCTGCTCGCCGCCCATCGCTTGCTGATGGAAGGCCTCGTCGATGACGCCGGCAAGTTCCGCTCACGTTCCGTCGGCATCGCCAAGGGCAACCGCATCGTGCATCTCGCTCCTCCGGCGGATCGCGTGCCCGGACTCATGAAGGATCTGCTCGGTTGGCTCAAGCGCACCGATGCTCATCCGCTCATTGCCGGTTGCGTGTTCCACTACGAACTCGAATTCATCCACCCCTTCGCCGATGGGAATGGTCGCATCGGCCGTCTCTGGCAGACCGTGATCCTCAGCCAGTGGAATGCTCTTTTCGCTTACCTTCCGGTGGAAACCGTCATCCGCGACCGCCAAGCCGAGTATTACAAGGTCCTCGCCACCTGCGACAAAGCCGGAAACTCCACCGCCTTCATCGAGTTCCTGCTTTCCGCACTCCTCACCGCTCTGCGCGAGGCTGGAAGTCTGCAATCAGGTGAGCAAGTCGATGAGCAACTCAGTGAGCAAGTCGCCCGCATCCTCAAGACGTGCTCGCAAGGCCCGCGGACCAAGGCCCAAATCCTGGAAAGCGCCGCTCTTGCCAACGCCTACCTGAATTACAAGCGCCACATCCTGCCCCTGATTCAATCCGGCCTCTTGGAAATGACCATCCCTGACAAACCGAACAGTCGCCTCCAGAAATACCGCCTCACCGCAAAAGGCCGGGCGCTCGTTCGATAAACGCCGCCGACTTGCCACTCCATTCCCCGCTAGTTCAATCTGACCCAATCCCAGTCGTGGTCCCGATGAAAAAAAGTTCAGACGCATTCCAAATCAATCGGCCTCGGAGCCAGTAGCACGAACAGTTGAAAATCAGGACCTTGCGGACGCGTATTTCAGATGGATCAAGCGCTTTCACGTCACCCCGCACAACGTCATCCCCATCCGCCTCGTTGGCGAAAACTGCGCGGGAGCACGTCAATTTCTCCACCCGAAGCGCGGGCATTGACTCCCAACAGATTTCCTTCGCATGCTATCAACGTGCCGAGGATAAAACTACCGAACCAGGCTGACCCCGAGTTCCCTCAACCCTGCATGATCGCTCCCGGTCTCATGGATTCTCGTTATTGGCGCGTTTCCGAGGACCGTGCGGTAGCAATGACGGGAATCCCCTCCGCTTCCACCACCGCAAAGCCGAGGCTGCATTTCTCCCTGGCATCGACACGGATTGCCACCGCAAGCCCGACACCACGAAAAAGGGCAACACTTCACCGCGAACCATCGCCGTTTTCATTCCGACAACGGGCGCACACGTCATCATCGAAACCACCCGCTGAACTCTCGCCGGCGTGAAATTCGTTTCCTGAGCACCTCCCCATGTCCGACGCATTCTTCGAGAAGCCCATTCTCAACTCGCCTTACTACTACCCCCGGTTCCACTGGGAACTGGATGACGACGGCCAACCCACTGAGCGGACTATTCCGACCCGGCGAAAGTGCTCCTACGTCACACCGGTCCCCAAACCCAAAAAGCGGAAAGGGAAAAAGAATGACTCGCCCGACATGTTCGAGGAGAAGGTCGAGGGCATCAAGATTGGCGGGCAGATTTACGACCAGACATCCATTATCAACGAAGTTCGCTCCGCAGTCGATTCCTGGAGGCAACTCAAGGATCCGAAGAACTGGGGGGTCACACCGGAAACCGCGCGCCTGCTCCAACACTGGCGGCATCACAAGTTCAACGGCGTCCGCCCGTTCTTCTGTCAGGTGGAGGCCGTCGAAACTGCCATCTGGCTCACCGAGGTGGCTCCCAAGCAGCCCCAGTTCAAAAAATTCCGGAGCTACCTTGAAGCCACCAGCGCAGAGGCCAATCCCGATCTCTTCCGTCTTGCCCTGAAGCTTGCCACCGGCGCGGGAAAAACCACCGTCATGGCCATGATCATCGCGTGGCAGACGATCAATGCGAACCGCCGGCCCGGCTCGAAACAGTTCTCCAACGGATTCGTGATCGTCGCCCCCGGCATTACCATCCGGGACCGACTCCGCGTCTTGCTGCCTAATGACTCCGAAAGCTACTACCTGAACCGGGAAATCATCCCCGAGGACAGCCGCGGCCTCCGCCGCCAATCCTACGAGCTGAACAGCGAGGGACTCTTCGACGTTGAGTATTCCGACATTCTCGGAATTCCCTTCGACTTCACCGCCAAGCCGGTGATTGCCAAGCCCAAGCCACCGAAACCCACCGTTCGCGTTCATGCCGTCCGCCCTGAGCGCGATGCCCTGGAACTCACCTTCCCCCGGGTTACCGGTTACCGCACCGAAATCCCCGAGGGCCGGCTCACCGCCAGCTTCACGGACGATTCCACCTTCACTCTCACTCCGGACATCGTCGGACCGTCCCGCACCGTTATTTCCGGCATCGTCGGAAAAGTTGAGGAACTGAACGTCCAGCACCTGAAGGTCGAGCGCCAGTCCACCATCCTTTTCAAGCTCACCACCCACCTCATCGAGACCAAATACCGAGACGAGAACGGCGAACTCCAGCTCCACCTCTTCGGTCAGCTCAAACGCATTGTCCGCCAATGGCTGGACAATCACTTCGTTTGCAAGGGCGACACCGTCCCCGCTCAGATCCTTATTCGGGAAATGGCGAACGAGGCGTGTAACCGCATCGTCAATGCTATCAATGGCACGGCGGCCCAGGAAGCAAAAATCCAGGCACTTCTCGATCCCTACAACCCCACCGGCTCCACCTCCCACGTCAATTTCAACACTTCCAAGGACACTTGGAAAACCCGGTCGGATCGATCTCATATCAACCTCGTCGTCACCGACTCCGACTGGGAAGCCCAGTTCGCCCGCGCCGCCGAAGCCCATCCCGCCGTTCTCGCCTATGCCAAGAACCAGGGCCTTGGCCTGGAAGTCCCTTACCTCCTTGGTTCCGATCAACGCCGCTACCTCCCCGATTTCCTTCTCAAGGTGGACGACGGCCGTGGTCCCGACGACCTGCTGAACCTCATTGTTGAAATCAAAGGCTACCGTGGCGAAGACGCGAAAGCAAAGGCCGACACCATGCGCGCCTACTGGATTCCAGGCGTCAACAACCTCAAGAAATTCGGCCGCTGGGCATTCGCCGAATTCACGCAGCCCTTCAGCATGGACTCAGACCTCTCCGATACCATCGCCGCCTCCATCTCCACCTCGCTCGCAAAACTCAAACACGCCGAAACCGTTCAAATCGAACTTTGATCCATCTCTCATTCAGACCTGCCGGGTTCTCCTGCATCGCGCGACCCGCTATTTTTCAGAAATGTCAGTTCCTTCCATGCCAGACATCCTTCACCAACTCATCGCCGGTTGGGAGAACGAGTGCGTCGAGTTCAAGGAGGCCAATGACAATTTCTCCACGTCCGACATCGGGAAATACTTCTCCGCGCTGAGCAATGAGGCGAATCTTCGCGACCGCCCCGCCGGTTGGCTCGTTTTCGGAGTCAGGAATCGTGACCGAGCCATTGTCGGAACCTCCTATCGCGAAAATTCCGACAGGCTCCATTCCCTCAAAATGCAGATTGCAGAGGGGGCTGACCCTTCCACCACCCTCCGGGAAATTCACGAACTTCGCTTACCGGAAGGCCGCGTGATTCTCTTCGAAATCCCTCCCGCTCCTCGCGGCATCCCCATCGCGTGGAACGGGCACTACTTCGCCCGCGCCGGAGAGAGCCTCACCGCTCTTGATCTCGCGAAGCAAGATGCCATCCGCATGCAGTCCGCTGGTGAAGATTGGTCGGCGGTGATCTGTGATGAAGCCACGTTGGATGATCTGGACCCGGAAGCCGTCGCCAAGGCACGCGAAACGTTCCTCATGAAATTCTCCGGGCGTATCGCTGAAACGGAGATCCGCTCGTGGAGCGACGAAGAATTCCTCAACCGCGCAAAAATCACCATCCAAGGCAAAATCACCCGCACCGCCCTGCTCCTGCTCGGTCGTTCCGAGAGTACCCATCATTTTTCGCCGCACGTCGCCGAGATGACGTGGCGGTTGGATGGCGAAGAAATGGCGTATGAGCACTTCCACCCGCCATTTTTCCTCACCAGCACCCACCTCTATCAGCGGATCCGGAATCTCCGTCTCACCCTCCTGCCTGCCGGACAGCTCATCCCTTTGGATATTCCGAAATACGACCAGAGGATTGTTCTCGAAGCTCTCCACAACTGCATCGCCCACCAAGACTACCGGATGGACGAGCGCATTCTCGTTATTGAAAAAACTTCCGAACTCGTCTTCGAGAACGCCGGAACCTTCTATGATGGCCAACCGGAAGACTACCTTATCTCCCACCGCACTCCCACTCGTTACCGCAACCGTTTCCTCGCCGAGGCGATGGTCAATCTCCGGATGATCGATACCATGGGCTTCGGCATCCGCCAGGTCATGTTCCGCGGCCAGGCGAAACGCTTCCTTCCCCTCCCGGAATATGACCTCTCCCGCCTCAACCATGTGGTCCTTCATTTGTCCGGTCGATTCCTAGATGAAAACTACAGCCGCGCCTTACAGTCCCACCAGGATCTGGAATGGACCGATATCCTCGCCCTCGATCATATCCAGAAAGGCGGGATGCCGGACGAAACCACCCTGTTCAGCCTCCGCAAGCGCGGCTTGATCGAAGGCCGCCGGCCCAATCTCCGCGTCGCGGCGGAACTCGCACCGCAGGAGTCCAAAACCGACTACCTCCGTCACCGCGCCTTCGATGACGAATTCTACTGCAAGCTCATTCTCGACTACCTCGCCGAGTTCGGTAGTGGGAAGCGGCAGGATTTCGAACGATTACTCGAAAACAAGCTCTCCGACGCGCTGAATCTCAAACAAAAAGAGCGTAAAATCGGAAACCTACTTCAGTCGCTCCGCCGCCAAGGCAAGATCGAGGCTGAAGGCGTCACTAAAACCGCTGTCTGGAAATACGTTCCCCCTATTCCCCCAAGTCAATCCTAGTCAATTAACTCGCTCTACAAATTACTCTTTTCCAATTACTTGAGAGCTTTTCCGGTGAGGGCATAAACTCCACGATTGGCTAAGGCCGCACTTTTCCGCCCCCTTCTAGTCAATCCCACCCCTTTCGCCCCCCCTTC
>JBBRYQ010000095.1:0-18834 GCA_038237425.1 Verrucomicrobiales bacterium
GGCATCCATGCCATCGCGTTCGGGCTCATACTGATCGGGATCCTCGGTTCGCAGTGGAAGCCGGAATGGATCGGCCTGTTCCAACGCGTCTCCTTTGCCGGCACCTACGTGTGGATGTGGCTCATTGTGCTGGCGATCGAGCGGGAGAGACAGGGATCGATCGAAGACGCAATATCGGCCTGACTTTTAAGGCGTGCCCTCTTAGAATGGTCATCTCTGGCTTGTAAGCAGAGAAGGCGTCACAAAGACGCCGCGTAAAATGCCCGAGCCCACCGACACACGTGGCTTCGAGAACGCGGTCGTGGAGTCGGATTACCGCGCCGCAACGCCGGAGCTGATCGCGCACGAAATCGATGGATCGATGATCCCGCAGCGATCCAAGGATGGTTACGTGAACGCCACCGCAATGTGCAAAGCAGCAGGCAAGCGTGTGAACGATTACATGCGACTCGATGCTACTAAAGAGTTTATGGCGGAGCTGGAAAGGTCTGCGGGAATTCCCGCAGACCTTTTGACCGTCACCACAGCCACTGGGTCGAACGAGTTCCGAGGTATATGGGTCCACCCTGACATGGCTGTAAATCTCGCGCAGTGGTGCTCCGCCAAGTTTGCTGTGCGCGTGTCGCAGTGGGTGCGCGAGTGGATGACGACCGGACAGGTCCCGACATTAAAACCGGACCTGAACGATCATTTAACGATACTTAAACTGCTCCAGGACACTGCGCAGGAGGCGATCGTCGCCGAAGAGGTTGCTAGGGATTGTTGCTAGGGATTTGCTTATGGCGGGAGGCTCCTGAAACAGCCGTTGAACCGGACCGGAGGGCGGGGAAATGGGGGTTGCATTGCCTGGCGGCGGATTGGAGGCGTTTCTCGGGTCTTCCGGCGTGGACCTGCCGCAGCGCAGCCTCGGCTTGGCGCTGGCGATCGGAGCCACCGAAATGCGGTTGGAGGATATGGCATATCTCTATGCGGAACTCGCACATCCCTCGCAGGGCAAGCTATCGCCGGAGGCGTGCTGGCTCACCTTGGACGCCTTGAAATGCGATGAACCCGGCGCACCCATCGGGCTGTCTTGCAAAACCGGAACGTCGAATGGATTTCGCGATGGCTGCTAGGAATTTGGCTGCTAGGAAATTGCTTTCTGCGGGAGGCGCCTGAAACAGCCATCGGGGAGACCCGGAGGGCGGGGAAATGGGGGTTGATCTCTTTCCCGCCGAGTTAGTGCTCATTTCGACACACCGGGAATGCCGTAAAAGCGGACTGCGTTTGAGTGGAAAAGTTTATCCGAGACGGCCCGACCTTTGGCATCGAAATACGCCCTCGTGAGGGTGAGCACGGAGGCGTAGTCGCCAGATTTTTCTGAGACAGGCCAGTCGCTGCCGAAGATGATGCGGTCTTCTCCGAAGCACTCGAAGACGAGGTCGAGGATTGGTTTATAAAACGCGATTTCGCGCGGGGCGGGCTGTTCTTTCACGCGACCGAAGAGGGCGGAGACTTTGCAATACACGTTGGGAAGCTTAGCCACAGCGCGCATTTTGTTGACCCATTCGGGATCAAGCGGCTGTCCGTCGAGCTTGAGATTGCCGCAGTGATTGAGGATGATTTTTAGCTTTGGCACGCGGCGGGCAATCTCAGAAACATCAGCGAGCGAGTAGGCATCGGCGAGAACATCCAACGCCCTCCCCTTTTCGGCGGTGAGTTGCAGGTCGCGGAAAAAGGCGTCGGTCAATGTCTCCTGATAGCGACCCGAGAGACGGTAGCCAACATAGCGTTCATCCTGACAAAGTTTCTGCTGCTAGGAAATTGCTTTCTGCGGGAGGCGCCTGAAACAGCCATCGGGGAGACCCGGAGGGCGGGGAAATGGGGGTTATTCGGATACTTTCACTGCTTTTTTGGATTTATTCACCACCCGGTACCCTAGCAGAATAACGACAGCCGCCGCGAAAACCATCGGATAGGTGATGTCGGATTTCACGATCATGACGTAGTGGATGACCCCTCCAATCGCGATGTAATAGGTAAGGCGGTGAAGCAGCGCCCAACGTTTTCCTCCGAGGCGCTTGATCATCGCATTCGTGGAGGTGACAGCGAGCGGAACCATCATCAGGTAACTGGCCATTCCGATGGCGATGAACGGACGTTTGTAAACATCTGCCAACACCGTTCCGAGATTCCAATCTCTATCGAATGCGAGGTAGGTCAGCAAATGGGCGGTTCCGTAATAGAACGCGAAAAGTCCCAGCGTCCGCCTCTGCTTGAGTAGCCAATTCCAGCCGAACATTTTTCGCAGCGGAGTCACCATCAAGGTGACTACGAGGAAAACCAAAGTCAGGACGCCGGTGCATCGAGTGACGAATTCCACCGGATTCACTCCCAGTTTCCCGCGCCACGCGTCGATTCCGATGAGGAGCGCCGGCAGCAAGCTGTTGACCAGAACCAGTTGCCGGTGGAAGGTGGAATCCTTGGAGAAAGTCATGACGGGTTAGAAATTTATTTTCAGATCCATACCCGCATAGAGGTGAGCCACCTGATCCGCGTAGCCGTTGAACGGTAGGGTTTCCTGATTACCTCCGCTGCCGATCCGGCGTTCGCGGGCTTGCGACCAGCGCGGGTGATCAACCCCAGGATTCACATTCGAGTAGAATCCATATTCATCCGCATTCGCGAGGTTCCAAGTGGTGGGAGGTTGGTGATCTGTGAGGGTGATCTTCACCACCGACTTGATGCTCTTGAATCCATACTTCCACGGCACTACCAGACGGATGGGCGCGCCGTTCTGATTGGGCAGTGTTTTTCCATAGAGACCGGTTGCGAGCAAGGTGAGCGGGTGCATTGCCTCGTCGAGCCGCAACCCTTCGACGTAAGGAAGATCGATACCTGCGAAACGTGAGTCCGGCATCTGCTTTGCGTCATAATAGGTCTCAAACGCTACATGGGTTGCCTTGGACGTGGGTTCTACCACCTTGAGAAGTTGAGAAAGTGGAAATCCCACCCACGGAATCACCATCGACCAGCCCTCGACACAGCGAAACCGATAGACGCGCTCGACTTGGTCGAATTTCAAAAACTCTGCGAGATCGAAGCGGCGCGGTTTTCCCACCAATCCTCCGACTTCGATGCTCCAGGGAGTGGTGACGAAGTCCTTTGCCTTTGCGGCGACCTCGGACTTGTCGGTCGAGAATTCGTAGTAATTGTTATACCCGGCGATCTCCGTAAACGTGTTCATTCTCCCGTCCAATGGAACCCCTGCGATCAGTAGATCATCCGCGATAGTCTGAATCGCGGCTCCCGTGTTCGCTACCTCTGGCCGCGGGCTGAAAGCGCGATAAACACCAGCGGTCGCCAGCGCGGTTCCAGCGAGGACGGACCCTTTCATGAAATTCCGGCGATTGAGGAATGTCTCCTCAGGCGTGATTTCGTCGGCCAGGGATTTCGGTTTGTCGTTCATTGTTTAACAATCTCGGTCATAGCGGTACGAGGCTGCCGCACCAATAATATTCCCTGAAGAACTATGTAAAAGAATCATCCTCGCTCTTGAGCCACCGCGCTTTCCAACAACTTTACTTGGCGCAGGCCCTGAGCTTGGTGGGGAGCGGCCTGTCATCACTCGCACTCGATTTGTTAGCTGCTAGAAAAAACCGGGACGATCCTCGCCGCCCGCAAGCCGCCGCCTGGATTCAGAAGTGTTATTGGCAAATTTATCGAAATGAACACCGGTTCCGGACGGTGAAGAATGCTACTAAACCTCCTCCGACGTGCGCCGAACACCTTGATTCACAGTGAGCAGGAAGGTCTGAACGGTGAAGCAGAGTAGAATCATGAAAAGCAAAGCGCTTGCGGGTATTCGCGGTGCGATTGACGGCAATCCGATCATGAAAATGGCGATGGACATTTGCGCGAACCACAGCCGAAGCTTTTTATCTTTGCCACGACGGTGCGAAGTCGCGGCAATACCCATGATGACAATAACGAGCCCGGTCGTGGCGGAGCAGATAAGCCGTTCATCGTTAGTGCTGAAAAACGCTCCTTGCATCAGCGCGATTCCACGTCTCGCTCCGATCGCAATGATGCCGATGCCAAGGTAGAGCAGAAAATGCAATGCAACCCACATTCGCATCAGAACCACATCGCGCCGGTTTTGCACATGGCGGATTTCCCAAGCATTAGCACCGTCTGAGTAGCACGACCAAATTGCAAATGCCAAAGCTACGCTAAGAATCGCGGCTGATGCAGCCGGAATGTTCCACCCGACTTGGCTCTGAATGCCGAGGAGAACCGAAGCGACAAATTCCCCTAACAGGATGATCGTCATCAATCCAAACCTCTCAGGAAAATGGGTGGCACCGGGAGGCGATGAAACGGTGCCGCGCCCAGGCAACCAGGAGTTCCAGACATCGATCATCAGTGCGCCAGTCCATGCAAAATAGCGGTAAGGCACAGGCAGAAACGCTGAACCGGACCAGACACCCGCGGCAAAAACGAGGCCGACGATCCGACGAATAACAATTCGTCGGGTAGCAGTTAGACTAACCACGCGTAGGTATTGCAAAGCAAGGATGAGGCGGATGCCACCGTAAGCGGCACCGAACCCCGCTGCGTCCTGACTGTTCAGCGGACTGGTGCTGTTCGCCGCCATCACCGCAACGAGGAAGATTTGCGCGATGATCAAAGCGCGTTGGAACACATCATCTAAGAAGAACTGAGTCGAAAACGTGGTGTAGCCAAGCCACGCGAGGAAAACGAGTGCTAGCGAGAAGGCATAACGCATCACGCCGTGAAGCGAGTAATCCGCAATCAACTGACTGCCTAACTGACTGATAGTCGCCGCAAAAACGAGATCGAAGAACAGCTCTGACCAATCCGCCCGACGGGTATGCAGCTCGTCGTCCGGCCAGAGGTTCGGCGCCCTGAATAGGTGGGATGTGATTTTCATAGGTTTCGTGTGCCGCCAATTACTGGTGAAAAACTGGAGATTTCTCAATAGTAGCCAGCACTCTATTTGCGATCAAGACTATTGGATCTATCAAAACTTTTGTCCGCTTATTCATCAGGACAATCCTATCCACCAACGCGCCTACAACTTGATTTATCCCATCATTTTTTTGCTGAATCCTGATATTCGCAGAAGATGCAGCGTTTGGAGTTATGGTGGTGCATCTTCGCGCAGGCCGCGCAATCTTTCAGGCGTGAATACAGCGTCGCCGCGAGCAACATCCCCAGTTGCGGCGCGACAAAGTAAATCCAGATGTTGTCCCACCGATGAGACAGAACCGCGCTGCCGAAGGTGCGCGCGGGATTCATACTCATACCGGAAAGCGGCGATTCGAATGTAATAAATGCCGCAACGCAGAGACCTGCGGAAAATCCGGTGAGGCGGGTCAAGCGCGTGCTATTGGAAACCGCAAGAACGACTGCGATCAAGATGAAGGAAATAACCATCTCGCCAAAAAATGCCACGACAAATCCGCTCTGGCCTGGCAAAGTAACAACATAATTGATCGCAGGATCAGCTAGAAATTTCCGCAGAACTGATGCCACGAGTGCGACGCCGGCAACTCCGCCTATGAATTGCGCAATGATATAAAACGCAGCATCCCATGGCGCAATTTTACCGAGGCGGAAGAAAGTCAATGTCACCGCCGGATTTAAATGTGCACCAGATTGTTTGCCCCAGGGCGAGTAAATGATGCCGATTGCAGTCAGGCCCATCGCCAATCCGACCAGCACCCGGCGTGAAAATTCATGCGGCAGGCTTGTCACCAATGGCGAGGCTGGATGATACAGCAATATCGTAAAAACGCAGGCGGACACCATGAAAACAGCCAAGCCAGCGGCTTCCATGAGGTATTCTGGCCAGTGTTCTTTGAGTGCGTTGAACATTCAACAGTGAAGTTGGTCGCTGCGAAAAAGTTTCCCTCACAGTCACCTTTGGCCGACCATTGATTTCGGGAACGCGATTGCGCCCGGAATGTTTAATCGAATTCGATAGATGCCGGTCTGCGCGGCGAGGTATAGAGTCTGGTGATCGGTTCCACCCCAGTTAAAGTTGTGCGGATGCTCGGGGCCGTGAAGCGTGCCGAGATGCTTGCCTTCCGGCGAGACGATCCAAAGTCCGCCCGGACCGCTGATATAGACGTTGCCGCGTTGATCTACTTTGACGCCGTCGATCGCGTCCTCGCCCACCACACTTGTCATGTCGAAAAACAGTTCACCTTTGCCGAGTGTGGCATCCGCATTCACGGGATAACGGAAAACAACCTTCTTATGATCGTCCCAATCGCCGACGTAGAGAAATTTCTCGTCAGGGGAAAATGCCAGTCCGTTAGGCCCGGTGAAATCCGTGCTCACGAGTTGCACCTTGCCGTCCTTCACGGAATAAACGCCGGAATGCGGCTGCTCTCGCCGTGGATCATCGCCGAATTTTGGCAAGCCAAATGGCGGATCGGTGAAGAAGAGTGCGCCATCTCTGCGATAGACGAGATCGTTAGGCGAGTTGAGCCGCTTGCCCTCATATTTGTCTGCTAGCACGGTGGTAAGTCCGTTTTTCTCGATGCGCACGACGCGGCGATTCCCATGTTGGCAAATCGTGAGCCGCCCTTGCTGATCCGTCGCAAGTCCATTCGAGCCGGGTTGGCGATACTCGCCGATGTCCTCACCGGTGTAGCCGGATTTAGTCATATAAGTCTGCACTTCGCCTTCCGGTGTGCAGCGATAGATGAGGTTGTTATTCGGATCGCTGAAGAGCAGGAAGCCCTCACTCGAGCCGGGTGCGATGGCGGGATTACCACCATCAATCCACGCGGGTCCTTCGGTGAAGGCGAAACCCTCGGCAAGTTTTTCCAGTTTTGCGTTAGCGGGTAGAATCGCATCGAGCGCAGGATCTTTTTTCTCTATCTCGAGCTTGGCCTCGCGTGTATGGCTCAGTTTCCCCGGTGCATAGAAATCCAGCGTCGCGCTACGCAACCAGATGTAAGTATCAGGATGCGTCGAGACCGGGCCGTTGACTCCGAATACAGCGATCTGTATTTGCTGCCCCGGCTTTGCGTCGCGAGTGAGCACCACGCGATTCGCGGCGTTCCAACCCGCCGCCACGCTGCCGCCGTTCTGGCCTAAAACGAATGGCAGTTTCCCGTCCACCCAGACTTCAGCGTAATCGTCTAGGACGATTTCAAACACGACAGTGGCACCGTGAGTATCGAGGCCGCCGACTTTCTCAGGCACTGTCACGTTCAGCCGATACCAGTTGAATGAGAGCCGCCCATGACCGCGGCGTTGCTCGAGCGAGTCTGCGGAAATTTTCTGCCATTTCGAGTCGTCGAAATCCGCCGTGCTTGCGTCTGGGGAGAAGTCAAAGGTGCGGTTAGCAGGTCCGCTCGCCTTTAAATCCGACCCGACGCTCTTGTGATCGATCTCGGAAATTTTCGTATCACTGTAACGCCAGGTGCCCTTCGCACGGGCTGCGCCTTCTGTGCTTCGGAGATCGATCACCGCGTCCGGCAAGACCGTGCGTGGTGCATTTTCCCCCACAGCACCGTGTGCAAGTGCAGCTCCTAGCAAAAGCAGCGTCACGAGGAAGGGCTTCATGTGGTGGCGTGAATTTTTCACTTTTTCGATGCCGCTGTAGATTCAAAAACCGCTGCGCCTGCCTTGGCCACTTCTTCGTCCTGCGCCGCACTCTTGGCACCGCTGCAACCTATGGCACCGATGACTTGACCATCGTGAACGATCGGCACGCCGCCCTGCAATGGAGTGAAATCTGGCAGTGCTGTCATCGTGAAACGGCCTTTGTTGATGGTTTCCTCGAAGAACACCGTCGGCTTTTTGAAGATGGCCGACGTGCGGGCTTTACCGATAGAAACGTTCGCGCCCGCCGCAAAGCTGATTTCCGGACGCTCCAGATAGAGCAGGTTACCGCCATCATCCACGATGGCGATGGAGGGGGCGGCACCGTTATCTTTCGCGAATTTCATTGCGACCTCGGCGACATGCTTCGCACCTTCCAGCGTGAGTGCTTGTTTGCTAGCTACATGTCCTTTTTCGGTGTGCTCATCGGCGATTGCCAAGGTAGCTGTGCTAACGAAAAGAAGTGAGAGGAGTGTGGACTTGATTTTCATAGAATTTGTAAAGTAGGAGCACGCGCAGTTAGTTAATGTATTTTGGAGAAATCGAGCACTGAAGATCCAAACAAGCCATCGAGTGGGTCGCGTTTGCCAGCCTTCGCCTGGATAAGATACGGCCAGTATTTGTCAGCCTTCGTTTTGTTGCCCGCTATATCCTTTTTCCACAGCTCGTCTGCGTCTTTCGTATGCTGCACAACGAGCTTGCCGCTGACGATGGACCAGATGAGAGGATCTGCGGGGCGGACTTTGCCGATGCTTGCAGCATAACCACAAAAGCCGCCGTAAGCAGGTGTATATTTCGTCGGAGTTTTTTCAAATGTCTCACGATGTTTCTGCGAAACGAAATGATACAATGCGCCGTTGTAAGTGCCTTCGATTTTTGGGTCGCCCTTCGCAGGTTTGCCTTCAGTGAAATAGCTTACAGGATCGTACCCTTGGAGGGCGATGCCTTTGCCGTCTGTGAATACGAGCGTCTTGCCGCCGGATACGCCGTTGCGCGCGACGAGACCTGGCCAATACGAATTCGCCTTCGAGACGTTCGGCTTGAGTTCCTTATTGAAAAGATCAAACGCCTTTTGGTTGTGTTGTAGAATCAACTTCCCATCGATAATCTGGAACCACTCGGGCGACACTGGAGATAAACGGTCAATGCTGGCCGCATAGCCGCAGTATCCGCCGTAAGCCGGTGCATACTTAGAGGGCTTCGCATCGAACATCGTCTTGTGCGCTGCACTGGCGAAAAGATACTTAGCTCCATCAAAATCGCTGCTGAATTTAGCGCTACCTTTCGTTGGCTTTTTATCGGTGAAATATGCCACGGGATCGTAGCCTTCTATGGCCAGCCCCTCTTTATTTTTAAGCGTGAGGATCTTCCCGCCAGTGGGCGCCGCAGAAGTGAGGCCAGTGATTGCCAATGCGGCGAATAGTGTAATAATATATTTTTTCATCGTTATAATATTTAATTGTAGCGGGTTGCAGAAATGAGTCGGGCGACGCGACGAATCCTTGCAGGGAAATTATTCTTTCTCGTCGAGTTCTAACGCGTGGCCGTCTGGATCGCGAAGGATCATCGCTTTTGATGGGTTAGCAGGATTGGAAACATATTTAGCGCCGCTCGCGTGCAAAGCCTGATCCATCCCTGACAAGTCATCCACGATTAGATGGGTATTCCAGAAAACCAAATCGTTTGCCTTGGCATCCGGCGGCAGCGGATGCCCGCCAGGTGGTGCGATATATTCAAGAAACTCAATCCCCGGACCATGCTCGGCGCGAAGGCCGGTGATGTGTAAACGCGCGCCAAATACCTGATTGAGATGCTCCTGCTCGATGCCGTAATTTTCTCCTTCACCCGCCACCTGCAATCCGAGCGTGTCTCGGTAAAACGCCAGACTTTTTTCCGTATCGCTCACCACGATAGCTGTGTGATCGATACCAAGAAAAATCGACGTAGGAGACTCCGTGGCAACATGCTGCCACTTGGGATCGCCCTTGCCCGGCGGAAAGTAGATGATTTCCAACACATGGTTCTCTGGATCGCGGAAATAAAACGCCTTGATGCCCGCTGCTCCCTTGTTCCATTCCGGCAAGGTCTGCGGCGCGGTAGAAACATGCTCGACCTTGTGGGCGAGTAGCCCAGCGTAAGCCTTGTCCATGTCGCTCACCACAATCGCAATATGCTGGAACCAGCGATCATTACTGCGCGAATCTTCAGGAATCGGCTTGCCCTTTTCACCGATGAATTCTGTGAGTGTAATGCGTTCGGTGCCCAATTTCAGCACCGCCCTGCGAGCATGGATGTTTTCCAACCCTAGCAAGCTACTCTCCTCCTTGCCGCCTACATCAGATTGCGAAACGATTTCAAACGGAAGCGTGTTGGTGAAAAATTTCAGCTCGCTGTCCAAATCATTCACCGTCAGTCCGATCTCGCCGACCTCGCGCACGTCTGCTTGCGCAGCAGCCGTGAATAAGACCGACGCCACGATTGCCAGTATTGAGTAATTGATGGAACCCTGCGCTTTGCTGGTTAGTAGTAGTAGTAGTCGATTAACAGTCATGATGATTGTGAAAAATTCACTCGGTGTTTTTTTCCTGAATTGACTGCTTGGTATTTATCCGAGCCGTTCAAGCAGGTGATCACCTACGCGCAGTGCGTTTGCAATCGCGGTCAACGATGGGTTCACCGCACCAATGCTGGGGAAAAAACTCGTGTCCACGACATAGAGATTATCAACTTCGTGAGCCTTGCAGTTGACGTCGAGAACCGAGGTTTTCGGATCGGTTCCAAATCGGCAGGTGCCAGATTGATGGCCGACGCCAGCGACGGGAATCTGTTTGCCGAGATAAAGGTTGTTAGGGATCAAATGCGGGTGCATATCCATATGCTCGAGCATGGATTGCAGCTTCTTCCTGAGTCGTTTGACTGGCTCCACATTATTGAATTCGTAGTGAAGCTTGATCTCGCCTTTTGAATTGATCGTGACGCGGTTGTCCGGCATGGGCAAGTCCTCGCCCGTAAGCCAGAAATCCACCGCATGCTTCGCCATCTGATCGAGGGTGAAACCGAGCGCAAACTTTGGCGCATCCTCGCGGAACATCGGCCCTTGGGACTTACCGAGCATTTGAATATTGCCCATCGGAAACTCGTAATCATCCGCGCCGAAATAAAAATCATTCACCGAGAGCGTCTTTTGAAATACTGTCGGATTCTCTTGCAGGGACAGTGCGACCAGCGCGATGGAGTTGTGGAACATATAATTCCGACCCACCATGTCGGAGCCATTGGCTAGGCCGCCCGGATGCTTGTCGTTGGCTGACATCAACAACAAACGTGCGGAATTGGCTGCGCCTGCCGCGACAACGACGATACCCCCGGAGTATTCTTCCGTCTTGCCGTAGCGTTCCACTACTACCTTCGTGACTTCGCGTCCGCTCGCGCTGGTTTCGAGCTTTTGGACATGGGCGTTGGTTAGAAGCGTTACATTCGGATACTCCATTGCCGGACGAACCCCAATAACTTCGGCATCCGCCTTGGCATGGATGAGACAGGGAAACCCGTCACAAGTATCGCAACGGATGCACTTACTCTTGGCCATGTCCGCCTCGTTCAACATGATGCCGGTGGGGGCGTAGCTGGGATGATAACCCGCCCGTTTCAAGCCATCGGAGAGTTCCTGCACACGCGGCTCGTGGCTGACAGGTTCAAACGGATACGGCGCGCTGGCTGGCGGATCGGTAGGATCATCACCTCGGCGTCCGTGGACGTTGTAAAGTCTCTCTGCCTGCGTGTAATACGGCTCCAACTCGTCGTAACTAATCGGCCAATCCGGCGACATGCCATCGGCCGTAAGGTGAGCGCTGAAGTCTTCTTTCCGCAGCCGGAACAGGGCAGCTCCATACATCTTTGTGGCACCGCCGACAAAATAATGCGAGCCGGGTTGGAAAGGCTCATCATCCTTATCAAACCAGGTGTCCTTCGAGACGTAGCGTCCCTTTACAAACACTTCCGTCACATCCCAGTTTTGTTTTTCACGTGCCAGATAGTCGCCGCGTTCCAGAATGAGAATGCGTTTGCCGGAAGGCGCGAGTTTGAGTGCAAGAGTGCCGCCGCCTGCGCCGCTGCCGATGATGATTACGTCGTAATGGTCAGTCATTGTTAGGATAAGTCGAGGGATAGTGCGAAACCTTACATTTTTTTATCGTTGGCGGATTTTAGTGTTCGTGATTGTCCCGTCGTGACGGGAATGGTTTTACAATCAAGCCCATCCAGCCAGTCCGGCGAGCTGCTGCAGTTCCTCCAATCTCTCCATTTGCGCTTTTCAACGCGCCAGCTACTTGATCGCATTCAGGCAACGTACCGCAAGAGCGGTCCACCCGGTCTGATGGCTTGCGCCGCAGCCGCGCCCCGTATCGGCGTGGAAATACTCGTAGAAAAGCGCGAGGTCACGCCAGTGCGGGTCGGACGCGTAGCGCTCGTCATCACCGTGGCAGGGGCGGGCACCATTTGCATCGGGCAGGAAGAGGTGCGCGTGGCGGCGGGAAAGTTCTGTGGCGACTTGGCCCAGGTTCATCATGATGCCGGAACCGGTGGGGCACTCCACTTGGAGGCCATCGCCGTAGAAGTGGTGGTAGCGTTCGAGCGCTTCTATCAGGAGAAAATTGATAGGGAACCAAATCGGCCCGCGCCAGTTAGAGTTTCCACCGAAGAGGTAGCTGTTGCTCTCACCGGGTGCGTAATCGACGCGGTGTTCCTCGCTGCCAACCCAGAATACATAAGGGTGCTCTTTGTGAACCTGCGAGACAGAGCGCAGGCCGTAGGGCGAGAGGAATTCTGCTTCATCGAGCATGAAGCGAAGTGTACGTTCCAGCCGCTCGCGGGACGGAATCGCAAGAATCCGGTGCTCATGGTGAGCACACATCTTGCAGAAAGTGATGTTCTTCGCGAGATCGGGGTGGTGCTCGATGAACCAGTGCATTCGCTTCGCAAAGCCCGGCAGCTTCCGAATTTGTTCCTCCTCGAAGACCTCCACTGCGATGAGCGGAAGCAGCCCGACGAGCGAGCGCGTGCGCAGCGGGATGGTCTGTCCGTCGAGCTTGAGCTGATCGTAGAAAAATCCATCTTCGTCATCCCACAGTCCGGTGCCGCCGAGATTGTTGATCGCTTCGGCGATTTGGACGTGGTGCTCGAAGAACTTGGATGCCAGATCTTCATACACGGAATTTTCCTGCGCGAGCTCCAGCGCGATGGAGAGCATGGTTAGACAGTAAAAGGCCATCCAAGCCGTGCCATCGGCCTGCTGGAGAAATCCGCCGGTGGGCAGCGGCTTGGAGCGATCAAAGACTCCGATGTTGTCAAGGCCAAGGAAGCCGCCTTGGAAGAGATTGTGCCCTTCGTCATCCTTGCGATTCACCCACCAAGTGAAGTTGAGTAACAGCTTCTGGAAGACGCTTTCGAGAAAGGCTCGATCCCGCTGCCCGCGCTTACCACTAATTTTATACACCCGCCATGCGGCCCATGCATGAACGGGTGGATTCACATCGCCGAATGCGAATTCGTAGGCAGGTATTTGTCCGTTAGGATGCATATACCATTCGCGCAGAAAGAGCTGAAGTTGGGCCTTCGCAAAATCCGGATCCACCTGCGCCATCGGGATCATGTGAAAGGCGAGATCCCACGCGGCAAACCAGGGATATTCCCACTTGTCCGGCATCGAAATGATGTCCTCCGAATGCATATGTCCCCATTCGCGATTCCGCCCGTCGAGGCGCTCTGCCGGCGGCTGCGGCATCCCGGAATCGCCCTGCAGCCAATCTTTAATCACATAGTTATAGTATTGTTTGCTCCACAGCAGCCCGGCGTAACCTTGGCGGGCGACGCGCTTTGCCTCTTCAGTGATATCTGCCGGGATGCGATTGGTGTAAAACTCATCTGCCTCGCGCATCCGGGCCGCGAATATTTCCTCGAAATCATTTCCGAAAAACTCCGGTGGCGCGTCCTGCTCCCGCACCAGTCGCAGCCGCAGCGTGTGCGTCATTCCCGGCTCGATGGTGACGATGAAATGCGGTGCGCACTTGGTGCCGGTCTGTGCCGGATTCACGGCATCCGCGTGGCCGTGGACGACGAACTCATGAAACGCGTCCTTCACATACGGCGTCGCATTCGGCTGCTGGAAGAGCCGCTCAGTATTGGTATCATTCTCCGTAAAGATCACAGAAACGGACTGCTCATCACTCTCGATCACAAACAAGTAATTCCCCAGTGACTTGTGCTCCGCCCTAACGACGCCGTTGGTTAGAAGCGACATCGCGGGCCGCGCCGAGTCCTCGTCTGTTAGTCCCCAGCTCCAAGAATTGCGGAACCACAGTGTCGGGAGCACGTGGAGCGTCGCCGCGTCCGGGCCGCGATTCGCCAGTGTGATGCGGATGCACGTATCCTCCGGCGCAGCCTTGGCATATTCCGCGAAAACATCAAAGTAGCGCCCCTCATCAAACACACCTGTATCCGCGAGTTCTAGCTCCGCACCACCCAAGCCCCGCTCGCTATTTTCATGCACTAGCCGGGCGTAGGGAAACTCCGTCTGCGGATACTTATAGAGCGCCTTCGCGTAGGAATGCGTGGGCGTGGAATCGAGGTAATAGTAACATTCCTTCACATCCTCGCCGTGATTCCCCTCCGGCCCCGTGAGGCCGAAGAGTCGCTCTTTCAAGATCGGATCCCGCCCGTTCCACAGCGCGAGGCCAAAGCACAGCCGGCATTGGCGGTCCGTGAAGCCGAGCAGCCCATCCTCACCCCAGCGGTAGGCGCGGCTGCGGGCGTGGTCGTGCGGGAAATAATCCCAGCAATTCCCGTTAGGCGAGTAATCCTCTCGCACGGTGGCCCACTGCCGCTCGCTCACATACGGCCCCCAGCGTTTCCAATTTTTCGTGCGCGCTTGATCTTCGGCGAGGCGGATGTCTTCGGCGGTGGCGGATGGTGAGTGATGCATGGTTTGGTAGGATAAATATGTTTTTGTTAGGGTGTAAGCTAGAGCTTCGCGAAATGTTTAACTCGCAAAATAAATGACGATCCAGAACGCAGCGAAAAGAAGCGGCACGACGGCTGGGAATAACATCGCTTGCGATACTATCCACTTCGGTCGTTTCAAATCGAATGCCGCACTTATATCCGGATGGAGGGCAAAGAACTCGCTTTGCTTTTCACGCCAGAGATGGATCGTCTTTAGGGCACCGAGAATGGATGGATAGATGGTCACGGAAGTCGTCAGCGCGATTAGCGGCAACAGCAGCGTGGGAAACCAGTGATGCCAGGTGAACCCGCTCCCGCACGAGATGGCGAAGGCACTCACCAGAAAAGACTGCGAAGTCACATACCATGTCAGGCGGTTTGCGATGAGTGCATGCTCCGACCTGATTTCCTCACGGATCTTTTGGTATTCGGATTCAGGAGTCATTTTGAGGATCGTTCGGCTTGATCATAGTGAGCGCTCTGACTGGGACTCTTGTCATCCCTTATGCTTGCGAATGGTCTCGACAAGTACATTTGCCATGGCAGTCACCTGCTTTGCCTTGCGCTCGTCCTTGAGCTTTTCCGCCTCGTCGAATGCCTCGTGAGCAGTAGCGACGCAGACTTGATCCGGCAGCACGAGTACGCCGATGTTTCCTAGAATAGACCGCAATGTAACAAGTCCGCGCAACCCGCCGAGTGCGCTGGGCGACGCACTGCATATCACGGCGATTTTACCTTTGTAGGAAGAAAGTGAGGGGTCTTCTTTGGACTCTGCACGGGATGCCCAGTCGATGGCATTTTTCAAAACAGGGGTGATGGAGCTGTTATACTCGGGCGAGGCGATGATGAAGCCATCGCTGGCTCGGAGCAGAGACTTGAGTTTTAGCGCGCCCGCAGGCAGGCCGCTGGCGGCTTCCAGATCCTCATCGAAGAGTGGCAGCGCAAGATCACGGAGATCCACGGTGGTGACTTCCGCCCCCGCTGCGCGTGCAGCATCCGCTGCCAACGCGGTGAGTTTCTTGTTAAACGAAGCGGTGCGAAGGCTTCCTGCGATGGCTACGATTTTTGGTTGGGACATAAGTTGTTAGATAGGTGAATGATCGGGCGTGGAGTTACCCTGCGAGCAATGCTTCCAGCCGCAGCAACTCTGCTAGGGACCATGCTTGGAAAGGGCACCCGCGTGGCGTGTGCGGTGCTTCCGCATCCGTTATTTCCGAAATGTGGCCGACGCCTGCCACTTTGAGATGCTGAAGGAGAGGTACGATGAATTTAAATTTTGCCTGCGTGCGGGCAGCCGGGGTGTTTCCCTGCACCCGCAGCCATGCTTCGACAAACGGGCCGATGAGCCACGGCCAGACGGTGCCTTCATGGTAGGCACCATCCCGCTCGACGACGCCGCCCGCATAGTGCGGCGCATAATCCCGCTCACCACGGGCGAGGGAGCGCAGGCCCAGCGAAGTGAGCAGCGCGGCCTCCACGGTCTCGACCACGCGGCGGGCACGCTCGCCCTCCAGCAGTGCAAGCGGCAACCCGCCGATGGCGAAAATTTGATTTGGCCGCAGCCTGCCGTCGTTGACGCCCGGCTGGTTTTCGCAATCCACCACATCGAACAAGCAGCCTGCGGACTCGTTCCAAAAGCGGGCTTCAAATGCCGTCTTTGCCTTGGTGAAAAGTTCCTTCCATGCAGGTGAAAATTGCCCGGCTATCCAGAGTGCGTTGAGCCAAAGTGCCTGGATTTCCACTGGCTTGCCATCGCGCGGCGTGACCACCCAGGTGCCGACTTTTGCATCCATCCAGGTGAGCTGCACGCCGGGCTCGCCGCAGGCTAGCAGACCGTCGGCATCCGCGCGGATGCGGAAGCGTGTGCCGGTGCTGTAGCCAGTGAGAATTTTTTCCATGGCGGCCCGCAGCGTTTTAATTTCGGCAGCGGGTGGAGGTGGCGTGGCGTCTGAAGTCGCGGCGAGGTATTCGTGGGCGGCGATGATATACCAGAGTGAGGCGTCTACGGAATTGAACTCCGGCGCTTCGCCATGGTCGGGAAATCGGTTTGGCAGCATGCCCTCGGAAACCGCGCCCGCCCACTCTAGCAGGATATCTCGTGCAACATCGTGCCGCCCCGTTGCGAGACACAGCCCGCGCAGGGCGATGAAAGTATCGCGCCCCCAATCGCCAAACCATGGATAGCCGGCGATGATGGTTCTGCCGGTGCCGCGTTTCACCAGATAGGCATCCGCCGCGCGGTGCAGTGGCGTGGGAAACTGTGCCCGCCGGGTGCGCTCAGCCTCGCGACGAGCTGCAAATTCAGCCTCGGCGGATGTCATTTCCGCAGGTTGGTGCCCCTCGGCGGCGAGCATCCACACCGCCGGGCGCTGGCGGAGATTCCACTCGAAAATACCGGGCGATCCGAGATCCTCAATGCAATCCTGGCCGCGCGCTGCCTCTTCCTGACAGAAGAAATTCCGATACCAGCACGGCTCGTGGAGGTAGCGCCCGTTGCTGCTGGCGTGGACGGACAGTACACTCTTATAAGTTCTCCACACCACACTTTCCCCGTCCTCATCCGCATCAAAATGAAACGCGCAATTATAGTGGTGTGTGGCGTGGAAATCCCGGCCGGATAGAAAGGGCCGCACCCGCAAGCTGACCGGGCCTTCACATTCGCCGATGAGTTCCCACGAAACGCATACCTCCGACTTCCCATGCACGACGAAAAGCGTCTGCACAATCTGGAGACCCCCGGCGATGCGCCACGTCCAGCACGGCCATGGCTCGGTGGTGAAACTTTCCAACCGCGTCACTCCATCTGGAGATACGATGTCGGGCGCGTAGTTTTGCGAGCTGATCGCGAAGATGCCATCCGCTGTTTCCACGAATGCATCGAAGCCGTTTACCAAGACCATGCGTCCTGCGGGGGGCGTGGTGGCGGTGAGCAGCAATGCGTGGTAACGGCGCGTGCGGTGGCCGCCGACGGTGCCGCTGGCGAAGCCGCCGAGGCCGTCTACCTCCAGCCATTCGGCGGTGGGATCGATGGGGGTAGGGGAAAGAGTTGGGTTCATGATGGCTTGGAGTGAATGATGGTGAAAGGTTTTTCTAACCACCGGTATCGAAGCCGGGGTAGAGCGTCATGCCGCCATCGACGAACAGCGTGATGCCGTGGATATAGTCGGCATCATCGCTTGCCAGCCAGGCGACGGCCCGACCGATTTCGTCCGGCTCGCCGATGCGCTTGTAGGGGATGAGTTTCAGCAATTCAGCATAGTGCTCCGGTGTATCCCACGCGGCGGTATTGATCGGCGTGCGGATCGCACCCGGCGCGATGGAGTTCACCCGGATGCGCCATGGGGCGACCTCCTGCGCGATGCTTTTCATCATGAGCATCACGCCGCCTTTCGATGTCGCGTAGTTGACATGCCCCGCCCACGGGATGACTTCGTGGACCGAGCTAATACAAATAATTTTCCCCGCCGCGCAGGAGACCTCGGGCCGGACGCCACGGGATTTGAACTCACGCACGGCCTCACGCGCGCAGAGAAATTGTCCGGTTAGATTTACGTCGATGACCTTTTGCCATTGGGCGAGCGTCATTTCGGTAAAGGGCGCGTCCATCTGGAGTCCCGCGTTGTTCACAAGAATGTCCACCGTGCCGAATTCCTCCTTGGCTGCGGCAAACATCGCCAACACATCCGCCTCATTGGAAACATCCGCCCGCGCGGTGACTGCGTGGCTGCCCTCGCTCTCGATCTGCGCGGCGACTTCTTCTGCTTTCTCCGGCCCAGAGACGTAGTTGACGACGACGTTAGCGCCCGCCTTGCCGAGTTCTAAAGCGATGGCTTTGCCGATTCCGGAACTCGCGCCGGTGACGATGGCAGTCTGGCCCTCCAGCAAACGCCGAACGGGCACATTCGGCATGACAGGCTGCGGATAATGGGAGTGGTGATGCTGATGCATACACGTTGGTCGCACCTCCCTGCGATTCCTTACAAACGAAGAAGTGACACTTGTCTAACAAATATGGGATGACTCGTTGGATTTGCCAACTAAGTCGCAACTTGCAACAGAAATATTCTTCAGCTGCTAGGAAATTGCTTTCTGCGGGAGGCGCCTGAAACAGCCATCGGGGAGACCCGGAGGGCGGGGAAATGGGGGTTGCGGGGGAAAAGGGGACGGAAGAGGTGTTTCGGTTCGTCGGTGGGCGGTGTTTCGGTAACAAAA
>JBBRYQ010000096.1:0-18753 GCA_038237425.1 Verrucomicrobiales bacterium
CCCCACTGCCGCCGCGCCCTGAAGGTGTGGTGCAGGCATTCTTGCCTTTGCATTCATTCATTTTTTCCCGACCATGACTTCCGCCGAGATCCGCCAATCCTTCCTCGATTTCTTCCAGGAAAAACAGCACACCATCGTCCCCTCCGCCTCGCTGCTCCCGCAGTCGCCCGGCCTGCTGTTCACGAATGCTGGGATGAACCCTTTCGTCCCCTATTTCCTCGGCGTCGAAAAAGCTCCCTACAATCCACCGCGCGCCGCAGATACCCAGAAATGCATCCGCGCCGGAGGCAAACACAACGACCTAGAAGACGTCGGCTACGACACCTATCACCACACGTTTTTCGAGATGCTCGGGAACTGGTCGTTCGGAAACTACTTCAAAAAGGAAGCCATCGCCTGGGCCTGGGAACTCGTCGTCGAGCGCTGGGGCCTCCCCGCCCACCGCCTCTACGCCTCCGTCTATGCGCCGAAACCCGGCGACCCCGGAAATTTCGATCAAGAAGCCTATGACATCTGGGCCGCTCTCTTCGTTTCCAAAGGCTGCGATCCCGCCGTGCAAATCGTCCACGGCAACGTCAAAGACAACTTCTGGATGATGGGCGAAACCGGCCCCTGCGGCCCCTGCTCCGAACTCCACGTCGATCTAACGCCCGAAGGCAATCCCGTCACCGGCCGCAACCTCGTCAACAACGACTCCGACCTCTGCATCGAGATCTGGAACCTCGTCTTCATCCAATACAACGCCGAGGCCGACGGCACATTCCGCGAGCTCCCCGCCAAGCACGTCGATACCGGCATGGGCTTCGAGCGCGCCTGCTCGATCATCCAAAACACTAACGGCTTCACTGATTTTTCGAAAAAGCCCAGCAACTACGCCACCGACGTTTTCCAACCGATCTTCCGCAAGTTGGAAGAACTCAGCGGAAAAACCTACGTCAACATCTATCCGGAACTTGGAGCCGACCGCGCTGCCTTCACCGAGGAGATGAAAACCGCAATCGCCTTCCGCGTCATCGCGGATCATTTGCGGACCCTCAGCTTCTCCATCGCGGATGGGATTATGCCTGGGAACAACGGCCGCAACTACGTCCTCCGCCGCATCCTGCGCCGCGCCGTTAGATATGGCCGCCAGCTCGGATTTTCTGGAGATAAGCCGTTCTTCGGCGCTCTAGTGGAAACGCTGGTTAGCGAGATGGGCGAAGTTTTCCCTGAGTTGAAGAATCGTCAGGACGTCGTGCGCGCCACGCTTGAGCAGGAAGAAGCGAGCTTTAATCAGACTTTGGATCGCGGTCTTAAACGCTTCGAAGAAGCACTCCAAGGGGAGCACACGCGCCCTCGCGTGTCATCTGAGGCGCCCTCGCCTCAGATCGCGTTGGCTGCAACCCAAGCATCCGAACCCACCTACACCCGCCGCAATCTCCCCCATTTCGAACGCCCTTGGGGGAAATACATGGTCACCTTCACCACCCGGGACCGCGACATTCTTAGCGAAGCCGAGCGCACCATCGTGCTCGATTCCATCCTCCACTCGCGCGAGCTCGGTCAAATCCATCTCTACGCCGCGTGCATCATGCCGGACCACGTCCACCTCCTTATCGAACCACAGGTAAAATCCCACGATCCTGCTTCCAGCCCCACGTTTTTCACCCTCACCGAAATTCTCCAACCGATCAAATCCGTCACTTCCCACAAAATCCTCAAAGAGCGGAGAAGTGTTCTTCAAAACGACAACATCAAAAATCTTTGGGAAAAAGAATCGTTTGATCGATTGATCCGCAGCGAGTCCGACCTCATTGAGAAATATGATTATGTCATCGGAAATCCGGTATCTGAAAAATTGGTGACGCAAGCGAAGGATTACGCGTGGTCATGGTGTCGGGAGTTTTGTGAACCTTCCAGCCCTGTCGGAGACGAGGGCGTCTCCGACAACACGCGAGGGCGCGTGTGCTCCCCTTTTTCTGGAGACATCGCCTTCGAACTTTATGACACGTTTGGCTTCCCCATCGATCTCACAGAACTTCTCTGTTCTGAGCGCGGACTCAAAGTGGACATGCCGCGCTTCGAGCAACTCATGGAGCAGCAACAAGAACGCTCCCGCGCCGCCCAGAAATCCAACATCGTCCGCGCCCTCGACATCTCCACCGAGGCCATCACCGAGTTCCTCGGCTTCGATTCCGACGAAACCGAAGCCACCATCCTCGAAATCCACCCGCAGGAAGACACCCTCTTCGTCATCACCGACAAGACCGTCTTCTACGCCGAGATGGGCGGCCAGTCCGGCGATACTGGAACAATGGACACCGACGACAACCAGATCGAAGTCAGTGGGACCCAACAGATAGGCAAAGCCCGCGCCCATATCATCGATTCCTCCGCTTCCCTCAATGTCGGCGACAAGGTAACGCTCAAGCTCGACACCACCCGCCGCCGCCCGATCGAAGCCCATCACACCGCCACTCACCTTCTTCACTGGGCACTCCACGAAGCCGTTTCCAAGGACGCATCCCAACAAGGCTCATCCGTCGATGAACACCGCCTGCGCTTCGACTTCAATAGCGCCTCTCTCACTTCTGAACAGATCGCGGCGATGGAAGAAATGGTCAATGGAGCCATCAAACAGGACATGGCCGTTTCCTGGACCGAGGTGAGACACGCCGACATCAAAGGCCGCGCCGACATCATGCAGTTCTTCGGCGACAAATATGGAGAGTTCGTCCGTGTCGTCGAAATCGGCGGCAAGCGCAACGCCCTCGACGGTTTCTCGATGGAACTCTGCGGCGGCACCCACGTCCGCAACACGAGCGAGATCGGCCTTTTCAAAATCAAATCTGAGGGAGCCATCGCCTCCGGTGTCCGCCGCATCGAAGCCGTCTGCGGTGAATCCGCCTGGGCCTATCTGAACGAATCCGTCGAGAAATGGGATCTCGAGCTCAAAGCCGCCCGCGCCAAACTTCACGTCGCTAACGAAAAACTAACATCCCTCGGTGAGGAGCCCGTCGCCGTGAATGACTTTCCGCACATCATGGGAGCGATGCTCGCCGAGCGTGCCGACATCGGAGAAATCAACGCCACTTTCGGCCACGCTCAGCGGACGTTAGAGGAAACCCAAGCCGCCGCCATCGAAGCCGAGAAGCGCATCAAGAAAATCCAGTCCTCCCAAGCCGCCGCCATCGCCGACGAATCCCTTGCCGAACTCATCGCGTTAGGAAACCCCATCGTCGTCTCCTTTGAGTCCGATGCCTCGCTGCTTCAGGAACTCCAGAACGGTCTCAAGAAAAAGCAATTCGCCGGCCCCGCCCTGCTCATCGTGGACGACGGCGAAAAACTCCACCTCGCCACCCACTGCGGCCCAGATGCTCTAGCAGCCGGCCTCAAAGCCGGCGACCTCCTCCGCGACCTAGCAGCCCTCGCCGGCGGCAAAGGCGGCGGTAAACCGGACCAAGCCCGCGGAGCCGCGCCGGATCGCAGCAAGCTGGAGGAAATCAAAGCCGCCGCCGCGACGAAATTAGGAGCGCGTTCATTCTGAACGCTATTTGCCGCGGACATCCTGTCCGACGTCCCGGATTCGCCCGACAGGATGTCGGGCAGAAACAGTCGTCAGAATGACGACGCTCCTAACTTTTCTCCCAGGGTGTGAATTTACCATCAGGCAATTTCGCTTTGAGCGGATTCCGGCGGATGTATCGCAGCACGTTCGCGTGATGGTCGGCATCCCGGATCATCGTGTCGTGATAATCCCGCTGCCAGATCGGTCCTTTTCCCAGCACCCTCGCGCTGTGCCCTTTCCATGCCTGGACCAGTTTTTCCATCGGTACCTTTGGGCTGAAAAGCACGTGGACATGGTTCGGCATGATCACCCACGCCTCGTGCCAGACTCGCTCTCCTTCGAAACGCATCAGGCAATCCACAGGAATTTGCCGGGCATCTGGATCTGCGAACAGGCAAGAGCCCATTCCTTGGTCCAGCCAGCGCTCGATTCTCGCACTGAAATTCCGATGATACTCCGCACCCACCGCCGCCGACCAGGGTTGCGGATGGGCGGCAAGCCAGCGGACACGTTCCGCCTGCCACTCCCTCATGAGTGACAGTGGTAGGGCGTCTCCGAGGCGGAAGGTCACAAACTGCAACACCACTCCTTGTTGCCAGTGTGGAAGCTCGCCACCGGATTTCTCGATCTCAGCTTCAGGATTTATGTAGTTCATGCGAACACTTTGGCGAATAATACCGACGATGATCAAGCGCAAATATAAGGAGCGTCGATATCCTATCGACTGTTTCCGCCCGACATCCTGTCGGGCGGAATGGTGGCGGCGGACAGGATGTCCGCGGCAAATAGCGTTCAGAATGAACGCGCTCCTGAGCGCTTCTTAAAACGGGCAACTCGACCGTAAGGCGTGTTCGTCGGCCCATTCGTAGATCATCCGGCGGGTGTTGGCGTCGTTTCTATCAAGGCTTTCTAACATTCTCCGATGGCGTTCCAGCTCCTCGCGGAGTTCACGTTTGATCGATGCCGGGTTGGCGAGGGTGCCGAAAAAGGGATCGATGAAGCGCTGAAGTGGACCGTATTGCGGCTCGTGTTTCAGGTAGTGAGATTTCGCCTTGAGATCTTCGATTTGCTCCTTGAGGACCATGCAGTAAACCTTGAGTTTCTGGTCGCCGGCGGTGGCGAGGTTAGTGGCCTCCTCTCCTAGCCATTCCATTTCGAGCTGGAGCATTTCCCGCAGGTCGTTAGAGGCATACGCGGAGTTGAGGCGCTGCATCCAGGTTTTCTTGTGCTCCTTCAGCAGCGGGTCCGGTTCGAGATCCGGGTGGAAGGCTTTGGCGAGTTGTTTGAAGAGGGACTTGAGGTCGCGGTTTTTGGCGTCCTCCAGTTCGAGGCGTTTGCGCTCCTTTTCGGCCTGCGCTTTGGTAGGTTTACGCGGACGTCTGGCGGCTGATGGAGAGTCTTCAAAAACCGCGGCGGCCGCTCCCATGCGTTCGCGCACGATGCGCTCGAATTCCTCGGGATCACCGCTTGGGTCGAGGTCGCTGAGGTCCAGCACGACACCTGCGGCACGCGCGGTTTGTTCGAGCATCTCGCGCAGGAAATCGAATTCCTCGTCTTCGTCCGCCTTCATCCGTCGCTCACCTTCGCAAGGCCCGAACTCCTCGATCACGGCCTGCAACTCAGCAATTTCCGCTTCGGCAAGCCCCACCGGATCATCTACCAGATCCGCTGCCTTGCCGCTCAGGAGATCAATGAACCATTTGCGGCGCTTGGCAGTCAGTTTGAGTGATTGCAGGACCTTGCATCCGCCTAACACGATCTCCCGGTTGGCGCGGTTGAGGTTCTCGACCAGCGGCATCAGCTCGCGGATGGAAATTTCGAGTATCTCATCCAGCCGTGCCTGCTCGCGGGCGTGGCGGGCCTTGGTGGATTCGAGACTTTTCATCAGGCGGTTGAATTCCACCTGCGTGCGGCTGAGGGGAGCGTCATTCCCTTGGCGGATGACCAAGCTGTTCTTCGGCGGCACGGGTTTGCGGTGGGCCTTGCGTTTCATCTGGCGGATTCTTCTGCCCGTCCGATCAAAGTCAATCGGATGATCTTGAAATGAAGCAAATCTGCGGCCGAACTTCACGGTGCCGCCGTCACTATATCGCATGACCCGGCAGCAGCAAGTTTGCGAGAGCTCGCGATGGTCTGTTCTATGGAAATCTTGAGGACGACAATCCGGGGGGGCTGGGTGAGGCGTTCGGCGGAGCGCTCAGAAAAACGAAGAATTTGAAGTAGGGTGGTCTGTAGATATCCACCCCGGCGGCGGCTTACTCATGATAGAAATCGATCACACTCAGGACGTAGTCTCGGTGGGGCGCTGAGATCGCTCGAAAATCCAACTCCCACCCACTTCAAAATCCCTGCTTTCTTTATTTAGTTATTTAGCTAAATAACTACTCCATGACGACAAAGGAGCGGGCGATGATTTTCAAAGCGTTGGGACATCCGGCGCGATTGGCGATGGTGGAAAGAATCGCGCTGGGAGAATGCTGCGTGTGGGAAATGATGGAACTGCCGGAGACATCGAAACTGAGCGGGCCGACGGTTTCGCAACATCTGCTCGTCCTGAAAAGCGCGGGAATTGTCGGAGATGAAAAACGCGGGAAGAAAATTTTTCATCGGCTGCTGATTCCCGGCGCGGCGAAAATCGCATGGTAGCACTGACCACGAATCACTGATTCGAAAAAGTTCCCAGCCTCGCTGGATTTCAAGAGTTAGACTCCCGCTTGCCACCGCAATCGTCCCGACTCTTGAAATTTCCCTGTCGAGCGCGATCCTGAGCGCATGTCCGTCGCCGCACTCCAGCCCTTTTTCGACACCAAGGGCTGGCAGCCGTTTGATTTCCAAAAGCAGACGTGGCAGGCTTATCTATCCGGGAAATCGGGTCTGGTGCATGCGCCGACCGGCCTTGGAAAAACTCTCGCCGTCTATCTCGGCCCGCTGGCGGAAACCGCATCCACGGGCAAGGGTTGCCAAGTATTGTGGCTGACGCCGCTGCGGGCCCTGGCCGCGGATACCCTGCGCGCGCTCCGCGAGCCGCTTGAAATCCTGGCTCCGCATCTCAGCGCCGAGGCACGCACCGGCGATACCCCCGCCGCATTGCGGGCGCGCCTGCGGAAAAAACTGCCGCACACCTTGGTCACCACGCCAGAGTCACTGTCGCTCATGTTGACCCACGCCGATCTAGCAGAACAACTCTCGGACCTGCGCTGCGTCATCGTGGACGAATGGCATGAGTTGCTAGGGACCAAGCGCGGGGTGCAAACCGAACTTTGTCTTGCCCGGCTGCGCGCGTGGTTTCCCGATCTGAGAACTTGGGGGCTATCGGCTACACTTGGAAACCTTGTGGAGGCGAGACAATCGCTGTTAGGCAATCATTTCGAAGGATCGGTGGAAGTCACCGCGGACCTGAAGAAACCGATCGCCATCGAAACACTGATTCCCAAGGATATCGACCGTTTCCCATGGGCCGGACATATCGGGACAAAACTGGCCCGGGAGGTCGTGGGTCTGATCGACAAGGCCAACGTCACCCTGCTTTTCACCAACACCCGCTCGCAGACGGAAATCTGGTTTCAGGAGATCGTTTCTATCAGACCCGATTGGAAAGACCAGATCGCAGTGCATCACGGCTCGCTGGATCGGGCGGAGAGGGACCTCGCGGAGACAGGGCTTCGCGAAGGCACTTTGAAATGTGTCGTCGCTACTTCATCACTCGATCTCGGCGTGGATTTTTCACCAGTGGACCAAGTGATTCAAGTCGGCTCGCCAAAGGGGGTCGCAAGGTTGTTGCAGCGCGCCGGACGCTCGGGACATCAACCGGGAAGCACTTCGCGAATCGTCGGAGTGCCGACGAATGCCCTAGAACTCGTCGAATTCGCCGCCGCCCGAGATGCCGCTGTGGCCCGCCAAGTGGAAAGCCGGAAACCCCTTCGTCAGCCGCTCGATGTGCTGGTCCAACATCTCGTCACTTGCGCGATCGGCACGCCATTTTCACCGGATGAAATGCGGTTGGAAATCCAGTCCACCCACGCATTCGAGCATCTGACCGACGGTGAGTGGCAATGGGCGCTCGGTTTCATCTCCAACGGCGGCCAAGCCCTCGCCGCCTATCCGCGCTATCAAAAGGCGCAAGTGATAGATGGTCGTTACAGAGTGGACGACAAGCGCCTCATCCTCCAGCACCGCCTGAGCATCGGCACCATCTCCAGTGATCCCGCCGTCTATCTCCGGTTCGCTAACGGCCACACCCTCGGCACCGTCGAGGAATCCTTCATCGCGGGCATCCGCACCGGCGGGCATTTGATTTTCGCCGGCCGCCATCTGACGCTCGTCCGCTTCCATCAGCGGACCGCCACCGTCAAGCCAGCGGGAAAAACCACCAAAGGCCGAATCGCCATCTGGGGCGGAGCCAAAATGCCCCTTTCCACCGAACTCACCCACGCGATCGCCAACCGCCTCTCCCAGAAACCCTCCCCGCGTCTATCCAAGTCCACGGAAATGGAGGCCATCCAACCCATCCTCGACATCCAGCGCCGCTGGTCTCGCGTGCCCTCCGATGACTACCTGTTAGTTGAATTCACCCGTTCGAGGGACGGAGAACATTTGTTCCTTTTCCCCTTCGCAGGCCGCCTCGTCCATGAGGGCCTCGGCACGCTCGTCGCCTACCGCATCGGCCGCGAGACCGGCCAATCCATACAAGCCACTCAGAATGATTACGGGTTCTCACTCACCGCCAGGCGGGGCCTTTTGCTCGATGAAAAATCCCTGCGTCGTCATCTCAGTCCTGACGATCTGCTCGAAGATCTAATCGCCTGCATGAACACCGCCGAGCTCGCACGCCGGAATTTTCGCGAGATCGCCCGGATTTCCGGCCTTATCCTCCAGCAGCCGCCGGGCAGACAGGACCGATCGCGCCGCGAACTGCAGTCCAGCGCCACCCTTCTTTACGAAGTCCTCCAGCGCTACGATCCCGACAACCTGCTACTCCTCCAATCCGAGCGAGAGATATTAGAAAAACAGCTCGAATTCACCCGACTCAACGAAGTGATCCACGGTCTGAAAAACCGCCCATTCCATCTGGTAGAAACCGAGCACCTCACACCGATGGCATTCCCGCTCTGGGCGGACCGCCTCCAATCCACGCTCGTCGCCGCGGATGCCGCCACCCGCCTTGCCGACATGCTCGACGAACTCAACCAAGCTGCCGGATTGGGGAAAACCCCGAGAACTGTTCCCCACCCCGAACCTCTTCCCGAACTTCCCACCAAACGCACCTACGAACTCAAACCGATTCGCCGCCGCCACGGCTTTTGAAATCCTCTGACAATTTCGCCTTCATTCCAGCAAACCGACCGCCAATGACTCCACTGCCCGCTTACCCCGAACTCCTGCTCCTGCCGGAAGGCGCTGCATTTCTAACGTCCTGCTCTATGTTGATCGTGGCGGATGTGCATCTGGGAAAATCCGCGACCTTCCGCGCGCAGGGCCTGCCAATCCCCGAAGGCGACACGGCACGCGATTTCCAACGGCTGATAGACCTGGCATTGAAATACGGCGCCACCCGTCTCGTCATCGCGGGTGATCTATTTCACGCGCCCTCTGGTATCACGCCGGAACTGGAAGATGCTCTCGAAAGATTTCTCGCTGAGATTGGCATCCACGTCACGCTGGTGATGGGCAATCACGATATCAAGCTGCGCGCGCTGCCCGAACAACTCCATCCTGTCCCCTATCTGGACGTGGGGGAAAACCTGCGAATCATCCATGACCCCGCCCACACCAGCGGAGATCGCCTGCATCTTTCGGGCCATTGGCATCCGGTAGTGAAAATTCCTGATGGAAAACGCACCTCACTTCGCCTGCCGTGTTTTCTGTTACGGGAAAACACACTGATCATCCCCGCGTTCGGTAGTTTCACCGGCGGTGCGATCATGAAGACCCGGGTCGGCGACCGAGTTTTCGTCTCGCTACGCGACGAAATCATCGAGCTCCCTCAGGACCTGATTTGAACGGTAGAATCGTTGAAATTTCACGCTTTGCGATTTGCCCATATGGCGCTAGGGTCCGCCCCTTTCCCACGCATCCATGAATACAGCCGAAAAGTTTGCCCAGCACGTTCTTCCCACATACGGGCGGTTTCCGCTTGTCCCGGTGCGAGGTGTCGGCGCGCGACTTTGGGACGATGCGGGGAAGAGCTATCTCGATTTCTGCATGGGCATCGCCGTTTGTTCACTCGGCCATTGCCACCCGAGATTGGTGGAAGCCATCCGCCACCAAGCAGGCGAGCTGATGCACGTTTCCAATCTCTATCAAATCCCGCTTCAGGCTGAACTCGCCGAGGAAATCAACATCCACCACGTCAGGATACAGGGGAAGGTTTTCTTTTCCAACTCCGGCGCCGAGGCGAATGACGGCCTGATCAAATCCGCGCGGCGCTTCGGACGGAAACGCCCGCAGGCGGATGGTTCGCAGCGCTATGAAGTCGTCACGTTCCTGCAATCGTTCCACGGCCGGACGCTCGGCTCAATGTCAGCCACCGGTCAGAAGAAGATCCAGGAAGGATTCGATCCGCTGCTGCCGGGTTTCCGCTATCTGCCATTCAACGACGTCGGCGCTCTTGAAAGCGCCGTGCGTCCTGAAACCGCCGCAATTCTGCTAGAGCCAATTCAAGGTGAAGGTGGAGTGAACATGGCAACGCCGGAGTTCCTGCGGGCGGTGGCCGATCTTTGCAAGAAACACGATCTCCTGTTATTTTTCGATGAAGTGCAGGCAGGCTTCGGCCGCTGTGGCGACGCGATGGCCTGGCGGATGATCGCGCCCGAGATCAAACCTGACGGCATCTCATGGGCCAAGGGCATGGGCGGCGGTGTGCCGATCGGCGCGTTCTGGCTCAGCGATCGCGCGGTCGCCGATGACGGCACGGCGCTATCCTCGCTGATGGGACCCGGCTCACACGGCTCCACCTACGGCGGAAACCCGCTCGTCTGCGCAGCCTCGCTCGCCGTGCTGCAGGAAATCCGTGAAAAGGAACTCGCCGTGAACGCCATTCTCCAGGAGGTCCGGATCCGCGAAACCGTGAAGTCATGGAACCTTCCCATCGTCACCGGAGTCCGCGGCCAAGGTCTGCTGCTAGGCATCGCGCTGGATGCCTCGCTCATTCCCACTCCAGAAGGCAAAACCGCCGCCGCAGTCGTCGTCTCACATCTAATGGAAAGCGGCCTGCTCGTCCCAGCCGCCGGACCAGACACCTTCCGCCTGCTCCCGCCGCTCAACGTCACCGAATCCGAAATCGACGAAGCACTCGCGATCATCCATTCCGTCCTTTCCAAATTCTAGCACTTTCATGAAAAATCTCCTTTCCATCGAAGAACTCAGCGCCCGGGAAATCCAAGGCCTGCTCGATACCGCCGCCCATCTGAAACTCCAGCGCGGACGTGACGGCACCCAACTCGCCGGACAAACGTGGGCGCTCATTTTCACGAAGTCCTCCACCCGGACGCGCGTGTCCTTTGAAGTCGGCATCCGCGAGCTCGGCGGCTTTCCGATGTTTCTATCAAAAAACGATATCCAGCTTGGACGCGGTGAGCCGATCAAGGACACGGCTCGCGTGCTCGGTCGAATGGTGCACGGCGCTATCATTCGGACCTTCGCCCAGCAGGACGTGGTGGACTTCGCCGAATACTCCGGCATCCCAACAATCAACGCGTTGACAGACGACGAACACCCCTGCCAGATCCTCGCGGATCTTCTAACAATCCAAGAAAAGCTTGGTGGATGGGAAGGCAGGAAAGTCGCCTTCATCGGCGACGGTTTCTCAAACATGACCATCTCATGGATGTGGGCGGCGAAGCACCTCGGCTTCGAGCTTGCAGTGGCCGCCCCTGTTTCCTGCCAGCCGCCCGCTGAGTTTCTAGCGAAACTCAACGCTCCAAATGTCACAGTCACTGCAAATCCAGCGGATGCGGCGAAAAATGCGGATGCCATCAATACCGACGTCTGGCTTTCAATGGGCCAAGAGGATCAGAAGGAAAAAGAACTGGAGTTTGCTGGATTCCAAGTGAACGCGGACCTGCTCGCCGCCGCCGCACCGGGTCACATCGTGCTTCACTGCCTTCCGGCCTACCGCGGCAAGGAGATCAGCGAAGAAGTGCTGGAACTGCACGCGGGCACGATTTTCCAACAAGCGGAAAACCGCCTCCACGCCCAGAAGGCGGTGCTCGTCGCGATTGCTAAGCGATAAACCGCGCTCGCCTTCGGCACGGTAGCCGCTTACTTTCCGCCCGTGATCGCGCGGCAGAAAATCAAGTATCCGGTTTCCCCATCCCTGCGGCAGTATCTCTATCACTTCGACCGCCAACGGGATATCCCGAAGGTCTATGACGAGCTCTGCCGCTTCACGGGCGCGATTCCTTACGAGGATCCGAAAGGCCGCGAAACACTGTGGCTAACCGTGATGTATCCGCCGGAAGTTTTCCGCGAGCTGCTGCCACGCCTGACGAGCATTTACACCGAGCTGAAACTCGGGCGGGACGCCGAGCAGCACGATCACCTGCTAGTCGACCGGATCGACTTCGGGGATTTCGGAAATTCCAAACCCTTCCGCATCCGCATCACGAATCTTTTCAACGACAACTCGGACTACTACTACGTCAAACAAGCAGACGCCTCGCGCATCTACGGACTGGAGTTGGAGCACATCCTCTCGCCGAACCGGATCAACTATCTGATCAACGGCAACACACTCATCGAGGAACACATCGCTGGTGTGCCCGGAGATGCATTCCTGCGGGAATACCTCCCACAGCCAGGTCTGAACAAAGTGCGGATCGCCAAGGAGTTCACAAAATTTACCGAGCGTAGTTTTATCAGATTGTTAGGCGACATGCGCAGTGTGAACTACGTGGTGGACATCACGCCGGATTTCGAGGAGGTGCAATACCGAGTGCGTGCCATCGACTTCGACCAGCAGTCCTATGAAGGAAACGGCAATGTCTATCTGGCGTTCCGTTTCAACTCGAACCGCAAGATCACACGGCTGGCATTCGAGGTGCTGAACCGCAAGAGCATCGACCAATACGTGGCGGAGGAACACGCGCAGATGACGCGCCGGGCCAAGGTGGAAAGCAGCCGGCTAAGGGCGCTGCTCGGCATCATGCGGCGTGAGGACATCGCACCGCGCGAGCACGTCGTCACCCTTGCCCGCGAGCTGGACCGGATGCACGGCACCGATGACTTCGGCGATTGCCAGTCGATGGGCGAGCTGACGGCAAGGCACATTTCCATGATGCTCGACATCTGACCGAGTGCCAACCGAGCGGTTGTTTCTTCCCGAGGATTCGCGAAAATTATTTCGCCACTGCGGAAATGCTCACCCAAGCTCCTGCCATGAAACGCCTTTTCCTGCTCGACGGCATGGCCCTGGTTTACCGGGCTCATTTCGCGTTCATCCAGAATCCCATCCGCAACTCGAAAGGGGTCAATACTTCCGCGCTCTACGGATTCATCAACACGCTGTTGTTCATTCTGGAAAAAGAGAGTCCCACGCACATCGGCGTCGCGTTCGACACGTCGGCACCCACACCGCGCCACATCCGTTATCCAGCCTACAAGGCGCAGCGCGACGAGATGCCCGAAGAGCTCGCAGCGGCGATCCCTCATGTGAAGGACCTGTGCCGAGCGTTCCACATTCCGGTGTTGGAAATCGACGGCTTCGAGGCGGACGACATCATCGGCACACTGGTGAAGCGCGCAGAGCCCGATGATTTTGAATCGTTCATGGTCACTCCAGACAAGGATTTCGCGCAGCTTCTATCCGCCACCACCTTCATGTGGAAGCCCGGCCGCAAGGGGACGGATCACGAAATCATCGGGCTGCCGCAGCTCGTGGAAATTTGGGGTGTCGCCGAGCCACACCAAATCATTGATTTGTTAGGCTTGATGGGCGACACGTCCGACAACATCCCGGGCGTCCCTGGCATCGGACCTAAAACCGCCCAAAAGCTCATTGCGGATTTTGGCTCAATCGAAAACCTGCTGGCCAACACCGCGTCTATTAAGGGGAAGCAGAAGGAAAATCTGGAAACCCACGCAGATCAGGCGCTGCTCTCAAAGGAACTAGCCACTATCATTCTCGACGTGCCGGTTAAGGTCAGTTGGGAAGATCTCATTCTGTCAAAACGTGATGATGAGGCGCTGAAAGCACTCTTCAACGAATTCGAATTCCGCACACTTTCGAAACGTCTTTTCCAAACCGGGACCGATGAATCCGCCCCAACAGAGTCCGCCACAACCCCGACAATTTTTGAAACCTTTAAAACCATCCGTGATGTCGCACACACCTATCACCTTGCCGATACGCCGGATCTTCAGAAGCAGCTTTTTGCGGAACTCGCCGAACAAAAGTCGTTTTGCTTCGACATCGAGACGACCGGTTTGGATCGTTTCACCTCAAGTTTGCTAGGCATCGCCTTTTCCTGGAAAGCGCATGAGGGCTGGTATCTTCCTATCACCAATCTCAAATCTCAAATCTCAGATCTCAAATCCGTTCTTTCCTCCCCTGCAGAAAAGATCGGGCACAATCTTAAATTCGATCTATCACTCCTGCTCCATCATGGCATCGAGGTATCAGGCCCGTTTTTCGATACCATGCTCGCGGACACACTTGTCGCCCCAGAGCGCCGTCACTCGATGGACTATCTTTCCGAAATTCTGCTAGGCTATACCCCGGTAAAACTCGCGGATATTTCGAGACCTGCGGCGGAGCCAGAAGCAGCCGCAGCGTTCGATCTCTTCGCCCATGCGGAAAAAGCGAAAGCGTCCAAGGATCTCAACATCGCCGCTATCCCGCTCGCCATCCTAGCGGAATACGCAGCGGAAGATGCGGACGTGACCTTCCAGCTCGCACAAATCATCCGCCCGCTGCTCGAACAATCCGGCCAAGCGACCGTGCTGCGTGAAATCGAGGGGCCGCTGCAACCGGTCCTTGTAGCAATGGAGATGGAAGGCATCGCCATCGATCCCGCCGCACTAACAGTCATCGGCGATGAGCTTCAGATCCAGATCGACGAACTCGTGAAATCGATCCACCGCCACGCCGATCGCTCTTTCAACATCGCGTCACCGAAACAGCTGGGAGAAATCCTCTTCGACCAGCTCGGCCTCGCAGACAAGGCTAAGAAAACCAAAACCGGCCAATACAAAACCGATGAACAGACACTCGCCACCCTGGAAGGAAAACACCCCATCATCTCCGACATCCTCGCATGGCGCGAAGCCACGAAGCTGAAATCCACCTACCTCGATGCGCTGCCTAACCACATTGTTGCGGAAACCGGCCGCATTCACACGACTTTCCATCAACTCGTAGCGGCAACTGGGCGGCTGGCTTCGACCGATCCGAATTTGCAGAACATACCGATCCGCTCGGAAGCCGGACGCAAGATCCGGAAGGCGTTTGTCCCGCGTGAGGGCTTTACCCTGCTTTCCTGCGACTACTCACAGATCGAACTGCGCGTGATGGCGGCGCTTTCCAAGGATGCGACGATGATCGAGGCGTTTCAAAATAACGCGGACATCCACACCATCACTGCGTCGAAGGTGTTTGTCGTGGAGCCTGAAAACGTCACCTCCGATATGCGGCGGACCGCGAAAATGGTGAACTTCGGGATCATTTACGGAATCTCGGCATTCGGACTGAGCCAGCGCTTGGCGATCCCGCGCACAGAGGCAGCCAACATCATCGAAGCCTATTTCCGCGAGTATCCTACGATCCGAGAGTTTATGGACAAAACGGTGAACGAGGCGCGTGAAAATGGCTATGTCCAAACGCTGTCAGGCCGACGCCGTTATTTTCCCGATCTCAATTCCGGCAACCAAAACCTACGTGGAAATGCGGAGCGCGCCGCTATCAATTCTCCGATTCAAGGCACTGCGGCGGACATGATCAAACTGGCGATGATCCGCATAGGCGCTTTACTGCGGGAAAAGCCCTGCAAAACCAAAATGCTCCTTCAGGTGCACGACGAGCTCGTCTTCGATCTCGCGCTCGACGAGCAGGAGGAACTTGTACCGAAAATCCTAGAAGCCATGAAAACCGCACTTCCCCTGCCTCACGGAGTCCCCATCGAAGTCGAATCCGGCACCGGTGCAAACTGGCTTGCTGCCCACTAGACGGAGCCGACAGTAATCATGGCGCTCTGCCGACCGAGGCAGGACAGCCGCCTCTCTTATCGACAAACAGGCATCGGCGCTTCATACAGTTTCCCATGACGGAAGATCCATCAACTCCACCCCCACCGAAGCGCGGAGGCTCGTGGCCTACAAACGCACTTGTCGTTCTCCTCATTGTTTTGCTCATCCTCGCCGGTGTCTGGTGGTGGTCGAACCGGCCGATCAAACCGGTGGTTTTGAGTCCTCAGGAGAAAACTACGGTTGAGGCGAAAATGGAAGTCATCCAAAAGCCCGCCGAAGCCCCGTATCAAAAAGGCTCTAAGGAAATCATCCTCACCGAACGCGAGCTTAACGGCTTGCTGAACGAAAAAACCACGTTTGGGAAAACCGTCAGTTTCGAGCTCGCCAGCAATGCCATCCACGCTCGGGTGGAAACCGATCTCGACAAGGATCTGCCCATTCTTGGCGGCAAACACCTCAAAGCCCGGGCCCGCTTCCTCGTCAACGACGCTCCGGGCCAGGCAAGTTTCGTTCTCGACGATGTGACCGTCTGGGGAATCTCCTTACCGAACGATTGGCTGGCAGGTCTAAAAGGCCGGGATCTGCTCGGTGAGGTCCTCGGCGGAGGGAAAGGAAAGACCGGAAAATTCCCTGGTGTCGATGAATTCAAAATCGAACCCGGCAAGCTGATCATCCGCTTGGCAGAGTAGTCACGGGACTGCTAGGCCACCCCTTTTTTCAAATCCCGCAAACTCCAGAGTATTCCGGAGGCTGGCGCAAGGTTGCCTCCTGGTTTTCTCGCGCCGGTTTTCCGATTGGGGCCGAAACGGGCTCTCGATTTCACAAACGCCTCATCGACAAACGCCCGGCTGCCGATCACCGCGCCATCCGTAAAATAGCGCACCCGGTGGCGCAGCATATTTGCGAAGGAGATTTCGCCATCCCGGCCCGCTTCTTCCTGAGCTTCCGCCTTCGAAATCCCTTTCCGCAGGGTCTTTGCGACTGCGTTCCCGTCCCGATTCACATTTTCAGAAATTTTCTCCATCGCCCCATTCATCAGCAGTTTGCGATAGCGTCGGGAAATCTCGCCTGTCCATTGCTCCGCATCAGCCGTCAATCCCTGATGCGCTCCCCACGCTCGGACCAAACCCGCGCGAGCCGTTTTTCCATCCCCCTTCGAACCTCCGCCGATCGCCTCGCCATAGCTGCTCCAGCGGTAGTCCGCCGGATCCTTCACCATCCCGGCACGCACCGGATTCAGGTCGATGTAGGCGGAAATCGTCCTCGCCGCCACGCCATCTTCTACGATCAAGCTCTTGAAGCGATCTTCCCACAGCCGCCCGGTCCTGGAATGTGCCCGGTTGAACCACTGGGTGAAACGCTGCAAAAGCCCCTTCATGAACTCACCGAGATCCTGCATGCGATAGGTGAAACGCTTGTGAATCGCCGCCAACGCTTCGTCCAGGCCACCTTCATTTGCATAAACGGCCGCCCTTGCCTCCGCCAATTCTTTGGCCACCCCGGCGACAAACGCCTCGCTGTAAATTGCTCCCAACCGCTTCAGCAGTGACTCTTCCGAAATCCCGGTGTCTGCCATTGGCGGCACCTCCAGCAGGAGATGGAAGTGGTTGCACATCAGACAGTAGGAAACCACGCGGCAACCGGTGAATTTCTCCTGCAAGCGCATCAACGCCCGGAATTTTTCCTTCTCCTCCGCCCCGAATGCAAACCGACGTTCCACCACACGACTAATGACGTGATAGAACACCGGTTTCCCCGTGGATTTCCGCCACTCCGTCAGCCATCTCGCTTTTCTCATAGGGAAGAACTATCTAGACCGCGAGAAATAGCAAGAAGACTCTCAACTAATGGCCTGTCCCTCTGTCATGAAATCACGTGGAAAAAATTTGGTTTCCCGGCGGATTTCCGCCACTCCGCCAGCCATCTCGCCTTTCTCATAGGAAAGAACTACCGAAAGGGAAGAGGGATGGCAAGAAGAGATTCTGACTAAAGGCCTGTCCCTCTGTCATGTCATAACAAACAAGCTCCCTGGGGCGATTCAATCGCACGCCTCAGGGAAGTTTGGCGCGGAATCCATTCTTAGTTTTTCACACCGTTCCATAGTAACATAAAAAAAGAGAGGCGGACTTGCGTCCGCCTCTAAAATTTAATCAGAATTCTCTGATCCAACACCACAACTCAGTTGCGGCGGCGGCGGAGGAGTCCAAGAGCACCAATTGCACCAAGAAGTGCGGCGGATGGTTCTGGAACTACTGCCATTTTGAGTGTGCCATATGTTCCTGCTCCAGAGCCGGGATCACCCGTGAACGTGCCAATTGTTCCAATCACTGGAACGCGACCTTTTGGGTCAGCAGAAAACGAGCCCTCCACTGGGACGTCATCAGTAATGTTACCCAAATTCAACAAAGCGAATTCAGACGACCCCGTTGCCAAGGCAAGGCTAGCGGCACTCGTGACGATTGAATAAACCGTCCGCCCCAAAAGTGGATTGACCCCTGTGATATTACCAATCGAAGTTGGTGTGTCTTGCTGCGCATATCCAGGAACAGACGCACTAAGCGAAGAGCTTGGAGAACCAGGCGCAAGCGAAGTTACGATTGTGAATGACCCCAAATTAGCGACCAATCCAGAAATGGTGTTAATTTGACTCTGAGTGATCCCTGCTGCGAAATACCCCATAGTAACAATACCACCGTTCATGAGGCTGTTTGTTGAGGTAGCATAGAGTGTATCACCAGGACCATCAGTCACGTTACTGATAATCATTGTGGCGGCATTTGAGGACATCACTCCAACAAACATCGTTGCAAGAGTCAGTAGTGTTGATTTTATTTTCATATATGTAGGGAGTAGATTAATGTGTATTATGCGAAATTTGAATTAGAGCGAAGAATACCCTGCTGGAACGTCGAAGGAAACAACAGTCGATGTGGCACCTTTCCGTTCAATAAAGATCGCGGTTGGCAACACTGGGTCAACTGCGACCAGACCAGTATCATTGGAACCTGTGGTTGTCGTGTGCCAGC
>JBBRYQ010000097.1:0-18588 GCA_038237425.1 Verrucomicrobiales bacterium
CGAAGATCCGCTCGCAGAAGAGACCGCCTTTTTCGGGCTTGAAGGTCCGGTAGTTGATGGTTTCCGGGTTCTTCACCTCGCCCTTGGACCAGGAACGGATGATTTCCGGAGAAGCAACGGTGATGGAGACTTGGTCAAATGCCTCAGGGCGCTCGTCCACGCCGAATAGTTCGCGAAGGTTGGTATCGACACTCATGTTAGTAGAATTAACGGTTTAGGTCAGGGTTGGGGTTCGCGTTTAAAATCACAGGGTAAGATCATCCAAGGAATAGTCGTCCAAGCCACCGGTCATGCCGGAGCCATGGGTCGAGCCCTTGCGACCCGGACGGACGTCGAGTCCGAGGGATTGCATTTCCTTGATGAGAACGTTGAACGACTCAGGCGTTCCGGCTTCGAGGTTGTTATCGCCTTTGACGATCGCCTCGTAAATCCGGGTGCGACCTTGCACGTCGTCCGACTTGACGGTGAGGAGTTCCTGGAGGGTGTAAGCGGCGCCGTATGCTTCGAGCGCCCAAACTTCCATTTCCCCGAAACGCTGGCCACCGTATTGCGCCTTACCACCGAGCGGCTGCTGGGTGACGAGCGAATAGGGACCGACAGCGCGGGCGTGGATCTTGTCGGCAACCAAGTGACCGAGCTTCAGGATGTAAATCATCCCAACCACGACCGGGTTATGGAAGGCCTCGCCGGTGCGACCGTCATAGAGGGTCGATTTACCACCAGTGGTGCCGTCACGACCGTCGCCGATCCAAGTGTAGCCGCGGCCTTCGGGTTCGCCGGGCTTGCGCTCCCGGAGTTCACCGTTGTCGCCGACGAATTTCACGCCATCGACCTTCTTGGCCTTGGACATGAAATCCCAGATGACGTCTTCCTTGATGCCGTCGAAAATCGGGGTGGCAACCTTGAATCCGAGTGCCTTGGCAGCGACGCCGAGGTGGGTTTCAAGCACCTGACCGACGTTCATCCGTGATGGCACGCCGAGCGGGTTGAGGCAGATATCAACCGGAGTTCCGTCCGATAGATAAGGCATGTCTTCTTCGGGAACGATAGTGGCGACAACGCCCTTGTTTCCGTGGCGACCGGCCATTTTATCACCGACCGAAAGCTTGCGCTTGGCGGCGATGAAGACCTTCACTTCCTTGATGACGCCGGGATCGACTTCATCGCCGGACTCGAGGGAGTCGAGCTTGCGCTCGCGCTCGGTATCGAGCTCCTGGAAGCGGCCTTCGAAGGAACCGATGATTTCCAAAATCTTGTTACGGATCGGGGAAGGATCGATTTCGATGTGGTCGTGAACCGAAGCGAGCTTGCGGAGAAGCGTCTTGGTGATCTTGCGGTTGGCCGGGATGATGATTTCACCGGTTTGTGCGTTGACCACGTCGAGCGGGATTTTTTCACCCAATAGAATGTCGGAAAGACGCTCGGTGAGATCGTCCGTCAGCTTGTCGGCCTTTTTCTTGTGCTCGTCGTTGATCTTCTTGAGCGTTTTCTTGAGTTCGACTGGATCGACCTTTTCCGCACGCTTTTTGGCGAAGCCGGATTGGGAAACGCGGACGTCTTGGACGATGCCGACGCAGCCGGATGGCACGCGGAGCGAGGTGTCTTTCACGTCGGCGGCCTTTTCACCGAAGATGGCGCGCAGGAGGCGCTCTTCGGGGGCGAGTTCGGTTTCGGACTTGGGAGTGATCTTACCAACGAGGATGTCGCCAGGTTTCACTTCCGCACCGATGCGGATGATGCCGTCGTGGTCGAGATTGCGCAGGGCATCCTCACCGACGTTCGGAATGTCCCGGGTGATTTCTTCCGGTCCGAGCTTGGTGTCACGGGCGGCGACATCGAATTCGGAGATGTGGATCGAGGTGTAAACATCGTCCTTCACCACGCGCTCGGAGATGACGATGGCATCTTCGAAGTTGTAGCCATTCCAAGGCATGAAGGCCACGAGCACATTGCGGCCGATGGCGAGTTCGCCGTCTTCCGTGTTTGGCCCATCTGCGAGCACTTGGCCCTTTTTGATTTTCTGGCCCAGCTTGACGATTGGCTTCTGGTTGATGCAGGTGCCGGCGTTGGAACGCATGAACTTCCGCAGCGGATAGGCCATGATGCCCTTGTCGATGTTCGTCTTCACGGACTCGGCGTCCGAGAGGAATTTTTCATCGGAAACAGGGAGCTTGCCGTCCGGAGTGGTGACGATGATTTCCGCAGTCGCGGCGGCAACGATGCCGTCGGCTTCGGAAACAACGACTGCACGGGAGTCGCGGGCGGCCTTGCCTTCGAGGCCGGTGCCGACGAGCGGCGATTCGGAAACGAGGAGCGGCACACCTTGGCGCTGCATGTTCGAACCCATCAGAGCGCGGTTCGCGTCATCGTGTTCGAGGAACGGGATGAGTCCGGCAGCCACCGAAACGAGCTGCTTCGGCGAAACGTCCATGTAGTTCACATCTGTCGGAAGTGCTTCGATGAACTCACCGCCTTTTTCACGGGCCGTGATGCGCTCGGTCTGGAAGGAGCCGTCCTTGTTGATCGGGTTATTCGCCTGGGCGATGAGGAAGTTTTCCTCTTGGTCAGCCGTGAGATACTCGATCTCGTTGGTGACCTTGGAGTCCACCACGCGGCGGTAAGGAGTTTCGATGAAGCCGAACTCGTTGATCCGGGCATAGGTACACATCGAGTTGATGAGACCAATGTTCGGACCTTCCGGAGTTTCGATCGGGCAGATCCGGCCATAGTGGGACGGATGCACGTCGCGGACTTCGAAGCCGGCACGATCGCGATTGAGACCACCTGGTCCAAGAGCCGATAGACGGCGCTTGTGGGTGAGCTCGGCGAGCGGGTTCGTTTGGTCCATGAACTGTGAGAGCTGCGAACGACCGAAGAAATCGCGTACGACGGCAGAGAGCGCCTTCGGGTTGATCAGCTTCTGCGGCGTCATGCCTTCGATGTTCACGTCGAAAAGAGTCATACGCTCTTTCACCAAACGCTCGGTACGGGCAAGGCCCACGCGGCACTGGTTGGCGAGAAGTTCACCCACCGCACGCACGCGGCGGGAGCCAAGGTGGTCGATATCGTCGATGACACCGTCGCCCTTTTTCAGCTTCAAAATATAACGCACGGCAGCGAGGAAATCCTCGGGAACCATGATGCGTTGATCGGAATCCACCTGGATACCGAGCTTCTGGTTGATCTTGTAACGACCAACGCGGGTAAGGTCGTATTTCTTCGCATCGAAGAAAAGACGCTTGAGCAGTGCGCGGGCATTGGCAGCAGTCGGTGGATCTCCAGGACGAAGTTTCCGGTAGATATCCTTGAGCGCGGATTCTTCGTCCTTCGCCGGATCTTTGCGGAGCGACTTGAGAAGAATTTCGTCCTCACGGCCGTCGATGACTTCGACATTTTTGTGACCGAGAGCAAGAAGCTGGCGGACGATACCGATCGTGAGCGGCTCGTAGGCCTTCGCGACGGTGAGCTCGCCATCGAGGATATCCTCGAAAGGAACTTTGTGACCGAGTTCGCCTTCGTCCATCGCCTCGCTGAGAGGAAGGGATTCGGGGGAATAGAAATGGCTGACGATGTCGCGGTCCGTCGGATAGCCGAGCACGCGCAGGAAGGTCGTCGCAAGGAACTTGCGGCGGCGGCGGCGGCGGTCGAGATACACGTACAACAGATCGTTGGTGTCGAACTGCACTTCCAACCAGGATCCGCGGTCAGGAATGATGCGGAAGGAATGAAGAAGCTTGCCGTTAAGGTGCTGCGAGGTCTCGAAGCAGATACCCGGCGAGCGGTGGAGCTGGGAAACGATGACACGCTCGGCACCATTGATGATGAAAGTTCCGCGGCGGGTCATCATCGGCAGTTCGCCCATATAAACACGCTCTTTTTTGGTGCCGGTCTCGTCTTTCAACTTAAACGTCACATAGAGTGCCGCGCTGAAGCTCTCGCTGTTGCGCAGCGATTCGAGCGAAGTGATTTTCGGATCTTCGATATCATAAGTGACGAAGTCGAGTTCGATCGCTTCGTCGTAGCTCTTGATGGGGAACACCTCGCGGAAAACCGCTTGGAGTCCGGCATCAGCGCGCTCGCTGGGGAGCACTTCCTTCTGAAGGAATTCATCGTATGAGCGACTCTGAACCTCAATGAGGTTAGGTGGCTCGATGACTTCTTCGAATTTCCCGAAATAGAGACGTTCAGCCATGGCGTTTAGTGGTATTCTATCTTACAAATTGAGCCTGAGCCGAAAAACGGTCTCAGGCAGGGTGGAATCAAGCGTTGAAAAGAGGAGTCGGAATCGGCGCGAAACACTGATAGGTGGTTAGAATCTCGCGCCGGTCACGGCAAAAATTCCCGGGGTAGATTGCTCCACCCCGGGAATAAAGCAAATGAGTCTTACTTGAGCTCGATTTTGGCACCAGCCTCTTCGAGCTTCTTCTTGGCCGTCTCGGCAGCGTCTTTGGCGACACCTTCGAGGATCTTCGCAGGAGCGCTTTCGACGAGCTTCTTCGCGTCGGCAAGTCCAAGGCCGGGAGCGACTTCGCGGACTGCCTTGATGACGGCAATCTTGTTTGCGCCGCAATCCGTGAGGACCACGTCAAACTCAGTCTTCTCTTCGACAGCTTCGGCAGGACCCGCGGCAGGACCGGCGACACCCACAGGTGCGGCAGCGGAAACGCCCCAAGTTTCTTCGAGTTGTTTAACCAGATCGACAGCTTCCAGAACGGTGAGCTTGCCGAGTTCTTCAATCAGTGTTGCAATATTAGCCATTTTTGTATTCTCCTTGTTCGGTATCGTCGCCTCCGAAGCCTTCGGGGATTTCAGAACAGCAGCCGCTGCTCCGACGAGGAACCATTATGGGTTCAGGTGACAAACGGGAGCCGCTGCCACCATCACTTCAGATTTGTTGTTATTCAGCGGCAGGTGTTTCGGCTTCAGCTTCTGCAGCAGGTGCTGCTTCGGCCACGACCTCGGCAGCTGGAGCCTCTTCGGCAACAGCTTCCACGGCTGGGGTTTCGTCGGCCGAGCTTTCGCCCTCCGGGTTGAATTTGTTCTGCACGATACGGGCGATGCGGGTCGCAGGCTCGAGGATCGTTGCGAGAAGTTGGGAAAGGACCGCTTCGCGGGACGGGATGTCGGCGATGGCCTTGAGCTTATCCGAGTCGAGCACGGCGTTGCCGAGGATTCCCACCTTCATTTCGGGCTTCTTGAATTCCTTTTCGAAATTCTTGATGACCTTCGCAGCGGAGAAGACCTCGCTATTGCCCATCACGTAGGCCATTTGGCCGACGAGATCGCTGCCGATGTCAGGCATGCCTGCTTCAGCGAGCGCCTTGCGCATGTAGCTATTCTTGGCCACCGTGCACTGTGCTCCACCTGCATCGAGGCGGTTGCGGAGTTCCGTGAACTGCTTCACGGTGAGGCCGGTGTAATCGATGACGATCAGATAGGGAGACGCGTTGACGCGGTCCAACAGGCCGTTGATGATGATTTTCTTATCGGGATTCATGGTCGTTGGCTACCGGGTTAAGCTGAGGCTTTGGTGTAGGTGGCGGCTTCCAGAGGAAGACCAGGGAGCATCGAAGCGGCGAGCGTCACGGCTTGGATGTAGTTGCCCTTGGCGGATGCTGGCTTGGCGCGGACGACGCTGTCCACAAGCGCGCGGGCGTTTTCTTCCAGTTGGGCAGGCTCGAATGAAGCCTTGCCGATGGAGGCGGAAACGTTGCCGTTTTTATCGAGCTTGTAGTCGATACGACCGGCCTTCACTTCACGAACCGCCTTGGCGGTGTCGTCGGTGACGGTGCCAGTCTTCGGGTTCGGCATCAGGCCACGAGGTCCGAGGACCCGGGCGATTTTCCGAACTTCGGTCATGGCGTCTGGAGTGGCGATCGCGGAATCGAAATCCGTGAAGCCCGCTTGGACCTTGGCGATGAGGTCTTCGTAACCGACGTGCTCAGCGCCGGCAGCACGTGCTGCTTCAGCGGCTGCGCCTTGGGCGAAAACGACGACGCGGACGTTGCGTCCGGTGCCGTGTGGAAGGGAAACGGAACCACGGACCATCTGGTCGCTCTTCCGAGGATCCACGCCGAGGTGGAAGGAAAGCGTGACGGTCGGGGTGAATTTCGGCGCCGGGAATTGCTTCACGGTGCTGATTGCGTCGGTCAGGGAGTAGCTCTTGCCGGTTTGGACAAGGGCGACTGCCTGTTTGTAGCGTTTGCTGCGGTGTTTGGCCATTTTGGTATTTGTTAGCAGTTCGGTCGGAAATCACGAATGATTCCCTCCTGCGGGTGCCGGAAACTTATGAAAAGCTTACCGGCGGAGAAATTCTCAGTAACCTTCGATCTCAAGACCCATCTGACGGGCGGTGCCGGCAAGAATGCGGCAAGCGGCTTCAGGATCCTTCGTGTTGAGGTCGGGCATCTTGATTTTGACAACTTCCATGAGCTGAGCCTTGGTCAGTTTACCAACTTTGATCTTGTTCGCCTCTTTCGAGCCAGAAGCAAGACCTGCTGCCTTCTTGAGAAGGTTGCCGGCAGGGGGCTTCTTGGTGATGAACGAGAACGATTTGTCCTTGTAAACAGAGATCACAACCGGAAGCACATCACCCGTCTGGGCCTGTGTCGCGGCGTTGAATTCCTTACAGAACGCCATGATATTGACACCTGCCTGACCGAGGGCTGGGCCCACTGGTGGTGATGGATTGGCGGCCCCTGCTTTGATCTGGAGCTTAATGATTTTGACGACTTCCTTGGCCATAATGAATGCTTTTTTAAGTGCGGGAGAGGGGTGATTGTAAATTTACGGACGCTGGTCGAGACAAATTATTCTCTTTCGACCTGCCAGTATTCGAGTTCGACCGGAGTGCTGCGGCCGAAGATGGTGACCGAGACGCGGAGCTTGCCGCGTTCAGGGTCGATTTCCTCGACAATGCCATTCTGACTTTGGAACGGGCCATCGGCCACCTTCACGGTATCGCCGACTTCGAAACTGATGGCAGGACGGACGCTTTGCTCACGCTCCTTGATCTGGGAGAGCATGGCATCCACTTCGCGCTGGCGCATCGGCGCGGGACGATCCTTCGTTCCCGCGAATCCAATCACCCCGTCCATTTCCTTGATGAAAAACCAGGTCTTCTCGACGAGCTGGCCATCTTCGGTGGCGAGGTTCATGTTCACGATGATATAGCCCGGGAAGAATTTCTTCTTCGTCTCGGTCTTCTTGCCACGGCGGATTTCGGAGACCATTTCGATCGGCACGAGCACCTCGCGGATGTATTCGGTCATTCCCTCGGCCTCGGCGGTACGGGCGATCCGGTCACGAACCTTCCCCTCCTGGCCGGAGAGGACTTGCACAACGTACCACTGATCGCGGAATGGTTTGGTTTCTGACATGACGGGTCGGTCGGAGATGGATGAGACGGAAGAGCTAACGGATTAGCGGCCGAGGTTGGTGAAAAAGCCCACGATCAAAACGTGGAAGAAGTCCCAGAATTGGACGAAGCCTGCGAGCAGGATCATGGCGATGAGGACAACGATAGTCGAATCGACGAGTTCCTTGTATTTCTTGATACCTTTGATCTTGGGATCGGATTCCCATGGCCAGCTCGCCTTGCGTAGCTCGCCCTTTACCTCACCCAGGAAACTGGAAATTTTCGAAAACATGATGTCGTTCTGACGTTGATGCAGGAATGGAGAATGGCACGGAAGGTGGGACTCGAACCCACAACCAACGGTTTTGGAGACCGCTACTCTACCAATTGAGCTACTTCCGTTTTGAGGCGACCAAAGGGCATCCCGCTTGAGAAGCGGGATGCCCCGGAGTCTGGCATTCCTGCGGCGAGCCGCGGGAAGCCTCGTTTGCTAGATTATTACTTGATGATCTCGCCCACGCGGCCGGCACCCACGGTGCGGCCACCTTCGCGAATGGCGAAGCGCATGGTAGGCTCCATGGCGATCGGAGTGATGAGTTCAACTTCAAGGTTGATGTTGTCGCCCGGCATCACCATTTCAACGCCTTCTGGAAGCTTGATGCTGCCGGTCACGTCCGTGGTACGGAAGTAGAACTGAGGGCGATAGTTCGAGAAGAACGGGGTGTGGCGTCCACCTTCTTCTTTCGAGAGAACGTAGATTTCGGACTTGAAGATCGTGTGACCCTTGACGGTGCCGACCTTGGCGATGACTTGGCCGCGCTCGACGTCGTTCTTTTTCAGACCACGGACGAGAAGACCGACATTGTCACCGGCACGACCTTCGTCGAGGAGTTTACGGAACATTTCGATGTCGGTAACGGTGGTCTTCTGCGTGTCGCGGATACCAACGATTTCGACTTCTTCCATCTTCTTGACGATACCACGCTCGACACGACCGGTGCAGACCGTTCCACGACCTTCGATCGAGAACACGTCTTCGATCGGCATGAGGAAGGTTTTGTCAATCGGGCGCTCAGGCTCAGGGATGTAGGCATCCACGGCGTCCATGAGTTTCATGACGTTTTCCATTTGAGCAGGGTCGCCATCAAGCGCGAGCTTGGCAGAACCCATGACGATTGGAATATCATCACCTGGGAATTCATACATGGAAAGGAGGTCGCGGACTTCCATTTCAACGAGTTCGAGAAGCTCGGCATCGTCCACAAGGTCAACCTTGTTCATGAAAACGACGAGAGCTGGAACGCCGACCTGACGGGCAAGCAGGATGTGCTCGCGGGTTTGTGGCATCGGGCCGTCCGCGGCGGAAACAACGAGGATACCACCGTCCATTTGGGCAGCACCGGTGATCATGTTTTTCACATAGTCGGCGTGACCTGGGCAGTCCACGTGAGCATAGTGGCGCTTGGCGGTTTCGTATTCGACGTGAGCGGTGTTGATGGTGATGCCGCGCTCGCGTTCTTCAGGAGCTGCGTCGATGTCCGCGTAGCTCTTCTTTTGGCAGAGGCCTTTGTCAGCAAGTGTGTTGGTGATTGCTGCGGTGAGGGTGGTCTTGCCGTGGTCGACGTGACCGATCGTGCCGATGTTTACGTGCGGCTTGTTGCGCTGGAATGCTTCTTTTGCCATGGTGGTTGTTGTTCTGCTTGAGACTGTTGAGATTTTTCGAGATTGCCCTGGAGCTCGCGGGGGGAATTGAACCCCCGACCTCATCCTTACCAAGGATGCGCTCTACCCCTGAGCTACGCGAGCAATGTGACACTGGTTGCTCTACCTTCAACCCGACAAAAACACCGCGACCAATCTCAAAAAAGAGCGAGACTAGGCGCGGCACCCCTGACTTGATGTGGGGAAGAGCGGGCGGACAGTAACAAAGCCCGCTACCCTGTCAAAAAAAATCTCAATGAAAAGAAAATTTATCCTAATCCCCTGAAAACGTATGGATCACGCGGGTTGGCTGGCGGCTTCCGGCAGCAACAATGAGAGTCTTTTGATGGCTTGGCAGCTCCCATTTTCCATATCCACGTCCACGATTACGCCGCACAGGCGCACCGGGCCCTTGGCGATTGGGAAACGCGTCGGCATGCCGGATTTGAAGCGCCAGACGACGGATTCGATTGCTCGGCCGAGAATAGATTCGTCCGGACCACACATGCCGGCGTCGGTCAGGTAGCCGGTGCCGCCTGGGAAAATGCTCTCATCCGCCGTTTGCACGTGGGTGTGGGTGCCGACGACCAGTGAAACCTTGCCATCGAGCATTCGCCCCATCGCGATTTTCTCGCTAGTGGTTTCCGCGTGATAATCGAGCACCACGGCCATCACACCATCCGCCCGCAGGCGCTCGGCTTCCTTTTCCACCGCGAGATACGGATTTTCTAAAGGTGGCTGGATGAACGAACGCCCCTGCGCCTGCATGACCGCCACGCGGCCCTTCGCCGTTTCCAAAACCACGCTGCCCGATCCGGGCGTGCCTTCCGGGTAGTTGATCGGCCTCAGCAGGCGTGGCTCGGTGGGAAAATAATCGACGATTTCCTGCTGGTCCCAAACGTGGTCACCGGTGGTGATGACCGCAGCTCCGGCGCGCAGCAGATCGATCGCGATTTTCGGCGTGATCCCCTTCCCGCCTGCAGAGTTTTCACCGTTGACGATGATGAAATCGAGGCCCTCCGACTGTTTGAGAAGCGGCAGTTGCTCGATCACGGCCTTGCGTCCGGGCTCGCCAACCACATCACCGAGGAATAAAATACGAATCGCAGACATGATGGAAAATTGGAGCCGTTATTCTTTCGCCCCTCCGCAAGGCTTCACATTCCCACGCTCCGCGACAATCCAATTTCCTCAATGAGCCGATTCCCCGCCCACCGGATCCCACTGCTAGCCATCACCATCGTCCTGCTGGCGGTCGGCGCGCTTTTCATTTTCCAGTCCCGCCACATTCCACCGCCGCCGAAACCGGCACCCCCACCCGCCGCGCTTTCCATGCTCGCCGAGCCGCCTGATTGGAAAAAGCTCGATGCCTATCAAAACAGCATCTCCCGCGATGAGTTCGAGCGGCTGCTGACCACCGTTTTCACCACCGGCGGAGTTTGGAAAAACTTCATCGAAATCGACGCCAGCGAAGCCCGCATCAAAACCGGCGATCCCTCGCCCGCCGACTTCTTCCACCTCCGATTCGCCACCCCAGCCGCCACCACTCCCGCGCACCGCCTGTGGAAAACCGCCGCCGACCTTCCTCCCACCACGCCCGAAAAACCGCTCGCTGGCCTGAAAATCGCCATCGATCCCGGCCACATCGGCGGCGCGTGGGCGAAGATGGAAGAGCGCTGGTTTGTCGTCGATCACGGCACGCCAGTCTGCGAAGGAGACATGACACTCCAAGTCGCCAACCTCCTCAAACCCCGCCTCAAATCCCTCGGCGCGGCCGTCACCCTCGTCCGCGACAAAACCGAACCCGTCACCCCCATCCGGCCCGAAGCCCTGCTCACCCTAGCAAAAGACTCCGCCGCCGATTCCCCGCAGAAACTCGCCGAGCGCCTCTTCTACCGGACCGCAGAAATCCACGCCCGCGCCAAGCTCGTCAACGAGACCCTCAAGCCCGATCTCGTGCTCTGCCTCCACTTCAATGCCGAGGCCTGGGGCGACCCCAACAGCCCCACCCTCATCGACCGCACCCACTTCCATCTGCTCGTCAACGGTGCCTACAGCGATGACGAAGTCATCCTCGCCGACCAACGTTTCGCCCTGCTGCAAAAACTCCTCCAGCGCACCCAACAGGAAGAAATCCTCGTCGGCTCCCTCATCGCCAGCACCTTCGCAGAAAACAGCGGGCTCCCCGCCTATCAGTATCCGCCGGAATCGAAAACCGTCCGCCCGATCCCGGAAAGCCCCTACCTCTGGGCGCGCAACCTCCTCGCCAACCGACTCTACGACTGCCCCGTCATCTTCATGGAGCCCTACGTCATGAATTCCACCATCGACTACCCGCGCATCCAAGCCGGTGACTACGACGGACTCCGCGAAATTTCGGGTAAAATGCAGCCTTCGATTTTCCGCGAATACGCCGATAGCATCGCGGCCGGCCTCGCAAAACACTATCTCCAAGCACGAATCCCTGACAAACGCTGATCCTCAGTCCATTGTCGTATTTCATCAAGACATCGCCGCAATTCGCGGCATAAACTCGACACGAACCCACGTAATCTCGGACCTTCCGCTCGGGTCACCCGCCCGCGGCATCCATTTTTAATACCATGATTTCTCGTCTATTTCTCCTCCTCTCGCTCGCCACCCCAGTTTTCGCCCAAGACGGTGGCCAGCTTTTCACCCTCTACTGCTCCGCTTGCCATGGTGCCGATGGAAAAGGTGCCACCGGCGGCACTTTCCCTCCTCTTGCTGGAAGCCCCTACGTCGCAGGCGATCCTGACAGAGCCATAAAAATCGCCCTCAAGGGACTCACCGGTCCCGTCGATGTCTTGGGAAAAACCTTCAACCTCGAAATGCCGCCTCAAGGTGCGGTCCTCCCAGACGACCAACTTGCCGCCATTCTCACCTACGTCCGCTCCGCATGGGGAAATCAGGCAGGGCCCGTCAATGCGGACCAAGTCAAAACCATCCGCGCCTCCGTCGAAGCTCGCAACACTCCCTGGACCGCTACGGAAATTCTCAAGCTCCACCCGCTGCCGCTCGAAAAAACCGCGCTCACCAACCTCATCTCACAGGCCTACTCCGGGACATGGACCACGATGCCGGATTTCTCGAAACTCCAAGCCGCCAACGCCGAGGAAGAACACGACGGCCTCATCAGCCTGAAAAAAGCCCCGTTTACGGACAACTTCGCCATGCTCTGGCAGGCTGATTTCGAAGCCCCCGCCGATGGCGAGTATCAATTCACCCTCGACGCCGACGATGCCGCATCCGTCCTCATCGACGAAAAAAAGATCGTCGAAGTCACCGGCTCCGGGCCGATGAACGGCAGCCGCGTGAAACAGGGGAAAGTCACCCTCACCAAGGGCACCCACAAGTTCCGCGCCGAGTATCTCGAAATCCTCAATTTTGAAGGCATCGCGATCGGCTGGAAAGCCCCCGGCGGGAAAACCTTCAAGTGGCTGACCGACGAGTCCGTCAAGGTCGCCAAAGTCCGCGATACGATCCTCATCGAGCCCGCCAACGGCCGGCCTGTCATTTATCGCAACTTCATCTCCGGCACCACCCCGCGCGCCATCGGCATCGGCTTCCCCGGCGGGTTCAACCTCGCCTACAGCGCCGACAACCTCGCTCCCGAACTCCTCTGGACAGGAGATTTCATCGATGGATCTAACAAATGGGCCGAGCGCGGAACTGCAGAAAACCCTCCCGCCGGGGAAAATGTCGTGAAGCTGAGTAAAGTTCGCTTTCTACCTCAGGAAGCCCGGTTCCGAGGCTACAAACTCGACAAGGACGGGAATCCCAGGTTTTCCGTTCAGATCGGCGAGTGCTTCTTACTCGATTCCTGGCACGTCGAGGGCAACGTTCTCTTTCGGGATCTCAACTACGTGGGCACTGGCCCGCCTTTGAACCTAGTGATTGTGGACCACCCTGAAAACAAGCTTTCCATCTTCGTCGAGCGCGGCAGTTTCCAAAACCAAGAGGGAAAAACCACTCTCCAGCTCAGCCCCCGCCAAAATGCCACGCTCACCTATCGCTGGAAATAACCCTAACTGGACCGCGAAATTCATTTCGCCCGAACCTCTTAATCTACGTCCATCTGCGTCTATTTGCAGTTCAAAATCTCTTCCTCTTCTCTCATGCGCACGCTTCTCCTCTCATTCCTCACCGCCACCCTCGCTCACGCAGCCACACAATCCGACTTCTATCTCCGCCAGGAAATCCCCCTTCCTCCCGGTGAAGTCATGGAAATCGGCTCCATCGCGCTCATGCCCAACCAACAGGTGGCTGTCGCCACTCGCCGTGGCGATCTTTGGATCTGCTCCGGCGCTTACGGCGACGACCTGAAAAAAGTCACTTGGAAAAAATTCGCCCAAGGCCTGCACGAGCCCTTTGGCATGTTCTACAAGGATGGCGCCCTCAGCCTGACCCAACGCCCCGAGGTTTCCCGCATCAAGGACACCGACGGCGACGGCCTGGCAGACTCCTTTGAAACCATCTGCTCCGACTGGGGCATCAAAGGTGACTACCACGAATACGCCTTCGGCAGCACCCCCGACAAGGATGGCAACATCTGGGTCCTCCTCTGCCTCACCGGCTCCGTCAACGCCGAATCCAACTGGCGCGGCTGGTGCGTCCGCGTCACCCCAGATGGCAAAATGATCCCCACCTGCTCCGGCATCCGCTCCCCCGGCGGCATCGGCTTCAACGCCGTGGGCGACGCCTTCTACACCGACAACCAAGGCTTCTGGAACGGCTCGTCCTCGCTCAAATGGCTCAAGCCCGGCTCATTTCAAGGCAACCCCACCGGCAACAAATTCGCCTCACTCGGCAACTTCCCCGCCCCGCCCGAAGTCGAGAGCAAATCCCGCATCCTCACCGAGCGCCTGAAACACCCGGAATTCATCCCACCCGCCGTCGTCTTCCCACACGGCATCGTCGGCCAATCCCCCACCGGCATCGCCTGCGACCAAAGCGGCGGCAAATTCGGCCCCTGGGCGAAACAACTCTACGTCGGTGAGCAAACCCACTCGCAGGTCCAACGTGTCTGTCTCGAGAAAATCAACGGTCTCTATCAGGGTGCCGTCTTCCATCTTCTCGACGGCTTCGAAGCCGGCCTCGTCCCCGTGCGCTTCGACCAGGACGCCGGCCTGCTCTTCGTCGGCGGCACCAACCGCGGCTGGGCCTCACGCGGCACCAAGCCCTTCACCTTTGAGCGCGTCAAATGGACCGGTAAAAACCCCTTCGAAATGGAAACCATCACCGCTGCCCACGATGGATTCGATGTCCATTTCACCGAGCCTGTCGATCCTGCCACCGCTGGCAATCCCGCCAGCTATTCGATGGACACATTCACCTATATCTATCAGTCCGACTACGGCAGCCCGCAGGTCGATGCGACCACTCCCGTCATCACCGCCGCCACCGTTTCCCCTGACAAGAAATCCGTCCACCTCAAGGTCGATGGCCTGGTCCGCGGCCACGTCCACCACCTCGATGCCAAGGGCGTGAAATCCGCCTCCGCCCAATCCCTCTGGCACCCCGAAGGTTGGTACACGCTCAACGAAATCCCGTGACTAACCCAGAGTCACACAGACATTCCTGTCTGTTCTTCCACAAGCCACAGCCACCACTCGGACAGGCAAAAATACCAGCATCACGCCGCACTCACCCCGGCCGGTAAACCACCACCTTCCCGGAAACCTGCGTCTCCAAGCTCATCTCCCGGAAACTCACCCGCTTCCCCCCGCCGAAGTTCTGCTCCGCCACTAGGAACTTCCCCGCCCTCTCATCCGTCATCACCACCGCCGTGTGATGGCTGCCCGTGATGACCGTCATCCTAGCGTCACGAAATCTCGCGTTCTCAAACTCCAGAATATCTCCCGCCCGCACCGTTTCCCTCGCCGGATTCACCACCCGGCCCCACACCCGCATGTCACTGCCGGGGCGGCTCTTACCTGCGAATACCATCGCCTCGTTCGCCAGCGCCCAGCACTGCCCATCGCCCACTTTTTTCCCCTGGTGCATCCGGCAGAACACCACCACCGGCTCGCCCGAAACCACCGGCCCCAAGCCCGGCGCACACCCCACCACCGCCAATAAAATCACCAGACAGAAAAATTTCATCCAGATCTCCCTACCTCCTCCTCTCCCTAACAGCAACCAAACAACCCTATCCCCCTTCAAAATTCTCCTCACTTCGATGTTGGACGTTCGATGTTCAATGTTCGATAACCTCCCCATGCCCACCTTCATTGCGAACTCAGACTACGAGGAAAAAGACAGCGATCCCATCAACCTCACCGCCGGCGATGAAGTCACCGTCGGCATCGCCGACCGCGCCTGGCCCGGCTGGGTCTGGGCCGTGGACCGCGATGGTAACGACGGCTACGTCCCCGAGGAAATCCTCGAACCCCTCAGCGAAGGCCGCTTCGCCGCCATGGAAGACTACGATCCCAGCGTCCTCACCATTAAACGCGGCGACCGCATCGAGTCCCTCAAACAAATCCACGGCTGGCACTGGTGTCGCAACGAACGCGGCGAGCAAGGCTGGGTCGGCGGCTATCTACTCAAGCCCGCCTAATCAGGAAAACGTAGCCGAGGCGTCCCGCCTCATGCCTGCCTAACACACCGCCGCAGGCGGAAACTTTGGAGTGCGGCGAGAATCGCCGCTTTCAAGAGTGGCTCGGGTCGCTACAAAACGCCTCAAGCCAAAGAAGAACTCCCGCACACACGCCATTTCCCAAAAAAATCACCCCTCCAAAGACCGCCGCCGCCTCCTCCCAAAGCGGTGATTCTCACCGCACTCCAAAGTCAGGCGCCACCAGCACTCTCCAATGCCCGATCCAAAGAACCACCTCATCGAAACCGCCGTCCGCCCACTGGCCGATGATGCGGAAATGAAACTCGCCGCCAGCCAACTCCTCGGCGAGCTAGAGAAACCCGATTCGGAAGCTGCAGAAAAAGCCATCCAACGCTGGAATGCGGTGGACGCGAAAAAGCGCTGGCCCATCTGCCATGTGGCACTCTACCTGATTTTACTCGTCACTTCATCGACCATGCTATTCAGAGAGATAAAGTCGCTCAGCGCATTCAGAGGTGCCTATGTCGCGTTGGGAGCAATGACCCCGGGACCAAGCTATTCCCTAGCTCTCCCCGGAAAAAAGACCCTCACATCCGACGAGCGCCTCCTTCTCTACGGAGACAAAACGAAATCCTCCAAGGCTGGCCAGGCGAAAACCTTGTGGGATCGCCATCCAGAGAATCCAGCTTATTTCGGGGAATATGCGGCAGCCTATCTATCAGACAATAGCAATCTGCCACCTGACTTTCTGGACGTGAGCCGAAGGATTGATCCTATGAATGCGTGGTTCATCTATTTAGCTGCCGGTGTTGAAGCCACCGACTGCGTCAAAAAGAAGCCCCAATCCTCATCTGCTAAAGCAGCGCACGAAACACCAGAGTGGGAAATCCTCGATCAAGGGAGGCTGGACAAGGCGATGGAGTTGATGCGAGAAGCACGGGATCTTCCGAACTGCAACGATTACAAGGCACGGATGATGAAGGAGAAGATCCCTTTGTTGCGACAAGGAAATCAAGTGGAACGTCTGATCTCGATGACCTATCTCGCCGGAATGACAGCTCAGGATCTCATCAAACTCCGAATGCTCGGAAATGCGATTGCCGCCACCGCAGCAGTGCTTGCCGATGAGAAAAAGATTCCAGAGTTCCAATCCCTAATCCTCGATTCCGAAGCATTTGCCAAGAAGATGGTTTCCGTGGAACCGAGCACGTTGGTGGCAGGGCTGGATTGCAAGGTGAACATTTCGACAGCTTACAAAGGATTGACTACTGGCGCCGAAAACCTCGGACTCATGGATGAGGTAAAAAAAAATCAGCCCATTGGGGAGATGAACTTCCAGAACGTAGCTGCCTACAAGAAACGCGCGCCAATGATAGATGGAATTGATTTTGGGCAAAAAAGCGGATTCATTGCCGCAATCACCACCCCTGCAGTGTTTAGGCAGGTAAAGAATTCTCCAATTATCACCGATGCTGACGTAAAACCGGGCCGCCTCATGGAACATGAAGATCTATCGATGCTGTGTGCCATTGGAGCGTTCCTTATATTGGGATTGATGTTTGTGTTCGTATGGGCGTTTCGCTTTGCGCAGGGGAAACTGATTCGGCGTGTCGCGCAGCGCATGGCGTCCTTGCTTACCCTAGAGGATTGGGCTTGGGTGATGGGCATCGGGATCGCACTGCCCTTGGCATACGTAGCAATCATCAATCGCCTAACGCCGCTGGGTGGACGAAATTTCAGTGTCTTCGGAATGAAATTTATTATGCCGACTGCCCATTTTGTCGGCTTGGTTTTTCTCATCATCATCACCTCGGTCATGATCACCCGGTGGAGGATCGAGAAACGGGCTGCCGTTTTTGGGTTCTCATGGAAGCGCTCATGGCTCGGCTGGGCGGCGGTTATTTCCGCTGCCGCATTCGTGATCGTAATCGGTATGCTTGCTCCTTCAACTATGATGAACTGGATCAAGGCAGCAACCCTTCTGCTCGTGCTACCGGTCCTTTGGATCCTCGGAATCGGAATTCGGGCGCTTCTCGCCAATCGCCAAAAAATGCTGATGAGTGCCACCGTCGCGAGAATGCTGGTTCCGGTTTATGCGAGTGCGATGCTTTTGATGATCCTGCTGATACCTATTTTCAAAGCTGCGGGGCAATATTGGTTCGAGCAAGATGCGTTCATGCAACTGGACCCGGCACAGCCTGGGATGGGCACTTACGAATACAAAGTGGCTGTGCAGTTGCAGAGAGAGACACGCGAAATCCTCAGCTACGAACGTTGATTTCCTCAATTTGCTAGCCTTCGGACATCACAAAGGATCTGGCCCCGAATCATACCATAGAATCCATGAAAACCTTCCTACTCCAACATCGGCAATCCGCATTCCGGGTCGGCCTTGTCATGATCATCCTCGGGCTCGGCATGGGAGCTTTCGGGTTCATCCGTTACCGGAACGCTCATGAGCGCAACCGGTCAATCGAAGAGCAACTGGTGGAGTTGAGATCCCACGGTGCGATTGTGGAGAACTACCACCTCCTGCTGCTGGCTACAGGAAAGCATGCCGATGGGATGACCGAGAACGTTCTGACCCTCGCCGGGTGTGTGACATTGATCGGGATCGGTGCCTATCTGATCGTGGTGGGAAAGACGCAGGGGGATTTCCCAATTCAAATTCCTCCTCCCCCACCACCTCCCATGGTGTAGAATCCCCGTGATGAGCAATGTCCAGATCGCCCCCGGAGCGCTGAGGCTGCCAGCAAAGGATCGCGCCGCACTGGCGGCCTCGCTTTGGGAAAGTCCGGAGGCTCCTTATGCACACATTCCGCACCTAGCAGCAGTTGTTTTTTGCCTAATTCGGGAGCGGTGTGTCTGCTAGGGGCGTCTTTGGGTTTTGCTGGGTGAGGGAGGGGTGGTGTAGATGCTTTGGTCAAATCCCAGTGCTGCCAAGTAGTTC
>JBBRYQ010000098.1:0-18512 GCA_038237425.1 Verrucomicrobiales bacterium
CGCCCACCGACGAACCGAAACACCTCTTCCGTCCCCTTTTCCCCCGCAACCCCCATTTCCCCGCCCTCCGGGTCTCCCCGATGGCTGTTTCAGGCGCCTCCCGCAGAAAGCAATTTCCTAGCAGCTTCCCCCATAACCCCCATTTCCCCGCCCTCCGGGTCTCCCCGATGGCTGTTTCAGGCGCCTCCCGCAGAAAGCAATTTCCTAGCAGCGCCTCGGCAAAGCCGCCGCCGCCCTCGGTCGGAAAGTGGAACTGCGCTTTGTGCCGGCGTGAGAACGATCCAAAGGGGCTCCCTCTGCCGCAGTTGAATCCGAGAGCAATGACCTCATCCACGGCGGCGGAGAATTGACATCATCCCCAAGTGATGTAGAACTTACAGCATGACACGCACCCAAATCCAGCTCCCGGACGAGCTTTACCAACGGGCCAAGGCCTTCGCCGCACAGCGGGAACTCTCGCTGGCTGAGGTGACCCGCCGCGGCTTGGAATTGTTTCTCGACCGCTTCCCAAGCACCGAGCCAGCGCGTGGTGCTTGGACACTTCCCCGCGTCGATGCGGGCGGCATTAAGGTTCCCTTGGAAACCCTTCGCGACATCGCCGCCGATGACGTAAGTAATCGCAGCCTCGCCAACCGATGATCTCGCTGGATACGAACATTCTTTTGCCCGCCGTCGAGTCCCGGAATGCCCATCACGCAAAGGCGGCGGCGTTTCTCGAATCCCTCCAAGATCGCCAGGACGTCGCGATTTGTGAATTCATCCTGCTGGAACTCTACGTGCTTCTGCGGAACCCCGCCGTGCTTGCCAAGCCCCTCTCGCCCGCCGCCGCCACCGATGTTTGCGAGGCCTTTCGACAACACCCCCGCTGGCAGATCATCGGTTTTCCGACCGACAGCCGAAACTTTCATGACATCTTCTGGCCGAAACTCCGCGCCGCCGACTTCGCCCGCCGCCGCGCCTACGATTGGCGGGCCGCGCTCCTCCTCATCCAACAAGGCGTCACCGACTTCGCCACCGTCAACGAAAAGGACTTTCGCGACTGCGGCTTCAGGCGGGTCTGGAATCCGCTCTCTGCCGATCAGACTCCATGAACCCATCGCTCACCGTGGCCTCGGCTAAGCCGCCGCCCTCGGCCGGAAAGTGGAACTGCGCTTTGTCCCGGCGTAAGAACGGTTTGCGCATCGACGATCCTGTCTTGATTCCCACCCGAAACCTCACAAGTTTCTCCCCATGGTCACCCTTGCTGAAATCGAATCCTTGGCATTCAGCCTCCCGGAATCCGACCACGCCAAACGGGAAGCTTGTGATCCCGCCTAAGGAGTCGGGACACTCCTATCCCGACAAGCCGACCTTCTTCCAATGTTCGCGGAATGCCCGGAATCCGCCCTGGAGGAATTCGATGAGAAAATCGAGCTGTCATCCAAGCTTGCGCCGGTTCAGGCGACGCTGGGTCTGGTGTGATGTGTCTTTGAGAAAAATCTCGCCGGTGCACTCTGCCCAGTTGAGGGCGTCGCGCCAGAGGGTGAGATCGGCGAGAGTGAAATTTTCATTGAAATAGGTGCCTCCCGCCTTGCGAGCTTCGTCGGCATGAATCAATAGGGCGGTGCGGAGGTGATTGCTGAGCAGTCGCTTGTATTGGGCGTTTGCGCCGGGCAGGCCGATGTCGGCAGTGGCGTCCGTGTGCCAGCGATAGTAGCCGAGGTAGTAGCCCTTGCTCGCCTCGAAATGCTGGGTGCCGTCGTCGTCGCGCCAGGCACCCGGTTTGTAGCCGAGCTTGAACTGCTGGACGGCGTTGAAAAACACCTGATGCATCCGATAGCCGTGCAGCGAATCGCTGTTGCCGGTGTTGATGTTGTCCACCTCGCCGCTCCAGAGGCTGCCGATGAAGTATTCGCCGGACAGCGTGGAACCCTCGCCGGAAAAGCGCAGCGAGTTGTCCATCGCCCAGCCGAGCCAGAACCAGGTGAGCCGGAGATCGTTGATCTGGTCGGCCGCTTCGCTGCTCTTGTTCGCGGAGCGGTGGGGGTCGATGTAAACGGATTCCTTGTTTCGCACGGGCATCCCGTTGAAGCCGCCGCTCTGCACGACGCGGGCGTTGTCGCCGACGTTCCAGAACGGGGCCAGCTCCACGCCGGAGATGCCGCGCTGGTCCGGGAAAGGGTGGACGCCGTCCTGGGCGGCAAGCGTGGAGGGCAGGCCGCGCGCTTTCCGGAGCTCGTCGTGAGCGAGCAGCGAGTTGGCGAGGTATTGGCTTTTGACGATGTAGCGCCAGTTATTGTGCGTGGTGCCAGCGATGAAGTTATGCGCGTCTGGCTGTGTCCACAGGCTGGTGGCGTGATAGATGGCCCAGAAATTGTCATCGCTCGGGTCGCGAAGGTAGTCATCCTGAAGGGTAAACCAGTAGTCCTTGTAGGCTGCTTTGGGCTGGGTGCCGACGGAGGGTAGCCACTCGGCGACCTCGCCGCCGTTGACCGCGCCTTCGCGCAAGACCGAGCGCGACCAGAGATTGAACTTCAAACCGACGGGGACATCCGCGACGTTCACATCAACGAGTTCCTGGGCCGCTGCGCGTGCTTCGACAAGGTTGGTGATGCGGGTGCCGCCGATACGAAAATGGTCGCGCAGATAGAAGCCGAAGGCGGCGTCGCGCACGTTCGGGTCAGCGTTTTCGCCGCCGATGATCTGCTGATGGGGTTGCAGCGGACGGAAGGTGCGGAAGTCCTTCTGACCGCCGGCTGGAGGGTATTGTGCGCGGAATTTTTCGATCATGTCGAAGATGGCATCGGCGTCGGTCTCGGAAAGGTGCGGGGTGGTGGCCAGGCGCACGTCGGGCCGGGTGAAGTTGAATTGCGCGATGTCGTAGGCGAACGGCGTGTGGCAATCCACGCAGGAGACGCCGTTCGGGTCCGGCTTGCGCCACGCGGCGAGCCCGGCGGCGATTACTGGATCGAGCGCAGGCGGCGGCGCGGCAGCTTGCGGCCAGGAGACGTTATCCACCGTCGCCTGGGCAAACGGGGTGGGCCAGTTCGCCCCGCCGACCATGGTGAGGCCGAAGAGCACGTTGGGGCCGAGGCCGATGGCGAACGGCTTGCCCAAGAGCTGCCAGCCGACGCCGTCCGTCGAGGAGAAGGCGGAGAACACCGCGCCGTGACGCTTGAGCCGGAGCCAGACGACGGGGGCTGCGGGGGCTGCGGGGCCGTCGAAGTTCGTCGGGTTGCCCTCGATTTCGAGGATGTGCTGCCGCCGCAGGCCCGCCGGCGAGAGGGAGACCGAGGCGTAAAGAGCGGCGGGTGCGAGCGAATCGCGAACCATCAGCCCGATGGAGGAATGTCCCGCCACCGTGCTCAGGCCAGTGACGCGCGCGCGGATTTCGCCGTCGCCGGAGAAAGGGACGTGGAGAAAGAGGAACCCGGCATTTTGCCCGCCGAGGTTGCCACCGTTGGAACTCAGGACGAAGGTGCCGGGGGCGTTCCCGCCCGCGACGGTGGAGGCTGAACCAGCGGTGATTGCCGGGCCGACGAGGCTCGTAGTTAGACCGTTAGGAACCGCTCCGGCCTGGCGCAGGGTGAGGTTGTCAAAAGTGGACACTCCGCCGCCGTTAGAATCGTTGCTGGTCGCGTAGAGGCCGGCGTAAAGAGTGGGCGGCAGGGGCCCGAGTTCGTCGGTCGAGCCCAGGTCGCTCCAGACGATGCCGTTGGCAGAAGTCGAGGCCATCACCCGCGAGCCGAGCCGGGCGAGTTTGAGCCAAACCGGGGCATTCTTGTCGCCCTGGCGGCTGTCACTCACCAAGTTGATTCCGGCGGTCGGTCGGTAGCGGAAGCTGACACCATCGTTAGCCCCGGCGAAGATTTCGACGTAAGGGCTGTTCGCCGCCAGTGAGGTGCGGAGCATCAAACCCCCTTTCTGATAGCTTGCCGGGTTGGTGAGGCTGACCACGCGGGCGGTGATTTCGCCATCGCCAGTGAGCGTTTGATTGATGAACTGAAATTTGTCCGAGCCATAGTCAATCGTGTGGCCCCGCCCGGTGACCACGGTCATGCCGGAGGATTCCGTGAAATTGACCGTGCCGGGAATGGCCGGGCTGCCGACGTTTACCGCAGTCCATCCCGGAGGTGGCGTGCCGTGGAGGACCGTAATCGACAGAAGGAATGTGAGTAAGATTTTCATCGCTCGGCAGGGATGGCGTGGATGGAGAGTTTCATGGTGGCGGTTGCGGCAGTGGGGCTGGTGATCACAATCCGGCTCAATCCGGGGTTGGGCGAATCCTGCACCGCGCGAGGGGCAGAGACATCCTCCACGACGATCGCGGCGTCCGCCGGGGTGACTTGGAGTGTTAGGGATTTCCCCGATTGCTCTAGCAGGAGTCCGTGCGGAACTTGCGTGACCTTCGCCATCGTCAGCCATTGAAAGGAAACGTCCACCGCATGATCCGCTGCGGTCCATTCGTCCTCGATGAGAAACGAGCGGTCTGGCCGGAGTTTTACCGTGCGGTGCACGCGGGTGGCCTTGTCCTGATAGAGAGGAGTGAGGTCCACCACGTTGCCCATCGTTCCATCCTCATCCGGCAGAGCACGGATCTCCGCCTTACCGCTGATATTCTGATAGGCGTTGTCAATTCGCAGGATGTTGTGGCCTTCGGGACCGACGCGGAAGCAGGACCAGCGGCTGCTGTCCTGAGTGTAATTCCAAAGGTCCAGCTTGCTGGCGCGCATTTTGTCATAGTCTTCGGTTCCTAAGTCGATCGCCCAGCGCACGCCATCCGCCTCGAGGACGAAGCTCCCCACATCCATGTGGCCGTGGGAGTGGTTAGGAGTCCCACCTTTCACGGCGATGAATGAAGCGAGCGGATCGTCCCAAGCGGAGCGCATCACGGCGAGCGGAAGCACCCCGGCAGCCGTCCAGTGCTTGGCGCGTGAATCTGAGTTCGTTGGCAATTTTGGATCCCACCATAGCAGCCCCAGCGGCAGGAAGCGGCTGACGACTAAATCGCCGGCCGACGATGTCTCGCCGAGTCTCAGCGAGATGGCGGCGAGTTCGTCGCGTGCCACGTTGCGGTCACGTCGTTCGCGGGCGAACCAGAGCATGACCGGCTCATTGAGGTGCTCGTTATGATAGTCGGAATAGTTGAAAACCTCGCCGGTGGGGCCAACCATCTGATAGTTATAGTCCGCAGTTTTCAGGAAACCTGGAAATTTTTCCAATTCACACCCGCTGCCCAGTGTGGTCCTCAAGGCTTCGATGAGGATCACGTGAAAGCTCGTGCCGTAGAGCCAGTAACTCGGGCCTTCCGGGTAGGCCCCATCCGGCGCATAGGTCGCGCCGACCTTATCCAGATTGGCGACTGCGCGCTCCACAATCTGTCGGGCCAGTGCGGGTTCACGTTCGGCAATGGCCAGTGCGCCCACCACCAGCCCGCAGTGGCAGACCTGCGCCCAGTTGAAATCTCCATTCACCCAACTATCGCCGCCAGCCTTGAATTCCAGCGATGGAATGAGCGCGCGATTCACGATGGCGCTGGCGATCCGATCCCGGTCCTCAGGCGTAAGATCGTCATAGAGCCAGTCGAGACCGATGCTGGCCGCCAACGCGGCTTCGGCGACATCGAGGAAATGCGAGGGTCGCCAATCTGGCAGGTCGGCAAGCTGCAAAAGCTCCTCACGCGCCTTGTTGAAAAACCGCTTGTCGCCGGAAAGACGATAGCGGAGGGCAAGTCCGAGCACCCGCCTCTGCACCTCGCGCATCGCGTCCAAGATGATGCCTGACTCCGCGTAGATGATCGGCTTGGAAGAAAGCATTTTATCCGACTCGGATTCGAGCAGTGCGAGGAGCTGCCGGGAGACGTCGTCGTCGCGTGTTTTGATGGCGGCGAGCTGGCCGTCATTTGCGAAAAGCCGCGGGTGAGGCGGTAATTTCGCCCAATCGAGGTCCGCCGGGATGGCCGGCGTTGCCATCGCGGTCACCGCTGCCAACGAGAGCACCGCCATTGAGACTGATAATTTGGAAATTGGAATGAAGCGCATGGATGTTTTCACGACCATGTAACCGTCCGTAATCGACTGGATATTAAATTCAACGGGTTCAGTGATGTTGTGCCCTATTTCGATTGCCGGGCATCAGGGTATATGGGATTTAAACCGAGCCGACAACCGCTTGATTCATCCAGACGGCAACCATAATTTTTCCATAGACCGCCTTATCGTGAAGACACCCATTCTTACGGCCATCGGGATTTCCCTGCTGTGCTTCAATCTATTTGCCGATGAAAAGGCCGCCGTAAGCGGACTCCTTGCCCCGCCGTGCGTGGAAATCAAACTACCCGACACCACTGCGGATCTGGTGGGGGAGGACTCCAAACTGGATGAGGTAAGAAATCTAACCTCGCCCCTCGGCGGTGGTCCAGCGAACCTGCGCAAGCATTTGATCAAAATTTCATGAAAGGTCCCTGCTCACATTTTTTGGACGAGTCCGTTCCCTATCCACCTCGAATGCCCGACGAGCCTGTGGTGACGGCTGATCTGGAGGCACTGGTCCAGCGTCCTTTCGTCAGATCGCTCATGGACCGGGTGATGACATTCCAAGAGAACGAATACGGGGAAAATGTGAAGATCGACTGGCAGGCAGGCACTTATTACACGGGCGTGTTCGCGGCCTATCTCGCGACGGGCGAGCCGAGCTTCCGCGAGGCCGCGATCCGTTGGGGAGCTGCGGCGAATTGGAAGATCGGACCGCGGCCCTTTTATGCGGACGACCTCTGCATGGGGCAAACCATGCTCGATCTCTATCTGGAGGACCGGAATCCGGTGTACGTGAAGGGCCTCATTTCCGTAATGAAAGCCTACTTCGGGAAAACGGAGCTGACCGCGGCAGACGTTCACAGCCACCGGGACCAAAAGGCCGAGAGACCGATGTGCGGGCGAGCGTTGTGGTGGTGGTGTGACGCACTCTACATGGCTCCGCCGGTGCTGGCGCGGATGCACGCGGCGACTGGGGATCAGCGCTACCTCGATCTGTTGCATGAACTTTATTGGGACACTTACGATTACCTGTTTGACGAGCCCGCCTGCTTGTTTTTCCGAGACGCTGACTTTTTCCCTGACGACCGTGCCACGGCACTTGAGCGCGACAAGCGATTCTGGAGCCGGGGCAATGGCTGGGTCTATGCGGGCCTGGTGCGTGTTCTGGACTATCTGCCGGAAGACGACCCCCACCGCCCTCGTTATCTGGATCTTTTCCGACGACTCACCCGCAAGCTGGTCACCCTCCAAAGACCCGATGGACTCTGGAATTCTTGGCTAAACCGCCCCGACCTCGCACAGAGCCCCGAAGTGAGCGGGTCGAGCTTTTTCACCTTCGGACTTCTTGCTGGAGTGCGTCGCGGATGGCTGGACCGTACGAGCTATCTGCCCACCGCTCTCCGCGCGTGGCGTGGTCTAACCGGTAAACTTGCCACCAATGGACAGCCCTCCTCACCTCCACCGGCGGCATCACCGGATCGGTTGGCTCCGTCACCTTCAGCGGTGTCTCGGGAAGCGTCGTCAAAAACGGCAGCAACCTCGAACTCACCGTCACCGCCTCCTCCGGATACGCATCCTGGATCGACACTCCCGACTTCGGCCTTACCCCGGCTGACAAGGATCCCACCGATGATCCGGACAATGACGGCATGGACAACCTGCTGGAGTTCGTCCTCAACGGTAATCCGAGTATTTCGGACAGTTCCATTCTGCCCAAACTCGTGGTCACCGCGACGGACTTCGAATTCACCTACCAGCGCCGCGACGACTCGGTCTCGCCGGAAACCACGCCGACCTTCCAGTGGGGCACCACCCTGGCCAGCTGGCCGGGCAGCGCGGTTGTGTCAGCCGGCGGTGGCCCGGTCTTACCAGCCACCATCACCGTGAGTGCCGGCACGCCCAGCGACGCGGTTACGGATACGGTGAAAATCAGCATTCCGAAAACCGAGGCCGGTGTCACCGGCAAACTCTTCGGCCGCCTTCAGGTCGTCCAACCCTGAACCGCGCCAGGGCAGGGACCGACCTCCGGGCGGTCCGGCGAATGAGCCGCGAATGCCCAGCCAGTCCCAAGGCCGAAGGAATTCTCATCGTCACCTCATTCTCCACCCATTCTCAGGACCGCCCGGAGGATCGGTCCCTGCCCCGGAATGCCCGGCCGCTTCGCGGCATTGCCTGACCGCGAAGCGCAAGCCGCATGGCCGCAGGCAAGATCTGTCCCTGCCGCCCCATCTTCCAGCGCGAGCCGTGTCGTCCGGATGGACGACAACGGATTTCTTCCCAGCCCCGCGCCGCTCATCTACTTTTGGGGGCAGATGCCAGCAGGATGCCGTCCGAAGATGGCATTCCATGCCAAACCCGCAGATCCCACCAAGCCCATGAGACCCCGCCATCAACCCCTGCTATCCCGGATGCAAATGAAAACAAAACGAATCCTCATCATCACCTCCCTTGCGATGGCCGCCATCGCGCAGCTCGCTGTAGCGGAGACGATTCCACAGGCACCGGTGCCGTTCGATTCCCCTGTCAAAGTCACTGCGGAAACAGAACCTCGCGTGGCCTGGTGGCGGGAGGCGAAGTTCGGGATGTTCATCCACTGGGGGCTTTATGCCATTCCGGGAAAAGGGGAATGGGTAATGTGGAACAATCAGATCAACGTCAGCGATTACTCCAAACTCGCGGACCAATTTTCCGCCCCGCAATTTTCGGGAAAGGCCTGGGTGAAGGCGGCCAAGGATGCCGGCATGAAATACATGGTGATGGTGACCAAGCACCATGACGGGTTCGCGATGTTCGATTCCAAGGCGGATCCCTTCAACGCCATGAACAGCGCCGCGCACCGCGATTTCGTGAAGGATTACACGGACGCCGCGCATGAGGCCGGGATGCGTGTCGGCTTCTATTATTCGCCGCTCGACTGGCGGTTTCCGGGCTACTTTTTCCCGGACCTCTACCGGGACAGCGCCGAAGCGATGCGTGAGAAGTATCACCGGCAGGTCACGGAGTTGATGACCCATTACGGTGCCGTCGATATTCTTTGGTATGACGGCGGCGGCTCGAACTGGCTGGCATTCGGCGGACTGGAAAAGGGCAATACATGGCGTTCGAGGGACCGATCGAAGGGATACACGGGAGCATTCGACTGGCAGGATGAGGCCCACAACAGCCGGATGCGGAAGCTCCAGCCGAATCTGATCATCAACAACCGGACGGACGCCCCGGGCGATTTCGCGGTCCGCGAGGGCGGAGGCCATCTTGGCGATTTCGACAACAAGACCCCGTGGGAGCTTTGCCTTACGCTCGCGGGGCCGTGGGGCTACCAACCCCCATTTCCCCGCCCTCCGGGTCTCCCCGATGGCTGTTTCAGGCGCCTCCCGCAGAAAGCAATTTCCTAGCAGCCAATATCCTTCGCAAGCCAACTGCTTACGGCCGCGGCTGAACCCCGGTCTTGTTTCAAACCCACGCAAGTGTGGCTGGATACGGACGGAAAACCCATTCAAGCCCATAGCGCCGGGATTCTGTATCATGAGGGGACGTATTATTGGTACGGCGAAAACAAAAACGGACCAACGAAGCCCGGTGGTTGCGGCGCGCGGGTCGATGTGATCGGCGTTTCATGCTACGCGTCCAAGGACCTTTACAATTGGAAGAACGGAGGCCTGGCCCTGGCAGCGGTGACCGACGATCCCAAACATGATCTGCATCCTTCCATGGTCGTTGAGCGACCCAAGGTCATCTATAACTCCCGGACGCGGAAATTTGTCATGTGGATGCACATCGACGACCTGGACTACCGTGCCGCGCGGGCCGGCGTGGCCGTGGCGGACAAGCCGACCGGGCCTTTCCGTTACATCGGCAGTTCGCGCCCCATCAACAATCAGACCTTCCGCGACATGAACCTCTTTCTTGATAGTGACGGGAAGGCATACGTCTTCTACTCCTCCGAGGGGAACGCGACCCTGTACGTGGCGCGCCTCAATGCCGACTTCACCGACATTGAAAGGCCGGCCGTGGAAGGAAAAACATGGATGAAAAACTTCCCCGGCAAATCCCGCGAGGCGCCGGCACCCTTCAAGCATGACGGAAAGTATTACATCATCACTTCGGGCTGCAGCGGCTGGAAGCCCAACCCGGCGGATTATGCCGTAGCGGATCATGTCCTTGGTCCTTACGAAGGCAGAGGCAATCCCTGTGTGGGCAAGGACAGCGAAACCACCTTCGGATCGCAGAGCTCCTTTGTCTTGCCCGTGCAAGGCAGCCCGGGCTGTTTCCTGTTCCTGGCAGACCGCTGGAACATAAAGGACCTGGGCGATTCGCGCTATGTCTGGCTGCCGTTCAAAATGAAGGACGATGGCACTTTTGAGCTTACATGGCAGGATGAATGGGATTTGAGCGTTTTTCAATCCCGGCAGACGACCCAAAATTCAAACCCGGAAGCCAGCCTGCCCTTCGTCACGCCGCTCCAGTGGAAATCCTCGGATGTGCTGGTCAAGCCGGTCCCGGATGCCACGCGGGAGATTGTTTCCGTCAAGGATCCGACAATTGTCCGCCACAACGGCCTGTGGCACGTTTATGCGACCGTTTATTCCGCGTCCAAACAGACATGGAACATGGTTTACCTGAACTTCAAGGATTGGTCGGACGCTCCTCACGCCAGTTATTACCACATGGATCAAAATCCAAACCTGGCAGCATACCATTGTGCGCCGCATGTGTTCTTTTTCAGGCCGCTCAAGAAGTGGTTTCTCATCTTCCAGTCGCAGCAGCCCCAGTTCTCGACCACCGACGATCTCTCCAAGCCCGAAACATGGTCCGCGCCTCAGGACTTTTTTCCTGGCGTTGCGCCCGACTCGCGTCCTTGGCTCGACTATTGGGTGATCTGCGACGACACGCACGCGTATTTGTTTTTCACTGCCGACAACGGCAACCTGTATCGCAGCCGGACCCGGATTGGGGATTTCCCCAACGGCATGAGCGATCCTCAAATCGCAATCAAAGAAAAACGCGCGGATCTCTTCGAAGGCAGCATGACCTATAAGATCAAGGGCTCGGATTTGTATCTCACCCTGGCCGAAGCCAGCGGTCCCAAAGGCGCGAGGTATTACCGGGCGTGGACCTCCAACCGCCTGGATGGCGATTGGACGCTGGTGCGGGGGGCAGACACCTTCCAGAAACCATTCGCCGGGATCAACAACGTCACGTTCGAGGCTGGAGTGGCGCCATGGACCCGGGAGGTCAGCCACGGCGAGCTGATTCGAGATGGATATGACGAGACCATGACGATCGATCCGGCCAATCTCCAAATACTCTATCAGGGACGGGATCCGTCGAGTGGCGGTACTTACGCGCTGTTGCCCTATCGATTGGGGCTCTTGCAATGCGTTGGCCCGGGTAAAACGCCCTGAGCAACGGCTGTTTCAGGAGCCTCCCGTCTAAACCAATTTCCTAGCAATGATCCGATCCAGACAAGGTCAAGTCGTGCAACTCGACCAATGGTGGTACAACCCTTCACGATCACCCGAAAAATGAAAATTCAAATGAAAATTCTCGCCTACCTTCCGACAGCAGCGATGCTTTGTCTCGCCATTCCCACTCATGCGGAGACGGGCCGGAGCCAGACCAACGGTAATGGTGCTTCAGCCCCGATTCCGGCCGATCACATGCAGCAGGTTTATGACGAAGTCAAGACGCCCCATAAATACGGCGTTGTGATTCGTGGCGAGCAGGGGCAGTTGGTGGATTGCCCGAGCATTTTCCGGAAGGACGGCCAGTGGTATATGGTTTACGTGGGCATCACTGGCAAGATCGGCTACGAAACCTTCCTGGCCCGCAGTTCCGATTTGTTGAAATGGGAGAAACTCGGGAAAATCATGAGTTTCCGTCCCGGCGGATGGGACCAATGGCAGGTGGATGGCGGCATTGCCTTGTGCGACCCGACCTGGGGCGGCTCCAGCGAACTACAAACCTTCGACGACAAATACTGGATGTCCTACATCGGCGGAGCGCTTCAAGGTTACGAAACCGATCCCCTGGCCATCGGCATCGCATGGACGAAAACTCCCACCGAAGTCAGGGAATGGACGCCACTGGCTGAAAATCCGGTGCTCAGTCGCGATCAGCCGGATGTGCGCGACTTCGAAAAACAGACGCTCTACAAGAGCCAGATCATCTGGGACAAGGCCATGACGCTTGGCCACCCCTTCGTCATGTTCTACAACGGCAAGATCAAGTCCTGTTATGAGAAGATCGGCATGGCCGTCTCCGATGACATGGTTCACTGGAAACGCTTTGGGAAAGAGCCCGTCGTTTCCAATGGCGACGACAAGCAGCGGGGTATCAGCGGAGATCCGCAGATCGTGCGGATGGGCGATCTCTGGGTGATGTTCTATTTCGGAGCCTTCTGGCAGCCGGGCGGGTTCGACACCTTCGCCTGCTCAAAGGATCTGGTGAACTGGACCAAATGGGAGGGCGAGCACCTCGTCAAGCCTTCGGAACCATGGGACAAACAATATGCTCACAAACCCTGGGTTATCAAACACAATGGGGTCGTCTATCACTTCTACTGTGCGGTCGGTGATCAGGGGCGCGTCATCGCACTTGCAACCTCCAAGGAACTTGGCCGCCAATAGCTGACTGACTTATGAAAATCAAATTTGCATCACTGCAATCTGCTTGCCAAACCATTTCCCCGCCCTCGGGCCCGGCCCATCGGCTGGTTCAGGAGCCTCCCGCAAAAGGCAGATTCCCAGTGTTCAGACACCGCGCTAGCCTGGTGGCTCGTGCGATCTCAAGTTAGAAACCAGCTTATGAAATTCCTGATTCCCGCCATCCTTTTCATCACAGCCACGCTTCACGCCGGTGACGCATCGACCCGGCTTTGGCATGATCAGCCCGCCACCCGGTTCTTTGAATCCGACCCGCTCGGAAACGGCCGGCTTGGAGCGATGGTCTTCGGCGGTGTGGAAGAGGAGCGCATCATTCTGAACGAAAGCTCGGTCTGGTCCGGATCTCCACAAGACGCCGACCGCCGTGGAGCATCCGATGCCCTGCCGGAAATCCGCAGACTGCTGCGCGAGGGGAAAAACCCGGAAGCGGAGGCATTGGTGAACCGACACTTCACCTGCGTCCCCCCGGGTTCCGGCGGCCGCGGTGCCAAGGTCCAGTTCGGCTGCTATCAGGTCCTTGGCAATCTTCATGTCAGGTCCGGCCAACCCGCCAAACCCGCGGGTGATGGCGTGGACTCATCCGGAAAAACGAAACCCTCATCCTATCGTCGCACGCTGGATCTGCGGAACGCCATCGCCGGAGTGGACTATGAACTCGACGGCGTGAAATTCGAGCGCCGCCATTGGATCAGTGCCCCGGATCAGGTTTTTGTTTCCAAATACACCGCATCCAAATCCGGTGCTTTGACATTCGGCATCTCATTGGATCGCCCCGAACGTTTCGCCACCGAAGCGGTGGGGAACAATGAACTTCTGATGACCGGCACGCTCGACGATGGTCTTGGCGGCAAGGGCCTGACCCACGTCACCCGCGTCCGGGTCGTCGCGAAAGGCGGATCGGTCACGGCCGCGGGCAATGAACTCCGCGTGAAGGATGCGGACGAAGTCATGCTGTTGGTGGCCGCAGGCACCAACTTTACCGGATTCGCGGGAAGGCAAACCGCCAATCCCCTCGCGGCCACCACGGAGGATCTCGATCGCGCCATGGCCAAGGGATGCGATGCGTTGTTAGAGGATCACATCAAGGACCACCGCTCGTATTTCGACCGCGTCTCCCTGCACCTTGGCGATGCGTCCGCCGATGGGGCCGCCGACAAACCAACCGACCAGCGTCTCGTCGATTTTCGCAAGGGCAACCCGGATCCGGCACTGGCCGCGCTCTATTTCAACTACGGACGATATCTGCTCATCGCTTCGTCCCGTCCCGGCGGATTGCCCGCCAACCTCCAGGGAATCTGGGCTGAGGAAATCCAGACGCCATGGAACGGTGACTGGCACCTCGATATCAATGTCCAGATGAACTACTGGCCGGCGCTCGCCACGAATCTAGCCGAGCTGCAGGATCCGCTCGACGCGCTGATCGCATCGTTGGTCAAGCCCGGTGAAAAGACCGCGCAAGCCTACTACAAGGCCCGTGGCTGGGTGGCCCATGTCATCACCAATCCCTGGGGCTTCACCTCGCCCGGCGAGAGCGCCAGCTGGGGAGCCACCACCGGCGGCTCAAGCTGGCTTTGCGAACATCTCTGGAGCCGCTACGACTTCACCCGGGACAAGGACTACCTGGCAAAGGTCTATCCGATCATGAAGGGCTCCGCGCTCTTCTATCTCGATAACCTGATGGAGGAACCCAAACACGGCTGGCTTGTTACCGGTCCCTCGAATTCGCCGGAAAACGCCTTCGTCCTGCCCGACGGCCGCTCCGCCCATGTCTGCATGGGGCCCACCATCGACATGCAACAACTCCGCGAACTCTTCGGCAATACCGCCCGTGCCGCGGAGATCCTCGGCGTGGACGACGACCTGCGCCGCGAACTCCTCGCCAAACGCGCCAGACTCGCACCCAACCAGATCGGCCCGGATGGCAGACTCCAGGAATGGCTGGAACCCTATGGGGAAAGGGAACCCAAACACCGCCACGTCTCACACCTCTACGGACTCTATCCTTATCACGAAATCACCGTCGAGGGCACGCCCGACCTTGCGGACGCCACCCGCAAGAGCCTCGAAACGCGCGGCGACGCCGGCACCGGCTGGTCGCTTGCATGGAAAATGAACTTCTGGGCCCGTCTTCAGGATGGCGACCGCGCCCATCGTCTGTTAGGAATGCTGCTCAATCCCAGCAGCGACAAGGGCGGGAGGCATTACAACGGTGGTGGTTCCGGTTCATCGAACAACCTGTTCTGTTTCCATCCGCCGTTCCAGATCGACGGCAATTTCGGCGGCGCGGCGGGAATCGCCGAGATGCTCCTGCAAAGCCATCCGGACACCGGAGCGCCCGATGCGGAACCCGTCATCCGGCTCCTCCCCGCACTGCCATCCGCCTGGCCCGATGGGAAGGTCACCGGCATGCGCACCCGCGGCGGTTACGAAGTCGATATCGAATGGAAAGACAGCAAAGTCGTCAGCTATCAAATCCGCTCCAAGCAGCCCGGCGAAGTCACGGTGCGGGTTAATGGTGAAACGAAAATCATCCGGTCAAAGAGCCTCTGATCCGCCCTCTGCGAAGAACCCATTTATGAAGACAACAACTGCCCTGACCTCAATCGTTCTTCTTTTTGCCGCATCCTCCTTTGCTGAATCCGGACCCGCATCAGCGCCCGCCGTGATTTCGCCAACCTCCCCGGGGCGTGTTTTCGAGGGCATTGGGGCCCTAAGCGCAGGGGCCTCCTCGCGATTGCTCCTCGATTACCCCGAACCGGCACGTTCCGAGATCCTCGATTTTCTCTTCAAGCCGAACTTCGGCGCGTCATTGCACCAGCTCAAAGTGGAAATCGGCGGGGAGATCAACTCCACCGACGGCACGGAGCCCGCCCATGCCCGCACACGCGAGGAATTTGAGCATCCCAAGCCGGAATATTATCAGCGCGGCTACGAGTGGTGGCTCATGAAGGAGGCTAAAAAGCGCAATCCCGCCATCGCCTTGGACATCCTGCAATGGGGAGCCCCGCCATGGATTGGAGAGGAGGAGGCTAAAAATGTGGATCCCGAGCGGCGCAAACAAGGAGCGCGCGATTTCACCCAAGATCCCGAAGCGAAAAGCGTAGTGCGAAAGCCTCTTGGAGAACGTGAATTCCGGTTTTTCTCCCAAGACAACGCCGACTTGATCGCCGCCTTTATTCAAGGGGCCAAGCAATACCACGATCTTGAGATTAACTTCTGCGGGATCTGGAATGAAATCACCTACGAGATCGCTTGGATCAAACGCCTGCGCCAAACTCTGGATGCCAAACAACTCGGGGCAGTCAAAATCGTCGCTCCCGACCTCTATACCAAAAACCGTTGGGAAATTGCCCGAGACCTGGCGAGTGACCCCGAGCTGAACCGGGCCGTCTACGCCATCGGCGCGCATTATCCGAAATTCACCAGCACACCCGAGGCCCTCGCAAGCGGCAAGCCCCTGTATGCCAGCGAAGATATATCGGCGCGCGGAGATTGGAAAAACGCAGCCAACTACGCCCGCGCTTTCAACCGCAATTACATCCAGGGCAAGATCACCAAGACCATTTTTTGGAGCCTGATCGCCGCCTACTATGATTACCTCGATTTCCCCAACTGCGGTCCAATGCGGGCGATTTCCCCTTGGTCGGGCAATTACGAGGTCCAGCCGGCTATTTGGTTTATCGCCCACACCACGCAGTTCGCCCAACCCGGTTGGCGTTACTTGGATAGTGCCTGCGCACTCCTGCCTGATGACGGCAGCTACGTGACCTTTCTGAGCCCGAACGGCACCGACTACAGTATCGTTATTGAAACACTCATGGCCAAGGGGCCGCAACCGCTTTGCCTGCGAGTCGATCCCGGCCTTGCCAACCACTCCCTGGCACTCTGGCGCTCCACCGCGCACGCCCAATTCGAGCGGCTCCCTGACGTTGTGCTCAGGGACAACCAGATCGAGCTGCTGCTTGAGCCCGGCGCGGTCTATTCCCTGACCACCACCACCGGTCAAAAGAAAGGTGAGTCCATTATCCCGCCTGAAGCCCCGTTCCCCGTTCCTTACTCCGATGACTTCGAAAGCGGAAAGCCTGGACGGCTTCCAAAGTATTTATCCGACCAGGAGGGCGCGTTTGAAATCGCTGTCCGTCCCGACGGCGGCGGGCAATGCCTCTTCCAAGCGGTAACCCAAAAAGGCATTCCTTGGCTGCGCGGCTTCCGCCAGCCCTACACCGTGATTGGCACCAAAGACATGGCTGACTACGAAGTCAGCTGCCAAGCTCGGGTGGATAAATCAGGCTCGGTCGGCATCAGTGTGCGGATGCCAATTTCCCGGGCGGACAAGGTGACCGGCTATTGGTTCGAGATCGGAACCGACAAGCGCTGGAAGCTGAATCTTTTTGAAATGAAAGTAGTGGATGAAAAAAAGAAAACGCCCCAGCAGGTTGAGCAGGTGATTGCCGAAGGAGAGGCACCGTTTGCCGCCGACACGTGGCACCAGCTTGCCGTGCGGGCCGGCGGCGGCCAGATCACCGTGTCCGTTGATGGCAAAGAGCTCACCACAGTAGAAAACAAAACCCACGCCAAAGGCGCGATCGCCCTCACCAGCGGCTGGAACCAAGCCTACTTCGATGACTTCGCAATTCGTCCGCTCCAAAAAGGAAGCATACCCTAAGCCTCTTCTCTCAAACAACGGAACCGAGGGTGCCACGGCCGAGGCCGCCAGCGCCAATAAAAACACCCCGGCTTCCCGCGAGCGCGCCAGCACCGTCCTGGCGAAAGTCTCCTCACACAGATACCAACCCCGACTCAATTCCAAGAGCACCGCATCCGTCACGGCGCTCTTGGTGTCCCTCGTCCGCGCTTCCATATAACCCGCGTAGGCCATGCCGCCCCGGTTGTCCTCGGAAAGTTGAAATGCCCGGGTTGGGAGCATGTGCGTGCTTGTTTTTTCTGTCCTTCCATCTCGATCATGGCAGGTTCCCTGTTCCGAAACGTCATGACCAAAAAGACAACTCTTGTGAGTTTGAATGTTATTTTCCTCCTGACCTGCGGAGCGGCTGCGGCCATGAGCGCATCGGAACGCGCGGCCTTGCTCGGAGCTGAAGTCGCGGCCGGGGAAAACAGCTGGGAGATTTTCCGTCAGCCGAAGGAGCGCTTCGGGATTCGCTCGCTGTTCAATTACGCACTCACGCTGGCCGAATCAACCCCCATTTCCCCGCCCTCCGGGTCTCCCCGATGGCTGTTTCAGGCGCCTCCCGCAGAAAGCAATTTCCTAGCAGCAACCCCCATTTCCCCGCCCTCCGGGTCTCCCCGATGGCTGTTTCAGGCGCCTCCCGCAGAAAGCAATTTCCTAGCAGCCCGGCACCACCAAGGAAACCAAGGATCTCGGCAAGCTGCCGGCCGGCTCCGCCATCGGTGGAAACCTGGTCTTCGCCTTCCAGCGGGATCAATCGTCCACCGACGCCCTCACCCAGATCCAGATCGGCACCGACCTTGCCACCTGGCCGGCAACCTATACAGTGCTGGCCAATACCGAGACCCAAGAGGCAGGAGTCACCGTAGTCGATAACCCGCTCAACCCAAGCTTCGACACCGTCACCCTGACAATCCCAATAGCCCCGGACACCGCCAAATTCGCCCACCTCAAGATCACTCCCTGATCGTGCTGAAACCGGCCCTGCCGAAGGATTTCCACCCCGGAGGTCCGCCGCAGGGATCGATCAACCCCCATTTCCCCGCCCTCCGGTCCGGTTCAACGGCTGTTTCAGGAGCCTCCCGCCATAAGCAAATCCCTAGCAACCAAATTCCTAGCAGCTCCCCTCAAGGCCACGGCCTCGGAAAG
>JBBRYQ010000099.1:0-17945 GCA_038237425.1 Verrucomicrobiales bacterium
CGTTGCCCGGGAGCGGAAACGCCGCGAAATCGAGCCCGCATTGGCGATTCTCAGCAAGTGCGCCGAAGAGAGCCGAGGCATCGACAGTCCACAAGGTAAGGCGTTTTACGAGCAAATGAAGGCGCTGGAAGATTTCGTCGGTTTCGCCTCGAAAATGTCGGATCGGATCGCCGCGATGAAATACGGATTTGCCATTCAACTAGCGACCAAACTACTCGGCTAAACTCAAAAAAAATTTCACCAAAGTTTTCAGAAATTCCTGAAAACTCGGAATAAACAAAAAGAAAAAACAAGAAAGGAACCGTGCAAATGAATGCAACCGTCATCAGTTATTTTACCAACCTAACTAATTTATGAACCCGATTATTGTGATTTTTGGAGCCAATGGATTCCTTGGCCGCTACCTGTGCCGTCACTTCGCCCGCAACGGCAAGGAAGTGGTGGCCATCGCCCGCAGCCGCGAGGGCTGGAGCGGCGATGGCATGTTCCTCGAGTGGGACGGCAAATCCCTCGGCCCTTGGGCGCTTGCCCTCGAAGGAGCTGAGGCGGTCATCAACCTGGCCGGGCGCAGCGTGAACTGCCGCTACACGGAAAAAAACCGCAGCGAGATCATCGATTCGCGGGTGGATGCCACCCGCGTGATCGGCGAAGCGATCAACCTTTGCAAGACACCGCCGAAAACCTGGCTGAATGCCAGCACGGCGACGTGGTATCGGCACGCTGAGGACAAGCCGCAGAACGATTGGCTGGGCGAACCGGGCGAAGGCTTTTCCTGTGAAGTCGCCCAGGCCTGGGAAGATGCGTTTTTCCAAGCGCCTATTCGCGCGGCCACCCGCAAGGTCGCGCTGCGGATTGGGATGGTCCTGGCGAACGAGCAGGCGACAGTTTACGACGTGCTGAGGAAGCTGACAGGTCGAGGGCTTGGCGGAGTCATGGGCAGTGGCAATCAGCGCATCAGCTGGATCCACATGGAGGACTTCCTGCGCGCGGTGGATTTCGTCATCAACGACCCGTTTCTGGATGGAACGATCAACGTGACTGCTCCGGAATTTCCCACCAACCGCGAATGGATGCGAACGTTCCGCGAGGCGGTCGGCATGCCGTTGGGCCTGCCGGCTAAGCGGTGGATGCTGGAGATCGGTGCCCGGTTGATGGGAACCGAGGTAGAACTGGTGTTGAAAAGCCGATGGGCGGACCCGGTGCGACTGCGCGACGCAGGATTCCGCTGGCGTTGGAATCGGGCCGTCGATGCCGTGGCTGATCTGCACGGCCGTCGGGGCCTTCAAGGATTCTTCAAAGCGGCTTCGGAGCGAAGCGTCGGCGCCCGGGTCTGGCTACCGGCGGCGACCCGCTGAGGTTTTTTGAAACCGATCGACTCATTTTTCTCTATCAATGGGTAAGGTAAGTCATTGGCTTTCAATATGAATACATGGTAAAATCCGACTATCCGGCTTTTTCGGGTTGCCGCAGGGTGCGATGATCCCTATGGGATGTGCGTCTTGTTTTTAGCAAACAGCCTCCCTGTTCCCTATGATCTTCAGATCCCTTTCCCTAACCGCGCTCGCCCTCTCGGCGGCGTTCCTCACCAGCTGCGGCGGCTCCGGCCCCAATGTGATTTCAAAATCCTCGATACGCTCCGGTTCCACGCTTTATGCGAACCGCGAAAGCTTCGCCTTGCCGCCAGCTTCCTCGCAGGCGGTGGCCGCCGCCGCCGGCAAGCCGCGCGACAAGCATTCGATGCCGGTCTATGCCTTCAGTGACCGCAACCGCATCGTCCGCACCACCGCTTACACCTGCAGCGAGTCGGACCACTTGATTTACGGCAGCAAAAACGCCACTGGCACGGAACTGCGCTATAACAATAAGGTCCGCAGTGCCGCCGCTGATTGGTCCTTCTATCCGGTCGGGACCACCTTCCGTATCAAAGGGCTGCCTTACCTATACGTCGTCGATGATTACGGCTCCGCCCTGCTCGGCACCGGCACAGTCGATATTTATACCCCGACCAAGGACATCATGGGCCTTTGGGCCACCCGGAATGTCGAGATGACCGTCGTTCAGTGGGGATCGATGACCCGCAGCGCCGAGCTCCTCAGCCAGCGCACCAGCTACGATCATTGCCGCAAGATGCTGGCCAACATCCTGCGCCAGCGCCCGGATCTCGCCAGCGCCTGCGTTGCGAAAAACTGATTTTCCGAAATTTCCAAAAAGCCCGGTCGCTCTCCTGCGGTCGGGCTTTTTTATTGGATCGGTGCCAGCAACCTCGCCGCGCGGCTGGCGGCGCGGAATAAGAATGGCTTGTTGGTGAAGTCGCTCAAGTTGGCCTCCCGCGCGTAGGAGAAATCCGTGACCAGCATGTTTTCCACCTCCGCGACGAATGCCGGGTCGGTCGAGAAAGCGGTGATTTCGAAGTTCAGACGGAACGAGCGGTTGTCGAGGTTTGCAGTTCCCACCGCCGCAAGGCGCTCGTCGATCAACATCACCTTCTGGTGCAGGAATCCCTTGTGGTAGCGGAAAATTTTCACTCCGTAGGGAAGCGACTGCTCATAATACGAAAACGCCGAAAGCCAGACTAGCAGGTGATCTGCGCGCTCTGGAATCAGGATCCTCACATCCACCCCGCGGATCGCCGCTGCCTGGAGCGCGGTGAGCACACCCTCGTCCGGCACGAAATACGGTGAGGCGATCCAGAGCTTTTTCCGAGACGAGTTCGCCGCCTCCGCCACGATCAACTGCCACGAATCCGCCGGATCGGCCGGGCCAGTGGGAATCACGGCGGCGATTTGATCGGCCGCTTCCGGGGCGGTTTCCCAATGCAGCGCCGGCACCTGGTCGCAAGCCCAAAACCAGTCTTCGAGGAACACCATCTGGATCGCCTGCACCGCCGGCCCGCAGATTTTCAAATGCGTGTCCCGCCACTCGCCGAATTTCTGGTCGCGGCCGAGATATTCGTCGCCCACGTTCAACCCGCCGATGAACGCCGATTTCCCGTCGCTGATCACGATCTTGCGGTGATTGCGGAAATTCAACTGGAAGCGCGACCACCAGAACCGGTTGATGCCGAACGAGTGACATTCGATCCCCGCGTCCTTCATCGCCTTCAGGTAGCGCCGTGGCAACTTGTGCGAGCCGATTTCATCAAACAGGAAATACACCTTCACCCCAGCCTTCGCGCGTTCGATCAGCGCCTCTTGGAACCGCGTGCCGAGCTGATCGTTCTTCACGATGAAAAAATTCACGCACAGGTAGCTCTTCGCCTCCTGGATGGATTCGAAAATCCGCTCGAAGGTCTTGTCCCCATCGATCAAAAGCTCCAGCTCGTTTCCCCGCGTGAACGGCAGCCCGCCCAACACCCGCGCCGCCCGCTCGAAGGCATCGTCATCCGGAATGTCCACCTCGTAGCGGCCCAAGCGCTCGTGCATCGCCACCGCCAGCTTGTTGAGATTGCTGTCGTTTTCCCGCCGCCCACCCACGTTTTTGGAAAACCTCGTCCGGCCCAGCAGCCAATACATCGGGATCGCCAAAAATGGCACCGTTAGCAGCGAAATCACCCACGCGATTGTCCCCTGCGAGGTTCTCACATGCATCAGCGCGTGCAACACATGCAGGATGCCCACCACGTAAAATGCGATCAGCGCGCACAGCCCCAGCCACGTGGAATATTCAAAATCTGGGAACAACATGGCGGCAGGCTAACCAATACCGATACCCGTCACAAGCACTCAGGCGAACACCCGCAAAGCCGCTGAATTCATCTCAGTCATGTGTCACCGGAAATTCACCCGCCAATGTCTGTTACTTGAGACCCCGGAGCAGACCCCGGAGCAATCCCGGCTGGTCACTTGATCCGCATCGTGAAACCATCCGCATGAAAAACCCCGCCACTTCCATCCTTGGCAACACCCCGGCCAAACGCTAGTTTCCTCTCATGAAAACGACCACCATGGAAGAACGCCTTACCCGCATTGAGCGCGAGTTCGACGAGTTGAAGCACGAAGTCCTCGGCCTGAAGCCGCGTGCCAAGTCATGGCGGCAGACGGTGGGCGCGATTCCCGACGATGAACTCTCTCGCAGCGCGGAAAAACTGGGGCGTGAGTGGCGGGAACAGGCAAACAAGGACTGAACCCCATGTTCGTCCTGGATACCAAAATCACATCAGCGAATTGACCTATCGCACCGCAGCGGGTTTGCGATTACTTCAGAAACTCGACGCCTCAGATCAAGACGTCGCCGTTATCGCAGTCACCGTCGAGGAATCATTGCGCGGTTGGCTTGCGGAAATCCGGCGGAATAATGAACCGTGAAACCAAATCGCCGCCTACCAGCGGCTGGTCAGGCAAGTGGAGGTGTTCGCCTCCTGGCTAGTGCTTCCCTGGGATCACGATGCGGCGGACTGCTTTGATTCGTTAAAGTCATTTCGCCAGCAAGTCGGCACCCAGGATTTGAAAATCGCCTGCATCTGCCTTGCCCACGATGCCACCCTGCTCACGCGCAATCTCACCGACTTCAATCCGGTGCCGGGACTGCGGATCGAAAACTGGCTGGATTGAATGTCACCACGTTTGTTGAAATGCGACACCTGACCCGATTCACGAGACACGTTCTCATTTCTGCTCACTGCTCACTCAGCACTTCCCTTTCTCATTCTAAATCTCAGCGTTTCAGGTTTTCAGCATTTCAGCTTCTACCCCGTCGTCCTCATCCGCCAAGGTCTGCCACAACCCGAACGCCTCGCCACCCTCAATGACATCGCCATCACACAGATGCGAATATTGCTATCCGCCAGTAGCATCAAACGCCTCAAATGAGCACCACCGCACCTTATCATTCCGCTTCCAATCATCCGCTTCCAATCTCATCTTCTTCAGCGTTTCAGCCTTTACCTCCCCACCCGCCAATGTCTGTTATTTGGGACTGACCCCGAAGCACCGCAGGCACCCATTGAGGAAATCAAAGCGTTGCTTGCAGGCTTTACCTTCCAACAAATCTTGATACCTTGCGGACATGAAAACACTGGAAACAGACATCGAAATCGGAGCCGATGGCAGCGTGAAACTGCTTTCGCCCCTGCCCGCATGGCTGAAGCCGGGCCGGGCGCATGTGCTGTTGACCGTGGAATCGGTGGAGGAAAAACCGAAGCGCCAGACGCTCACCTCCAAACCCGACTTTCTGGCTCGCCAGCAAGCATTGTTTGGGAGCCGAGTGCTTCCCGACTCGCAAGCGATTCTGGATGAACTGCGAGCCGACCGCTTCTGATGCGCTATTTCGACACCGGCGTTCTGTTAAAGCTTTACCTGCCAGAACCTCGTGCCGCCGAGGCGGTGGCCTTTGTGGATGCCAGCCCCGACAAGCCGCCCTTCAACCCACTGCACGAACTCGAAATGCGCTCCGCCCTTCGGCAAAAGGCTGGGCGCGGTGAATTGACGCAAACCGAAAGCGACGCATTGATCGCCCAAGTGGAATCCGACCTCAGCACCGGCGTGCATGAACGGATGGCGGTCTCCTGGCCGGATATCTTCGCAACAGCAGAAGCTCTTTCCGCCGCTCACGGGGTCCAAACACTATGCCGCTCGCTTGACACCCTGCATGTGGCTTTGGCCTTGGAACTCGGAGCCACTGAGTTTTGCACCTTTGACCTGCGACAGTCACGCATGGCCGCAGCCGCAGGATTGACGGTCATTTCTTGAATCATCCCGCCATGAAAACCATTCGCCAATGTCTGTTATTTGGGACCGCGGCCGCACTCCAACATCAATCACTGTGAAAAATCAAAATTACCATCCCTCGGAATTCCCAGCACGGTTCAGCATCAACAAGTGGACTCCTACCGAATGGGCCATGCGCTTCTTCTTCGTGTTGGCATGCGTCATCAGCGCATGGCTGGGATGGAGAAGTTTGAAGAGCCAAGGTGTGCCAGGGTGTGGGATGGGTTCTTCATGCAGTAACATCCTCACCAGCTCTTGGGCGAGGCTGGGTCCGGTTCCGGTATCCTTGGTGGGGGCGCTATTTTATGGCGTCTGCGCTGTCTTTCCGCACTTCCAAAATCGGAAACTCTATTCCCGGATCTCCCTGTCGCTGTTCGGTGGGATTCTGTGTAGCGTCGCATTTTTTGTAACATTGCAAGCCTTCATCCTGCGGCAGTGGTGCCCGTGGTGTTGTTCGATTCACGGGTTGGCACTGATTGCAGTTTCGCTGGGCCTGTGGATCCATCACCGTTCTTTGGACATTCCGTTGCGGGCAGACCACCGGATATTGCCCAATCTCGCTTGCGGAATCCTCGCCTCAATGATGTTTTTCTTCGGTGGATTTTCCCTTCTCCCTGCTGCGGAAGCCGTCGCAAAAACAACGGTGGAAGAACGCGATGCGGCACAAATTTCACCCAGCTCTAGCGCAGCAGGGGAAACCCACCGTTCGATTGCCTTATGCGGGGGCAAATTCACTTTCGATCTCTTCCAACTTCCTCACGAGGGCCTCCCCAATGCCAAGCATGTGATCATCTCCATCATCGATCCCACCTGCCCGCATTGCCGGACGACAAGCAAGACCCTGCACGCGGCACTCAAAACTTACCCACCGGACGAAGTGGCAGTTCTCTTTCTTCCTGGCGTGCGGGATCCTGTGCTGGGGCCAGCCATCCAGCAAATGATGCTGGCCCTGTGGCAGGACAAGCCCGGCGCATGGTTGGAAATCCACCAGCAGCTCGACGAGAGCAAGATCTCGCCCGATCTGGAGTCCATCCGCAATGCCATCTCCCGCAAGCTCGGCGGACGACCGCAGCTTGAAGCCCTTGTCTTGAAACATCACGATTGGACCTTACGCCAGATTGAAGCCACCACCGCCTTGATGGCGGAGAACGGTGCGGGCAAAGACATCACCCTCCCGCAGACGATCATCGGCAAAAAATTGATCAACCGGGCAATCACCGATGGTGGCGAAGTGCAAATGTGGGCGCGGGATCAGTTCGGACTTACCACCACCAGCCCGATCAAATTTCAGGCTGATGGGAGCGATCCTTGTAATTTTCAATCTCGTAACGTTTGTGGCCGGCTAATCATCTCGTTCCTTGGGGCCGGTAAAATAAGTATTAAAAAGGTATCCGAAAAGGATGCTGACTGGGATGGTATTGGTATCCAATCTGCAAGTCACTTCAAACAATTTAGTCCCCTTAATCCCAAAATATCAGTACAAGGTGTCGCTATTTCTAGCGACGATAAATTTAATGAATTTATGCCGACTTACTTTAAGGGCAATAAAGGGAAGTTCGTAGGAATACAGCCAAATAGTGTTGATGCTTTAAAGGACGAAATATTCGTCATTTCGGATAAGTCGCAAATTCAAAAAGCGATCAATAATTTTGAAAAAGATCCCGCTTGTATCGAGTTAAAAAAGAAGCTCGGAACAAAAAGTGTTATGCCATTTATAATTACCGAAATTCTTGTTGATGGGGAATACGCTGAATCCGATGGGAAACCCGCAATTCCCTCTTGGCCGCATAAGACGGATTCCGGTAATAGTAGTGACTGGTCTCAAAATAAAGCGTATTTCGGAAAAGAAGACTGGCGCAAGATGATAGGCATGTTGAAGGGGTCGATAGTGCATACTTTTCTCACTACATGTAAAGGCTCTAAGCTGGCTTACTATTTTTAGCAGCACGACTTATCAGATTCTTGTGAATGTTTTATTGCTGGCGCAGCCTCCGACCAGGACGATTATACAGGTGCGGGTGCCAGGTCAACGTGGAATTACGCAATGTCTGATAACGGAGTTTCCAACGATGGCACGGGAAAAAATACTTGGCAGGGAGCTCATAATGTGGCGAGCATGGTGCCACGTATCTATCAAAAGAACATGAGGATATTATTTTATGATCCTAAATCAGGTGTTACTGATGCCTCAAAAATAGTTAGTATTACCTATAAGAAAAATCCTCTCATGGGTTTTGTTTATACATCTGCCGATGCTTTGGCAGAAGACGCGCTTCAAAAATTACCGAATGGCGAAGCGGTGTTGAAGGCTCAGTTCACAAGCGAGCTTCCAAAATTAGAATTTGCCCCATCGCCATCTGTTCAGCTCGCGCGAGTCAATGAACAAATAACAGACTTGGAACTATCATATCAACCTGTATTCGATGAAAGCCGGAAGAGCTTGAGCACGACGATGTTTGATAAGTCTTACGGGCAATTCGCGGATTGTGCCAATGGCGTAAGTAAAGTCGAAGAGTCGCGAGCAAATTGTGCGACCATGCACGAGTTGGCGGAGAGGACCTTAGATCTTACCAACAAGACAAAAGCCGAACAAATCTTTACCAACGCAAACAATTTATTCAAAGGCAGTGTAAAGAAGTATAACATGCGCACACTTTGGCAAGATTACATCAATGGCACCAAGCCTTTGGCCGATGTTTATACAGGCTTGGATGAGATTTGGAAGAACTACGAACTCTACCGAGACAACCTTTCCAAGGTTGCTTTTGAAAAGTCTGGCGATGCTAAAAAAATGGATCCCAAGCTTGAAGAAGCCATCAACTTCATGACCCGCAATTTCAAGGAAGCTTACCAGCCCTTACGCGCCCAAGTATTCGATGAACTCCGCAGGGAGGCGATGCAGGTCAAAATTGCTCGTCTCAGGTACGCAGTCAATGGAGTCGCCACCCACGCCGACACGCTTCCACCCGGCTACGCGGAGAAGTTCTTGAAAAACATGTCAAGCAAGCTCAACTGCCTCACGCAATTCGCCGTAGGACCCAAACTCGACCAAGGTAGCCCCGGAAAGTTTCCCACACCGCCGCACGGGAAAGCCGAGAAAAAATGAATGTGGGTATCAGAGAATGGCAGTCTGCGAAAGCGCCGGGATAAACCCGGCCTGGCAATTCAAGATCCCCAATTCCATGACACGTTCCCATGACACGTTCCCAGACAAACTGAAAGCCCTCCATACCCCACAACGGCTGGCGGGTGCTGAACGAGAAAATTAGCCTCCAGACCACTGGCTCAACTCCCACCAAAATCGTCGCTCCGCACCGCCAAGCATCCCGGCGTGCTGTCACGGGTGCTGCTAGCCTGGTTCGTGAATGGGGTCGGGCCTCGCGGATTCACCACGCTTCGCGGGTTCAGGAAAGTGCTGCCTCACGGACGATGGCGGGATATTTGGCGACGATCTTAAGCAGTGTGCGGGCCGCACCACTGGGTTGAATGGTTCCGCGCTCCCATTTGCGGACCGTACCGAGTGAAACGCCCAGCATGTGGGCGAATGCCTCCTGGGTGACATTGATTTCCCTGCGGATTCTGGCGGCTTCGGTTTTCGCCTTCCAGTCACGAGCTTGAGCGGCGCGATGCGTTTCCGGATCGATCGCCTTGCGCTCCACGGTGCCATCTGGGCGTTGGGTGACTTTCCAGACACGGCCCGGGGTGATCTCTCCACGCTCCATGGCGAGGGCTTCACGTTCGAGGATTTCAATATCATGCTTTTTCATGGTTCAAGTTCGGTTTGGATTTGCTGGATTTCGGCTTTTGAAAGGTTGGCTTGGGTCGATTTTTCGTAAATGCGGCACAACTGGATTTTTTCAGGATCCACATACCAATAATAGATCACTCGGGAACCTCCACGTTTGCCTTTCCCGCCGCTGGCAACACGGATTTTCCGCAAGCCTTTGGAACCTGGTATGACATCGCCGGCGTCCGGCCTTTCGATGAGGAGATCTTGCAACTCGAAATAGTCCAGCTCACGGAGAATTTCTTGGACGGCTTTGGTGAAGGCGGGTGTCTCGGTGAAAAGCACGCTGGAAACTTGTCACCTGTCCAATTCCAGCGCAACCACAAAATGAGCAATAAGGGTAGTTTAAATGAAAGAGCCTCACGTGAATCGAGCCACCTCTATGATTTCAACCGCCGGGAATTCAAGATCAGGAGAAGTGGGGGCTGGATACTTGGGAGAAGATCGTGAATTTCACCAAGGACGAGTGGTTTTCCTCGCGGCTGCAGTTTGGCAAATTCAACTAGCGGCCAGCAGCCTGACATCGAGGCCGGCGATCCGACGGAAGTGGGTCTCATCCCGGGGGCCGACGAGGACGCCGCATCCTAGGCAGCGGGCGGTGGCGGCGACGGCGATGTCGTTCTGGGGAATCATCGTCCCGTTTTGCGTCAGTTCCGCGAAGATGTCGGCGTGGTGTTCGGCGGTTTCGGCGGTGAACGGCTCCACTCCCATCACGCGGCGCAGGGTTTCGAGCCATGCCATGCGGCGGGCAGCCCGCGCGGCGGAATCGGCCAGACGGACACCGGCGAGCGCTTCGGCCCAAACCACGGCGGGCATCACCAGCTCCTCGCTCTCGTCAAGGGTGACGGTTTGACCTGAATTGCGGGCACGCTCCCATGCCACCAGCGCGGAGGTGTCTAAGATCAGGCCCATGGGTTGGCGGTGGGTTGATCGGCCTCGTTCACTTTTTCCAAATCGTCGGCAAACGAGGGATCGCGTGGCAGACGGGCGACGGCGGATGTCAGTTCCCCCCAAGTCGCGCGGCGGGAGCCGCTAGCAGGGGAGAGTTCGGCGATCGGCTGGTCGTTTTTGGTGAGCAAAAAATGCTCGCCCTTGTGCTTCACCCGCGCAAGGTAGTCGCCTAAATGGCGGGCGGCTTCGGTCGTGCTGATCGTTGTCGTAATCATGCTGAAATTTGTAATCTACGGAAATCTGTAAATCAAGGCGACATTTTTGCTGTTGAACATGCTTTTGTTTTCGGAGAAGGGGGCGCTGCGGTAATTGGCGGAAAAACAGGGGGGCTGGAACCTTGGGAGAAGATCGTGAATTTCACCAAGGACGAGTGGTTTACCTCGCGGCTACCGTTTGGCAAGTTCAAGGGAAGATTCTATCAGGAGGCGCGGGAGGATGCGGAATTGCGGTCGTGGTGAGGTAGCGCGGCCTCACCGTAGGCCGCATGTCAAAGGGGTGCGAAAGCTGGATGCCAAGGAGAGCCGATATGTCCACGCTTGGGTTGATCTTTCGCGTTCCTTTGGCGTGCGCTCCCGGCGGTAGCTCGCTACCTCTCGGGCAACTGGGGAATGGGACGGTGCTGGAGGACGCGGCGTTTCTCGACTTGGAGATTCAGGACCACGCGGGAGATTCCGCTGCCGGGTTGGTGGTTTTCCAACAACCGGAGATCGGGCTTTACCAACGGCTGGTGGAGGCGGCGCGGAACCGCTTGGCGGAACTGGAATTGGAATTCGGGATCGAGAAGTCCAAAGTGGATTCCATCCGCTCCAAGCTCTTCGGCGAGCTGCGGACGTTTTATCAGGAGCGGGATCGGCTGCGTTTGTTGGTTCGCCTGAAATGATGCTTTTGATTCTAGAGAAGAAATTTTAACCACAGATCACACTGATAAACACAGATAATGAATGAGTTGCAGGATTTGGGGGATTCACCCAAAGGGTGGGCCCGGCGTCTTTCGTAACTCTCTTCTTATCCGTGCCTTCTGTGCAATCCGTGGTTAAAAAATCTTAATTTGAAAGCATTGGGCGGGACGCTACAGCCACGCCCGCGACCGTGGAGACATCGAGTTGCTGGAGATGATCGAGACGCTGGACGACCTCCGCACCAGCGCCGACTACCAAGTCTTCCAAGCGGCGGAGAAGGACGAGACGGTCATTGTGCAAATCGTTTCCGCGCAGCGGGAGGAACTGGAGCAGGAGATCGGGGAATTGGCAGCGGAGTCGGAGCGGGTGGAGAGGGAGATTGTGGAACTGGCGGGCGAGGTGCCATTCTAAGGCGGGACGAGATCCACGGCGCGTGGGGAAGGATGCTCGGGAACATGAATTCAGGCAGTCACGAGCACCTTGACCTCGGCGGCGATGAGGGATGACTTTGCATGGTAGGCGACGCAATAGTGGAAATGCGCTTGGACCTTGAGGATGAAATCCGCCGAGAGCCCCAAGCAACGTTCAAGACGTAAAGCCAGTTCCGTGCTAACGGGTTTCCTATCCTTGATGACATCGCAGATCACGCCGGGAGAAATCCGCATCGCCTTTGCGGCTGCCGCCTGCGTGAGCCCATGATGGGTGAGAGTGTCGCGGATCAACCCAGCTACTGGATTGCTGGCCGGATTGGGAATCTGTTGGGTATCCCGAGGAATGGCTGGTGCTTGGTTCGGTTTCATCGCTTGTTTTGATTTCAGTGAGTGTCTTCGATTTTGACGAGGCAGACATGAGTCGCTTCGTCATTTTCCCAAGGACGCTGACGAAGACGGGGCATGATTCGTTTGCGGTGCGGCGGCGATTGGGGGGGATTGAGACGGAAGACAGCAAGACATAAGACACAAGAGAAGCGGAAGAAGGATGCACGGGCCATCGCGGAGGAGGATGAAAAGCCGAAGAAACAATCCGCGCTGGAGTGATTCGGAAGATTCGATTGTCCGGCTAGCGTTCTTGAAATCCGAATTCGTTCCGACTAAGGTGCGCCCATAGGTAAGGTCACAATGAGAGTGGCGGTGGGCATCAATGTGCTGTTGGAAGTTTTCCAAAACCGGGAACCACACTATGCCGCCTCGGCCAGAGAGCTGGCGATGGTCCAGTAGCGCGAGCTGGATGGGGTCTTTCCGGCGCATGGTTTCACGACACTTTACTACTTGAACCGGGTGTCGGGAAGACCGTAGGGCGTGGCGGCCTCGCCGCGCCGTGACTGCCCCCGAGGATGAATCGCGCAAGGGCTTTTCATGCTCAGCGCATTCGCGCCGCCCATGCGGGCGGAAAAGTGGGCGGCCCGAGGCCGAACCGCCCTACCTGTTTCGCGTTTACCAGCAGAGCTGGGCAAGGCGCGGGTCATCGAGATTTCCCTGCCGGGGGGTGGTCACCTTGCCTACCATGCCAATGGATCGAGAAAGGGAATGGGCATGAGCCGCGATATTTTCGCACTTCATTGGCACGCGGGCGAAACGACCGCGCCCCTTATTAGGCGGCAGCATGGATGGGGCGAACATCCTGAAACCGGCGCTGGCCCGTGGTGCGATTCGTTTGATCGGCGCGACGACTTGAGAAGGACGGCGCGCTGGAGCGAGTGATGGACAGGCTTCTGGGAGGACCGATTGCGGAAAAGATTCTGAATGGAAGAATGGCAGGCGACTGTGTGATTCGAGTTTCGGTGGCTGAGGACAAGCTTGGTTTCCGTTAGGAAAACTGAAGCGGTCTGCTTGCCCAGGGGAAAATATGATGTAAGCGTCAGCCAAGAAAATGCTTTGCTTGCTCAACGGAATTTCACACCGAGCTTCTGCGTCAGCGCATCCAGGACTTTCTGATGGGCGGCGTCCACTTCCTCGGCTTTGAGGGTGCGGTCGGGGGCGCGGTATTGGAAGCGGTAGGCGACGGATTTTTTGTCGACATCTAACTTTTCTCCGGTGGGATCGGTGAAGACATCGAAGCACTCGGAGGCGGTGAGCAGGGGCTCGGCGAGTTTGGTGATGACGGCTTCGATCTGGGCGTTCGCGGTGTTGGCGGGGAGTTCCATCGCAGCATCGCGAGAGGAGCCGGGGAACTGCGGGAGGTCCTCGACGTGGTTGATGCCGTTGAGCAGCTTGCGGAGTTTTCCGAGGTCAAGTTCGGCGACGTAAACGGGCGTGGTGAAATCGAGTTCGCGCTCGCGGGCGGGCGTGAGACGGGCGAAGACGCCGATGGTTTGGTCATCGACCTTGATGTCGGAGCCGAGGACGAATTCGGCGCGCTCTTTCGGAGCAAACTTGATTTCGCGACCGCCTAACAATGCGGAGAGGATGCCTTTGAGATCGTAGAGATCGCTAGCGCGGTCGGCTTGGGACCAGCCGATGGGCAGGGCGGAGCCGGAGAGTAGGATAGCGAGCGTTTCGCTTTCCTGGTCCTTGGCCTTGCCGCCGCCGGCGTTGCGGAAGACGCGGCCCATTTCGAAAAGGCGCAGCGATTTCGCCTGTTGGCGGACGTTTCTAACGGCGGAAGCGATCAGGCCGGGAACGATGCTCGGGCGCATGACGGCGTGGTCCTCGCTGAGCGGGAGTTTCACGCGGATGACATCGCCATCCTGCATCGGGCGGAGCGGGAGGATGACGGAAATCTGAGCGTCTGAGATGAGCTTGATGGTCTGGCATTCGTGCAGGCCAAGCGCTGCGAGACGCCGACGGAGCACCATGTCCGCATCGTAAGCGGCATCGATCGGGCTGGCAGGGACAAAGGCGCCTTGGAAACGCGACGGCACGTTGTCGAGGCCGTGAACGCGGGCGATTTCTTCGACGAGATCGATGTGGCGCTGGAGATCGGCGCGGAAACTCGGGACGTCCCAGGTGCCGTCGGTTAGTTTCGTCAGGCCGAGGCGGGTGAGGATTTCCTCGGCGTCGGTTAGGGCGATGGAGCCGCCCATGAGCTGGTCAAGTTTTTGGGCGTCGAGCGTGACGGGCTTGGTGAGAGTTGGGGCTAATCCGGCGACTTGCGTGGCGGAATCCACGTTGCCGCCAGCGAGTTCAAGGATGAGTTTCACGGCGAAGGCTGAGGCGGTAAGCACGCCTTGTGGATCGACGCCGCGCTCGAAGCGGTAGGAGGAGTCAGACGTTAGAGCAGTGCGGCGCGAGGTGCGGCGGATGCCTTGCGGCGTGAAATAGGCGGACTCCAACAGAATATCGGTGGTGGTGTCGGTCACGCCGCTCTCGGCACCGCCCATGACGCCTGCTAGAGCGAGGGCTGCGCCGGATTCGTCGGAGATGAGGAGATCGTCGGCAGTGAGGACGTGGGTGGATTCATCGAGCGCTAGGAAATTTTCGCCCTCGGCGGCGCTGCGGATGATCATGTTGCCGGTGAGCTTGGCGGCATCGAAGGCGTGCAGGGGTTGGCCGAGTTCGTGGAGCACGTAGTTCGTGACATCGACGATGTTATTGATGGGGCGCAGGCCGATGGATTCGAGGCGCTGCTTCAGCCATGCCGGGCTTTCCTTCACGGTGACGCCCTTGATGCCGATGGCCGTGTAGAGCGGGCAGGCGGCCGGTGCATCGATGCGGATGTTGACCGAAACGTTGGTGTTAGGTGCGGTGATTGCCAACGGAAGCAGCGGCGTTTTCAACAATGTCGCCAACTCGCGGGCCATGCCGCGGTGGCTGAGGAGGTCGGGGCGGTTCGGCGTGACTTCGAGTTCTAGCAGGGTGTCGGAGTCGAAGAGTTGTTTGACGGGCTTTCCGATTTCGGAGTCTGGCGGAAGGATGAGCAGGCCGTCCTCACCGGCGGGAAGGCCGATTTCGGCAGCGGCGGCGAGCATGCCTTTGGATTCCACGCCACGCATCTTGGTTTCGCCGATGGTGAAACCTGCTGGAAGCTCGGCACCCGGGAGGCAGCAGGGCACTTTATCGCCGACTTTGTAGTTCTGCGCACCGCAGACGATCTGGCGCAGCGTGCCTTCACCGGCATCGACTTGCGTGACCTTGAGTTTGTCCGCGTTCGGGTGCTGGACGGCTTCCATGATCTGCGCGACGACGATTCTATCCGAAGCGATGCCCTTGGAGATGATGCCTTCCACCTCGACGCCGGCGAAGGTGAAGAGGTCGTCGATTTCCTTGATGGATTTGCCCGATAGATCGAGGTGGGTGGCGAGCCAGTTGAGAGAGACGTTCATGGAATGGAAGAGATTTGAACCGCCAAGACGCCAAGAGCGCCAAGGAAGAGGAGGTTAGGATTCTTGGAATTGATTGGCGATGCGACGGATGCCGTTTTTGAGGAGGGGGACGTTGAAGTTGATGAGAAGACTCAGGGATTTCCGTGACAACTTGAGATAGGTTGAATCTATCGTGTTCATAAGCTCAAAAATCTTAACCCTTGTCTCCCTTGGCGTCTTGGCGGTCCAGAAATCTTCAAGCGAATTGCCTGAGGAAACGGGCGTCGTTTTCGATGAGCAGGCGGATGTCCTTGATGCCCCAGCGGATCATCGCGAGGCGGTCGAGGCCCATGCCGAAGGCGAAGCCGGTGATTTTTTCGGGGTCGAAGGCGTTGTCCTTGCGGGAGTTGTTGATGGCGTCAAACACCGCAGGATCGACCATGCCGCAGCCGGCGACTTCGATCCAGCGCGGGGCCTGGCCCTTCACGGTGAGTTTCACGTCGATCTCGAAGCTCGGCTCGGTGAAGGGGAAAAAGTGCGGGCGGAAACGGACTTCCGTCTGCGTGCCGAAAAGCTCGCGAAGGAAATATTCCAGCGTGCCCTTGAGGTCCGGCAGCGAGACATCGGTGCCGACGTAGAGGCCTTCGAGCTGGTTGAAAACGGAAAGGTGCGTCGCATCGATCTCGTCCCGGCGGTAGGCGGAACCGGGGGCGATGATGCGGATCGGCGGCGCCTGCGACTCCATGGTGCGGACTTGCACGCTGGAGGTGTGGGTGCGGAGGAGTTTTCCGGAGTCGAAATAGAACGTGTCTTTTTCATTCCGCGCTGGGTGATCGGCGGGGGTGTTGAGCGCGTCGAAGCAATGGAACTCGTCTTCAATTTCCGGACCGTCGGCGAGCGCGAAGCCCATCCGGCGGAGAATGCGGATGGCCTCGTCACGGATCAGCGTAAGCGGGTGCAGCGAGCCAACTTGTTGAAAACGAGCAGGTAAAGTCGCATCGATCCCCGCCAGCGTGGCGCGGTCGGCGATTTCCCGGAGTGCGAGTTGCTTTTCCTCCAGCGCGGCGGTGATGGCGGTGCGGGCGGCGTTGAGGAGCTGGCCGACGGCGGCCTTGTCCTCCTTCGGCACGTCCTTGATGCCGGCGGCGACGAGCGTCAGCGTGCCTTTTTTGCCGAGCACGGCCACGCGTGCCTCGTCGAGCGTGCGTTCGTCCGCGGCGGCGGTGATTTGCGCAAGCGCTTCAGTTTGGATGGCTTCGATTTGCTCCTTCATGGGAAAGCGGAGGGGCATAGACCGAAACCCGCCGCCGGTCAAAGCCAAGGTTTGCGATAGCGGGGGGGGCCGGGTTTCTTACCTTTTGGTTACTAAGAAAAATTTGGCGGCATGGCCATTTCGAATCAGAGTTTATGCGTAGTGCTGGCGAAGGTTTTATCGACTTCAAAAGATTCAAATCAAACCCCCAATATCAGATGCAAACATACACACGCAGAAACATCCTGAGCGCCGTCACCGCGCTTGTCGCTTTTGGCTTCGGAGCGGGAGTCGCACAGGCGGCCGTGCCATCGGTCAGCGGCACTTTTACCACCCCCAAGGTAGCGACTGGCACCATTATGTTCACCGCGACGAGAGCCGTGCGTGTCGGCAATTGGGGCGTCGCTTACATCGGCAACGTTAAAATCAGCGGAAGGACCTATCCAGGCAATCTCTATGGAGCGAACATGACTTGGTTCTACCCCATGAACTACGCGACCATGGGAGACACGAGACTCACCTTGCAACCCGATGGCAGCTACGCTGGCACGATCACTTTTTATAACAAAGCAGGTGCCGTGACCGATCAGGGGACTGTGCAGACGACCATGAAGTAAAGCTCTCGCATCCGATGATGCGGGTTTTGATGAATCGATGCTTTAAGTTACCCATCCCCCACCGCCATGAAAATCCTCGCTGTCTTTCTCGCACTGATCGCAACGGCATCCGCCCAAAAACTCGTAGGCTGGAACAATCTCGGGATGCACTGCATGGACGATGACTACTCGGTCTTCTCGATTCTCCCGCCCTACAATACCGTGGACGCGCAGCTCATCGATGCCTCGGGCAAGCTCGTCCGAAATACCGCTGGCTACTCAGTCACGTACGAGGCCATCGCCGATCCCGATGGATCGATCAACAGCACCAGCATCGGGAAATCCAATTACTGGGACTTTGCCCAAGCGCTCTTCGGAGTCGTGCTACCTCCCAACACCAACCTGACCGGGAAAAAAATGCCCGGCCCATCAAATGAGCCGCAGTTTCTCGATTTCAGCGGAGTGATGAACTGGTTCGAAGGCCTTGGCATCCCTATCACACCCATCGACGACGC
>JBBRYQ010000100.1:0-17750 GCA_038237425.1 Verrucomicrobiales bacterium
GGGTTTTCCTCCGGCGGATCCATGCCGTAATCGCCCGGAGGGACGAAGCCGGTATGGAGGATCTGCTCGTCCACGTTGGATTGGAGCAGTTGGTAAAGGCGCTCGGATTCCGCGGCAATGTCGCCCGCCGCGTTCAGCTCGGTTTCGACCGAGACGGAGAACTGGTGGGACGAGTAGCCGGGGAGGCCGAGGCGCTTTGAGTAATTAGCGATTAATTTGATGGCCATGATGATGGTTGATTTGGGGTTGAAACGAAAAAGCCCGGACCATTACGGACCAGGCTTCGGGGAGGGTTGGTGGTTTAAGATCCCGTGTCAGGCGGCATCCTTCATGTGAATGACTACCTGATTGGGGTCGATGAGAGGCGGGTCCGCCATGCCTGCAAACTCCCCGCCGAGCGAACGGCGGAGCAATTCATCGGCAAGGCGGGTCATGGGAACCCGGCGGCGTTGACCCTCGCGGTAAAGCGCGCGGATCACGTCGTCAGACAGTTTTGGAGAATACAAGGTGCGTGGCATGATGGGGTTGGTGATTTGAATGTTCGTTTCCTGGCTACTAAATTACCCCGACTCAGAAAGGTGAGCGGGGCCGTAAAAGCACTTCCCGCAATTCGTCGCGAACGGCGGGAAGGATGAAGGGAGGGACTACTTCAAAGATTTATAGCACGAATGAAGGCCCCATCGCCGAACTAGGCCGCAGCCCATTCAGGGATGTTCGGAACCCCGGGCTAACAGAAAGCGCCGGAGAATAAGTGCGCAATAAATACACAAGCCCGATTCCCAACCACAAAAAAGGGAGCCTTAAAGGCTCCCTAAGTTATTCATCCTCAACGGAAAGTGCTCGAAAGAGGACTCGAACCTCCACAGGTTTCCCTACTAGATCCTTAGTCTCATGGCTGCTAAATACCCTTGATCACTTGTGACTACTTGTGACTTCGAATATCCCCTTTATTTCAATGGGTTATGGGGATTTTTGATTGCATTAGAATTCAGGATTGATTACAGTGCGGCAGAAAAAGTGGCCGAAGAATGGCCGAAGATTATGAAATCAAGCACCCCAATCGAGAAACCTAAAAAAGTCCGGACAGCCTCGAAGACCACTGCTGCCTACTGGTCCGGAAAAATCCGTCTTGAGCGGAAACCAGGGTGGGAATCCTCCCATTACTTTGTCCGCATCCAGGCTCACGGCCAACGCCGTAAAATGAAGCTGAATTCGACCATCCGGGAGGAGGCCGCGCGCGAGGCGGCTGGCACTTACCTTGAAATACTTTCGAAGGGCTGGCCAAAGGACGAAGGATCCGTCGTTTTTGCGACAGAATCCTCGGATCTTCCCGAAAACCCATCCATCGAGGATTGGTTCAACGTGGCCAAGTCTAAAAACCTCGTGGCCGAAGCGTCCATCAAAAAGTATTTTGAGTCCCTCCAAACCATCGTCGGAGAAATTCTTGGAACGCCGCGCGCGCGGAAGGCCGAGCAACGCACCAAGATCAAAAGCTTCCCCGTCTCTGCCCTCACCCTTACGAATTTAAAAATGTGGCTGGAGCAGCGCCTGAAAGCTGCGTCCCAGAAGCCCGACCTCGTTGCCGCTAAAAGAGCCACAAACACGATCAGAAGCCTCGCCATCAACGCAAGGAGCCTTTTTTCCGAGGATCTTCTCGAAGGCATGGGAATCACCGCCGAGGAAATGAACTATGTGCCGTTTTCCAAATTGAAACTCCCTGCCAAAGGCCAAGAGCGCTACACCAGCCGGCTTGACGCAAAGCGGCTTCTGGCAACCGCAGCTCGCGAATTGGGAGGTGGTTTAGAAAGTGAGACTGACCTCGACGATTCCAAGTTCGAACAGTGGAAGATTCTCTACCTGGCCTTGGTCGCGGGTCTTCGCTACAAGGAAATCGACCAGCTAAGAAAGCATGACATCATGATTAGCGCCTGCCGCATCTCCATCAGCACCCACGAGACATTTGTACCGAAGACCGACGCATCCGTGGGCGACGTGCATGTGACACCCCCTGCTGCGAAGGTTCTTGACGCAATGATGAAAAGCACAAAGGGAACTTGGTTCATTAAGGATGGGCCCTCGACAGCTTCAAAATACCGGGCGGCAACGCACCACGATGCCATCGTCAGCTGGCTGAGAAACTATGAAGAACGTGGAATAAAGCCTTTGGCAAAAATCAACAAACCTCTCCATGAGTTGCGAAAAGAAGCTGGAAGCCTGGTAAATCACGACCATGGACTTGTCGCCACACAGCAGTTCCTACGCCACCGATCCATCAACACCACTGCGGGTGTCTATGTGGACGCTTCCGGAAAAGCCAATACCGGATTGGCCTGATGACCGAAAGACATTTGGTGGTCTGCGCGTCACTCCACCCTCGGCCTCTTGGTGCCTGCTATGGCTGATATGATTTCATCCACGTCTTCGAAGACCGTTTCCAACACAAGGTCGGAAACCTTTTCACCACGTAGGCAGCCGTATCGTTCCAGAAGCCCAACGAGATCTGTGAGGAATGCTGTTTCAGGTTTTGAATTTTCCTCACCACAGCTCACAAGGTCCTGTTTGAGTTTTATTTCTACCATCCGGGTCGCAAGCTTCACAACTCCGCTCGGACTCGCCATAAGCAGGCTTCTCCATTTGATGTTTCCGCCGGCACCACCGAGATGATCAAGATGCCGCTCCGGGTCCCACGGCTTGCCGTCCACTCCCAGTATTGGTTCCGTAGGTTTCGGATTTCCTAACATCCACTCCGCTGAAACGCCGGTTTTCTCTTCGACCTTCCGGGCCAACCGGTCCCACTTTTTCGTATGGCCGCATTCGACATTCCGAATCGAACTCGGGGCTCGGTCCAGCAGCAACGCAAAGTCCGCACTGGAGAAATATTTTCTTAGTCCAGAGGCGTCCGATGCGTTTTTGAAAGCTTCTCGAATTCGGCGCAACGGATGATTTTTGCTGAGATTTCCCATACCGGAAGTGTTCATCACTGAAACTCACATAGCAACACAAGATTTCCCCTTTTGATATTTTTGTGTCATTTTCGGAAAGTTTTCTTGCATCCTCCGCATTTTTTGTGTCTCTTGCCCGTGGACATGAACCCTCAAATTGAAAATCGCCTCACCAGACTGGATGTAGCAACCCATCTCGGTTGTTCGGTTTCGTCGGTGATTCGCTATGAAAAAAAGAATCTTCTGCGATCCCATCGGACCGGCCCGCGATTGATCCGATTCTGGCCTGCGGATGTGATTGCTTTCGAAAGCGCGACGAACTGGAGCACATCCCGGAAACCTTTCCTTTCGTCCCTCTGTGCCGCGAAAACCAAGAGCCTCTCGGCGATGAACCATAAAAAACCATCAGAAAAAACCAGCAAACCAGCTACCGGCGCCGCACGGGTCGAAGGTCTCGCATTCTGGAGGACTGGAATCGAGGTTTGCCTCTAAAAACCCCCGACCGCTAACATCCACACCAATATTTTCGAAATGAATCCGACATCCTCCACGCCATGTCACTTCACATCGCTGCGTCGTCTCAATCGTGACATCTGGCTCGAGGCAATGGAATGCCCTGACACAGTTCTCGAAACTGCCGGGCACAAAATAAGCCTCCGTTTGCTCCGCTATTGTGCTCATCACGTGCCACATGTTGCATACGACGAACGCCATAAATTGTGCTCGCGGCGCCGGGCAGTGATTCTCGGTTACATGATTGAAATGGCTGGGCTGTGTTTCGACGACGACGAGGTGAAGATCTTTGTGGATGAGCTTGTGGATTCCATGATCTCCCATCCCTCGATCTGGAGCGCTAACTTTGGACATGAGTGGGACATGCTATGGAATACGCTTCAACGTTTCCTCGGCTTCAGAATCGGCACTGACGAACTTCCGCCGGAAGTCCGCTTTCCGGAGTGTCCGTCAGAGCCACGCTATCTCATCAATCCCACGGGTTATCCACTTCCAAATCATCAACAAACTAACACCATGTTGATGCACGATCCACCACTCAAAGACGAAATCGAGGCATTTGGAACCGCTTGGTGCGGGCCAGAAATTTACGAAATTCACAAGGCGCACCTCATCGCCCGATACAATCCCCCTGACGATACAGACGGGCAGCCAGTGGAAATCATCTGCACGCCGATGCCTGCAAGGTTCTACACGATCCGAGTGCTTGAAGTGCCGATCAGCAATGGTGGAATTCGTCCCGCTTACGAATTTGGCACGGGATCGTCGATGGCAAGTCTGGCCGCGCAAATCGGAGAAGCCATCGCGAATGGAATGCTTTGTCTGAACAACAGTTAAAAGCTAATGCCGACGTCCGATGGCGGCATCTTGAAACGACCACGCCCAAGACTCCAGCCTTTCTCCCCGACTAAAAGCTCCTTTCAACGTGAGTGGTTCGGTCATGCTCTGCTGAGCTCCAGAACCGTTCGGCATGCATGGATAGCCACGAATAAGCCCCGAATGCACTGAGGTGGAGAAAAACCTGTCGTGCCAAAAAACCTTGTAACAAACGTGCACCGGTTTTCCACCTGCTTCCGCCATCGCCTGAATCGCAGTTTCTGGTTTTGCCGTTGTGTCGGCACTTCCAATCCTATTGACTGCGCGTGCCTTGCTTCATCTAGGAGCGTCGGCCTTCGATCCGGTTTCCGACCCCATGGCATCATCCGACAAGCACTGGAAAACAATGGCCCGCTCCCAGTTCCCTTGGGAACAGGAAGCCCTCGACTACATCCATGAGCAATTTCCGGCCCAGGACAACTACCGGGCGTGGGCGAATTTTGAGTTCATTGCGGATGACGGCTCCATTAACGAGGTCGATGTGCTCGTCGCCTGCCCGCAGGGAATTTTCCTCGTCGAAATCAAGAGCAACCCTGGGCATCTCTGGGGTGACGCGCAGGACTGGACCTGGCATCACGAGGGCCGCCGGAAAACCGTCGAAAATCCGCTCATCCTTGCCAACCGTAAGTGCAAGCGACTGAAAAGCCTGCTCAGCCGCCAGAAGGCCTTCCGCGATGGGAGCCTATTCATCGAGCCCCTCGTTTTCTTGTCACACACCGAGGCGAAATCCCACCTCACCGGCAACGCCGCTTTCGGTGTCACCTTCCGGGACTCGGAAAACCAGGCGGAAAAATCCACCCGCCCCGGCATCATGGCGGCCATCAAGCGGCGCGAGTGCCCCGGCTTGCGGCAGCACGACTCCCCGCCGGTGAACCGCCCGCTGATCAAGGCGATCACCCAGGCGATGGAGCAGGCAGGTATCAAGCCTTCCCAGAAAACCCGCAAGGTCGGAGACTTCGTTCTGGATGAACTGGTTTTCGACAGCCCGACCGGTCTCTATCAGGATTGGCTGTCGCATCATGTCAGCCATCCCACCACCCGCCGCTGCGCACGGATCTACATGCTCTCCCGACAGCTCTCCGGTGAAGACCGCGAAATCACCGAGAAAGCCGCCGCACGGGAGTTCCAGATTCTCGAACGCCTGGACCACCCCGCGATTCTCAAAGCGGACCCACCCACCGAATGCGAATACGGCCCCGTCCTATTCTTCCGCCGTGATCCGGAAAGCGTCCGCCTCGACCATTTCCTCCGCGAAGAAGGCGACTCCCTCCCGGTCGATCAGCGTCTGGACATCCTGCGGCAGATCGCCGAGGTGATTTCCTACGCTCATGGCAGGAAAATCATCCACCGCAGCCTGTCGCCACAGAGCATCTTGGTGAAGCGCGATGAAAAGGGCCGCCCCTTGATCCAGATCTTCAATTGGCAGACCGGCGCGCGCCTCTCGGGAAGCGGCACCTCCCGGGTGGTCACCCGGATGTCCCTGACCCTCCACGCAAGCCAGTTGATCGAGGACTCCTCGCTGGTTTACATAGCGCCCGAGGCCATCGCAGGTAACGCCGACGGCGGCACCGAACTCGACGTTTTCTCCTTGGGAGCGCTCACCTACCTCCTTTTCACCGGCCAAGCTCCCGCATCCTCCGTCACCGAGCTCCAGCAGAAGCTGAAAAACAGCCTCAGCAACGGCCTGAACATCAGCGAGGCCATGGACGGCGCGGTGGATTCTCTGGTGGATCTGGTTCGCACCACCGCCAACAGCATCGGTGAGGACCGCGAATCCGTGGAAGATTTCCTGGCAGGCCTCACCCTAGTCGAAGAAGAACTCACCCGGCCCGACGAGTCGGCTCTAACAAATCCCCTGGAGGCGTTGAAAAACGACGTGCTCCCCGGCGGATACGTCGTGAAAAAACGGCTCGGCTCCGGTTCGGTCTCCATCGTCTATCTGGTGGATCTCAATGGCGACGAACAGGTCCTCAAGGTCGCCCGGGCCAGCCAATACAACGCCCGCATCAAGGAAGAGTTCGAGGTGCTTCAGACCATTCAGGAAAAGGTGCGCTCGCGAATCGTGGTCGCGCCCTTCAAGTGGTTGGATTTCGGTGAACTCGTCGGCTTCACCATGGAATCCGCCGGCGAGAAAACCCTCGCCCGCTACCTACGTGAGGAAGGCAGGCTGGACCTCACCTACCTTCAGCGCTTCGGCGACGACCTTCTCCGCACCATCCGCGACCTAGACGACGCCGGCGGTATCGCGCACCGCGACCTCAAGCCCGAGAACATGGGCATCCGCACGCCGGGCAAGAAACAAAACCAACTTTGCCTGTTTGATTTCTCGCTCTCCAAGGTGTCCCCGGAAGACATCAGCGTGGGCACACCCGGCTACCTCGATCCCTTCATTTCCGAGCGCAAGGTCAAGCGCTGGGACATCAGCTCCGAGTGCTTCTCAGCCGCGATGACACTCCACGAGATGGCAACCGGCGTCTTGCCCACCTGGGGTGAGGGCAAGAACATTGATCCCGCCTCCATCCGCGATGAAGTAACCATCCTGCCCGAGCGTTTCGACCCCGACTTGCGGGATCGCTTCGTCCGCTTCTTCGAAAAAGCCCTGTCCCGCGATCACCGCCAGCGTTTCGACAACCCGGACGAAATGCTCAAGGCTTGGAGCGACGTCTTCGCCACCATCGACGACCGGAAAAAAAGCCGGACCGCCCATCCGTCAGAAGACGAACTCGAACCCGGAGGCCTTCCCTATCAGCTACCGGACCTCGTCACTCCCGGCACCCAGCTCATCCTGCTGAGCCTCAGCACGCGGCTGCTCAATACCCTGGACCGGCTCAATCTCGTCACGGTGTCGGAGCTGGTTAGTTTCCCACTACGGCGGATCTATCGGCTTCCCGGCGTGGGGAACAAAACCCGGCGCGAACTCGGCGCTCTCGTCAAAGCCCTGCGCGAACGACTCCCCGATCTTGAAACCGATGCCATCAAAGCCATCGACGCCGCTGAGGAAGACGACCAGTCGGCAGGCGACGCCTTTGCCAGCGTCGATCTCATCGCCCGGCAGGTTGCGATCATCGGCCGTGGCAAGGATCGCGTGGCGGAACAGGAAGTCCTCCAGGTATTTCTCGGTTGGGCCGACAACGAAGCCGCCCGCGAATGGTTCAGCCAAACCGATCTCGCCACGCGTCTCAGCGTCACACGCCAGCGCGTGGGCCAGTGCGTCACCGAGGCGCGCGAGCGCTGCAAACGTTTTCCCTCCATCACCAGTCTGCGGGATCTCATCCATGAGATCCTCTGCTCGCAGGCAGGAGTGCTCACCCACAGCGAACTGATCGCCGCCGTGCTCACCGCCCGCGGCTCCACCTTAGAGGAACCAAAGCGCACCCAGATGGCATCCGTCGCCACCCGCGCCGCTCTCGAAACCGAGCGGGGCCTGGCCCAACCACGCTTCCAGGAATACCGCAGCGGTGGACGCATCTTCATTGCCCTCGCACCGGAGTTGAAAAACTTCGCCGTGGCCTTGGGCCGCCACGCGGATTCGCTTGCAAAAGCCGATCCCCTTCCCAGTCCGGGCACCGTCTTGGATGCGCTGCATGCGGTGCCAGTTCCAATCTTTCCCGAAGGCGTCTCCGCTCCGACCGACCTGCGGCTTTGCCAACTCGCTGTCGCCGCGTCAGAAAACGCGGCCCTATCCAGCCGGATGGAAATCTATCCGATTGGCATGAGTCCCGTCAAAGCACTGGCTCTCACTCAAAACGCCCTGTTTGGCGGCACACTCACCATCGAGGAAATCCGCAACCGCGTGGCGGCACGCCTGCCACAGGCGGCCCCCATGCCGGGCCGCCCCGATCTCGACGACCTCCTCAAGGAAGTCGGCCTCGACCTCAAATGGCAACCCGACGCCGCCGATGGCTGCGGAGCCTATCAGACACACGGCGCGGAAGGACTCTCCCTCCACTCGTCGGTTACCCTCACGTCCCGCTTCAGCACCCGTTCCGGCCCCGTCCGGCCAAGTGGCGACCTCTCCCCTGAAGTTGCCGAGGCGATGGTCATTGAAGAAAAACTCGGTTTTGCCGCCCGCAATGGATCCTTCCTCACGCTTTCCGTTCCTCAAGGCGCGGAAGAACAGGCCTGCATCGAGTTGCAACGCCGCTTCGATATCGACATCCGCGACCTCGACCGCCTCTTCATCGACCTCATGAAGCGCGAAGCCGGGACCGCGGGCGCGGACTGGAACGTCGTCCTCAAAGCCGACGCCACCGAAACCACAAATTCGTCCGACTGGCAAAACCTCCAGATCCTCGTCGAGCGCTGCCTGCCAGATATTTCCAATGCCCTTCGCTCGCCGGATCGCACCCCGCTCATCGTTCATCCGGGCCTGCTCGCCCGCTACGATCAAATGCACCTGCTCAGCGGCATCATCGCCGACATCGGACGTGTAAATGGCATCCATGGTCTCTGGCTACTGGTTCCCGCCAACGACACGAACCCTCTCCCGATCCTCAACCAAAAAGCCATCCCCATCACCAATCCCGCCCAGCACATCCGCCTCAACCGGGCGTGGCTGGCGAACAAACACAGGGCGTGATCTTCTCATGAAAATCACCCAGCAGCACTACCAGGAAGCATACGAACTGGGTCGCGAGGTTTATGAAGGGAAAATGCGTCCAACCGATGCAAAGGCCAAACTGACTCAGTCAGGTTTGAACCCCAGCAGCGCGTCGGACCTCATCTACATCCTGCGGCACATGCTCAGAGGAGAGCGCTACACGCGGGCGATGAGCACCGCCAATACTGACGACTACCTGACATGGATTCGCCGGGATTATGGAAATGACGCCTACGTTCGTGCCGTCGATGCGCTTGGGAAACACCTCGAATATTACTTCGGCCTCAAAGGCGACCGCTTGGAATCACATCGCCAGGTATTGGCCAAACACCTCTCGCTTCTGCCCGCAACGCCGACCTCCTTCGACTTACCAGAAGAAATCGCACCAACTGCCACCCATCTCGAAGGCCGCGTGCGCCAGGTTCTGGTGAATGCTTACGAGCGAAACCCAGCCGCTCGCGCCGCCTGCCTTGCCCATTACGGATATGCATGCTCGGTATGTGGTTTTGATTTCGCCAATGCCTACGGCCCCATCGGCAAGGACTTCATTCACGTCCACCACCTCAAGGAGATCGCTTCCATCGCCGAGGAATACGTGGTGGACCCCATCAAAGATCTGCGTCCCGTCTGCCCGAACTGCCACGCCATGCTGCACCGCAGGAATCCGGCATTCACCATTATCGACCTCAAGCACCTGATCACGACATACACCACCCCGCCTGCGCCAGCATGACAGAGCCTCGCTATCACACCGCGTTTGAACCGACGGAATTCGTGAACGCCCGCACCGAATTTTCCCCGAACCCGTTGTTTCTCGCCACTTTGGCCATTACTCGCCATTTTTTCGACCAGACCTTACTCTAAATGAATAAAACCTTGCGAGAACATCCAAATCGGATGTTCACACAAGCCTGATGAAATGGAGGTCACCGGTCAAATCCCCTAAGTTCGGCGCGGACACTTTTCCGCTTCGCCCACCGGCCCGAATTCGGCAGCATTCGCCCCATGCAAAATGCCGCTCCAACAAACGCCGGGGAGGTGGTCCTACACTACCGAAGAAACGACTCTTTTTGCGGACTCCAGGCTTTTGCATACGACATCAACACCCTGCTCCGTCACAGTGGGCAACGCTCGGATGTCCAAGCCGAGGCGGTAAGGCTGCTCGATAAGGAAATCGCCAGCGCGGATCCATGTGACTCTGCTCAGGTCTTTTTCCGAGGGTGCTCCGAAGAGGACTTTCGTAGCTGCGAACGAGGAGAGGAATTTGTCTGCTCGTCATTCCTGTCGCTCAGCCGCGACCCGCTGGAAGCTGCCCTCTTCGCCAAAAACCAAACCGGAGCACCGTCCTATCTGCTTTTGGTGATCATTCCGCCTGGAACTCAACTTCTCCGGATCTCGGATGAAGCTGCAGGATCACTCGAAAACGAGGAATGGCTGGCACCTCGCGGACTACGATTCAGGATCTATCCTTGGGACGGCACTTCTGGTGTGAAAGTGGATGATGTTTTTGGTCTTCACTTTCAGATCCCGTACGCCCGGAACCTCCGCTTGGAGGTGATTTCTGGAACGTAGGTCCCTACTTCGCGTGATCGCGTTCATTCTCCCCGAGGATGTGTAGGTGCAAATACTTCACTCCGGTGCCCAAGAGTAGTTGGAACCGTAGACGACGCGCCCCATCTTGGACCAAGACATACGCGTCCACATGTTAGCGTTCACCGCAAAACGAGCAGAATCGTGTAGCCTCTTATAGACATCCTCAGTGATCAACGTGTCGTAGTTGTTGAGCGCACACAGCTTTGCGGCGTGATTTGCAGGTGTTCCCACCCAAACCAAGTCATTCGCATTCCGGATGCCTGTCTTAGCAACAAATAACGTGCCAGTGTCTATTCCCACGACCTGTCTGACCTTGTATGCGTTTTGGCCATACTGCTTCTCGATTGCCGGATTAATGACGTGGCTTACCGCCCAGTTGATGTGGAGCGCCGCTTTTGCCGCCGCAGTGTTTTTTCGATCACCTATAAAGACTGCCATTACACGATCGCCGTCGTAGGCTGTAATTGTGCCATTCGTCGAACGCAGAATCTTCGCGGCACAGTGAAGGTAAGATTTGTAGATTTCAGCTGCGAACTCGTGCGAGTGGCTGTCAACCAGTGCGGTCGAGTCGGACAAATCCGCGTAGAGGACCGTGGCCTCAATTGTCACCCCGTCGTTCGTCAAGGCCACACTGGTATCATCGGGCACCACGACCCCGTCCCGTGTTCGCCATTGATTCGCGAACACATCCTTCACGAATTTCTGAAGATCACTACTCAGACCCATAGCGTGATTTCCTTACGCCGAGGTTTCCGATCAGCTTCCGAATCTCGTGGGATGCCGCGCTAATGTGCGAGGTGATGTCCTTCGGGTCGCCGAGCTTGTAGCTCACGGCCATAAGGCCGTGCAGATCCGACGGTAGCCGAAGCTCCTGTCCAGCAGGCTGGAAAAGTATAGTTCGTCGCCTGCCGATCCGTCCCATGAAGAGCCCCAGTTCGAAAATCACATTATCCCTGACAACGCTGGAGGTGGTTCCACGGCTGGTGGCAGTGTCGTCAGGTTGAGCGACAGCGATCGCGAAATCGGACTTGTCGACTTCCTGCTCTAGGGCCTCGAGGGCATAGCCGGATGCGAAGAATATCCCATCCGGCCAAGCGACAGGCAGCGCAACATGCCGGAGGATGGCCTGCAGTTCCAATGCTATGGGCAAGGCTTCCTTGGACGAGATAATGAATACCCTGGGTGTCTCATTTGGCTCCGTTAGGAGCTTATTGCGCTGGTGAAGACGCTTCGTGAGCTCTTTCGAGATATTCTTCCAGATCGTTGGGTGGTGATCGGCAATGGCGTTGAAATTGTTCCTGGTTACTTTGATCACCACGCTTAGGCCATCCGACCTGACAGTCGCGGACCGCGGGAGCGAGGAGTCTATAGCAGACATCTCGCCGACGCAGTCTCCGACGCCACGGGTTGCAATTGCTTGGCCCTTCACGACGATGGAAAACTGGCCAAGAATTACGAAATAGGCGTCGTCATCACCACCACCTTCGTGAATGAGGTCGTCGGCCGCAATCAGTTCGAACAATTCGCCACAATTGGCGATCATGACTGCGGCCTCGGGAACACCAGTGAGAAGTTTTTGGGTGGAAATTGCGTCAATCAGCTTTTGTCGATTCTCTGGGCCTTCAAAGCGTTCTTTCATCGGTTGTTGGTATTGGGGTTAGAAGCTGGCCTTCGATGTTGGCCTGTTGTGACCTTTCCCGAAGAAGTGTAATGGTTTTTTTCGGTATCGGCGACCATGGGTTGAGCTGCGCCTGCGGTTTTCGTCACCACGTTGGTGTCTAGTTCAAATTCTTCTAGGCGAGACAAAAAATCTTCCATGTGACACAGAAGATCACCGCGATGGTCTCGGCTGCGATGGCGCAGTATAGCCTGGTGAACCAAGGAGAGAGCTTCTGGGCAGCCGAAATTTTATTATGGAGCATTTTTCCGAGGACCCTGCACTGGATCGCATATTCGGCCGCAACTGAGGTGTGGCTTAGTGATTCGTTGTTGGCCAAATTGCTCAAGTAACCGTCCACGAACTCCTCGGTAACATGATTACCGTCCCACTCGGGAAATAGAGCCGTGAAATTCTCTTGCGTAAGGGGGCTGTGATTGGGCCTCCAAACATTTGCCGCTTTTATGATGATGACTAGCCCGAAGCTTCCTACAAGTAGGAGGAGGATCGGATGCACGAAGAACATGGCTTTCTCCCAAGTGTGCCAGGAGGGCGAGAGTTCGGCAACCTTCTCGATCCACCATTTTGCGAGGCAGGCCGCGTAGCCCAGCATCAGAGTGACCGCCGCGCTGATGATCGCCACTTTGGTGTCGAGGAAGCGGATGACATCCTGGGCGTTGCTGTAACCGCTTCTGAGCAGATCGAGCGCCTCGTATTGCGTAGGGGTGGTGGTGGGAGGGTTCATGGCGGGAAGTCTTTTCTATACAGCCGGTATGGGATCGAGTTTGAAATCAAGAATTGCCCGACACCCTTGCCAAAATGCTCATGCGCGGTCCATGCCTCTGGCCATTGGGCGAGTCCGAGCGTGCGTCCCAAATAGTGTCTCCGCATTAGGAGTTCGCACGCGGTAACTAGCCAATCACCAGCTAGTTCGGCAATCTCGCGATTGCTTTTACCCTCGAGCTTCCAGAAGTCTATCCATTGAATCCACTCGTGCGGAAGGACCCAGCAGAGATCACATCTACCTTTGGGCTGAGAGTGCCAGTTGATCGACCTATATGCCCAAGCGTCATCGGTCCATACCACCGGAAGCACACGGTCCCACCTTGCCGGAACAGCAATTACCAGATTGCAGCAAGGACGGGGGGCATTGTCGGCGTGGATGTTGAGCCGGAGTCTTACTCGATACGTCTTCGCAGCCGGCCCGGGAATTACGGTCCAGGAATCAACAAGTTCTTTAAGCTTTCCGGCCGTCACACCTAGGGGGCATAGCGGTATCGGCGTTGAGCGTTCAATGATCACCGAAGTAGGGTCGAGGGGTCGGACGAAATTGGCTGGTAGTCGTCGCGACTGGCTGAATGCCGGCTTGGATGGTGGCGTTGCTCTTTTTGAGGTCAGCCACTTTGGCTAGGTGAAAGTTTGAATTTCCCGGCGCGAATTCTGCGCGCAGGTGCGGCTTGAGACTGGGCTTGTCTTCGATGAAAAGAGACGTCTGCTCTCGCGGGATCGTGATCTGTGTTTCGGCATCCAAGCTCCGGCGAATACCTTTTCCGGCCCCGACCATGAACGTGCGGCTTCCGAGAGTGATGTTCGCGATAAGAAGATTGCCGATTTGGTTTCCGTGTGCATCCCCACCGGCGAGCGAGTAGGCCCAAGCAACGTTTCCTAACAGCGGACTCAGCATCTTGGTTCCGCATTGCGCCTCAAACTCTACGGCGACCTCTACGATAGTGGATTCCCGAGCGACCCGATACTCAGCGTGATCCTCAACCACAGCGACCAGCGTGCAGCAATCGCCGGCCCATGGGAGTTGAACAAATGCAGCGATGGGAGTCGATTCAGCGTAGGTTTTGACGTTGCGGGAAGCTGCGATGAAGCCAGCCACCACGGTCTTCATGTCCGTCGGGCGGCTGAACGCTCCTTGGATCAGAGCGGAGAATCCGTCAATATCGGCCCGGAAAACGTAACCGAGACAGGGCTCAAGGCCGTCTTTTGCAATGGGGTGTTCCTTCGCAAATTTCACCATGGCTTCGCCGCGGAAGGCGTCAACTTGGCTGAAGTTCCCGGCGACGGTTGCCGGATCGGCAGTTGCTCGCTGCTCGCTGCCGAACGTGGCAGACAGGGCCCGTGCATTGTGCTTCTGTCCTGCCAGCCAAATTTCGCCGTCCGTGAGTTGAAACAGAACTTTGGCTGGCCGATTGGCCGCCGGTGAGAGGGAGACAATGGAGTCTCCTCGGTTGAGGTCCGCGCTGCGAACGAAAATCGTTGGTCCGAAGTCAGCCGAACTGGCGTAACTTTTCCATCCGCTTTGAATAAGTGGTTGCACATGCATTCGCACGAGGTAGTCAATTTCGAGGAGAGCCGAAAGGATCTGACGTTGACCCTCAGGCGTATTCGAGCGCGGGATCCACAGGTGAGTCCGCTGTCCTTGGTGCTCTAGGAGCTGTCCTCCGAACTTGGTGGCCACAGCGAGAGAAACCTGTCCGAGCTTGACCAACGCTTTCATAGTCTGCTGCCTCTTTGAGGCGTCGGGATCGCAAACGTAATTTGAGTGAATCCGCAAATCAGGGTAAAGGTGCCAGCCGGTGCCCTGAGCCACGTTACCTTGGATCTCGGACGTGCCATGAGCCGCACGTGCCTCCTTGAGGTTGGGAAGGGCGAGCAGTGTCTCGACGTCGGCGTGGATGGTGATGTTTGAGTGGATCATTGTCTTGGAATTTGACGAACTGCGGAGGCTCGCCAAAAAACCGGTGACGACCGAGTTGCTTCCCCATCGCAAGCTGCGTGCCAAAGTGTGTTCATATGACCTACTAAGTTTGCTATGGGTTGTTAATAAATAGGTTGCGCAGTCTGCGCCTTGTGGTTGACATGTGATAAAAATCCAGTCGATGTGTCATATTGGCACGCTTGGATGTTGATATTTGACACACTGTGACAATCTGCTCAAGCCTCACCTGCCGTGAAACCGGTCTCAATGGGGCAAGGGTTCCGCAAGATCACTTTGCCTTTCTCTGATGCGGCCACCTAAAATCGACGCGCTGTAGTTTTAGTGGATCACTGCCCGTGCAATCCCTGGTCGCTGTCCCAAAATGGCACCGAAAGGGCCGGAGGTTCCCGCCGACCTCCACCCAAACTGACTCCTCGCAACGCCCGGATTTCCTTTCCAATCTCGTCCCGTCCGCCGGGATCCCTTCGGCGACTCAGGCCTCCTCGCTTCCCCCATCTCGCCATTTTCTTGCCATCTGACCGTTTTCTTGCCATTTTCTCGCCATGGACCGCCCGATTCCGAAAAAGTGGCTCGAACCGTTCCGGTTCAGCGCTGAATTGGGTGCCTTGGATTACGAGGCGGCCTTCACGCCACGCCTGCCCCGGCGAACGGCTTTGAACCGCCTGAACCGATTGCGTGAGGCTGGCTTCGTGGATCGGCAAGGGGAAACACGCGCCACAATTTATCACCTGACCGACGATGGGCGGACGAAGCTGGATACAGACCAAACACCACAGCTTTCCAGTTCGGAGTCACAGGCGCACGCAACCCTGTCCAAGGCGGCGGAGGATCTTCGGCGAAAACTCCGGCGCCCGATCTCTGAGCGCCCTGCCGTCGGCTATCAACGCTCGTTCCTGGAGGCCTATCTGCCGAACGAAACTCACTACCTTCCGGAAGCCGACCGGCGGAAGCTGCTCGAAATCGGCAGCCAGACTGGCATGGAGGCGGAACCTGCCGGCACCTATGCTCGCCACATTTGCCAACGCCTGCTGATCGACCTCTCTTGGAACTCCAGTCGTCTGGAGGGTAATACCTATTCCCTGTTGGAAACCGAACAGCTCTTCCAAGCCGGTCGCACCGGAGACGCGCAACTTTCCAACGAGGCGGTGATGATCCTCAACCACAAGGCCGCCATCGAGTTCCTGCTGGAATCCACCACAGAGGCCGATTTCGACCGCCGGACGATCCTCAACCTCCACGCGCTCCTCACCGCCGACCTTCTCCGTGATCCATCAGCGGAAGGTGCCCTGCGCACCGATCCCGTGGGCATCGGCAAGTCCTCCTACCTGCCGCCCGCCATCCCGGCGCTGATCGAGACGCTCTTCGACACCATTCTTGCGAAGGCGCGCGAAATCCGCGACCCCTTCGAGCAGGCGTTCTTCGCGATGGTGCATCTGCCCTACCTCCAGCCATTCATTGATGGCAACAAACGCGTCTCCCGCCTGGCCGCCAACCTCCCACTCTTCCAGCGCAATCTCGCCCCGCTCTCATTCGTCGATGTTTCCGAGACAGACTACACCGATGGCATGCTCGCCATCTATGAACTCAACGAGGTCGGCATCCTGCGCGAGGTGTTCATCCAAGCCTACGAGCGGTCCGCCCAGCGCTACACGGTCATCCGCGGTGCTGTGGGCGATCCCGATCCCTTCCGGGTGAAATACCGCCAGGCCATCGCCGAACAGGTGGCGGAAATCATCCGCGCCCGCTGCGACCGCCGCGAAGCCGTCGCGCGCCTCCGCCAATGGGCCGAAGAATCCGTGATCGAAACCGACCGCAAACGCTTCGTCGCCGCCGCCGAGGAAACCCTCGCCGGCATCCACGAGGGAAACTTCGCCCGCTACCGGGTTCGTCCGTCTGAATTTGAGGCTTGGAAAGCGACGTGGCGGTGATGGCATGAAACCCCAAAAAACTAGCCGGTGATCTGACCGGGGATGTGAATCCGCGGAGATTCCATTTACTGCCTTACTGGGATATGCCCCATTGGAAATTGATCTTTTCGTAAATCGTTGATTGGGAAACGAGCCCTGATTATTATTCTCATCATGGCCGCTCCAAGTCCCGTCCTGTATGCACTCCACCATTCGATTGAGTCACGGGGGTTCGAAAACTTGTGCGTGGACCTGCTCGTTCGGGAGGGACATTCCCGCATCATACCGGGAGGAAAAAGTAGGGATCTCGGCAGGGATGCTGAGGTCCGACACTGGATAGATTCACGACAAGGCCGTCCCCGCACAGCTTTTCAGTTCAGCCTAGCGTGGAATGTCTTCTTCTTGTATATCAATAAATGGAACGCTCAATACAACCGTGTCGAACCCAAAGAACTTTCTGAGGGCGCGCTCATTAAGAACGGCAGAATCATTATTTCGCAAAAGCGAAAGCAGGTCTATCTGAACATTATTGAAGTGTTGGTCTCTTTCTATGAAAAATTTCAAGAATTCCCGCTGATCTAACTTGGGAGTTATATACTTTGCGCGAATTACGGGACAATTATGTACATCATACCTCTCGAGTTCCCCCGATTCATTTCTTAAAAGGATCTCGCAGATCTCACCATGATTGTATGCTGCGATTTCGAGTGACCAAAACAATTCCGAAAAAGCACGAATGAATGCACCCCGCTTGTAGTTGCTGGCAAGCAGGATCTGACTGCTCAAATTACCAATAAATGAGTCAATGATAGCATACGTGTAGAGTTCATCCATGGCAGCCAATTCACTACTGTGAAAATAGTCATTGACTTCTCTATTATCATCAATTTGAAACCAGCTAGCTGATGCTCGCCATTGCCCTAGTCCCGAGAGA